>CAZZPE010000041.1:0-22172 GCA_964655855.1 uncultured Bifidobacteriaceae bacterium
TGAACGTGCGGCACGCCCGCGCCCGGCGCATCCGCTCCGCCTCGTCCGCCAGCACGAACAAATACCGGTGCATCAGCGTCAGCGTGGTGACGAACATCCACGGCACGCGCAGCCGTTTCAGCACGCGCAGCATTTCCGTGAACGGCGTCGTGTTCGACAGCAGCACCGTTGCCAGCAGGCAAAGATTTGTCTTCAGCAGCACCACTGCGAACACGCGCCCGCCATCCGGCTGGAACAGCATCAGCACCGCGACGCCGAGGACGAGCGGTTCGAGCAGCAGCATCCGCTTCAACAAAAACCACGTCGGCAGCCGGCTCGCGGCGGCGATCAAAACCAGCACCGCCGCGATCGCCAGTAGCGCAACAATTTCGTTTCGCGGCAGCAGCACCGTCACCAGCACCAGCATCAGCGCGGCGCCCAGCTTCAACGCCGCCGGCAGGCGATGAACCGCGCTGTCGCCCCGGCTGTGATTGTGCAAAAGGCGCAGGCTCATGGATTGGCCTCTTTTGGAGTGCGGCGACACGTCACCACTATCCGACCGGGAGACATGTCTCCCAGTGCCAAAGCGCGGACGTGTCCGCGCACTCCAAAACCGAACGCGTCCGGATGTTTGAACTTGACGGGCAATTTCAAAGTATTACGATTGATTTTATTTGTAACATCCTGACACAATCCATTTGCCGGAGCAAGAAATTATGCACATACCCGACGGTTTCCTGGATGCCAAAACCCTCGCCGTGACTGGCGCGCTGTCCGCGGGCGGGCTGGCCGTGGCCGCGCGGCAGGTCAACCGCACGCTGCCGCGCAACAAGATTCCGCTGATGGGCTTGAGTGCGGCGTTTGTATTCGCGGCGCAGATGCTGAATTTTCCCGTGGCCGGCGGCACTTCCGGGCACCTGCTCGGCGGCGTGCTGGCGGCGGTGCTGATCGGGCCGGGCGCGGCGGCCATTGTCATCGCCTGCGTGCTGCTGGTGCAGGCGCTGATTTTCAGCGACGGCGGTGTGCTGGCGCTGGGCGCGAACATTTTCAACATGTCGTTCATCGGCGCGGTGGTCGGCTACGCGCTCTACCGTTCCGCGCGAAAATTTCTGCCCGGCCTGCGCGGGCGCATCACGGCGGTGTTTTTCGCGGCGTGGCTTTCGACGGTGCTGGCGGCGGTGACGTGCGCCGGGGAATTGTCGCTGTCCGGCACGCTTGCGCCGGGCGTGGTCTTTCCGGCGATGGTGGGCGTCCATGCGCTCATCGGCATCGGCGAAGGCTTGATCACGTCGCTGGTGATTCTGGCGATTGCGCGGACGCGGCCGGATTTGTTGGAGGCCGAAAATATGCCAGTCATGCGCGGCACGGGGCTGGAATTTCTGGCCTTCGGCTTGGTCATCGCGCTGGGGCTGGCGATTTTTGTCTCGCCCTATGCCTGTTCGTGGCCGGACGGGCTGGACAAGGTGGCGGAGAAATTCGGCTTTGCCGGCCACGCCGCCACGCTCATCAAGACATGGATTCCCGATTACAAAATGCCCGGCATCAGCTCGACGGGCATCGCCACGGCCATCGCCGGCGCGCTCGGCACGCTGGTCATGTTCGGGCTGGCCTGCGTGATTGGGCGTTTGCTGGTGCGGAAAAACGGCGCGGCTGCGCGTGCGGAATCGCCGCCGGGGAATGGCGGCTGAAAATTCCTGCCTCCGTGTCAGGCAAACGTCATCCTGCCTTGCCAATTTACTCCAGCCGCAGCACGCAATTGCCGTAGTCAATTTCTTTTCCTCCGGCACCGTCGCGCAAACAGCCCGGCGGGATGGCGTGAAACAGCTTCCGCCCGTCGCCGTCCGTGCCCGGTGCCATCACCACCGCGCCCACCGCGCGCAGGATTTGCAGGTGCTTGGACAAGGAATGTTGCGCCCGGTCCACCCGCGCCGCGAGGTCGTTCACCGACTGCGGGCCTTCCGTGGCCAGCAACCGCAGCACCTGCCACCGCACCGGATTGCCCAGTGCCGCCAGCAACGCAACCATGTCCACCGCAGGTTCCGCCGCTCCGGGCGCGACTGTAATTTGCGCTCCATCCGCCATAACCGCACGCTAACAAGCACTTGCCGCCAAAACAACCCTCTTTTTGCCGCCGAATTTCGACCAATCCTGCCCGAAATATGGTCTGTCCTCGGAATATAACGACCATGTTTGCGTCAATTCCATTCCAGTTCGGGAATATAACGATCCGTTGCGAAGCAATTCCATTCCGTTGCGGGAATATAACGACCCGTTGTTCGCGCGTTCCATTCCGCCCTGTGCATACAACGGCTCGTCCTGTGTCCGCAACGGGTCGTTGCGCGTGGACAACGGCGCAGTCGCGCCAGATGTCGGCTCAGCGCCAGCGGAGAACTATTTGCCCGATGCCAGCCCGTTCGCATCTTTTCTGGCCACAGATGAAACACGGATAAACACAGATTGACGCTGCTAATTTTCCGGCGCAGAATCGTCGCGTTCTTAAAAACCAAACGACCAGAAAAAACTTTAACCAAAATCATTTCGCAGCTTCGGCTGCTGTCCGCATCGAAACGTGGAAATTTCAGACCAAGGACAGCGCTCAAGGTGCGCCCCATCGGGGCGCACTGAAAGCGCTCCTTGGAAGGCATCCACGTGCCTGATGCGGGGCGTCAGTAAGTGTCGCCCCCTTCTTTTTGGGCATGTGGCTTCTTCCGAGGAGCATCCCGCAGACAGCATTCCTTCGCTTGCGAAGCGAATGAGGCTTTGTCTGCATGGCTAAAATTGAGGATTTGATTGCGCAAATTCCTGACGAGCGTCTCCGCAAGGGGATTGCCGCCGAGGTGAAGGCGCTGAAGAAAACAAAAAAGTTCGGTCTCGTTTTCGAGGAACATCTGCCGGAAACGGTGCGGTTGCCGCGCCTGCCGGTGAAGCCGGGCGAGCTGGTGGCGCTCAAGCGCGAATCCGGCAACCGGCTTTGGCGCGTCAAATCCATCCACAAAAATATCGCGACGTGCGACCGGGCGGTGACGGGCTATCCGGCGACCGGCGAGGCGAACAAAGAATTTCCCATTTCTGATTTGGTGGTGGTGCGCAGTTTTGGCGATGCGATTTATCCGGCGCTCGTGCCGGTGGATCGGGTTGAGCGCGGCGGGCCGGACAAGCCGTGGCATCTGCTCATCAACGCCGACAACTTCCATGCGCTCCAGCTCTTGCTTTACAGCTACGAAGGCAAAGTGGACGTGATTTACATAGACCCGCCTTACAACACCGGCGCACGCGATTGGAAATACAACAACGACTATGTGGATAAAGCTGATGTATTCCGGCATTCAAAGTGGCTGTCAATGTTGAAAAAGCGTTTGGCACTCGCCAAACGGCTGCTTAAGCCGGATGGGGTTCTCATTGTCGCCATTGACAAAAATGAACTGCATCACCTTTTAATGCTCCTTGCGGCGGATTTTCCAAATTATGAGATAACCAATGTTTCGGTGGTTCATAATCCCAGAGGAAATATCACTAACAATTTTGCGCACACAAACGAAAACTTGGTTTTTGTTACTCCTCGCGGTCTTTCTGTTATTGCGAGAACGCGCCGCCCCAACAAACAACCGCGAAAGTTGCGGCGATGGGGTCACAACTCATTGCGCACAGTCCGGAAGACAATGTTTTATCCGGTCTATGTCAAAGATGACAAAGTTGTCCGCATAGGCGAACAACCAGAAGATGACTTTCACCCGCCTGGAAAAAATGTTCTTTCGGTTGCGGGCGAAATTGAAGTTTGGCCGATTGACCAAAATGGGGTGGAGCGACGGTGGAATTTTGGGTTGGACTCGATTGAAGACCATTTAGATCGAATTGTGGCGATCAAGGATGAGGACGGCACAGTTGATTTATTTCTCGACGAAGAATCAACCGTTCCAAAAACTGTTTGGACTGACAAATGGTGTGAGGCTGGAAAGCATGGTGCGTCTCTGGTAAAGCAAATTGTGGGAAAGGAATTCCCATTTCCGAAATCAGTTTACGCGGTTCAGAGGTGCATTGAGTTGATTACCCAAGAGCGTGCCAATCCGTTGGTTTTGGATTTTTTTGGCGGTTCTGGCACTACGATGCACGCAACTTGGCTTGCAAACCGAAGTGATGGGAAAACGCGCAGATGCATTCTGGTCACAAACAATGAAGTCAAGGAATCAGACCACAAGAAATTGGATCGGGATGGTTTTTCGCTCGGAGATGTGAAATATGAATCCTTCGGTGTGTGTGAATCTGTAACTTGGCCGCGTTGCAGAAATGCCCTAAATGGATGTCGTGAGACTGGCGAATTGCTGACGGGAAAATATCTTGATGAAGTTAGCCTCTCGGATGGTTTTGAAGAAAACCTCGAATACTTCCGCTTGGATTTTCTTAATCCGGACGAAGTCGCTCGCGGCGATGCGTTCCAAGCCATCCTGCCGATTCTTTGGATGATGGCAGGCTGTCGCGGCAAGCGTGAAGATTCCAAAGGTTCCCAGCCGTGGTTTTTTCCAAAGCAAGCGCCGTTCGCAGTGCTTATCAAAGAAAAGGAATTTCGTGCATTCCGCGAGGCGTTGGCGGAACGGAAGGACATCGAATGGATTTATATCGTTACTGATTCGGAGGAAAATTTTGGGCTGATGCGCCGCACGCTGGGACGCAAGTTCCATTGCGTGCAGCTTTATAAAAGCTATCTGGAAAACTTCCGCATCAACACGCCGGAAGTTCTGGGTGAAGGAGGTGCGGCATGAAACTGGAATTAAAATCGTTTCAAGAAACGGCTGCGCGAGACATCATTTCTGAATTGGACGATGCCCGCGCGGCGGCTGTAAAAGGCAAATTGCAAGCGGTCATTCTGGCAGCGCCAACGGGTTCAGGAAAGACCATCACGCTGGCACAGGTGATAGATTATACATTTGGCGGTAGCGACGGGATTCCGGCACGTCCCAACACGGTCTTTCTCTGGCTTTCGGATTCACCTGAATTAAACACGCAAAGCAAAAATAAATTGCTTGGCACTTGTGACCATCTGCCGTTTAACCGGATGCTCACGATCGAAAGCGAGAACTTCAAAGAAGATGAATTGCAGCCGGGCTACGTCTATTTCATCAACACGCAATTGCTCGGCAAAGACAAGTTGCTGACAAAAGAAGGCGGTGGCGATTTCCGCAACACGACCTTCTGGCAGACGATTGCCCGCACCATCGCCCGCGCACCGCAGGATTTTGTCCTCATCATTGACGAGGCGCATCGCGGCGCGACGGCAACCGACCGCAACCGCACGACCATCATGCAGAAATTCATCGTCGGCTCGCCGGTGGATGGAATGCCGTCCGTGCCGTTGGTGTTGGGCATGAGTGCAACACCGTTGCGGTTCGAGCAACTGATCGGAAGCACTAACCGCACGAAAAGACCAATCAACATAGACCCGGATGAAGTGCGTGCGAGCGGGTTGCTCAAGGATTTGATCATCATCCACAATCCCAAGACGAACGTCGCGGGAGATTTGACGCTGCTTGAACAAGCGGCGCGGACGTGGAAACAATTCACCAAACAATGGGAAGATTACTGTGTCAAAGAAAAGGAAAAGGACGTTGTCCGTCCAATTCTGGTCGTGCAGGTCGAGGACGGAACGGAAGGTGTTCTGACCCGCACTTCATTGGAAGATGTCCTGCGCGTGATTGAACGGCAAACCGGCTCGCTGGCGGTAAATGAAATCGTCCATTGCTTCCAGGATTCCACCGAGATTTCCGTCTCCGGCAAAATCATCCGCAAGCTGGAAGCATCACGGATTCAGGATAGCCCGGATGCGAAAGTGGTTTTGTTCAAGACGGCATTATCCACCGGCTGGGATTGTCCGCGTGCCGAGGTGATGATGAGTTTCCGGCGGGCGGAAGACCCGACCAGCATCGCGCAGCTTGTCGGGCGCATGGTTCGCACGCCGTTGGCGCGGCGCATCGGCACAAACGAAGTGCTGGACACGGTGGAATTGTTTTTGCCGCATTACAACCGCGAAGCTGTCGAAAAAGTTTTGGAGAGTTTGCGCAATCCGGCAGATGGCTTGGCCGTCCGGGCGGAACTTGCCGCCGAGACGTATGGGCGAAATCCGGCATTTGCCAAGGTGTTTGAGCATTTGAACACGCTGCCGACGTATGCCGTGAGCCGGATTCCCAAAATGAGCGAAGTGAAGCGGGCGCTGCGGCTGGCCGGATTGTTGATGCACGAGGGATTGAACCAAGACGCTGACGAGGAGATGCGGGAAATCTTTCTCAAGAAGCTGAAAGAACTGCGCGACCAATACGCCAAAACGATTGCCGAATGGGGTAGCGTGTTGCGTGAAGGCGGCGAAATCGAGGTGGAATCATTGCGGGTGGTCACCGGCTCAATGTCCATTGATGGCGCTATCGCATCGAAATTGACGCTTTCGGTGGAAAACATCGAACAGCTATTTGACTCGGCTGGGCGTTTGCTCGCGGCGGGCGAAGGTCTGCACCGCACTTACTGGAAACGATTCCACGACCAGGAAAATCCAAATCAAGCCAAGCTGGAACTAATCGCCATCATGCGGCAGTCGGAAACCGTGCCGGCGCTGGAAAAGTTCGCGCGGGAGCAATTCAATGACTGGTGGGGCAAACACAAAGTGCAGATCAAGAAACTTTCGGCATCCGTGCGGGTGCGTTTCAATGCGCTGATTCAGTCCAGCGGCAAGGCGGCGGCGCAGGATTGGGAATTACCCGACCAGATTGTCGAAAAGAAAGAAGGCGCGGCATTGGACAAGCATTTGTTCTGTGATGCTGGCGGGAAATTCTTTGCCGATTTTAATACATGGGAGGCGGGTTTGTTCGCCGACGAAATAAAGAAGAATGATTTCGTGTGCTGGCTGCGCAACATGGATCGGCGTGATTGGGCGTTCTGCGTGCCTTACGAAATGGGCGGCGTGACCAAACCATTTTTCCCTGACTTCGCCGTTGTGCGAAAATCCGGCAAGGGATTCGTGGTGGACATCCTTGAACCGCACAACGACTCGTATGTTGATGCCTTGCCAAAGGCAATCGGCTTGGCGAAATTTGCCGAGGAACATGGCGAGGAATTTGGCCGCTTCATCTTCGCGCGCAAGGTTGGTAATAACTGGCAATATGCCGACATGAGCGACAAAACTACGCGAGCGAAAACATTGAAGATGCAGCCGGGGAGTGATATTGGCGGGTTGTTTGTCTGAATTTTCCCTCATCCGGCCTGCGGCCACCTTCTCCCATCCGATGGGAGAAGGAATTAATTTTGTGGGACGCAACCCACGGTTGAAACCGTGGGCTATTCTCGGTCGCCACCCCGTGGCTGCAAAATTCGTGCGAATCCGTGAAATTCGTGTGAACCCTTTGCGCCTTGGCGTCTTGGCGTGGCAATTCAAGAGCTTGCGTTGACGCCGCCATTGCAAATAATCATGGCCATGAAAAAAGAAACCGTCAGCCGATTCAGCATGTCCCTGCCGCCGTCGCTCTTGCGGCAACTGGATGAGATGTCGCGCGAAAAGGGCTACGACAACCGGTCGCTCGCCATCGCGGACATGATCCGCAACCAGCTCGTCGAGCACCGGCAGAAATTCGGCACCGAGGACATCGCCGGCACCATCACGCTGGTTTATGACCATCACAAGCCGCATCTACAGTCCACGCTCACGGGCATCCAGCACGACCATCACGATGTGATTCTCTCAACCGTTCATGTGCATTTGGACCATCACAACTGTCTCGAAGTGCTGCTGGTGCGCGGTCAGGCGGCGTTGATCCGCAAGATTGCCGATGAATTGATTTCCGCCAAGGGCGTGAAGCACGGCAAGCTCACCGTCACCACGACCGGCAGGGATTTGCCGTCATGAAGGCCGGCCGGCGGCTTTGACAGATTTGTTATGCGGGGGGCAATTGGGCGGAAGGGTCGAGGGTGTCGCTCAAGAGGCTGTTGACCACGCTCAGTAGAATGGCCGGTGTGCATTGCGATTTGTATAAGACGCTTTCCACACCCAAGGCTGCCGCCTCAACGCCCAAATCGGCGATGCTCGCGCTCGACAGAATGACCACCGGCAGGGTTTTCAGGGCCGGCGTGGAACGAATGTATTTTATCACATCCTTTCCCGTCAGTTTGGGAATCATCAGGTCCAGCACCACGAGGTCCGGCCGCGATTTGAACAGCATTTGTGCCGCAAGCACACCGTCTTCCGCCACCTCGACCTGGAACCCGGCGTGCTTCAGGGCTGTGCCGTAAATATGCACAATCAACGGATCGTCTTCGACATAAAGTATGGTTTTCATACGGCTGTCGTGGGTTGGTTTTTAATCCGCGTAACCGGTCGGGTGTTTTTTGTGCCACGCCCACGCCGTCGCAACAATGTCTTCCAGCTTGGGGTATTTCGGCTTCCAGCCGAGTTCGCGGATGGCTTTTTCGGCGGAGGCGACCAGTTTGGGCGGGTCGCCGGGGCGGCGCGGTTTTTCAACCGTCGGGATTTTTTTGCCCGTCACCTTTTCGCACATGTGGATGACCTGCCGGACGGAATAGCCGTCGCCGTTGCCGAGATTGTAAAATCCGGTCTTGCCCGGCAGCAGGCCGAGCATGTGCGCCTGCGCCAGATCCTTGATGTGGATGTAATCGCGGACACAGGTGCCGTCGGGCGTCGGATAGTCCGCGCCGAAAATCTCGCATTGCGTTTTTTTGCCCAGCGCGACGAAGAGCACGTTCGGGATGATGTGCGTCTCAAGGCGGTGATGCTCGCCGAATTTTTCGCTCGCGCCGGCGGCGTTGAAATAGCGGAACGCGATGAATTCCAGCCCGTAAATCCGCTGATACCAGAGCAGCGCCTTCTCGAACATCAGCTTCGCCTCGCCGTAGGGGTTGATGGGGCGCTGCGGCAAATCCTCCGTCATCGGGATTTTGTCCGGCGGGCCATAGGTGGCGCAGGTGGAGCTGAAGACGAATTTCTTCACGCCGCATTCCACGACGGCGTCGGCCAGCTTGAGCGCATTGACGAAATTGTTGTGAAAATACTTTTTCGGGTTCGTCATGGACTCGCCGACGAGCGCGCTGGCGGCGAAGTGCATGATGGCGTCGGGCTTGGCAAACTTGACAGCGCTCAAAATGTCGCCGTCCTCCTCCGGTTTTCCGAAAATGAACTTCGCGCGCGGATCCACCGCTGACCGGTGGCCTTCGGTGAGGTTGTCATAAACCGTGACCTGATGCCCCGCATTGAGGAGTTCTTCCGTGCAAATCGAGCCGATATAGCCGGCGCCGCCGGTGACAAGAACGTTCATGCCCTGATTATAAAAGATTGTCCGGCATTTCAAAGTTGAAACTGCGGATGCCGGCGCAATTGTTCCGCCGTTGCCGGCGACAGCGGCGCGCGGGAATAAACCGGCTCGCGCAGCGGCTCGGCGCTGTGGGAGCGCAGCGCCCGCGCCAGCCAGCGGGCGTTCAGCGGCTCCGCAATCAAATCCAGCGAGTTTGTGGCAATCGTGGTTTCCTCCTTCAGGCCGGTTGCGTGACCAACACCAACGAAAAGTCCGGCCAGCAGCAGCGTCGCGCGCACCAGCGTGCTGCGCGAATAGGTCGTCAGCGCGCACGGCTGCGCCGGATCAAGCGCACGGAAAAGATTTTCAAACACCGGCAGCGTCCACATGGCCGGATTTTTCGCCGGGGAAAAAGCGTCGTAAAAAATCGCGTGCGGCGAAGGAATTTCTGCTTTCTGCTTTCCGCTTTCTGCTTTTGAAATCAATGCCGGAAAATCGCCGAGGTGAAATTCCCAGTTCACCGATAGTTTTCCGTTTTCAAATTCCACGCGGCGGTCGCGGAGCAGCCCGGCGGCTTGGTTTTCGTAACCGGTCAGATAGCCCAGCGCGGTGGCGTTTTGCAGCGCGAATTCCAGCGGCTCTGCGGTGTTGTCGAAGCTGATCAGGCGCAACTGGCCGGGAATTTCGCGCGTCGCGCGCAGGGCGGCGATGGCATTGGCCGCCGCGCCGAGGCCGACATCCCAGATAACAAATTCGTCGGAATGATTTTGCAGCCTTTCGCAAATCTGGAGCTGGCGGACATAAAGCAGTTCCGCTTCCGCCGCCGGGCCAAGGCCGGGGTGCATTTTTTCGCCGTAGGCAGACGAGAACAGCGTCTGCGCGCCGCTGGCAAGCTGGACAAGTTGGTAGTCATTCGACACGGAGAATTGATTAACCGCGAAAGGCGCGAAAGACACGAAAATAAAAACCGGCGATTGTTGTGCAATCGCCGGGTTCAGGTTTCAAATTTCCGGTTTCAGGTCTCCGGCATTATAGCTGTGCCATCGCCTTGTCCAGCGCGGCGATCAGCGGCGTCATGCTGGCCTCGGTCTCGTCGCCCATGTTGGAGACGCGGATGGTCGTGCCCTTGATCTTGCCGTAGCCGCCGTTGATCAGAAAGCCTTCCTTCTTGACCAGCTTCACCAGTTTCTCCGCGTCCACGACGCGTCCGCCGGGCCTGGCACCGTTGTTGATGCAGACGAGCGTGAGCGATTCGAAGCCCTTTTCCGGGAACAGCGTGAAGCCGTTTTTCGCCGCCCAGTCGCGCAACAAATGGTTTGTCTTGATGTGGCGGGCATAGCGGTTTTCCAGGCCCTCGGCGAAAAATTCGTCGAGCTTGGACGCCAGCGCGAAGACGTGCCCGATGCTCGGCGTGCTGGGCGTCATGTTTTTCTCGGCGTTTTTCTGGAACTCGACAAAGTCGAAGTAATAGCCGCGGTCCTTGGTCGTGGCAGCCCGGGCCAGCGCGGCGGGCGAAACGGTGAAAATGGAGGTGCCGGGCGGCATGGCGAACGCCTTTTGTGTGCCGGCGAGCAGCACATCAATGCCGAGTTCGTCGAATTTCAGCGGCACGGCGCTCATGGAGCTGACGGCGTCCACGATGAACATCACGTCCGGATATTTCTTCTTGAGCGCGGCGATTTCAGCGATGGGACTCATCACGCCGGTGGAGGTTTCGTTGTGGATGACGGTCAGCGCGTCGAACTGGCCGGAGGCGAGCTTCGCGTCAATCTGGCTGGCGCGGATGGGCGCGCCCCATTCCACCTGCAACGCCTCGGCCTGCTTGCCGCAGCGCTTGGAGACGTCGAGCCATTTGTCCGAGAACGCGCCGTTCATGCAGTTGAGAACCTTTTTCTGCACGAGGTTGCGGATGGCGCCTTCCATCACGCCCCAGGCGGATGAGGTGGAAAGATAGACGAGCTGCTTCGTGGCGAGCAGTTGCTGGAGTTGCGGCTGGATTTTCGCGTAGAGGTCCTTGAAGCCCTGGCCGCGATGGCCGATCATCGGCGAGCTGAACGCCTTGAAGGTTTTTTCGCTGACCTCGACCGGTCCCGGAATGTGCAGTTTGACGTGTGGCATAAATAAAGAACGACGGCGGAATTTTTCACGATGCGCGGCCCAAAGGCAAGCGCGGCCTTGCAAATTATCAATTTTAGTTGAGCAATTGACAAAATAGATTCAACGCGAAGGTTCTGCGCGTCTTCGCGCCTTTGTTGTCTTTGTTGTTGATCCCCTGGCTTGGCTGGCTTTCGCGGTTTTCGTGGTTCAAACCCGCCTTGTTCAACGATTGCCGCAGCGAATTCAGCCTTTCCGGCCCGCCACATCCCGGCTGCAGGATGTTGAGAAGGTTGTGAATATGACAATAAACGGTTGGCTATTCCGTTTGGTCTGTCCAAGACTCCCTTATCGTTTGGTGTTTCAAATCCGCCAGACAAACTTGTGGAAATAAAACTATGAAACCCAACCTTGCCAAACTCGTCTGCGCCCTCGTCCTGCTCGGCGCGGCCGCCACCGCCAACGCCCAATTATCCTGGAATTGGGTTTACACCGGCTACTGGAATGTCGGGAGCGGCACTCTCACCACCACGACCGACGACCCGGATGGTTACTACCAGATCACTGGCATTACCGGCACCTATGGCGAATGGGGTATTTCCCAATTCGACATTGACAGTTTGCAAACCAGTTCGTCCAACGACGGTCTGCCGGACAATCACTTGCTGGCGGGCGGTGTTCTCGATTCAGCTGGCTTGGGTTTTTTCATTGAAGGTGTGGGATATGTTCGTATCTATCAGGATTCGCAATCTTCGCAGCAGTTTACCGACTCTATCGGTGACGATAACTTAAGGTCTGATGTTTTTATAGGCTCATTTACCGCGACCTCTGACACCGCATCCGTCCCCGAACCGTCCCAGATCATCTCCATGCTGGCCCTGTCTGGATTGGGCGGCCTGGGCGCGCTGGTGAAGTTTCGCCGCCGGAAATAATCTGCCGATCCCAAATCCGAAAAAAGGTGGTATCCTCGACATCCATCGCGGGCGGAACTTTTCCCATTTTTGGCTTTCGCTTATTTCGTGGTTCAAACCCGACTTGTTCAACGATTGCCGCAGCGAGTTCAGCCTTTCCGGCCCGCCGCATCCCGGCAGCAGAGTCCAAAAAGGTTGCGAATATGACAACAAACGGTTGGTTATTCCGTTTGGTTTGTCCAAAAATCCCCCATCGTTTGGTGTTTGAAGTCCGCCAGACAAACTTGTGGAAATAAAACTATGAAAGCCAACCTTGGCAAATTCAAGCTCGTTTGCGCCCTCGCCCTGCTCGTCGCGGCATCGGCTGCGGCCAGTGAAATGACCTATACTGAAACCGGCTACCTGTCCGGCACGCTGGGTGCCACGCCCTTCGAAAACGCCGCCGTCACCTTGACCACCGCTGGCGATACAGCGAACATTCAGAACATTGGTAATTTTATCTACTTCTTGGCCGGAACCACGACGATTCAAATTGCCGGCCTGCCCACGGCGACGTTCACCGAAACGGATTCGGAACACTTCGGTGCCTTTGCCCTCAACGGCAATTACATTATGACCGGATTGGGCGGCGAGGTGGGCTTTATCAATTACAGCAGCGGGAATCTAATTTTTGGAAACTTTGACACGGATCCGACCTATGACCTTTCGACGTCAGCCACATTCACAGGTCCGGCCAGTTATGACAACACTGACGACATTGGAGAATACGGCACGGATCAGGGAGATTTGTCGATTACTGGCGCGTCTGAAACGGCAACCTTCACCGCGAGCACCGCCTCCGTCCCGGAACCGTCCCAGGTGGTTTCGATGCTGGCCTTGTCCGTCATGGGCGGCGCGGGCGCGCTGTTCAAGCTCCGCCGCCGGAAATCATCTGCCAGTCCAATTTAACAAAAATAAACATTTATAAAAACCAAACTCACCCGACTCCTCTGCACCCTCATCCTGCTCGGCGCCGTGGCCACGGCTGCCGCCAGTCCAATGACCTACACTGAAACCGGCTACCTGACCGGCACGCTGGGCACCACGCCCTTCCACAACGCCGCCGTCACCCTGACCACCACTGGCGACACCGCGAACATCCAAAGAGTAAATTTGTCTGGGTATGGATTTCCCGTTAATTACCTCATCGGAACCACGACGATTCAGATTGAAGGATTGAGCTTGGCGACGTTTAACGGAAGTGATGACTTCGGAGTCTTTGCCGAAGATTTGAGCGATTTTAATCCTGGATTAGGTGCAGTTGGCATGTTGGACTATACCCAGTTGATAGGAATTTTGGCGACCTATGATGATACACCGAGCTATGACCTTTCGACGTCAGCCACATTCACAAGTCCGGCCGGTTATAGCGATCCATTTGGATTTGTCACGGATCAAGGAACCTTGTTGATTACTGACGCACCCGGCAATACGACCTTCACCGCCAGCACCGCCGCCGTCCCGGAACCGTCCCAGGTGGTTTCGATGCTGGCCTTGTCCGTCATGGGCGGCGCGGGCGCGCTGGTGAAATTCCGCCGCCGGAAATGACAGGCTGCCGTTTTCCGCGGGCAAGCCGATGACGGTTTGCGATGGCCGGTCTGGCAATGTCTTGATGTGGACTGCGCGGATATGTCCGCGCTTTGAAACGACGCGACATGTCGCGTCGTGGGAAAGCGGCGACATGTCGCCGCACTCCAAATCATGGTGCTGCCGACGGTCTGCGAATCTTGCCAGAGTTGCGGGGCTGCTGTAATTTTCCTGACTCATGACCGACAAACCCATGCGCGATCCGTCCGCAATTGCCGAACGCCCCGGATGGACGCGGCTGGATGCGGGCTTGCTGGCGCTTGGGTTCACCTCGCTGCTGTTGCAGTTCTTCGCCAATCTTTGGTCGCGGCCGTATTATCAATTCTTCCCGATGGCGCTGGCGGGCGCGGGTTTTCTGGCATGGAGCCGGCTCAAGGATTTGCCCCGGCCTGCCGCCTCCGGCCACGCCGCCGTCACGACGGCGCTGATGGGAGCCTCGTTTGGAATTCTCTTTGTCGCGATGGCTCTCTGGTCGCCGTGGCTGGCCAGTCTGGCGGCGATTCTTTGTCTGATGGGCGTGGCCTGGTGTCTGGGCGGCCGGCCGGTGCTGCGGGCGTTGGTGCCGGCGCTGGTGATGGTGTTGACCATCATCCCGCCGCCGCTCTCGCTGGACGCGCGGTTCATGCTTTATTTGCGCGGGCTGGCGGTTCACGGGAGCAGCCGGGTGCTGGACGCCCTCGGCGTGGTGCATTTTTTGAGCGGCAATGTGATTGAATTGCCGCAGCAGAAATTGCTGGTGGAGGAGGCTTGCAGCGGAATCAACTCGGTCCTGCTCACGCTGGCCGTCTGCCTCTTCTACCTGATGTGGCGGCGGCGTTCGGTGGTCCGCATCCTGATTTGTCTGCCCTGCGTCCTGTCCGGCGTCCTCATCGGGAACGTTTTCCGCATCACGCTCGGCGCGTGGCTGAAATATAATCATGTCGTTGACATTCTCACCGGCTGGCGGCACGAACTGCTGGGCTTGTTGCTGGTGGCGATGTATTTGATTTTGATCGTCAGTCTGGATCAATGGTTGGATTTCCTGTCCGCCCCGATGTGGAAAAAGGAGGCGACCCCGGAAACCCCGCCCGTTCCTGTGCCGCTCATTCCCGTGTCGGAACCGTTGCGGGAGCCGGCGCGTTTGCCGCCGCATTGGGCGCGGGTGGCGTGCTGCGCGTTTGCGCTGCTCGGCGTGGCGGCCCTGGGGCGCGGCTGGCTCCACTACCATCATCAGAAGGTGGAGTTTGTGATGGCGTCGCAGTCGGCCTTGCGCGCCGGGGCGGTGTTCTCGCTGCCGGAGCAGCTGGGCGGCTGGCAGCGTCTGGACTCGGCGGTGCCGGGCCGCGATGTCGAGACACAGGGGATTTCCTCGAAGATCTGGCATTATCAAAAAGGCCGGACGGTGGCGGCGGTGGCGCTGGATTATCCGTTTCGCGGCTACCATGACGTGACCATTTGTTACACGCTGCAAGGGTGGCGCATCACGCGGCAGGAGCGGCAGACGGGTGGCGGAACGGGTTCCAGCCCGCCGTTGATGGCGGTGGAGATGGACAAGGAACCGGTCAGTCACGGTTCGCTGTGGTTCAGCACGGTGGACGAGCAGGGGCGCTGGATGGAAATTCCGGTGGTGGAGAAGAGTTTTCTTGAGCGGTTTGATCTGGGGAGCGGCTTCGGTTTTGTCCCCACCAGTTACCGGATGCAGGTGCTGGTGACCGGATATGGGCCTTTGCCGGCTGACGAGCGGGAAGCCGCGCGGCAGTTGTTTGAAGCCGCCCGCCAATCGCTGGCGCAACAGCTTTTTGACCAACTGCAACGCAAGCCATGAACATTTTGCTGCTGATTGAGCTCTGGTTCGAGACGCGACCTTACCGGTTGTTGTGGTGGAGTGTGCCGGCGATCCTGCTCGGTTTCGCCTGGGTGTCGCTCGGCTTTGTGCTGGCGTTCACCAACCCGGCGGGGACGCGAACTTACTATTCCTCGGTGGCCGACCGGGCGCTGGCGAACCGCAACTATCAAACGGCGCGGGTCGCCGCCAACCGGCTGTTGTTGTCCGGGCCCGCCTCGCGGGAGGAAAACCTGTTCCGCCTTGCGGTGGCACAGTTTGGCCTGGGCCAGGAGCGGGAGGGTTCCGCCCTGTTGAATCTGGTCGCACCGCTCGAAAAACCGGGTTACGCGCCCGCGCACCTTTTTGCCGCCCGGCAACTGTTGACGCAAACCAACGTGACGGCGCAGATGCTCCGGCAGGCGGAGATTCAATTGAACCATGCCCTGAAGCTGGAACCGGATTCAATTGAAGCCCATCAAATGCTGGGACGGCTTTATTTCCAGAGGCGCAATTGGGACCTGGCCAAGCCCCACCTTCTGGCGGTGGTCTCGGCGCGGCCCGATACGGCGCTCCTGCTGGCGGTCCTGGCCAGGGCGCAGGACAATGATGCCGACATGCGCCGCTGGGCCGCAACTGCGGCCGGGTATTACCAGGGCAAGGTCGAAAAGGCCGGGGAGGAAAATCCGCCAGACCGGATGGCCTGGGCCACCGCGCTGGCGATTCAGGAACGGTATGCCGAGGCCGCCGACATTCTGAAGACGGGCATGAAAAATTCCAGCGACAAGACCTACGCCTCCGGGCTGGGCAACATCTACGCCGACTGGGCGGCTCATGTCGCCAAAACAGATCCGCACAATGTGGTTTCCCGCCTCCAATTGATCCAGCAAGGCCTGGATTTCGACCCGCAAAACCTCGGCTTGCTCGAACAGTTGCTGCCCATGACCCGCCTGCCGGAACCGGAGGCGAAAAGCGCGCAGACCCTGCTCACGCAGATGCTTGCGCAGGGCGGGTCCTCGGCCATGTTGCACTTTGTCGTCGGGAATGACGCCTACCAGCGCGGCGACGTGGAACAGGCCGGCGAGCACTTCAAGCTTGCCTTTGAATTGGCCCCCAGCCTGCCGGTCGTGGCCAACCGGATGGCGTTGATGCTCGCCCTCGGCAAACAGCCGGACCTGCCCCGCGCCCTCGCCATCAGCCAGACGCTCGTGGAGAAATATCCCAACGAACCGGAGGTCCGCAATACCCGCGGCATCATCCTGGCCCATCTCGGCCGGTCGGAGGAAGCCGTCAAGGACCTCGAGTTCGCGCTGCCGAACTTGCGCGACAAAAGCGCCACGCACACGGCCCTGGCCCTGGCCTATCGGAACCTCGGCCTGACCGAACTGGCCGACGAACATGAGCGGCTCTCACGCGAGACGCCGGAGACGTCCGCACCTGCTGCGTCAAGGCCTTGAACTCAAAAACTGCGGCAGCCCTCCGGCTCTTTGCCACGACCTGGATTTCTGCATGAAACCAGGTGCGCCAATCAGGACGAACCGCTGCATTTCTCGAACGGCTGAATTCCGGCATCCGCGAAAAATCACTTCACATAACCGTTGGCGCGGAACCACTCGACGGCTTCCGCAAAGGCTTCTTTGGGCGGCGTCTGGGGCAGGCCGAGTTCGCGGATGGCCTTGCCCGGGTTGAACCACATTTTGTGCCTGGCCATGCGCACGCCGGCCAGCGGCGCCTTGGGCGGTCTCCGGGTGAAAAACGAGGTGCCTTCATCCACGCGCGCGGCGGCCATCGCGATCCAGTGGGGGATTTTCATTTTCGGTGCCGGGATGCCGGTGATCTCCTCAAGCGCGGCCAGTGTTTGCTCCATCGTCCAGTTGCCCTGTTTGTTGCCCAGAATGTAACGCTGGCCAACCAGCCCCTTTTCCGCGGCGAGGATGTGTCCGATGGCCACGTCGCGCACATGCACCCAGTTCAATCCCGTTTCCATATACGCCGGCAGCGCCCGGTTTAGATAGTCCACGATGATCTGGCCGGTGGGCGTCGGTTTCCAATCGCCCGGTCCGATGGGGGCGCTGGGGTTGACGATGACGACCGGCAGCCCTTCGCGCACGAATTTCACCGCGATCAATTCGGCCTGCCATTTGGATCGCTTGTAATCGTTCGCGAGATCCGTGTCGGCAATGATGTCCGTTTCCATGGACGGCATGACATCGCCATTGACCTCCTTTGGCAGACCGATGCAACCGACGGTGCTGGTGTGGACGATGCGTTGGCAGCCGGCGTGTCCCGCCGCGCCGATCACGTTGAAGGTGCCCTCCACATTGGTGGCATACATCGGCTTGTAATTCGGCAGCCACAAATGATAGCTCGCCGCGCAATGAAAGCACCAGTCGCATCCCTCCATCTCGCGCCGGAGCAGCTGGGGATCGCTGATGTCGCCGGTCACCAGCTCCGCCTCCGTGCCCGCCAGCCCGTGCCGGTCACTGCCGGGCCGCACGAGCGCCTTCACTTGATGCTTGCGTGCCAGCAGCTCGCGCACCAGATGTGAGCCGATGAAACCGGAGGCGCCGGTGACAAAACATTTCATATGAAAAATGCGAATGATAATTCTGCAACAATGCCCCGCCGGTGGCCACTAAAAGTTTTTCACACCCCGCCGCGCGCTTGACTTGGAAGCAAGGCTCGGAAAAACTGCGCCGTCGTATGCCGGTCAAAAACAATGCCAGAAAGAAAACGGGTTCCGCCAGCCGGCGCGAACTCGACATCGAGATCGAATTCATGGAGGGACTTGTCCGCCGCGATCCCGATTATGTGGATGCGCTCCAGATTCTCGGCGAGCGCTACACGCAGCGCGGTCGTTTCGCCGAGGGCTTGAAGGTGGACGAACGCCTCGCGCGGCTCGAACCGGAAGACGCCCTCGTTTTTTACAACCTCGCGTGCAGCTATTCGCTCACCGATCAGTTTGACCGCGCAGCGCTCGCGCTGGAAAAAGCCATGGATCTTGGCTACCGCGATTTCGCATGGCTCGCAAAAGACCCGGACCTGAAAAAATTCCGCCAGCAGCCGGCCTACGATGAAATCAAGGACCGGATCCGCCGGATGAAAATCAAGGCCGGCTGATTTTTGTGTCTTTTGTGTCTTTTGCGGTTAATTTCAACGCATGAACGTCACCGTCCGCGGCCGCACCCGCCATTACCGCACTGTCACCTTTGACCGCGCGCACAACGCCGTCCTGCTCATCGAACAGCGGCTGCTCCCGCACGAATTCAAAATCATCGCCACCAAAAACTTCCGCGAAACCGCCGCCGCCATCACCGACATGATCGTGCGCGGCGCCGGCGCGATCGGCGCGACGGCCGCCTACGGTCTCGCGCAGGGCGCTCTCGCGTTTCGCGGCGGCGATTTGAAGAAATTTTCGCGCCACGTCGAAACCGTTTATCAAACGCTTGCCGCCGCGCGCCCGACCGCCGTTGATCCCGTCAACGCCATGAACGACGTCCGCGCCATCATGCGCTCCGGCCTGACGGTTGAAGAACAGCAGACGCTTGCGCTCGCCGCCGCCGAGAAATTCGCGAACGCCGACGTCCGCCACTGCGAGGCCATTGGAAGACACGGCGCGAAGTTGATTCGCAACGGCATGAAAATCCTGACGCACTGCAACGCCGGCTGGCTGGCGTTTGTGGACATTGGTTCCGCCACCGCGCCGATGTATGCCGCGCAGGCAGAGGGCAAAAAGTTTCACATTTTCTGCGATGAAACCCGCCCGCGTTCCCAGGGTGCGACGCTCACCGCGTGGGAGCTGGCGCAGCAAAAAGTTTCGCACCAAATCATCGCCGACAACGCCGCCGGCCATTTGATGCAGCGTGGCGAGATTGACATGGTCATCGTCGGCAGCGACCGCACGCTCGGACGCACTGGCGAGGTCGCGAACAAGATCGGCACCTACACCAAGGCGGTGCTGGCCGCGCGGCACAAGATTCAATTTTACGTGGCGATACCGCTATCGACGATTGACTGGCATTTGAATTGCGGTTTCGACATCCCAATTGAAGATCGCGACGAAAGTGAAGTTCTCGGCGCGTGGGGTGTGATTTCAACTCCGCGCTCCGCGCTCCGCACTCCGCATTTGGCGCATCGCACCTACGTTCGCGTGGCAAATCCGGCGAGCGGCGCGCGCAATCCGGGATTCGACGTGACCCCGGCGGAACTGATCACCGGCATCATCACGCCGGCGGGAATTTTCAAGCCGCGGGAACTTTGGCGGCGGCGCGGCGAACTGGGATTTGGCGGATAAAAGCTGTGCGACAAAACTTGAATTTGCGGCAGCAGCACGGCAGACTGAATCTCCGTTTGAGGCGGCGGGGTAGCCAAGTGGTAAGGCACGGCTCTGCAAAAGCTGCATTCGTCGGTTCGATTCCGACCCTCGCCTCCAATCCGAACTGTGGGTGCAGCAACGGTTTAAGAGGTAGGGCGTCCGCAACGGACACCAAAACGGACACCATTTTTCCTACTCCGTTAGAATTCGGCGTAATCGGCGCTAACCCGCCTGATACTCGCTAACTCTGCGGAACCGGTTTCAGTTATCCTTGCGATTGCGTGAAATTATGAAAACACGTTATCGCTTAATTCGTCGTGGCATTCGCGGCAATGGTTTCTACTGCGTGGACACCAAGACCGGCAAACGCACCAGCCTTCACACCGGCAATGCCGATGAAGCCCAACAGATCATCGAGGCCAAAAACAATTCCGAGCGCCAGCCGGTTTTGAACCTGCAAATAGCCAAGGCATATCTGGCGGGCAGTGACAACGGCATCACCACCCGGACATGGCAGCACGCCATTGAGTCATTGATTAACACCAAACAGGGAGCGAACCAGCACCGTTGGAAAACCGCCGCGAAGGACAAGGCGCTGGCGATGCTGTTGCCGCAGGTCATCATTGAAACCAAGGGCGAGGCCATTTTGAAAGCCCTGCAAATGGGAACTGTCTCGACGAATGTTTATCTGCGGCGGTTGCACAACTTCTGCGTGGACATGAGTTGGCTGCCGTGGCCGCTGGTGCCGAAACGTCAATGGCCTGCCGTTGAGTTCAAAGAGAAGCGTGGCATCACGGCGGAAGAACACGCCGCCATCGTCGCCCGCGAAAACAATCCCGAACGCAAGGCATTCTACAAACTGGCGTGGCATCTGGGCGCATCGCAATCCGATCTGGCATTCCTTGAAGCCGAGAATGTTGATTGGGAACACCACGTTATCAGCTATGCGCGCCAGAAGACCGGCTCGATTGCCATCATGCGATTTGATGAAGACATGGCGGAAATCTTGCGCGACTTGCCGGGGAGCGGCCCCTTGTTTCCATATATGCGAACCGTGCGCTCTGGTGACCGCGCCACGGAGTTCAAGCAACGCTGCACTGGACTTGGCATCAAAGGTGTCTCGCTGCACAGCTACCGTTACGCGTGGGCAGAACGGGCAAAAACGGCGGGCTATCCCGAACGGTATGCCCAGGTGAATCTTGGCCACAACAGCAAGGCCATGACGCGGGCATATTCCAGGAAGGCTCCGGTGGAAATGCCGTCGTTAAGCGAATACGAGCGGCAACAGAAGGCCATTATTGGAAGCCACAACCCCGAACCAGCGGCGCAAAGCGTCGCGGCATAAGGAGGACACCATGCAACCTTGGCAAATTAAAGCACTGGAACTGGAAGCGTCGGGATTGAAACACCTTGATGGCTTCATCCACGAACACGCCCTCTACTTTCTCATTGGAGCCATCTACCTCTTGCTGGCTTTGTTGGCGTGGGTATTGAGCGGTGCATTGCGACGAAATGGAGGAAAAACCACCGCTCATGTCCGGCCAGCCCTTTTCATCCATCTGCCGGGAACGCCACCGCCACCACCGGGACCACAGTTTGACCCATTCCTGCTGTTGCAGGAACCGCCAGACTATTATGACCATGACGATTACCCTTTGGACTGACAGCCGTTCATGGCCTGTAACCGCGCGACTGTTTTTTGGGGACTTCCGGGAAAATCAGGTGTGGCTTGATTTTTGGCTCCGTTGTTTCAGCCATGTGGCTTTCCGCCGGTGTCTGGACGGGTTGCTGGCGCGGCTCATTGGATTCAACCGTCTGCTTGATCGTTTCAGTTTGCGCTTGCGCCTGACTTTGGTTTTGTCTCTGGCGCAGCTCGCGGAATTCTCTGGCGCGTTTGCTGTTGGTCATGGTGAGCGCCACCCGTTGCCCCCAACGTTGTTCAATCAGGCGGTAGAACGGATCATGTTTCCGGTAATGAGCTATCAGCGCATCCACCACCGACGGGCGATCCCCGCTGTGCGTGATGTTCTCGCGCAAATGCTCCTTGTCGGTGGTGAAAATATGAATCCCCTTCTTGCCGCGCGAAATGGTGACATACCATTGCTGTTGATTCGTCGCGGCCTTCGCCGCCGAATCCGAAAACAAAACATGATCCACCGACTTGC
>CAZZPE010000042.1:0-21767 GCA_964655855.1 uncultured Bifidobacteriaceae bacterium
CAGCCGAACGAGGGGATTTCCCTGCGGTTCAACGGCAAGGTTCCCGGCATGAGCCTCGGCGTGCGGCCCGTGCGAATGCACTTTAGCTACGACGCCGAGTTTGGCGCCTACACGCCGGAAGCCTACGAACGCCTGCTGCTGGAAGCCATCGCCGGAGACGCGACGCTTTTCATCCGCCGCGACGAGGTGGAAACCGCGTGGCAAATCGTGGACTCGATTCGCGCCGGCTGGGAAGGCAAGCCGCTGACAAACCGCGAATTTTACGCCGCCGGAACGTGGGGTCCGATTGCCGCCGACGATCTGCTCGCGCAACTCGGCCACGTCTGGCACGAGCCGCTGGTGATAAAATGATTTAAAACATGGATCCAATATTCACGCTTCAATGGCCGGAATTCCTGTTGGCGAATCGTTTGCAAAAACTTTTGCCGAAGAAAGATGGCTATTCAATTCTCATTCCAACATCTCGACAAGAAAAAGGAATAGATTTAGCGGTTCTAAAAAAAAGCCAAGGACAAAACCGAGTAGTGACGCTTCAAATTAAAGCCTCGCGAACTTACTTTGGAAAGCCGCCAAAACGAGAGGGCACTAAAACATTTTCGTTTTACACTTGGTTCAACCGCTTTGATGTTCCCGAAGAAGCTGATTTCATTCTTCTATCTGGAATGTATGCACCAGATACTGGACGCACCAAGCCAGTAACAGCAAAATGGTATCGCGATTGCACCCTACTTTTCACGAATGATGAGATGAAAAGATTCATGCAAAATTGTCTGACGGTCGGAGGAAAGCCAGATAAAATGTTCAGTTTTGGGTTTGATGATCCTTCTGCGGTTTTTCAAACAAGAGGCGACAGAGAACGAAAATTGAAACCTTTCTCCGGTTTGCTTTTGGACAAACGAATCAAATTGATTCAAGAGGCATTGGAGATTTCAGCTTGAAAAATACTGAACTGCTTTCCTTCGCGAGCGACGACGAATTGGCGGCGCGCGCCGCCGGTGCGTGGCTGGACGAAATCGAATCGGCCAACCGCGCGGGCAAAACGCATTGCGTCGCGCTCTCCGGCGGGCGCATCGTTCAGAAATTCTTCGCCGCCAGCGTCGAGCAGACAGAGAAACGCGCCATTTCCTTCGGGCGTGTCCGTTTTTTCTGGGCGGACGAACGCTGCGTGCCGCCGACCGACCCGGAAAGCAATTTCAAGCCGGCGAACGAGCTTTTGTTCGCGCCGCTGGAAATCCCGGCCGTCCAGATCCACCGGATTCGCGGGGAAGATTCGCCTCAAGCCGCCGCCAAAATTGCCGAAGAAGAATTACGCCGCATTGTGTCGGCGAATAAGAACCGCCAGCCGGTGCTGGATCTGGTTTTTTTGGGCATGGGCGAGGATGGCCACGTCGCGTCGCTTTTTCCCGGCGCGCCGCCGGAAGTTTCCGGTTGCGCCGGCCCGTTTGTGGTCATTGAAAATTCGCCCAAGCTGCCGGCGCAAAGGATTTCATTGAGTCTTGGCGCCATCGCGGCGGCCCGGCAGGTCTGGGTGCTGGTTTCGGGCGCGGGAAAAGCGGCGGCGTTGCGGGAATCGCTGCGGCCCGGCGGCCGGACGCCCCTGGCGGGCGTGATTCAATCGCGTTCCCGGACGAAAATTTTCAGCGACATCCGGCTTGACTAACTTGTAACCAGGTGGTTAATTAACAGCGTGGCTGGGATGCTCTGGGAAGGCCGGAAAACGACAGCCGGCGCGGGGTGGAAAGGCCGGAAAAAAGTTTGAATATTTTTTGAACGGTTTGGAGCGGGCCGGGTCTGAATTATCAGACGAGTGAAGATTTCGCTGTCCGTTTAGGGTTGGCATAGGGGTTTTGCTCGCGGCGCGGCTCGGACAGCGACCCCAAGTTGGTCGCGCCGCCCTTCTGAGCGCCTCGGTGAAGGCGTATAAACCTCGTCACCGCGAAGGCCGGACGCAAGTCCGGCCTTTCGCATTTCTGCAATTTGCATTGAATTCAGGCAAACCAAGGGCTAGCATACCCGACGCATGAAACATCAGCTCGATTTCGAGAAGCCGATCGTCGAACTGCAAGCCAAACTGGACGACCTGCGGGGACACCCGGAAAAGCACGCACTCGGCATCAGCTTCGAGGAGGAAATCCAGCTCATCGAGAAAAAACTGGCGGAAACCCGGCGGCACATCTTTGCCAACCTCACCGCCTGGCAGCGCGTCCAGCTCGCGCGCCATCCCAAGCGGCCTTACACGCTCGATTACCTCAAGGAGTCGTTCTCCGATTTTCAGGAATTGCATGGCGACCGGCTGTTTGCCGAGGACCGCGCGATGGCCGGCGGTTTTGCCAAATTGGGCGAACACCGCGTCGTCGTCATCGGCACGCAAAAGGGCCGCGACACCAAGGAAAACATCCTGCGCAACTTCGGCTCCGCGCATCCCGAAGGCTACCGCAAGGCGCTGCGCCTGATGCGGCTCGCAAACAAATTCGGCCTGCCCATCATCACGCTCATTGACACGGCGGGCGCGTATCCCGGTGTCGGCGCGGAGGAACGCCACATCGCCGAGGCCATCGCCGTCAATCTGCGCGAAATGACCTTGTTCGAGGTGCCCATCATTGCGGCCGTCATCGGCGAGGGCGGCTCCGGCGGCGCGCTCGGCATCGGCGTGGCCGACCGCGTGTTGATTCTGGAAAACGCCTATTACTCGGTCATCAGCCCGGAAGGCTGCGCGGCAATTTTGTGGAAGGATCGCGCCAACGCCGCCAAGGCCGCCGCCGCGCTGAAAATCACTGCCAAGGATTTGCTCGCACTCAAGCTCGTGGACGAAATAATTCCCGAACCGCTGGGCGGCGCGCACACCGACACAGCCACCGCCGCCGCGAACCTGAAAACGCACCTGCTCAAGCATCTCGAGGAAATTCTCGCCCTGCCGGTCGCCGAGCGGTTGAAAAAGCGCTACGACAAATTCCGCGCGCACGGACATTTTCACGAAATAGTCGAGCCGGCGGGCAACGGCGTCGTTCCCACCGCCGCACCCGTGTGATTCCCGTGCTCTATCCGCTGACTTTCCAGCCGATCTTCAAGGAACGCATCTGGGGCGGACGCGAACTGGAACATCTTTACACCAAATCATTGCCGCCCGGCAAACCGATCGGCGAATCGTGGGAAATCTCCGACCGGCCCGGCGATGCCAGCGTCATCGCCAACGGCCCGCTCGCCGGGAAAAATCTCCGCTGGCTCATGGAAAATCATGCGGCGGAAATCCTCGGCGGCGCGAAACCGGCGGCGGAAGGCCGTTTCCCGCTGCTCTGCAAAATCCTCGATGCGCGCGAAAAACTCTCGCTGCAAGTCCATCCGCCGGCAAACAAAGCGGCGGAGCTGAAAGGCGAGCCGAAGACCGAAATGTGGTTCATCGCCGACGCCGCGCCGGACGCGAACCTTTACGTCGGCCTCAAACGCGGCGTGACGCGCGCGGAATTTGAGAAAAAAATCGCCGACGGCGGCGTGGCGGATTGCTTCCACCGGTTGCCGGTGTGCGCGGGCGACGCGATGTTTCTGCCCAGCGGCCGCGTCCACGCCATCGGCTCCGGCCTCGTGATTTTTGAAATCCAGGAAAATTCCGACACAACGTATCGCGTTTTTGACTGGAATCGCGTCGGACTGGACGGCAAGCCGCGCGAACTGCACGTCGCGCAATCGCTGGCGAGCATTGATTTCAGCGACTTCGAGCCGGGACTGGCGGAAGCCAAATTCGCCGCGGACGGAAAAATCCGGAAGCGTCCGCTGGTGAACGACCCGCTTTTCAACGTCGAAACGTGGAAACTGAATTCAGGCGACACCGGCCAGCTGAAGCCGAAAAAGCTGCAAATTGTTGCGGCGGTGGCGGGCGAAATTGAAATCAGGAGCGGTTCGACGGCGGTGAAATTGTCCGCCGGCTGCTTCAGCTTGATTCCGGCGAGCCTGGAACGGACGGAAATTCTGGCAAAGTCAGACGCGGCGCTGCTGCGCGTCGAGGCCAATTAAATTCCTACCACAAAGTGGAGGCGGACGGTTTGTGACTTTCGGTTTTGGCGTGCTGCAGATATTCCTCCGCCATCCGCGCGCGGATTTGATGCTTTTGATCCGGACTCGCGCCGGCAAGTTCAGCGGCATACTTCTTTGCAGTGGATTCCGGCGTTACGGATTTCCTGCCAAGATTGAATCGTCGGCGACCATCTGCCACAAATCCATTCTTCATAAGCGGGAGTCAGTTCAGCGACAAATCCTCCGGCATCTGCGAAAGCAGTTTGTTTTTCCAGCCGCCCTTGTCGTGCAGGATTTTCTGCCAGAGCTGATCGGGCGGGGTGTCGAAAACGAGTTCCAGCGATGCGGGAACCGTCAGCCACGATTTGCGCCTCATTTCCATTTCGAGCTGGCCGGGCGACCAGCCGGCGTAGCCCGCGAACAGCTTGACCTTTTTCGCCGGCGAAAAGGATTCGCCGATTTCCATCAAATCGTCGAGCGAATGGCCGAGCGCTAGGTTGGGCAGCACGCCGGCATCGGGGATGAAATTGTCCGTGTGGAGAAAACTCAAGGCGCCGGGCTGGACCGGCCCGCCGAGGAAGAGCGGCGATTCGCGGAGCGTGTCGGGCAGGTCGGCCACGAGCACCTCGCCGACCTTGTTGCCGGCGGAGCGGTTGAGCATCAGGCCGAACGCGCCGTCGGCGTTGTGCTCGCAGACGAGCACGACCGAGCGGTGAAAAAACGAGCCGCCCAAACCGCCGCCGTCCAGCAGCAGTTTGCCTTTGAGAAATTTTACCGGCGCGCTCATGGCCAAGGCCAATCTGCACCCAAAATGCCCGGCTGGCAAAAATAAAACCGACCGGACGCCGGGCATTGAAATAAAAAGCGCGGGGAATTTCTCCCCCGCGCTTTGATTTCTTCAAAACCTGGCGTTCTTTGCGCCTTGGCGGTTACAGCGATTTGACCTTCTTCACAATCGCCGCGGCATCAAGACCAAAATGCGCGAGCAGTTCCTCGGCCTTGCCGGAACGCGGCAGGCTTGTCACCGCGAGCTTGTGGACCTTGACGCCTTCCACGCTCAATTCTCCGGCGACGGCGTCGCCCAAACCGCCTTCGGAATAATGTTCTTCCACCGTGATGACGGTGTTTTTCGTCTTTTGCGCGGCGGCAAGAATTTCCGCCTTGCCGAGCGGCTTGATGCTGTAGGCGTCAATGACCGTGATGCCGATGCCTTCTTTTTTCAGGGCGTCGGCGGCCTTGAGCGCCTCGTGCAGCGTCACGCCCGCCGCGACGACGGTGACTTTGTCGCCGGCGTTCTGGCGGAGCACCTTTGCGCCGCCGATGGGGAATTGCTCGTCGTTGCTGTAAATGACCGGGGATTTCGGGCGCGAGGTGCGGAGGAAATTGACGCCCTTCGCCAGCGCCATTTGTTCCACCAGTTTCTCGGTGCTCACCGCGTCGCTCGGATACAGGACGACGCTGCCGACGATCGCGCGCATCAAAGCCATGTCTTCCAGACCCATTTGCGACGGGCCGTCCTCGCCGATGCTGACGCCGACGTGCGACCCGGCGAGCTTGAGGTTCGCCTGCGAAATGCCCGCCACGCGGATCTGGTCGGCGGCGCGGGTGAAAAAGGTCGCGAACGTCGAGGCGAATGGCACCTTGCCGCGCGTGCCGAAACCGGTGGCCACGCCGACGAGGTTTTGCTCGGCAATGTAGCATTCGGTGAAACGGTCCGGGAATTTCTTGAAGAATTTTTCCGCGTAGGTGGAATTCTTCGTGTCGCCGTCCATCGCGACGATGCGCTGGTCCACCTCGCCGATGCGGGCGAGTGCGATGCCGTAGGCTTCGCGGGTGGCGACCTTGTCGCCGAGTTTGTAAGCGAGCGGCGGATAGCTGGCGGGCACGGCGTTGGCCGGCGCGGGCAGCGGGTGCGGCGCGGGGATCGCCACGCCGATGCCGGATTTCGAACTCGGCTGAAGCTCGGCGATGGCCTTGGCGGCCTCTTCCTTGTTCAGCGGCTTGCCGTGCCAGCCGTCCAGGTCCTGCAAAAAGGAAACGCCGGCGCCCTTGTAAGTCTTGGCGATGATGACCAGCGGTTTGTCATCGAGGCCGATGCCGCTCAACACTTCGACAATCTCCTCGATGTCGTGGCCGTCAATGACTTCAACGCGCCAGCCGAAGGCCTCAAACCGTTTCGCATAGACGCCGACGTCATGGCCGAACGCCGTCGCCTGGCTCTGGCCCAGACGGTTCGCGTCCACGATGGCGATCAGGTTGTTCAGCTTGTAAATGCCGGCAAACGACGCGGCCTCCCAGACCGAGCCTTCGGCGATTTCGCCGTCGCCCAGCAGCACATAGGTGTTGTAATCGAGCTTGTCGAGCCGGGCGGCGAGTGCCATGCCGGCTCCAACGCTCAAGCCCTGACCGAGCGAGCCGGTGGCGACGTCCGCGAACGGCAGCCGCGGCGTCGGATGGCCTTCAAAGTCGGAATTGAATTTGCGCAGCGTCAACAACTCGCTGGCCGGGAACAAACCGGTTTCCGCCCACGCGGCGTAAAGCAGCGGCGCGGCGTGTCCCTTGGAAAGGATGAAGCGGTCGTTGTTGTAGTAATGCGGATTCTTCGCGTCGTAACGCATGTGGCCGAAGAACAGCGTGGCCACTACGTCCGCCGCCGAGCAGCACGAAGTCGGGTGCCCGCTGCCCGCCGCGGTGGTTGAGGTGATGGAATGGATTCGCAATTGGTTTGCGATGCCTTTTAAAAGTTCGATGTCTGTCTCAATCATGGAATGCACAGTCTAGGCGAGGAACGTCAAAAGCCAAGACTGAAATTGCGCCAATTGCGTTACTGCGGCAGCGCGTGGCCGGGGATCGAGCAGGTCGGCACCTGTCCGACGGCGTTGATGACGTAAGTGCCGCCGGAAGGACAGACGGGGAAAATTCCGTTGTCGAAATACGGTGCCAGATCCTGCATGGTCGGAATGGCGTCCTCGGTTTTGTTGTTCACCAGCGCCCACTTCAGCTTGGCCGCGTCAATCTGCTTGAGATTGGCGATGCAGGCGGCGCGCTCGATCTCCGACTGCGATTGCGATTGCTGGACGGCGGCGCGGGCCTGCCGGCCGGCGGCCTCCCATTGCTGCAGGCGCTCCTGCTGCTGCTGTGCGGTTTCGCCGAGGGACGCCAGCTGCTGCGCCATCAACTGGTTGGCTTTTTGCAGCCGGTTGGTTTCGCTTTTCAACTGGGTGATGGTCTGGGTCAGATTCTGATTTTCCCGGCGCAAGCGGTCGCCCTCCGCGCCCTGTGCCGCAGCGGCGGAAGCCTTGAACTGATCCAGATCCGCGCGCGCCACATCCGCCTCGTGCCGGGCCGTGTCGCGCTCGACGCGCGCGGCATCCCGCTGCTGGTTGGCCTTGAAAAGCATGATCTCCCCGACCACCAGCACCACGAGGCACAACCACAGGAACCAACGTTTCAAGTTCATGGCTGGCTTCTTTTCGCCGTTTCAGAGGCCGCCGTCAAACACGAAATGAGCCGGCGCGGCGAAAAATCATCAACGGCCTCCAGCCGATAAATCTGTCCAATTGACATGCCGGATGTCAAAGCCGTCAAACCGGCACCCCCGGCAGACACGGATGCTTCGGAAAATCGCGTCCGCAAACCGGGTGTTTGCCGGGGATGATTTTCCCGTCCGGTATTACTGAATGGCCGGGACGCCCAGTTGCGAGGCCTCGGCGGGCGTGCCGGATTCAGAGGTCTTGGCCATGCGAGTGGTTGGCGGAATTTTTCCCGAATGAATGTCGAACAGCCGCGCGTGCGTGAGCTTGGCGGCTTCAACCAGTTCGTCGTAAGGCCGGTCGGCGACGTCCACGAAGCCGATGTTGTAATTCTCGCCGTCGGGCCGGCCGGTGACGGGTTCATCAATCCATTCAAACCAGTGCGTGCCGATGACTTCGGGATGCGCGGCGGCGTGCTCGACGTAATAGCGATACGCCAGACCGCGTTCCTCCTGGTTTATCGCCTGCACCAGCCCGGGCGCCATGCCGCGTTCCGGCGCGCCGATGTGAAATTCGCCGAGCAGCATCGGCTTGTGGACGAGCGAGTAAATTTTCGCGAGATATTCCGGCGGCGGCTCCCAGCGGTATTTGTTGAGGCTGTAGACATCGAAGCCCTTCGTCAGCTTGATGACGTAATCCGGCGGCGTGCCGCCAAAACGGATGCCGAGGTTGAGGTGATTCGGGTCGGCCTCTTTGACGGCGGCATTGATGACCGCAAGGTAGCGGGCGAATGCGTCGAGCACGAGCTGCCGGCGGCGTTCCGGCGTGTCGCCGCGCGCGAGACCGTCCTTGAAATGGTTTTGCATTTCCGAAGGCTCGCCTTGAAGAACCAGATCAACGAACTGGCTTTCGCGGCCCGGCCACGGCGGTTCGTTGCCGATGAAATAGCCGAGCAAATAAGGGTCGTTCTTGTGCGGAGCGAGCTGGCGCATGACTTCGGCCTTGACCTGTTTCGGAAAACTTTTGGCATACACATCCGGCAGGCCCATGATCGAGTTGCTGCCCTGAAATCCGCGCAGCGTGAGGACGTAAGGCTTGTTGAGCGGAGTTTTGTCGAGCGCCTCGCTCAAACCGGTGCCGTAGGTGGTGTTGAGTCCCCAGGCATCGAAGCGGCGCGCGGTGAGCTGTGCCCAGTTGGTGCGCCAGTTGTCGCCGTAGCGGCGTTGGAGGTTCGCGCCGTAAAAATTTGCCTGCCTGCCGCCCTGACCGCCTCCGCCGAAGTTGTTTGTGATTCCGGGCAACGGCTTCGGCATGGCGGCGAACAAATCTTCGCGTCCCGTGACGCGCGTGCCGATGCCAAAGCCGACGCCGTTGACGCCGGTCGAATAAAACAAATGGCCGTCGGGATCAACAAACCACCAGCGCCCGTCAATCTGCTCGACGCGGAAAAATCCAGTGGCTTTCGCCTTCGTGGAGGCGAAGCCGCCGAAGGCATCGCGGTCGGGAAAAGTGGCGCTCTGTTTGAGCGCGTCGGCTTCGGCGGTCCAGACCGTTTTCAGTTCGGCTTCAGAGTGCGCCTTGCCGGGCCAGTTGGCGTGGGTATATTGGCCAAACTCGTCAATCAGCGGTTTGCCTTCCAGCACGGCGTCGCCGGGGTCGTTCGTGGCCAGCGTGACCGAGCGGATTTCGAGCGTCGGCGAGCCGGCGGGATAGCGCATGGTCACGCTCATGCCCTGGACATTGGTGGTCGGGCCGAATCCGCCGGCTTCGATGTTGATCCAATACGAATTGCGCGGCTGGTTCACCGTCGCCGCCAAATCGGAGCCGTTGCCGAGTCCCTGCCGGTAGAAGCGCAGCGGAATGGAAGCGCGCACCCAGACGCCGGGGAAAGGATGAATGCGCTTGGAGACGGATTTTGGCGACATCGTCAGGCCGAGTTCGAACCGCTGGCTGGAAGACGCGCGGAATTCGACGACGAGAAAATTATATCCCGTCCAGTCGGCAGGCAGGTCGGGATTGATTTCTTTCAAAATCCATTCGTGAGTGGCAACGGGTTTGTCGAACGTGTAGGATTTGATTTCCGCTCCGTTCGCACGGGGCGCGGCCAGCCATGCCGCAAGAAAAAGTGCGGCTGCGACCCAGCCACGGCGGACGACAACGGAGCAAATGTGTTTGACGGACGGATTCATGCCATCGGAATGATTTTGAGCGCGGTGGCGTAATCGGACATTCCGGTTCCGGAAACGGTGACGGTGAGTCCGTTCTCGTCGCGGGTAAAAACCAGTTTCTCCGTCGAACCCAGCCGCTCGATGCTCCGAATCTTGCCGGGATAACGGGTGGAATTGGACGCCAGCGCCTTGATGGTGATTTTGCCGTCGCCGGGCCAGCCCAACGCCACCGCATACAGGATGTCGCCCTTCGTGGTGAAGCGGATGTCCTGGGCGGTGTATTCGGGGCCGATGCCGCGCGGCGGATTTTCGGCGCTGTCCCTGACCGTGGCGTCGTCCTTCACGGACGGGCCTTCGCCGAAAATCACCCACGGGCGGGTGCCGTAAATGCACTCGCTGTTGACGCTCATCCATCGGGTCATCTCGTCGAGGAAGGCGCTGGCCTTGTCGTCAATCTCACCGCTTCCGGGCAGCGGGATGTTGAGGAGAAACGTGCCGTTCTTGCTGACCACGTCCACCAGCAGATTGATCATGCTGCGCGGCGAGCGATAGCCGGTTTTGTAGCGATCGTCGCTGTAATGCCAGGCACCGATGCAAAGATCCTTTTGCCAGGGAATTTTCAACTGATCCAACGTCATGTTGCGCTCGAGATCGTTGACGACGGCTTTCTGCTGCTCCAGCGAGAGACCCTTTGAAGTGATGACGCCCTGAAGCTTGCCGTGATTCCAATGCGGATTCGCGTTAAAGAAATGGGCGGCAATGTTCAAGCCGGCATCGCCGAGTGGCAGCTCGCTGTCGTCGAAATAAAGCAGGTCGGGATGATATTTGTCGAGCAGGTCCTTGGTGCGGTTGAACCACTTGGTCACATAAGCCTGATCCGGCTGCGCGCCGATGGCATGGTTCTGGGCATACAAATCCTGCGGGTCGAGTCCATCCCACCACAAACCCCTGCCGTCGGCCTTGGTCAGCTTGCCGTCGTAGGGCACGCCGGCCAGCGGCCCGGTTTTATCGCTGCCTTGCGCGTCTTCATACCAGCTCCAAGCCCGTGCGCAATGAACACTCACGCCGAAGGGCAAACCGGCCTTGCGGGCGAGCCTGGCCCAAGTGCCAACGATGTCCTTTTTCGGCCCAACCTTGACCGAATTCCACGGCTGATATTTCGAGTCAAACATGTCCATGTTGTCGTGGTGGTTGGCCATCGAGACAAAAAATCTGGCCCCGGCACCCTTGTAACGTTTGATGAGCGTGGCCGGATCCCATTTGTCCGCCTTCCATTCATGGATGACATCCTTGAATCCAAACTTCGAGGGATGCCCATAATGTGCGACGTGGAAATTATATTGCGGCCGGCCCTGGTCATACATGTATTTGGCATACCAGTCGCCCTGCCGGGGCTGGCATTGCGGACCCCAATGCGCCCAGACGCCGAATTTTGCGTCGCGATACCAGTCGGGCAGATGATAATTCTGCTCCAGCGAATCCCAGCTCGGCTGAAACGGGCCGGGCGCGATGGCGTAACCGGACGCGGCGCCCGGCAATGCGGCGGATGCCAGCGCGCGCGACAGCCAGAACGGCGCGCTCACACCGGCGCCCGCGGCCAGCGCGGATGCCTTCAGAAAATCACGGCGGGAGAATGGAGTTTTCATGTGGATGATTTGTGCAGTGATTGTTTGCCGGAATTTTGGGCAACGTAAAGAAAATTTATCGCCGACCTGCCAAGCGCATGGAATCTTGACGGCGGCGGAAACCGTCCTACCCTCGCGACATGAATTTTCTCCTCCGTCATCCCGGCGTCTTCCTTGCCGCAATCCTTGTCTCCATGCCCGCCTTTCGCACGCAGGCACAGGACATCCCGCTGCCGGTCATTCCCGATGCCGTTTTCAACATCACCAACTACGGCGCAACCGCCGACGGCAAAACCTTGAACACCGCAGCCCTCCAGAAAACCATTGATGCCTGCTCCGCCGCCGGCGGCGGAACGGTGCTGGTGCCGGCGGGAAATTTCCTGACCATGCCGTTCCGGCTCGCCAGCGGCATCAACCTGCATCTCGACAAGGGCGCGGTGATTCTCATCAGCGACGACATCACCAATTATCCCGTCGCGAAAAATCGCTGTGTGGATTCCATCGCCGCCTCCGGCGCGCACGACATTGAAATCAGCGGCGAAGGAACGATTGACGGCCAGGGCAATGCCTGGTGGACGGCTTTCCGGGCAGACTCCAAGATGACGCACCGGCCTTATATGATTAAGCTTTCCGACTGCACCCGGCTGCTCGTCACCGGCGTCACGCTGCAGAATTCGCCGATGTTCCATCTCGTGCCACAAAACTGCACCGACGTGACGATTCGCGGCATTCACATCCAGTCACCAACAAATGCGCCCAACACCGACGGCATTGACCCGTCCGGCTGGAATTTTCTCATCAACGACTGCGCGATTGACACCGGCGACGACAACATCGCCATCAAACCCACCGCCGGCCGCTCGCCCGGCGATAAAAATTTCACGGTGCTGAATTGCGCCTTCCTGCACGGACACGGCATGTCCATCGGCGGCGGCTCCTTCAACGGCGTTGAAAATCTGACCGTGAGCAACTGCACCTTCAACGGAACGGATTCCGGCATCCGCATCAAGACCCCGCGCGGCAACGGCGGTCTGGCGCAGAATCTCACCTACGAAAAGCTCACGATGACGAACGTGAAAAATCCGATTTACATCAACGACTATTATCCCGAGAGCGGCGCCCCGAAAGATCCCTCGACTGAAAAAACCGGGCCGGTCACCGACCGGACGCCCATCAATAAGAACATCACCATCCGTGATTTGACCGTCACGAACTGCCCGAACGCCGGAACCATCCAGGGAATTCCGGAAATGCCCGTCGCGGACATGACCTTTTCCAATGTGACCATCTCGGCCACGACGGGAATGAAAATCTACCACGCGCGGGGAATCCATTTCGCCAATTCCAAGATCACCGCCGAACGCGGCAGGACGTTGACCACCTACGACGCGGAAGTTACCGGGCTGGATCCTGCGATCGTTCCGCCGCAACCCTGATCGCCTCCAGCGCCTCCCAGCGCGCGTAAAGCTTCGAGACGTTTTTTTTCGCCGCCTCCAGCTCGTCCGTGAGCTGGTTCACCTGCGCCGCATGCTTACGGAAAAAATCCGGATTGGAAAACAAGCCCTCGATGCGCGCCACTTCCGCCTCGACCGCGCGAATTTGCGCCTCCATGCCTTCCAATTCTCGTGCTTCCTTAAAAGACAGTTTGCGAGGCCTGGCCGGTTTTGGCGCGGCGGCAACTCGCGCTGATTTGTTCACGGACAAAATGGCCGCGCTCTGCCGGGCCGCCGCCGCCTCGGCCTTTTGTTTCTTCTCCAGGTAATAATCGTAGTCGCCGACGCTGTGGTGGATTTTGCCGTCGCCTTCAAACGCCAGAATGTCCGTGCAGACGCGGTTGAGAAAATAGCGGTCGTGGCTCACGACGCACGTCACGCCGGGAAACGCAATCAGCGCCTCCTCCAACACTCGCAACGTCGGCAGGTCCAGATCATTCGTCGGTTCGTCGAGAATCAGAAAATTCCCGCCGCTTTTCAAAATGCGCGCCAGCAGCAGCCGGCTGCGCTCGCCGCCGGAAAGTTTTTTCACCTGCGTCAGGATGCGCTCGTCGGCAAACAGAAACCGCTTCAGATACGAGCGCACGGACAGCTTCGCGTCGCCCCACTGCACGAATTCCGTGCCGTCGGCGACCTCGTCCAGCACCGTGCGCTCCTCGTTCAATTGCAGCCGGCCCTGGTCCACGTAATTGAACTTCGTGAGCTGGCCGGTCTTCACCGTGCCCTCCGTGGGCGCAAGCTGGCCGATGACGATTTTCAGCAGCGTGGTCTTGCCGAGGCCGTTCCGCCCGCAAACGCCGACGCGCTTGCCGTTCTCAAACGTGAAATTGAACCCGGAAAACAATTTCTTCCCGGCGATTTCCATGCCGAGATTGCTGACCTCCACGGTGCGGTTGCCGAGTTGCGGCGGCGGCGGAATGCAAAGCTCGACATCCTCCTCGATCACCGGTCCGTCCTTGGCCGCCTCGTCGTAATAACGCTCGAAGCGATCCTTCTGCTTGCTGCGTTGCGCGCGCGGCCCCTGCCGCACCCACGCCAGCTCCTTTTTCAGGAACATCTGCCGTTTGTGCTCGATGACGGCGTCGGCCTCCTGACGCTCGGCCTTGTCCAGCAGATAATCCGTGTAATTGCCGGCGTGCGAAAAAAACTTGCCGTCGCAAAGCTCCAGGATGCTGGTGGCGACGCGATCCAGAAAATAGCGGTCATGCGTGACGACCAGAAATGTCCCGCCGAACGTTTCCAGAAACTCCGCGACCCATTCGATGGATTCCGGGTCGAGATGGTTCGTCGGCTCGTCGAGCATCAGGAAATCCGGGCGCGAAACAACCGCACGGCACATCGCCACGCGCCGCTTCTCGCCGCCGGAAAGCGACTCGATCCGCCGCTCGCCGCCGGGACAATTCAGATGCGCCATCGCGACTCCGATGCGCCGGTCCAGCGTCCAGCCATCGAGCGCGGAGATGCGATGCTCCAACTGCTCGTGCCGTTTCGAGTCGTGCGGCAGCGATTCAAATTCGGCGATGAGATTGAGAACGTGCTGCGCGCCGTCGCGAATGTTTTCCTGAACGTTTTTCGCCGCATCGAGCATGAAATCCTGCGGCAGGTAGCTGGCAACCAGTTCGCGCTGCCGGGAAATTTCGCCGCTGTCCGGCGCCTGCAGGCCGGCGAGAATCTTCAGGAACGTCGTCTTGCCGCAGCCGTTGCGCCCGACCAGCCCGATGCGATCGCCTTCCTGAATGCCAAGCGTGATGTCGTCCAGAACGGCGCGCTCGTTGTAGCGCACGGTGACTTCGGAGGCGGAAATGAGGGTGGACATCTGCGTTTATTCTTTCGCCGTCTGCACCGGCAGCGCGGAGAGCGGCACGCGCTCGTTGGTTTTGATGAAATAATCCGCCGACCAGTCGTTCGGGAAAAGCACCACCGCGTTTTTGCCGAGGTCGTAGGCGACACGACAGCCGGTCGGCAGCGACAGGGCGTCGAGCTGCTCTTCCTTCATGCCCACGGGCAGCCAGCGCACGACGCTCCACGGCGCGGCTTCGAGCCGCGACACCGCGCCGTATTCGCTTTCGAGCCGGAATTGCACGACCTCGAACTGTAGCGGACCGACGGCGGCGAGCAGCGGCGTTTTGATGGACGAATGGCGCAGGTAAAGCGCCTGGATGACGCCTTCCTGCATCAACTGCTCGAGGCCCTGACGAAACTGCTTGAACTTGGCCGTGTTCGGATTGTGCAGATAGCTGAAGGCTTCTGGCGTGAAGCGCGGGATTTCCTTGTAGAGAATTTTGGGATCCGTCGTGAGCGTGTCGCCGATGCCGAAGCTGTCGTGGCCGACGAGACCGATGACGTCGCCGGGGAACGCCTCGTCCACCGTCTCGCGTTCATTGCCAAAAAGTTTGTGCGAGCTGGAAAGCCGCACCTTCTTCGCGGAGCGCGAATGATGCACCGTCATGTCGCGCTCGAATTTGCCGGAGCAGACGCGGACGAACGCGATGCGGTCGCGGTGCTTCGGGTCCATGTTTGCCTGGATTTTGAAGATGAAACCGGAGAACGCCGGATTCTCCGGGGCGATTTCGATGCCGCCCATCACGCGTGATTTCGGCGCGGGCGCATGTTTCAGGAAACCGTCGAGCAGGAGCTGCACGCCGAAATTATTGCTGGCGCTGCCGAAAAACACCGGCGTGCTTTTGCCCGCGAGCACGGCGGCATCGTCGAAGACCTCGCCCGCGTGTTCGAGCATTTCCAATTCCTCGACGGTCCGGCGAAAGGTTTCGTCATCAAGCTGGCCGCGAACGGCGGCATCGTTGAGTCCGCCGACCTCCACCGGCGCGCGAAACTGGCCGCCGACGGTGCGCTCAAAGAGATGCATCAATTTCGTCTGCCGGTCGAAAACGCCGCGAAATTCGAAGCCGTTGCCGATGGGCCAGTTCACCGGGAACGCGCCGATGCCGAGCACGTGCTCCAGCTCGTCGAGCAGTGCGAGTGGATTTTTCATCGGGCGGTCGCACTTGTTCATGAACGTGAAGATCGGCACGCCGCGCTGGCGGCAGACCTCGAAGAGCTTGCGCGTCTGCGGCTCGATGCCCTTGGCGGAGTCAATCACCATCACCACCGAATCCACGGCGGTGAGCACGCGGTAGGTGTCCTCGGAAAAATCCTTGTGGCCCGGCGTGTCGAGCAGGTTGAGGCGGTAGCCATTGTAGTCAAATTGGAGAACCGTGGAGCTGATGGAAATGCCGCGCTTCTTTTCAAGCTCCATCCAGTCGGACGTGGTGGCGCGCTGGTTTTTGCGCGCGGTGACCGAGCCAGCAAGCTGCACCGCGCCGCCGTAAAGCAGGAGCTTTTCGGTCAGCGTGGTCTTGCCCGCATCGGGATGCGAGATGATGGCGAACGCGCGCCGTTTTTGTATTTCTTCGGTAATGCTCACAAAGGCCGCGAAGCATAACAGAAAATCCGGTGGAAAGGCGAAGATTAAAAGACCCGCGTCATCTCCGCCGCCGGCGGCCCTGCGCCGGACGCGACTGCGCCCCGCGCGCTGGCCCGCTCCAACGGCCGGTCGGAGGCCTGGCGGGACCGCGACCGGCGGCAGGCCGCGCAACCGGTCTGCGATCCTCCGCGAGACGGAAATCCACCTGCTTCTTGAACGTGTCCACCTTCGCCACCTGCACGGTCAGCTTGTCGCCCAGCCGGATCGTGCGGCGCGTGCGCCGGCCGACGAGTTGATTGCGCGCCTCATCGAAAACATAAAAGTCATCCTCCATCGTGGAGCACGGCACCAGCCCGCTCATCGCCAGCCCGGTCACGTCCACGAAGAAACCAAAATTGCGCACGTCCGTCACCAGCGCCGGATATTTTTGCGGTTCGCCGGATTCGAGCTGCGCTTTCAAAAAGGCGAACAGCTTCACGTCCTTGCTGTCGCGCTCGGCGTCGGCGGAATTCCGTTCCGTCACCGAAATATGATCGGCAATTTCCTTGAGCGCGGAAGTCTGCGCGGGCGTTTTGTCAAACAGCGCCCGATGCACCACGAGGTCGGCGTAGCGGCGGATGGGCGAGGTAAAATGCGTGTATTTTTTCTTGGCCAGTCCGTAATGGCCGAGCGGCTCGACGGCGTAGCGGGCGCGCATGAGCGACTTGAGAAAGCCGATTTTGAGCGCCGGGCCGATGGGCAGCGTGCCGAGCCGCTGCAATAATTTCTGCACCTCCGCGGGCTGGCCTAGGTTGCCACACGGAATGCGCTGGCTCAAAACCTCCTGCCGGTATTCCTGCAACCGCCGCTCGTCCGGCGATTCGTGGATGCGATAAACCGCCGGCGTCCGCTGGCTCATCAACCGCCCGGCCACCGCCTCGTTCGCCAGGAGCATGCACTCCTCGACCAACTGGTGCGACACGTCGTTCACCGTTTTCTCGATGCGCAAAATCCGCCCGTGCTCGTCCAGCCGGATTTTGGTTTCCGGAAAATCGAGGTCAAGCGACCCGGCCTTGAACCGCAGCCGCCGGATGCGCTGCGCGAGTTCGTGCGCCTGATGCAGCATTTGCTCAATCGGGTCGGACGACGGCTTGCGCTGCAAAATGGCCAGCACCTCGCCGTAATTGAACCGCCGCTGCGAATGGATGACGGCGGGATAAAATTTCGCGTTCAACACCCGACCGTCGTTTGAAATGAGAAATTCGACGCACTTGGTCAGCCGGTCCGTGTCCGGCTTGAGCGAACACAGCTCGTTGCTCAACGCCTCCGGCAGCATCGGAATGACGCGGTCCACGAGATAGGTCGAGTTGCCGCGCTTGCGAGCCTCGGCGTCCAGTGCCGTGCCGGGCTTGACGTAATGCGACACGTCCGCGATGTGGACCCACAGCCGCCATTGCTCCGGCGAAACGCGCTCCAGGCAGATCGCGTCGTCGAAATCCTTCGCGTCGTCGGGATCAATCGTCACGACCGGATGCCGCCGGCAATCCACACGGCCCGCCATGTCCTGCGGCCGGATCATCGTGCCGACGGCGTGCGCCTCGTGCAGGACGGCCCTGGGGAAATGCAGCGGCAAATCGTATTGGCGCAGCACCGAGAGCATGTCCACGCCTTCCTCGCCCGGCGCGCCGAGGACTTCGATGATCTCGCCCTCCGGATTTGTGTTGCGCGATTCCCAGTCGCGCAGCTCCACCACCACCTTGTCGCCGACGCGCGCGGGCCGGCCCACGTCGCGCGGTTCCGGCACCAGAATGTCGTGCGGAATGCGCGGCTCGTCGGGAATGACGAACAGGAATTGCCGCCCGCGTTGCAGCGTGCCGACGAACTGCGTCCGCCGCCGTTCCAAAACACGGACCACCGTGCCGGTCTCCGCCGACTCTTCGCCGGGGCGGAAAATTTTCCGCCGGACATCGCGGCGCACCAGCACGCGATCCTCGTGCAGCGCCGTGCCGGTGGCGTTGGCCGGGATGGCGATTTCCTTGAGGGCGGCGTCATCCGGCTGGAGAAAACCGTTGCCCGCGCGGTTCATCCGGATGCGGCCCGGAATCAAATCCGCCTCGCGCGGCCGGACATAGCGGTTGCCCTTGATGCGGGCGATGTCGCCGGACTGCTCCAGCTGTTTGAGCACCGCCTGCAATTCCTGCTGGAGATGCGGCGGCAGCCGAAGACGCCGGAGCAGTTCCGGCACGTTCAGCGGGACGTAATCCTTCTGGCCCAGCAAACGGATGACCTGGTCTTTCATTGAAATTCAGTTTCGCCTCAACGCGCGTTGCCATTGATTCGGCGACGATTCAAGGCTTTGCCCAAAACGGCGGAAAGTAAAGCGCCGAGTTGGGCGCGGCAGCCCGCGTTCAGCGCCGGACGGAACGCAGCGTGGCTTCGAGCTGGCGGAGGTCTTTGGGCAGTTCGGCGGTCCAGGTCATGCGCCTGCCGGGATGATCGGGATGTTCAAGGCTGATGGTTTCGGCGTGCAAAGCCTGGCGCGGGAAATCAATCAGCGGGGCCGCGCCGCCGTCTCCGCGACAGGCCGGATTGTAGGTGCGATCGCCAACCAGGGGCAGTCCGGCATGGGCGGCCTGGACGCGGATTTGATGTTTGCGGCCGGTCTCCAGCCGGAGCCGCAACTGGGTGACGATGCCCCTGCCGCCGGCCAGCGGAAATTCCGCGACGACCTCGTAATGCGTGATGGCCTCGCGGACTTCGGCGTCCGGGCTTTTGGGCCGCGTTTCCGAAATCACTTTCTGGCGCAATTCGTCCCGGCTCAATTGCAGCCATTGCCGCCAGGTGCCGGCGGGCTGGCGCGGACGGCCCTCCACGAACGCCACATATTCGCGCCGCATGGAATGCGTCTTCAACTGCCCGATGAGGTGGTGGCGCGCGGCGGGATTCATGGCCACGCAAAAAACACCGCTGGTGAACTGGTCGAGCCGGTGAACCGGCAGGGGATGCAGCCGGCGATAGGCGGGCGACAATGACCTTCCGGCGACGCCGCGATCCTGCGCCTTCACTTTTCCCGCCAGAAAATCGGCGAGGATGCCGAGCGCGGAAAGATGGCAGTTCGCCGCCGGCACGGAAACGAGGCCGGGGCTTTTGTTGATGATGGCGAGGGCGGCATCCAGAAAAAGCAGCGAGACGCGCGGATGAATCTGCCAGCCCGAATCACACGTCAGCGTGGCAGCCTGGCGGCCATTCAATGCCAGGGCGTCGCCCGGATCCGGCATGGTTTCATGCGGCCGGCGGATGATGACGCCGCGAACGCTGACCCGGCCCGCCAGAATCCATTGCTTGGCGCGGCTCTTCGGCGTGTCGGGATGCTTTCGCAGCAGCCAATCCAACAGCGGGCTGACCTGGGGCGTGTCCATGAAATCAAACGGCTGCGGCTGCCAGCCATGTGTCTTTGCGCATCATTTGTCCGATTTTGGCATTTCCGATGTCCAAACCAAGTAAAAGAAATCCTTGCGGCGACCGGAAAATGTGGATAATTCGCAACTGCGCCCCGGGTTTCCGAAAACATGAAGTTTTCGTGACAGGACGCATTTTGAAAATTCGCAGTCCATGTAATGCAAAAATGAAAATCATCGGCCCTCAATTTCAGGTTTGCGTGCTGGCGATTCTCGCGGGGTTGACGGGCTGCGCGACGAACGGCGGCCACACGGTGAAACCGCTGCAGCCGGTTCGCGTCTCCGGCAACGGACATTATTTTGTCAAGGCCGACGGCACGCCGTTCTTCTGGCTCGGCGACACGGCTTGGAGCGTTTTCAATCACCCGAAACCTGCGGACGTGGACGTTTATCTGGATGACCGCGCGGCAAAGGGGTTCACCGTCATTCAGGGTGTCATCGCCCTCTGGGACTACACCAGACACACCAATGCCGATGGCGAACTTCCCTTCATCAATGGCGATCTCGGCCGGATCAACGAGGCGTATTACAGGAACGTTGATTCGATCCTCGACAAGGTCGAGGCGCACGGAATGTATATGGCCATCCTTCCTTACTGGCACAAAAACGCCGGGGACAGGCTGGGAACCGGCGACACCCCGGAACAAATGCACGCCTACTGCAGGTTCCTGGCGCAGCGTTACGCAAAGAGAAATATTTTTTGGATCCTCGGCGGCGACTCGACTGCGGAAGGCGAGGCTGGTGAGAAAATCCGGCACATTACCGATCTGGAGGCCCAGGGCCTGATCGAAGGCGCCAGGGCCGCCGGCGTTAATAAAATCATGATCAGCTACCACCCCACCGGCCGGCAAAGTTCATCATTTTGGTTTCATGATTCGCCGTGGCTCGACTTTAATTCGATTCAGTCCGGGCATTTCATCCGCACGACCAATTTCCGGCTTGTCGCCGAAGATTTCGCCAAGATTCCCGCCAAGCCCACGCTCGACATGGAGCCGGGCTACGAAAACATCACCGATGGCCTCGTTCGCGGCAGCGCCAACGCCGCGCGCATCACCGCCGCCGACGTGCGTCGCTCGGCTTACCTGGCGGTCTTCGCGGGCGCGGCGGGCCACACTTACGGCTGCGGGGAAGTTTATGAATTTTGGTCGCCCGACAGTCGCGGCCCGCTGCCCGGCTGGGGCGCGGGTTTGCCATGGCGCGAATCGCTGGAGCTGCCCGGTTCAAGCCAGGTGCAATATGTCCGCTACCTGATCGAATCGCGCCCGATGCCCGACCGCATCCCGGATCAGTCGCTGATTGCCGGGGAAGATTTGCCGGTGCTGGATCGCGTCGAGGCCCTGCGCGCGGCGGATGGCAGCTATGCTTTCGTTTACACGGCTGCGGGCAGGCCGTTCAAACTGCAAACCGGCAAACTCTCCGGCAGGAAACTCGTCGCGTGGTGGTATGATCCGCGGACCGGCAGGGCAAAACGGTCCGGCACCTTCGCCAAAACCGACGCGCGCGAGTTCACTCCGCCTTCCGCCGGCATTGGCAACGACTGGGTGCTGGTGCTGGACGACGCCGCGAAAAAATTCCCGCCGCCGGGCCGGATTGCAACCGGAACCGCGCGGGCAAGTTCGCCGCAAGCCAAACGCCCCGGCGCGCAACGACAACCGGATTTGCGTTCGCCGGATTAAAATTTGCCGCGCGCGAATCTTGCCGCTGCCGTCAACTTGTGGCTTAATGCGCGCCGCTTTTGATCATGTCAGCCAAACGCAAAAAAGAATCCGGCCAGCCTGAATTGCCCATCGCCGCCGCGACACCCGCCGCGCCGGTGGAAAAGAAGAAGTCCGCCGCACCCAACGGCAACGGCGCGGATCATGTCGTCGCCGAGACAGTCGGGACGGCAGTCGCCCACAAGCCGTTTGACCCGAAGAAGCTCGGCGCCGGCCTGCACACGCGCGTGGACCGCGGGTTTCTGGATTACGCCAGCTACGTCATTCGCGACCGCGCGATTCCGAATCTGGCGGACGGCCTGAAGCCGGTGCAGCGGCGCATTCTTTGGGCGCTGCACGAAAAGGACGACGGCCGTTTCATCAAGGTCGCCAACGTCGTCGGCCACACGATGCAATATCATCCGCACGGCGACGCGTCCATCGG
>CAZZPE010000043.1:0-21544 GCA_964655855.1 uncultured Bifidobacteriaceae bacterium
CTGAACACGCAGTTGTATTTGCTGCCTGTTCCGGAACCGGCCACGCTGGCCTTGGCGGGCTTGGGCGGTTTGGGTCTGTTGCTGTTCCGCCGCCGTCGTCAATAAATTCGTAGCAGCAAACGTGAGTTTGCTCTAACTAAAAATTCAACCCCCGCCCTTGTCAATCAGGGGCGGGGTTTTTTCATTATCCGTAGCAGCGGGCGTCAGCCCGCTCCATCAATCATCCCGTAAATTCTCCCGTAGCAGCGAACGTCAGTTCGCTCTAACAAAATCCTTTTTTAAAATGATCCGGCTCACGCCGGATGCCACAAGCCCGTAGCAGCAGGCGTCAGCCCGTTATGCCGTAGCAGCGAACGTGAGTTCGCTCCATCTTCCCCCATCCGAAAAAATGATCAAGCTAACGCTCGATGCCACAAATCAACGCCCGTAGCAGCGAACGTGAGTTCGCTCCAATTAAATCTTTCTCCTTTAATAATAATCCGGCTCACGCCGGATGCCACAAGCCCGTTATGCCGTAGCAGCGAACGTCAGTTCGCTCCATCTTCCCCATCCGAAATAATGATCGAGCTGACGCTCGATGCCACATATCAACGTCCGTAGCAGCGAACATGAGTTCGCTCCATCTTCCCCCATCCGAAATAATGATCGAGCTGATGCTCGATGCCACAAATCAACGCCCGTAGCAGCAAACGTCAGTTCGCTCCAATTAAATCTTTCTCCTTTAATAATAATCCGGCTCACACCGGATGCCACACGCCCGTAGCAGCGAACGTGAGTTCGCTCCATCTTCCCCCTCCGAAATAATGATCGAGCTGACGCTCGATGCCACAAATCAACGCCCGTAGCAGCAAACGTCAGTTCGCTCCAATAAAATCTTTTTCCTTTAATAATGATCCGGCTCACACCGGATGCCACAAGCCCGCTCCATCTTCCGCCTTGAAATAACGATCGGGCCGGCTCTATCTTGCCTCGCATGAACCCCGAACCTGCCGCTTTCAATCGCCTTTCCGGCGAGGGCGTGAACCGGAGCTTTTATCTCCCGCGACTGGCCGGGGAAAATTATCAGGGCGATGCGGTCATTCACTGGACAATGTCCATTGCGATGCGCGGCACCGGCTGGCTCAACGAGGTTTTCCATTTGCAGTTCCGCGAGACGATGCTTCATGTTGCCGCCCGCGAGGGACTGCTCTGCCCGGCGTATTGTCTGATGCCGGATCATATCCACCTGCTCTGGATGGGACTGCGCCCGGATTCCAACCAGCGCAACGGCATGAAGTTCCTGCGCGAACATCTTGCCCCGGCGCTGCGCCCGCATCGGTTTCAGCATCAAGCCCACGACCATGTTCTGCGCGAGGAGGAGCGGGAGCGCGGTGCGTTCGCCAAAATTTGTTTTTACATCCTGGCGAATCCCGTCCGCGCCAGATTGACAACGGAAACGGAGCCGTGGCCGCATTGCGGCGCGATCGTGCCCGGCTATCCGAAATTGCATCCGCTGGCGGGGAATTTCTGGCCGTTGTTTTGGGAGCTTTACCTTGCCGCGCGCCAGCCAGACGCCGGAAATATCAAACGCCCGTAGCAGCGAGTTATGCCGTAGCAGCGAACGTGAGTTCGCTCCAACTTCCGCTCTGGAATAATGATCCGGCTCATGCCGGATGCCACACGCCCGCGGCAGCGAACGTGAGTTTGCTCCAACAAAATCTCTTCTTTAATAATGATCCGGCTCACGCCGGATGCCACACATCCGTAGCAGCGAACGTCAGTTCGCTCCAATAAAATCTTTTCTTTAACCATGATCCGGCTCACGCCGGATGCCACACATCCGTGGCAGCGAACGTGAGTTCGCTCCATCCCAAAAGTGAGCCATCCCGAATCCCTGTCGCCAAAACTACTGGTCGGCGTTGTTGTCGGGAGTGTTGAACTTGGTCAGCGGAGTGGGCGGAAGCAATGAGGGCGCAATTAAGGTTCAGCTCCCGTGGGTGGAAGAAGATTGGCAATCGGATTGCCTTCCTGTTGGAATTTAGCGCGTTGCAGTTCAATTATTGCCTTTGATTCATCCCCTGACAATTGCGAAGGTTCCGGCTGGTAGATGCGGCTCTGCATGGAATTGCCGTTGTCCATGCCGGCGTTCGGGTTGCCGGGGCCGCCGTTGGAACCGGGGTTGGCGTTCGGGTTGCCGCCATTGTTTCCGCCGCCCGCGCCAAATCGTGTGAAGCCGCCAGGTCCGCCGGGTCCGCCGGGACCGCCGCCGGGACCGCCCGGAGCCATGCCGGGTTTCATCCCGCCGGGAGATGATGGCCCCGCCGGGCCGCCGCCGGTGCCTGACGCGGCTGCGAGGGGCAGTTCCTGCGTGGTGCCGTGGTTGTCGAATGTCACGATGCCTTTCTTTTCGTCAATTTTTAAAACCTCGATGTCGTCCTGCCGCTGGCCTTGGCTCAAGATGTAAAAATCATCCTTGGCCGGTTGTCCGGGTTGTCCGGGTTTGGCGGTGGCGGCGGCGGCCACCTTGAAGAGCACCTGCCAGTTGCCGAAGACGCCCATGATGCCGGTGGGCGTGATTTTGGGGAGGCTTTTCGCCGCCTCCAGGGCGGGATCGGGCGGCGCCTCCGGCGGGAGCAGGCCGAAGATGTTCCGCGCCACAATCGGCGCGTAGGGATTGCCCGGCAGCGGATTGTTCGTGGCCGTCAGGCCGGCCGCGCGAAGGCCGGTGTTCAAGGCCAGCACGCCCGCGAGGGAGATCGCGATTTTTCCAAGGCGATTCATGGTTTCAATATACGTTTTGAAACACCGCTGGCAAACAGAAGTTGCGCCGCAGAAAACGCCCGTGGCAGCGAACGTGAGTTCTCGTAAAGCCGCCAAGCCCGCCAAGAAAGGCGGAGGGTTTGCCACAGAGACACAGAGGCACGGAGAAAAAGGCGATTGTTTTCAAGCGGATCTGCGTCTCTGTGCCTCTGTGGCAAAACAGTCGGAACAGGTTATCTGCGTTCATCTGCGGATCAGGCCGGTTTTCTGTCTTCCGTATTTCCAATTTTGTTTTCAGGTCTCCGGTCTCAAGTTTTTGCCTTCCTTGGCGTCCTTTGCGTCTTTGCGAGAGAAAGGCGTCTTGTGGCGAGAAAACCAGTCTCTCGCCAAGCCGCCAAGCCCGCCAGGGAACAGGCAGTTTTTCCGCTTTTGTCTCTGTGTCTCTGTGCCTCTGTGGCAGAACAGTCGGAACAGGCGTTTCCATCAGCGCCGATTAGCGCCGATCAGCGGTTAAAAAATCACTTCTGTCTCCTTTGTGTTCTTCGTATCTTTGTGGTTATCCGCTCCCTGTTTTCGCCTTTTTTTGGCGATTAAAAAAAATTCAAAATATCTCTTGCATTGAAATGGATGTTTGATAGTTTGTGCGCTCCGTTTCGTCCGTCAGGATGCGCGGACAGCATGTTTGCAGACCGATAACTGATACCCAGCAGGGACAGGATTGATGGCTTGCCGACTTCAAAGTTGCTGACAAAACTTTTGGATTTATGCCAGTTAAAACATTTAGACCGCTAACGCCGTCCACGCGATACATCACGATCGCGGACTTTAGCGACATTACGAAGACGACGCCGGAGAAGTCGCTGGTCGAGATTCGCAAGAAGACCGGCGGGCGCAACAATTACGGTCGTGTCACGGCGCGCGGCATCGGCAAGGGCCACAAGCAGAAAATCCGCCTCGTGGATTTCAAGCGGAACAAGCACGGCGTGGAGGCGACGGTCGCGGCGATTGAATATGACCCGATGCGCTCGGCGCGTCTGGCGCTGCTGCAATACGCGGACGGCGAGAAGCGCTACATCATCGCCCCGGTCGGCATCAAGGTGGGTCTTAAAATTTCAAGCGGTCCGACGGCGCCGCCGGAAATCGGCAACGCGCTTCCGCTCAAGGCGATTCCCGTCAGCATGGCGATTCACAATCTGGAGTTGACTCCCGGTCGCGGCGGCCAGGTGGTGCGCTCGGCGGGCGGCGCGGCGACGCTGATGTCGCGCGACGAGGGCTACGCGCAGGTTCGCCTGCCTTCGGGTGAAATCCGGCGGGTGAACGAGGAATGCTATGCGACCATCGGCCAGGTGGGCAACACGGAGCATGAGAACATCATTTTGGGCAAGGCGGGCCGCACGCAGCATCGCGGTCATCGCGGCATCACGCGCGGTGTGGCGCGCAACCCGGTGGATCATCCGAACGGCGGCGGCCAGGGCAAGGCGAAGTCCGGCGGCGGCTGGCAGCAGTTGATGTCGCCGTGGGGCCGTGTGGCCAAGGGCGGCAAGACGCGCGTGAAATACAAGTATTCAAACCGTTTCATTGTGGTCCGCCGCAATGGACTGCCAATCAAGACCAAATAATCTATGGGACGCTCGATTAAAAAAGGCCCGTTTGCAGATTTGCACCTGCTGGAAAAAGTCCAGAAGGCAAAGAGCACGAATCAGAAGACGCCCATCAAGACATGGTCGCGGCGTTCGACCATTTCGCCGGATTTTGTGGGCCTCACGTTTGCGGTCCACAACGGCAAGATTTTCCAGCCGGTGTTTGTGACGGAAAACATGGTGGGCCACAAGCTGGGCGAATTTTCGCTGACGCGCATCTTCAAGAAGCACGGGGCGCACACGGCCAAGGCGGAAGCCAAATAATTTTATGGAAGTTTTCGCGATTCAAAAAAACATCCCGATGTCCGCGCAGAAGATGCGCGAGGTGGTGCGGCAGATTCAGGGGCTGCCGGCGTTGCAGGCGGAGGCGGTGCTGGCGGTGGTGCCGCGCAAGGGCGCGCGCTTTGTCGCCAAGACGCTGCATTCGGCCATCGCCAACGCCGAGAACAACAACAAGCTCAAGCCGGAAAGTTTGCGAATCAAGGAAGCCGTTGCCGGAACGGCGACGAGCATCAAGCGTTTCACCCCCAAGGCGCGCGGTTCGGCCGGCCCCATCATCAAGCGCCGCTGCCACATCAAAATCACCTTGTCCGACGAATAATTCCATGGGCCAAAAAACAAATCCAATCGGTCTGCGCGTCGCCGTCAACAAGGACTGGCGCTCCAAGTGGTATGCCGACAAGAAGGACTTCGGCAAGCTCCTCAACGAAGATCGCGAGATCCGCGATTTTCTGAAGAAGAAGCTCGATGCGGCCGCCGTGCCGAAGATTTTGATTGAGCGCGCCGCGAGCCGCTGCCGTGTGACGATTCTCACCGCCCGGCCCGGAGTGGTGATTGGCCGCAAAGGCTCTGAAATTGACAAGCTCAAGGAGGAATTGAGCAAGAAGACCGGCAAGGAAGTCTACGTGGACATCGTTGAGGTCAAGTCGCCGGAAATCGAGGCGCAGCTGGTGGCGGAAAACATCGCCCTGCAGCTCGAGCGCCGCGTGTCGTTCCGCCGCGCCATGAAGAAGGCGCTTCAGACGGCGAAGGATTTTGGCGCGGAAGGAATCAAGATCCGCTGCGCGGGACGCCTGGGCGGCGCTGAACTCGCTCGGGTCGAGCAGTATCACTGGGGCCGCGTGCCGCTGCACACGCTGCGGGCGAACATTGACTACGGATTTGCCGAGGCGCGGACGCTTTACGGCAAGCTGGGTGTCAAATGCTGGATTTGCAAGGGTGAAAACAAGCCGCAGAAAAAGACCGAACCGGTGGTCCAGGCCGCAATCGCAACTGTAGCCTCAACCGCAACCGCGCCGGCGAACTGATTAATTTAGAATAGGAATTTTGTTATGGCAATGCAGCCGGAAAGAGTGAAGTTTCGCAAGATGCACCGCGGCAGCCGCAAGGGCACCGCGCGGCGCGGTCATACGGTGGCGTTCGGCGAATACGGACTGATGGCGCTGGAGCGCTGCTGGATGGACAGCAAGCAGCTTGAGGCCGCGCGCGTGGCGGTGGCCCGCAACATGAAGCGCAAGGGCAAGATGTGGCTCCGCGTTTTTCCGCAAAAATCGTTTACGAAGAAGCCTTTGGAAACGCGCATGGGCAAGGGCAAGGCGCCGCTGGAAGGTTGGGTGGCGGTCATTCGTCCGGCGAACGTGCTGATTGAAGTGGACGGCATCACTGAAGTGGAAGCGCGCGAATCGTTGCGCCTGGCGGCGACGAAGCTGCCGATCAAAACCAAGTTTATTTCGCGGCATTATCGCGTCCGTTGAGTTTATGAAATTTTCGGAAATGAAAGACATGACGCTGGTGGAGCTGGCGGCCAAGAGCCGCGACTTCCGGCACGAGATGTTCAACCTGCGCCTGCAGCAGGCGAGCGCACAACTCGAAAAACCGGCGCGCCTGCGCGTCCTGCGCAAGGATATCGCCCGGCTGGAAACTCGCATCTCGGAACTGCGGAACAAGGCGAAAACGGCATAATTTTGTATGGCTGAAGAAACTAAAAATGTGGAGGCGCGCGGCAAGCGCAAGGAGCGCGTCGGCGAAGTCATCGCCAGCAAGATGGCCAAGACCATTGTGGTGCGCGTGCAGCGCCGGTTCCCGCACCCGCAGTTCAAGAAGATCGTCACGGCCTACAAGAAATTTTACGCCCATGACGAAAAGGGCGAGGCCAAGCCGGGCGACAAGGTGCGCATCGTCGAGACGCGGCCGATGTCGAAGCTGAAACGCTGGCAGCTGGTTGAAGTTGTCGAGCGCGGCACGGAAGAAACAGTGGCGGTCTGATCAAAATTTATGTTGCAAGTTCGTTCCAGTTTGGATGTCGCGGACAACACGGGCGCAAAAATCGCCTGGAACATCGGTGTGTTGGGCCGCAACCAGCGCTATGCCGGCATCGGCGATGTCATCAAGGTCCACATCAAGGACGCCGCGCCGGATGGCCAGGTGAAAAAGGGCGAGGTGCATGATGCGGTGATCGTCCGGACGCGGCAGATCATCCGCCGCAGCGACGGCTCCTATCTGCGCTTTGACCGCAATGCCTGCGTCATCATTGACGCCGAGCAGAATCCGAAGGGAACGCGCATTTTTGGTCCGGTCGCGCGCGAGCTGCGCGACAAAAAGTTCATGAAGATAATCTCGCTCGCGCCGGAAGTGATTTGAAAATTTTATGAAGTGTCATGTGAAAAAAGGCGACGAGGTCGTCGTGCTGGCCGGGAAGGAAAAGGGCAAGCGCGGCAAGATCATTGCCGTGATGCCGAAAACGCAGCGCGCCATCGTCGAGGGCGTCCAGATGATCAAGCGCCACGAGCGCAAGAGCCAGCAGCACCCGCAGGGCGCGATTGTCGAGCGCGAGGGGACGGTTCACATTTCAAACTTGAAGAAGGTTGAGCACGTGGAACAGCCGGCGGCGGCAAGCTGATTGCGATTTAAGTCACGGCCCGGTCCGTGACCCTGAAAAATGAAAGCCAGACTTTACGAAAAATACAAAAACGAAGTGGTGCCCGCGCTGAAGCAAAAGCACAACTACACGAATGTTCACCAGATTCCGAAGCTGGAGAAGATCGTGGTGAACATGGGCATCAGCGCGTCGCTGGAAAAAAATGCGATCGAGGACGCCGCGAAGGATTTGTCCATGATCACCGGCCGCAAGCCGGCCATCAGCAAGTCGCGCCACAGCATCGCGAATTTCAAGCTGCGCGAGGACCAGCCCATCGGCTGCCGGGTGACGCTGCGTTCGGACGCGATGTATGAGTTTTTTGACCGTCTGGTTGCCGCGGCGCTGCCGCGCATCCGCGACTTCCGCGGGCTGTCTCCGCGCAAGTTCGACGGCCGGGGCAATTACACGTTCGGCGTGTCCGAGCAGACGATTTTTCCGGAAATCGAGCTGGACAAAATCAAGCGCACGCAGGGCATGGACATCACGATTGTGACCAGCGCTCCGGACGATGCCACGGCGCTGGAACTGCTCAAGATGATGGGGTTTCCGTTTGCCGAGGCGAAGGAAACACCGAAGGCTGCGGCCGCAGCGGCGGCAGCAAAACTGGCGGCGAAGCCGGAAACGAAGCCGGAAGTAAAATAAGCGATTTATGGCCAAGAAAGCATGGAAAGAGCGCAACAAGCGCAAGGCGGAAACGGTGAAAAAATACGCCGCGGTCCGCGCCGAATTGAAGGCGAAGCGTGATTACGCCGGCCTCTCCAAGCTGCCGCGCAACGCCAGCCCGACGCGGGTGGTGAACCGCTGCGCGATGAGCGGACGGCGCCATGGATTCCTCCGCAAGTTCGGCGTTTCGCGCCTGACGTTCCGCGAGGCGGCATTGAACGGGCTGATTCCCGGCGTGACGAAGGCCAGTTGGTAAGCGGATGAAGATTATTATTTGATATGAGCGATCCGATTGCAGATCTGTTGACCCGCATCCGCAACGCCGGCAAGGCGCTGCTGCCGGTGGTGGAATTGCCGCATTCGCGGATGAAGGAAAGCGTTGCGAAGATTTTGAAGGGCGAAGGCTACGTCGGCGACGTGGCCGTCGAAGGCGCGGCGAAGAAGAAGCTGACGATCCGCCTCAAATACCAGGGCAAGAAATGCGTGATTGAAGGCATCAAGCGCGTGAGCAAGCCCGGTTTGCGCCGTTACGTCGGCTCCACGGAGATTCCGCGCGTGCTCGGCGGCATGGGCATCTCCATTGTCTCCACGTCCGAAGGCGTGATGACGGGCGCGCAGGCGAAGAAGAAAAACCTCGGCGGCGAACTGCTCTGCTACGTCTGGTAAAATTTTATGTCGAGAATTGGAAAACAACCGATTGCCGTTCCGCCCAAGGTGAAGGTGGAAGTGAAGGGGCAGAAAATCCTTGTTGAGGGGCCGAAAGGCAAGCTCGACTGGGAATTGCCCAAGCGCACCAGCTTGAAAGTTGCCGATGGCAAGATCGTCGTCAGCCGCGATGGCGATGACGCACAGGCCAAGGCGCTGCACGGCTTGAGCCGCGCCCTCGTCAACAACATGGTCAAGGGCGTCACCGAGGGCTTCGTCAAGAAGCTCGAAATCCAGGGCGTCGGCTTCAAGGCCGCCGTCCAGGGCAAGGTGGTCAACATGGCCCTCGGCTATTCGCATCCGATCAATTACAACATCCCCGACCAAATCAAGGTGACGGTCGAGGAAAACACCAAGCTGACGATTGAGGGGCCGGACAAGATGATGGTGGGCAAGGTCGCCTCCGAACTGCGCGCCTTTTATCCGCCGGAACCTTACAAGGGCAAGGGCGTCCGATACGCTGGCGAACACGTCCAGCGCAAGGAAGGCAAGACGGTTCAATAACAATTAATTTTCCACGGCGCAATCCGTGGGCATGAGATGAGAACGCAAAAAAAACACAAGTTGAAGCAGTTGCGCCATTGGCGCATCCGCAAGAAAGTGATCGGCACGAAGGATCGTCCGCGCATGACCGTCTGCTTCTCGAACGAGAACATTCACGTTCAGTTTATTGACGACGCCGCCGGCGTGACGCTGGCTGCGACCTCGACGACCAGCAAGAGCACGCCCGACCGCGACAAGCTCGCGGCCAACGTGAGCAGCGCGAAGATCATCGGCAAGCTCGCGGCGGAAGCCGCGCTCGCCAAGGGCATCAAGGAAGTGGTGTTTGACCGCGCCGGTGGCCGCTACCATTGGTCCAAAAGCAAGGGCAAGGACGGCAAGCCCGTGATGGTGCTCGGCAAGCTGGCGACGCTGGCAACGGCGGCGCGCGAGGCCGGACTCAAATTTTAACCAGAAACCAAAGAAAACATCGTGGCAGAATTCACCAAACCCGGACAAGGCGGCGATCAACGCGGCCCGCGCGGTCGCGGCCGCCGCAAACCCGCAGACGCGCCGGAAGTCAATTTCGACGGCACCCCCTCCGAGGAGCTGGTCGAGAAGGTCGTCTTTATCAACCGCTCCGCCAAGGTCGTCAAGGGCGGCCGCCGTTTTAATTTCAGCGCGCTCGTTGTCGTCGGCGACAAAAAGGGCCGCGTCGGCTACGCGCTCGGCAAGGCCGGCGAGGTTGCGGACGCCATCCGCCGCGGCGGCGAACTCGCCCGCAACCAGATGGTTTTCGTGTCGCTCAAGGGCGCGACGATTCCCCACGAAATTTATGTCACTTATGGCGGCGCAAAAGTGCTGCTGCGCCCGGCATCGCCCGGCACCGGCATCATCGCCGGCAAAACCGTCCGTTCCGTTCTGGAATCAGCCGGCGTGAGGGATGTTTTGACCAAATCGCTCGGCTCGAAAAATGCGGCGAACGTGGTGAAGGCCACGCTCAAGGCGCTGTTGAGCCTGCGCCTGCGCGAGGACATTTACAAGGGCCGCGGCTTGGAAATCAAAAAGATGGAAACGCCCAAGGCGCCCGAACTGACTCCGGCGGCAAATTAATTTTATGCGACTGCACAATCTCAAACCCCGTCCCGGCGCGAAGCATCGCACCAAACGGCTCGGCCAGGGTGAATCCAGCGGCCACGGAAAAACTTCCGGCCGCGGTGGCAAGGGCCAGACCGCGCGTTCCGGCAGCTCCATCCGCCCCGGTTTTGAGGGCGGCCAGATGCCGCTCCTCCGCCGCACTCCCAAGCGCGGTTTCAACAACGCCCAGTTCACGGTCCGATACATCGGCGTCAACGTGGGCGATCTCAACAAGTTTGACGACGGCGCGAAAGTGGATGAGGCGGCGTTGCGTGCCATTGGACTGGCCAACGGTCCTGCCGCCGGCGTGAAAATCCTCGGCGACGGCGATTTGACCAAAAAGCTCACGGTCAGCGTGAGTGCGTTCAGCGCCACGGCCAAAACCAAGATCGAAGCCAAGGGCGGCACCTGCGAGATCGTCGGTGGCAAACCCGCTGCGGCGCCGGCCAAAGCGCCGGCCAAAGTCTGAAGCCGGCTGAATTATGTTTCGCAACATCGCTAACACCTTTACCAACTGCTTCAAAATCCCGGAGCTGAAGTCCCGGATTTTGTTCACGCTGGGTGTGCTGGCGATCTGCCGGTTGATGTCGTTCATCACCATTCCGGGTCTGGATGGAACGGCGCTGGCAAAGTATTTCGACGAGAATTCACAGAGCGGCGGCGGATTGCTGGGGATGTATAACACATTTGCCGGCGGCGCCTATGAGCGGTGCGCGGTGGCGGCGCTGGGCATCATGCCCTACATCAGCGCGACGATCATCCTGCAGTTGATGACGGCGGTCATTCCGCAGTTGAGCAAGCTGTCCCGCGAGGAAGGCGGCCGGGCCAAAATCATTCAGATCGGCCGCGTTATGACGGTTTTCCTCTGCCTGGGGCAGGGTTTGTATTTCGCAATGGGCTGGGAAAATCCGCTCAAGCAGTTTCCGGGTTTTCCGTCGCAGCTCGTCTTGAACGCGGATCACATCTGGTGGTATCGCATTCAGACGGTGCTCATCATGACGACGGGCACGATGCTGCTCATGTGGCTGGGCGAGCAAATCACCGAGCGCGGCATCGGCAACGGCGTGTCGCTGGTCATCACCGTCGGCATCGTGGCGCGGTTGCCGCTGGCTGGTCGCGGTTTGTTGGACATGTTCCGCGCCCCCGCTGGCGGCGAGGCGACCCATCATCTGGCCGGAACGGGTGTTCTGCTGTTTATTTTGTCGGCGCTGGTCATTGGCGGAGTCATCGCGGTCACGCAGGCGCAGCGGAAGATCCCCGTGCAATACGCCCAGCGCGCCGTGGGGCGAAAAATGTATGCTGGCGGCACGTCGTTCATGCCGCTGCGCGTGAATTATTCCGGCGTCATGCCGATCATTTTCGCGCAGTCCATCCTGATGTTTCCGGGGCCGATCTGTCAGTTTTTTGCCAATAATGTCAAAGTGCCGTTCGTGCAGGAGTTTTTCCGCGGGCTGGGGATGCAGCTCAATTACGGCTCGTTTTTGTATGTGTCCTTTTATGCGCTGATGATTCTGTTTTTCTCGTATTTCTGGGTGGCGACGCAGTTCAACGAGATTCAGATTGCCGACGACCTGAAGAAGAACGGCGGCTACATTCCTGGCGTGCGGCCGGGGCAGGGCACCAGCGATTACCTGCACAATGCCATGAGCCGTATTACGCTGGCGGGCGCGTTTTTCCTGATGATCATCGCGACGATCCCGATCATTTTGTATAAGCAGATGAACATTGACCAGAACGTGGCCAGCTTTTTCGGCGGCACGAGCATTCTGATCACGGTCGGTGTCCTGCTGGACACGATGCGCCAGGTCGAATCGCATTTGATGATGCGCCACTATGACGGCTTTTTGCGGAAGGGCCGGCTGCGTGGGCGGTTCTGATATTTTGTGCCCGGGATAAAGCTTAAGAGTGCGGACGACCTGAAGTTGATGCGTCCGGCGTGTGCGATGACGGCCCAGGTGTTGGATGAGATCGCCGCCTATATCAAGCCGGGGCTGACGACGCGGCAGGTGGATGAATTTGCCGGTAAATGCATCAAGGCGCATGGTGGCAAAAGCGCTTTTTTGGGCTATCGCCAGTATCCGTGCAACACGTGCATCTCGGTGAATGAAGAAGTGGTTCACGGAATGGGGAGTGAACGCGAGCTGCTCTTTGGCGATATTGTGAGTCTGGACGTCGGGGTGGCTTACAATGGATTTGTGGGCGACACGGCGCGGACGGTGGCGGTGGGCGGATGCGGGGTGCTGGCGCAGCGGTTGATGGATGTGACGGAACGCGCGCTTTACCAGGGCATCGCGGCGGCCGTTTCCGGAAACCGGGTGACGGACATTTCGCGCGCGGTTCAGAATTACGTCGAAGGCAATGGGTTCAGCGTGGTGCGGGAGTTTGTCGGCCACGGCGTCGGGCGCGCGATGCACGAGGAGCCGCAGGTGCCGAATTTTGTGGACCGGAAGATGAACGACAAGCTGCGCTCGGGCATGACGATTGCGATCGAGCCGATGGTGAACGCGGGCCGGGCCGCCGTAAAAATTTTGAAAGACGGCTGGACAGTGGTCTCGCAAGATGGTTCACTATCAGCCCATTTTGAGCATACCGTCCTGATCACCGACGGCGAGCCGGAGATTTTGACATGGCCGGAGAAGAAGCCTTTCGTGTTGAAGGCCGCGTGATCGAAGCGCTGCCGAACGGCACGTTTCGCGTGGAGCTGGAGAACGGGCACCGGCTGACGGCGTTTGTGACGGGCCGGGCGAAGAGGAATTTTGCCGGACTGGGCGCTGGTGACAGGGTGAAGTTGCAGTTGACGCCCTACGATTTGAGCATTGGACGGATTTTGGTGGAAACAAAAACAATTTAGAAAATGAAAGTCAGAGCATCAGTAAAAAAACTGTGCGAGCATTGCAAAGTGGTGCGCCGCCGCGGCGTCATCCGGGTGATTTGCTCGAATAAACGTCACAAACAGCGGCAAGGTTGATTTAATTTATGGCACGCATCATTGGTGTGGAAGTTCCGCCGAACAAGCGCATAGACATCGCGCTGCGCTACATCTACGGCATTGGCCCGGCCAATGCCCTGGAGATTCTGGAACGCGCGAACATTGACCGCTCCGTCCGCGCGAAGGATTTGACCGAGCAGCAGCTCGCGCAGATCGTCCACGCGATCCAGGAGGGCAAATACGTCATCGAAGGTGATCTGCGCCGCGAAATCGGCATGGACCTCAAGCGGCTGCAGGGCATCAAGTGCTACCGTGGCATCCGCCATTTGCGCGGCCTGCCCGTGCGCGGCCAGCGCACACAGACCAACGCCCGCACCCGCAAGGGCCCGCGCAAGACCGTCGGCGTGCAGCGCAACCCGAATGCCAAGACCGGCATCCACTAATCTGTTTTGATTTATAATTCGCGATTTAAGATTGGAAATTAGCTATGGCCGAAGAAACAAAAAAGAAAGCCGCCGCTCCGAAAAAGGAGAAAGAAGCGAAGACCGAAGCCGCCACTAAACCCGCGGCGGACAAAGCGGCGCCGGAGAAGGAAAAGACGCCGAAGAAATCCGCGCCTGCCGGCGCAGCGCCGGTTGCTGCGGCCCCGGGCGAGGCTCCCAAGGCTCCCGAAGCGCCGGTCGCGCTGACCGCCGCCGAACTTTTGGGCGAGGACGCCGCCGGCAAGAAAATTGTCAAGGCCAAGCACGCCAAAAACATCGTCTCCGGCATTGCCAACATTCTGGCCACATTCAACAACACGCAGGTCACCATCACTGACATGCACGGCAATCTCATCGGCTGGTCCAGCGCCGGTCGTGCGGGTTTCAAAGGCTCGCGCAAGAGCACCGCTTACGCCGCGCAGCAGGTGGCGCAAGACGCCGCCCGCCAGGCGATGGCGCACGGCATGAAGGAAGTCGAGATCCGCGTCAAGGGTCCTGGTTCCGGCCGCGAATCGGCCATCCGCGCGTTGCAGGCCATCGGCCTCGACATCAGCGCGATCAAGGACGTGACGCCGGTGCCTCATAATGGCTGCCGCCCGCGCAAGAAACGCCGCGTGTAAAAAAATCTGAAATCGTAAATTGTAAATCATAAATTTCTATGGCTCGTTACACAGGTCCCCGCGTTCGCATCAGCCGCCGTTTCGGAATTCCGATTTTCGGCCCGACGAAATATCTGGAGCGCCGCAATTATGGTCCGGGCGTTCACGGCCCGAAATCCCGCCGCAAGCACACCGATTATGGCCTCGGCTTGATCGAGAAGCAGAAGTTCCGTTATTACTACGGCCTGCTCGAACGCCAGTTCCGCGGCGTCTATGAAAAAGCCATGCGCCGCCGCGGTGTTACCGGCGAGCAGATGCTGCAGATTCTGGAGACGCGCCTGGACAATGTGGTTTTTCACCTCGGTTTTGCAAACACCCGCGCCGCCGCGCGCCAGATGGTTTGCCACGGCCACATCACGGTCAAGGGCCGCAAGGTCAGCATCCCGTCGTATGCCCTGAAGGTGAACGACGTGATTGTCGTCAAAAACAACAATGTGTCGCGCCAGCTGGCGACCAAGAATCTCGAAGTCGCCACGAGCCGTGCGGTGCCGGACTGGCTCTCGTTGAGCAAGGAGGAGTTCAAGGGCACGGTCATGCGCATTCCGACGCGCGACGAAATCCAGCCGATTGCCAACGAGCAGGCGGTGGTCGAATTTTATTCCCGGTAAACAGCAAACAATAAAAACAATTACACGGATTTCCGCGGCACGGGAATGAATCAGCCGGGGAGGTCAGATTAAAATTGTTGAAAGGAAACTATGCCAGTCAGACTCGGTCGTTTTGAAATGCCCAAGCGGTTGCAGAAGGATGAAGCATCCGCAACCGAAACCTATGCGAAATTTGTCGCCGACCCGTTTGAAACGGGTTATGGCCACACCATCGGCAACTCGCTTCGCCGCGTGCTGCTCTCGTCGCTCGAGGGCGCGGCCATCACCTCGTTGAAGGTGGACGGCGCGATGCACGAGTTCGCCACGATTGACGGGGTGGTCGAGGATGTGACCGACATCGTTTTGAACCTGAAAAAAATCAAGTTCAAGGCGCATTCTCGCGACGAGCAGGTGCTGATGCTTTCCGTGAACAAGGAAGGCGCCGTCACCGCCGCCGATATCGCTCTCAACCAGAACATTGAGCTGGTCAATCCCGGCCAGCACATCTGCACGCTCGACAAGAAAAAGAAGTTCGAGATGGAATTGACCGTGAAGGTTGGCCGTGGTTTTTACCCCAGCGACGAGAACAAGAAGCCCGGCCAGGCTATCGGCGTTGTGGCGATTGACTCGATTTTTTCCCCGGTGACCCGTGTGCGCTACAGTGTTGAATCGGCGCGCGTCGGCAACCGCACGGACTACGACCGTTTGGTTCTGGAGATCTGGACCGACGGGCGCATCACGCCCGACGACGCGCTCACGCAGGCGTCAGTCGTTCTCCAGAAGCATCTCGACGTGTTTGCGCTCTACGACAAGAACGCGATTGAGTTCGAGGAGGCCGTTGACAAGCAGGACGAGGAGAAGACGAAGATGAAGAAGCTCCTCAACATGAGCGTCAATGAAATCGAGTTGAGCGTCCGCGCGGCGAACTGCCTGAACAACGCGAACATCACCACCGTCGGCCAGTTGGCCCAAAAGACCGAGCAGGAAATGCTCAAGTATCGCAATTTCGGCAAGAAGTCGTTGAACGAAATCAAGGACAAGCTGACCGCTTTGGGACTGTCGCTCGGAATGAATTTCGAGCCGGGACTGCTCGAGGCGCCGAAGGAAGAGCCGAAGGCGGAGTAAGGAATTGCCATGAGACATTTGAAACGAACGGCCAAACTGGGCCGCACCCCGGAGCACCGCAACGCGATGCTCGCCAACTTGGTTTGCAGCTTGATCGAACACAAGCGCATCACAACGACCCTGGCCAAGGCCAAGGCCGCGCGGCCTGTGGCCGAAAAAATGGTCACGCTCGGCAAGAGCGGCACCCTCCACGACCGCCGCCTCGCGGTGGCGCGGCTGCATCAGGAATCCGCTGCAAAAATCCTGTTCAAGGAAATTGCCCCCGCGTTCAAGGAACGTAACGGCGGCTATACGCGCATCATCAAAATGAATCAGCGTCAGGGCGACGCCGCAACGCGCGCGATTTTGGAATGGGTGGATTATGCGCCGGTTGCGCCGGTTGCCGCCCAAGCTGCGCCGGCCGGAGAAGCCAAGCCGGCTGAAACCAAGCCGACGGAGGCCAGCGCTCCGGAAACGGCGGCGGAAGCGAAACCCGTGAAGGCAAAAGCCAAACCGGAAGCGAAGCCGAAAGAATAGCAGACGGCTTGCAATTTTCACAGCCCGCTCGCAAGAGCGGGCTTTTTTATGTTCAGTGCAGGAACAAAACCAGAAGTAGTCCGGCGAGGATTGTGGCTGTTATCCATAAAAACCAGCTGATGCCGTATGGTTTGGCCCGGCCGCTGCCGAATTCTTCCTTCACGAACTCGTCGTGGTCGAATTCCTCGTCCGGCAATCCGAGTCCGCTGGCGTAGGCCGTTTCCGACCAGCCGGTCTTTTCATCGGAGCCGCATTCCGGGCAGGCCTTCGCGCCGCACGGCACTTCCGCGCCGCAGTTGGGACAAACTTCAGGAGTCATTTGCAAAAGGCAGAATTAAGAATTAAGAACGCCAGAAACAAAATTGGCAGACGCGGCCTGATTCCTTCATTCTGCATTTTCCTTCTTCTTTTACCCGCCGGCGTTCGTGTATTCCTCGTCGGTTTTCAATTCCAGCCCCATCAAAATGTAGTCGTGCGAAATCGCCTGCATGTCCTTGACGTAGTCCTCCAGGCGGAGCAACTCCCTGAAATCGAGCAGCGCGAACATTTTGATGCCGGCCGCCTGTTCGCCGATGAATTCCGCCTCGACCTTTTCCAGGCCGGCCCGCCGCGCGATGTCCAAAATTTCACTCACGAGCATCCTGGCCAGTCCGCGCCCACGGAATTGCGGATGCACCAGCACGCTCACGCGCCCGATGTGCCGCCGCCAGCCGCCAAGCTGCTGGTGCAGCGTGGCGACGCCGGTGATTTTCCCGCCAAGCAGCCCAACCAGCGGCAGGTTGCGCCCGTAATCAATGTTCTGGCACCAGTCGCGGATGACCGCGATGTCCTGCACGCGGTGTTTGATGAACATCCGTTCCTGCTCGGGGATGCCCAGAAACAACTGGTGGAATTCCTTTTCATCGTCGCGGCGCAGCGGGCGCAGCGCCGCCTTGGCACCGTCCTTGAGCTTGACGGTCTTTGGGAACTTTTGAAGTTCAAGTTCAATACTGAATGACATAAGATTTATTGTTTATTCATCCGCAATCTGCGCCAAATTCCCGGAGACCGCAACTCAATAAACCCGCGGGGATTCGCCTGCGATGCCGTCGGCATGCTTCCGCGCGCGCTCGTTGATGCGCGCCGGGTCAAGGCTCCAGCGTGCCGCCAGCAGCGGCACTTTGCCCACGTTTGCCGCCGTCCATTCCACCGCCGCCCACGAATCCGCATTTGGCTCCTCGCCGTAACCGAAGCATTTCATGCTCAACTCGATCTCCGCCGGCGTCTTTGCGCCCTGGTTCCAAATCGTCTCGCCGGCCCACGCATACGCGCGTGTCACGACGCCGTTGTCCGCGCACGCCCAGGCGTGATGATGCAAAATCCGGTCTGCATGAAATAATTGCACCCGGCCGAGCCGCCCGCTGATTCTGGCGAGAAAACGGAAACACTCGTCCACGTCACAGCTCGGATTTGGCAGGCCGGAGCCGGTGACAATGATCCAGCCGTTCACCGGCGGGCCGACAAAATAACTTTTCTCTCCGGACATTCCTTCCGTCCACGAGCACGGTGTCGGCTGATTCAGCCCCAGCGCCGCCAGCACCATTTCGGGGTCGGTCGCGCGCACAACCATCCACAACGGCGGTCGCGATGCGAACGCCGATTCAAACGCGGGGGCCAAAACCTTGCGCGCTGTCAACCGCTCCGTCGCGCGCGCCTGGCGATGCGGGGCAATCATCCAAAGCATCACCGCGATGACCAGCACCGGCGCCGCAAACAGCATCAGTGAAATGGCAGCCTCTGAACTCACGTGGCGAATTTACGCCAGCACTGCGCCAGTTCAAATTAAATTTTCAGCGACAATTTTCAGCCAGCCATTTGAGATAGTTTTCGTTGCCGGCGCGCACCGGCAATGCCAGAAATTCTGGCGTATCGTAGGGATGCCTGTCGAGAATCAGCTTTTCCAGCGCGGCCAGCTTCGCCTTCTGCGTCTTCAAAATCAGCAGAACCTCCGCGCCGGATTCAATTTTACCCCGCCACCGGTAATGCGACTCGATTTTGGGGACAAGATTGGCGCAGGCAATCAGCCGCGCCGACAATGCGGCTTGGGCCAGCGCGCGGGCCGTTTTCAAGTCCGGTGCCGTAACGAGGACGATGACGAATTGGGCGGCGGCCTTCACCGATTTCGGTTTGTTTTGCATTTGGACTGCATTTGCCAGAATAAAATCAAACTGGTGAAATGGTGCCGGTGGTGGGACTCGAACCCACACGACTTTTTATGGTCCCAGGATTTTAAGTCCTGTGCGTCTGCCATTTCGCCACACCGGCCGGACGCATCAACGCTAATCGCGGATTTCCACAAAGGGAAGCGCGAATTTTCATTGGCAGGCGCGATTTTTGTCATGGTGGAAAAAAAGCGGCAGCTATTGAGTCCGCCGCCGGTCAGGTTTGTTTGGTTTTTCACCGCATTTGGAGGAATTTGCGTCCGGCATGCGCCGTGCTATGAGTCTGGCGGTGTGTTGGTTGAATTGGTTGGAACACGGCGTCAGGCAAGGGTGTTCGGAATTTGGGGCGGGCACGGCTTGCCGCGCCGGAAGGACGGGCAAATCATTTGCCCGGAGGAGGAACACGGTGCACGCGCCCGATCAGTCTGCCCGCAACTTGCCCGCAGTTGAAACGGCGAGGGAGGTCGGCGGTCAATTGCGGCTGGATTGGTCGTGGCGCGTGCGTGCGGGCCTTGTTATTGGAGACAATCATGTCCTATGAGCCGTTCATCAAGCTTCTCGTCGTGACACTGCGAGTCGCGTGGTTTAATTTTTGCGGATGGAAAAAACGACGCTGACGCTCGGCCATTCGCCCGACCCCGATGACGCCTTCATGTTTTATGCGCTGGCGAAGGAATTGATTCCGACGCGCGGCTTCCGCTTCCAGCACGTTTTGCAGGACATCCAGACGCTGAACGAGCGCGCCACGCGCGGCGAACTCGACATCACCGCCGTCAGCATCCACGCCTACGCTTATGTGAGCGACAAATACGCGCTGCTGCCCAGCGGCGCGAGCATGGGTGACGGCTATGGCCCGATGCTCGTGGCAAAACATAAATTCTCCCGCGCAGAAATTCTGAAAAAGAAAATCGCCGTGCCCGGAACAATGACCAGCGCCTTTCTCGCGTTGCAGCTCTGGCTCGGCAAACCGGCCAGGGAACTCAACTATGTCGTCGTGCCGTTCGACCAGATATTTTCCGCCATCAAAAGTGGAACCGCCGAAATTGGCTTGATCATCCACGAAGGCCAGTTGACCTACCAAAACGAAGGCCTGGTCGTCTGTGAAGACCTGGGCATCTGGTGGGGCGGGCAAAACGGCGGACTGCCGCTGCCGCTGGGCGGGAACGTCATTCACAAAAAATTTGATCCGGCGACGCGCCGGGAAATTTCCGACATTCTGACCGCGAGCATCCAGTTCAGTCTGGATCACCGTGCCGAGGCGGTGCAGCACGCGCTGCAATTCGCCCGCGACATGGGCAGCGAGCTTGCCGATAAATTCGTCGGGATGTATGTCAACCACTGGACTCTGGATTACGGCGAGCAGGGCAGGGAATCCATCCGCCGCTTTCTCGGTCAGGCCTTCGAGCGCGGCCTGATTCCGCACCGGCAGGAATTGGAATTTGTGGTTTGACTGTCTTGATCCAGCGCTTCTTTTTTTCAACCCCTTGGCTCGATTTGTGAAGTTGGATGTTCAGCCAATCCTAATATTAAATCAGGTCCGACTCACGTCGGCTGCCACAGATGCTCGCGGGGACGCTCGTCCTACCGGTTGGCCAATCCCGTGTCCTTTGCGCCTTTGCGTCTTTGCGAGAGAAACTCAAGACTGGCCTGTGGCATCCGCTGTGGATTGACGCAGAGACGCCGAGGCACCGAGCTGGAGCCAACGCCATGCCGGAGGTGTTGAAAATGGTTGCGTTGGGTTTGATAAAGATGCGGGCCCCGCGGGTTTTGCCGTGCGCAAAAGAGCATTTGGATTTTCACGGTGGTTTCATTAGATTGCCGCCATGATTGCGCGTCATTTTCTTCAAAAAATTGCCTGTGCCGGGGTTGTTTTATTGATGGTGTCCTGCGCGCAGGCTCAAAATTTGTTTGTGGCGGATTGGTATAGTTTCCACGTCTATGAATACACGCCGGCCGGGGTGCAAAGCACGTTTGCATCCGCATTGGGGGGGGCGGTTGCGCTGGCCTTTGACAGCGCGGGAAATCTCTTTGTGGGGAGCATGGATGGCGGCGGCATTTCCGAAATCACACCAAGCGGAGACAAAAGCACATTTGCCTCCCAGGCGGCCGTGTCGCTGGCTTTTAACAGCGCCAACAATTTGTTCGTGTCGGATTACGCGGGCGGCAACATTTATGAATACATGCCGGACGGAACGCGAACCACCTTTGCCTCCGGGCTGTCAGATCCTTATGGGATAGCCTTTGACAGCGCGGGTGATTTGTTTGTGGCGGATTCGTATGGCGCGAACATCATCAAAATCCAACCCAACGGGGACCGAAGCACCTTTGCCACCGGACTGGGCGGCGCCCAAGATCTGGCTTTTGACAGCGCAGGCAATCTGTTTGTGGCAGGTTTTGGAACCGGCGACATTTATGAATACACTCCGGCCGGAGTTCAAAGCATCTTCGCCACTGGATTGATTCATCCCTATGGCTTGGTCTTTGACAGTGCGGGCGATCTGTTTGTGTCGGACAACGGCGATGGCGAGCTTGACAGCGGAAAAATCTATGAATTCACCGAAAGCGGAGGTGAAAGCATTTTTGCCTCCGGGCTGGGCTACGGAATGCCGTCCGGGCTGGCCATCGAGCCGGCACCCGAACCGTCCGCTTGGGGGATGATGGGTGTGGGTGCCGTCTCGCTGCTCTTTTTCCGCCGGAGACACAAATAACACGAGACCTCTGCAAAACTCTTTTGAACGGATGAATTGATGGAGCGTCAGAGAAC
>CAZZPE010000044.1:0-21494 GCA_964655855.1 uncultured Bifidobacteriaceae bacterium
TAGGCCTTGTCGTAGGGAATCAGCTCAATCTTGGATTTCGAGCCGAGCGTTTTCACCACGAGCTTCGCGAGTTGGAGAATGGAAACCTCCTCCGTGCTGCCGATGTTGAAAATCTCCCCGCGCGCCGTTTTGCAATTCTGCAGCCGCACGAGCGATTCCACCACGTCGGTCACCAGGCAGAAGCAGCGCGATTGTCGGCCGTCGCCGAAAACCTTCAGCGGTTCGTTCTTCTTCGCGGCGGCGATGAAGCGCGGCAGCACCATGCCGTAGCGCCCGGTCTGGCGCGGGCCGACGGTGTTGAACAGCCGCGTGATGATGACCGGCAGGTTTTTTTCGCGCGCGTAGGCGAGCGCGAGAAATTCGTCGGTGAGCTTCGAGCAGGCGTAGCTCCAGCGCGACTGGCCGGGTGGCCCGATGAGCAAATCGTCGTCCTCGCTGAAATCCGGCTTCGCGCTCTTGCCATAAACTTCCGAGGTGGAGGTCAGCAGCAGCGGCGTGGCATTTTTGGCGGCGGCGCGAAGGAGAATTTCCGTTTCGTGAAAGCTGGATTCCAAAACGTGCAATGCCGATTTGACGACAAGCTCCACGCCGACGGTCGCGGCGAGGTGGAAAATGAATTCCGATTCCGCCGCAAGCTTCGGCAGATTTTTACATCCGGAGATTGTCGAGCGGACGACTTTCAGCCGGGGATTTTTTCCGGCTGCCCTCAAATTTTCCGGATTGCCGGTCGAGAAATCGTCAATCACCACGACGGCCTTGCCGTCCGCCAGCAGGCGCTCGACCAGATGCGAGCCGATGAAGCCGGCACCGCCCGTCACCAGAACAAACGAGGATGGAGGATTGAAGATTGAGGATGGCATTTGTTTGTTTGGTTATTCCATCTTCGTTTTAGCGGAGCGCCTCGGCGACGGCTTCCGCCAGTTTCTGCCGGTATTCCCCGCTTTCAATCTTTTTCGCTTCCGCCGGATTCGACAAATAGCCGCCTTCAATCAAAATCGCCGGGCGGTTCTGTCCCTGCAGGACCGTTTCGAACCGCGAATGGCGGACGCCGCGGTCCTCGATGCCTGTCGCGCGCAGCACCGCGTCGTGGATCCGGACGGCGAGCTGGAGGTTTTGCGCGTCAAAGGCGTTGTTCGGGAGACGTTCCGCCCACGGATCGGAAAAGCCGCGCGTCAAAGTCGAGGGCATTCCCGTCGGCGTGATGCAATAAGTTTCGAGACCGCCGGTTTTTTTGTCGCGATTCGGGGTGGAATTGAAATGCAGGCTGATGAACAGATCCGCGTGGTGCGCCTCGGCGAACACGACGCGATTGGCATTGGTCACGTAAACGTCGCTGGTGCGGGTCAGAAAAACTCTCCAGCCGTTCGTCTCGAGCAGCGGCGCGAGCCGTTTCGCCCAGTCGAGCGTGAATTCCTTTTCCAGCCGTCCGTCCAAAACGCTGGTCGTTCCGGAATTGGCGCCGCCGTGGCCGGGATCAATCACGATGATCCGGTTGGTGCCGAACGTCAGCGGCGGCGCGCACAGGAGCGGCTCCAGGTTTTTCTGCAAATCCAGGCCGTGCAGGAAAACCTCGCCGTCAATGAACTCCGGAGTGAAGCCGAGGTTGATCTGAACGCCATTCCAGGTGGCTTCGTGGCTGCCGATGCTCAAAACCATCACGCCGTTTTTCGAGCCGAGCGCATACGAGGTCACCGGCAGATCGGACAGCCGGTGCGGCGCGCCGAGGTTGTGCGCGGCGGCCCAGCGGTTCAGCGAGGTCCAGGTCGTCACCGGCGTCGCCGGTTTGGGAGCCACGGCGGGCGTCGGGGCCGTTTGAACGATCCGCGCGACCAGTTTGGCGGGCGGAGCCGCTGGCTTGGCGGATTGCGTCGGCGCCGGATTTTTTGCGGCGGGTTTGGTCCAGTTCAACTGCGATGAAGCCGTCGGCCCGGCTTCGATGACGGTTTCCACCGCTGGCGGCGTGGTTTGCTGCGTCGCGCAGCCGGCTAGAAAAACGGCCGCCAAAATGATTCCCGCAAATTTGAACACACGCCAATTGTGCGGAACGCAAAACCGGACTCAAGCATTTCCGATTGGCGGCGCGCGATTTGTGATTGACGCGATCCGCCCGGTTGTGCTTGCCGCAGGTGAATTGCGCCGTCATCATTTGCGAAAGTGAAGATATTGGTCGCCATCACCGGAGCCAGCGGCGCGCTTTATGCGCAGCGGCTGCTCGACAATCTGGATCCGCGCGCGCACGAAATCCACGTCGTGCAGAGCAACTACGCGCAGCAGGTCATCGCCGAGGAACTGCCCGGCGGACTGCGCCTGCCCGACGGCGTGAAAGCGCACGGGTTGAAAAGCATGAACGCACCGTTCGCCAGCGGCTCGAATCCGCCGGACGCGATGGTCGTCATTCCCTGCACGATGGGCACGATGGGCCGCATCGCGCACGGTTACAGCGAGGACGTTCTGCTGCGCGCCGCCGACGTGGTGCTGAAGGAACGGAGAAAATTGATTCTGGTCCCGCGCGAGACGCCGTTGAGCCTGGTTCACGTCAAAAACATGGAACTGCTGCTGCTGGCCGGTGCGATCCTCCTGCCGGCGAATCCGAGCTTTTATTCCGGCGCGAAGACGGCCGTTGAACTGGCCGACACCGTTGTTGCGCGCGTGCTCGATCATCTTGGCCTGCCGAACAGACTCGCGCCGCGTTGGGCTGAAGAAAAGGAATGATATTTTGTCACAGAGACACCGAGTCGCAGAGTTCAAATAAATATTTCTCTGTGTCCCTGCGCCTCTGTGGCCGATAAAGATGATTCCAACAATTCAAAAGTGGGGGAATTTCGTCCGCTTCTCGCACACGGTTTTCGCGCTGCCGTTCGCGCTGGCGGCGATGATGGTGGCGGCGCGCGACCACCGCGGCTGGCCGGGTTGGCGGACTTTCGGGTTGATTCTTGCCGCGATGGTCTGCGCGCGGACGTGCGCCATGGCGTTCAACCGCATCGTTGACCGCAAATTTGACGCGCTGAACCCGCGCACGGCAAAACGGCATTTGCCGACGGGACAAATTTCGCTGGCCGGCGCAATTCTGCTCTGGGCAATCTCTGGCGCGGGATTGGTTGTCGCCAGCCGTTATTTGAATCCGCTCTGTTTTTATCTCTCGCCGGTCGCGCTGGTGGTGATTTGCTTTTATTCGCTGACGAAGCGGTTCACGGATTACACGCACGTTTTCCTCGGCCTGGCGTCGGCGCTCGCGCCCGTCGGCGCGTGGCTGGCGGTGCGCGGCGCGGATGTTTCAGCATTGGAAATATTGCAGATGGCCATGCTCGCGCCCGCCGTGGTGCTGTGGCTGGTCGGCTTCGACATCATTTACGCGCTGCAGGATTACGAGTTCGACAAGTCGCACGGCCTGCGCTCGCTGGTCGTCGCGTGGGGGCCGAAGAACGCGCTGGCGGCGGCGTTTCTCGCGCACATGGTCATGTGCGGGCTGCTGCTGGCGTTCGGGCTGCTGTGCGGATTTCGCATCGCGTTCGCCGTCGGCTGGTTCCTCATCGTCGGCTGCCTCGTGATGGAGCACTGGATCGCGCGCCGTCGCAGCTTGAACTGGATCAATCTTGCGTTCTTCCGGCTGAACGCGCTTGTCAGCGCGGTGTTTCTTGTCGTGGTCGCCGCCGAGGTGATTTTTCAGGGCGGGTTCAAGCTGCGCTGAATTTTTAACCGCGAAATACACGAACCACACAAAATCAAAAATTCCTTTCGTGTCATTTCGTGTATTTCGCGGTCAATAAATCCTGTAACGTCCTTCCGGTTTTGCTTCTGAAGTGGGCATGGACACGGTAAAATCAAATCAGCCCATGTCTGACGGAAACAAATGTCCGCAATGCGGCACACCGTTGCCGACCGGCGCGCTGGCCGGCCTTTGCCCCGCCTGCCTGCTCAAGGCCGGTGCCGCGGCGGACACCATTACCGACGCAAAACAGCCGCCGTTCAACCCGCCATCCGTCGCCGAACTCGCGGCGAAATTTCCGCAGCTTGAAATTCTTGAACTCATCGGCAAGGGCGGCATGGGCGCAGTTTACAAGGCGCGGCAACGGCAATTGGATCGAGTTGTCGCGCTGAAAATTCTTCCGCCCGGCATTGGCGACGATCCCGCGTTTGCCGAGCGCTTCGCCCGCGAAGCCAAAGCGCTGGCGAAGCTCAATCATCCCGGCATCGTGACGCTGTATGAATTTGGCAAGGCGGACGGATTGTATTTCTTTTTGATGGAATTCGTGGATGGTGTGAATCTGCGGCAGCTTCTTCATTCCGACCGCGTTTCGCCACGCGAGGCGCTGGCGATTGTGCCGCAAATTTGCGACGCGCTGCAATTCGCGCACGACCAGGGCATTGTTCATCGCGACATCAAGCCGGAGAATATTTTGCTCGACCGCCGGGGCCGCGTGAAGGTGGCGGATTTCGGTTTGGCGAAACTTGTAGCAGTGGCCTGTGACCGCCCGGATCCTGCCGGAGAGGAACAGCGACGGTCGCAGACCGCCGCTACAGAAGAACTCACCGACGCCGGCAAGGTCATGGGCACGCCGAATTACATGTCGCCGGAGCAGAAGGAGCATCCCGGCGAGGTGGATAACCGCGCGGACATTTACGCGCTGGGTGTGGTGTTTTACCAGATGCTCACCGGCGAACTGCCCGGCAAAAAAATCGAGCCGCCATCGTCAAAAGTTCAGATTGACGTGCGGTTGGATGAAATCGTTTTGCGCGCGTTGGAGAATAAACCGGAATTGCGTTACCAGCAGGTCAGCGAGGTGAAGACGATGGTGGAAACAATCGTCGGTAGCAGCGGATGTGAGTCCGCTCAAACTGAATCTGAACGCGTCCAACCCAATCAGAGCCGATTCACATCGGCTGCTACGAATCAAATAGCGCGCTTTTCGCGCACGGCCATCGTGGGGGCGTGCTGGGCGCCGTTCGTTGTTGTCGGACTGGCTCCAATGTTTATCGCGCTTCATGCCTCAACGGAAAACGCGCCGGCTGGGGTAAGTCTGCTGGCTTCGCTTATCGGTTTGCCATTGGCGCTGCTCGGTTTGACAGCGCCATTCGGCACGACGATTCTCGGCTGGATTGCCGTCTCGCAAATCCGCCGCTCGGCGGGAGAACTTTATGGAATGTGGCTGGCGGTATTTGACTGCTTGCTGTTTCCGCTGCTGACATTGGATGCTCTGATTTGGTTCATCTGTAACCTCTGTCTATATCGGCTGGACGTGCAATCTCCTATCGGTCCCGGCAGCCCAAGCTTTGTCGCTTACACCTTGCCTGTCCTGGTGATTGCCATCGCGATTTCTTTGCTGGCGGACTGGCTCGTCATCCGCCGTGTCTGGCGCGCGGTGAACAAAGGTAGCGCGGGCGTCCCGCCTGCCGAACGGGCCCGGATGAATCCAACGATTAAAATTATCGCCATCGTCTGCGGCGTGCTGGTGCTAGGCGCTGGAATTACGGTGGTATCCGTGCATCAATCATCGAATAACAAATTGCACGCAGCTTCGATGACCAGCGCTGATTTTCATTGGCGGGTTTTCGAGGCGGACGCCGTATTGGTGGATAGATTAATTCCCGCCGGCCAACGCCAACACGGAGTGCAGTCAACTGCCAAAGCTTACTTGAAATACAGCGGCGGTGGCGGCTCACGATTAGTTGACAACGGCACGAATAGTTTTAAGGTGACCATCAGCAGGGGGCTGGAAATAGACTCGTGGGTGGCGCAAATCAGTCCAGAAACACTTGTCGCATTGCTGGATGGCATCGGCAGCAAAACCAACATATTGGCGGACGGAACGCAGACCGTTTCTGGTGTGTGGTGGCCAAGCGGGATCCCCACAATTTGGAGTTACATCCAGCGGAATGGCGTGTTCTACAGGGGGGGAAATGGAGGAATTAACCTGGCAATTCGCCAGCTTGACGGGCAGGACAACATCCGCATTGAAGGCGAGATACAACACAAAACTGACTCGAATGAAATTGTGGGCATGACGTCAAGGTTTCTCTACGAAGGAAAGACTCCACAGAACGACGCGCTGGCTTTCCTGGTGCCATTTTTTCGGCAGGATGGCTCGGAGCATTATCTTGTGGTTGTTTACGAGGTCAGCCCACGCGGGAACTCGCCGCGCACTGCCGCGCCCGAGCTGGATTTCGATTCGTTTGTCCAGCGGGTGCGCAAGGAACTTTCCCGTGCTTCCGTCCGGTTTGACAAGTTGCACATCTCGGCTGTGAACGATGACAGCTTCATCGTCTCCTTTTCCGGGCTGGAGGCGCATGGGGTGATGAATGGCAAGGACGCGTGGATACCGATGGTTGGCTCGGTCGGCGAACTCGAAGCGCGGCGCGGTCGGTTTGGCGGCAACTGGGAGTTCAAGGGTTTCAACCAACTGGGAGTGGCGCGCTTCACCATTGCCAACTTGGACTTGGACAAGTTGCTGGAAACAAATCTCGCCGAAGCCATGCCCGCCGCTTCCGCCGCCGCGCAAAATCTTTCCTTCGGCCCGGTGATAGAGCGGGTGGTTGCCGACAGCAAAGCTCAATTTGAAAATGAAGCCGAGCGCACGAATGCGCCCATGATGATTGATTTCGATTCAGGCTCGCTTCTTGCCGGTTCATCCGCTATGTGGGCGGCAGACACAGGTTCTCAAAAAACCTGGATGCAAACCAATGGCGTGGATGCGATGGGTGTTATTCCCCAAGTCAATGGTTTGGTCGGTCTGGATATGAAAGCTGTGCGGGTGCTATCGTCAATGTGGAGCAATGTTTCGGCGGCTGCAATTGCCGAAGTGGTCAAGAGCAAGAGCAGCAAAGACACAACTTTATTGAGTGCCGACGAATTATTGCCGTCCACCTGGATTTTTCAAACGCGCGAAGGCGGCATGGGCATTTTGCAAATCACCGGCTTCACCGAGAACCCGCGCGGCGTGAAGGTTCGCTACAAGCTCGTGCAAAACGGCAACGAATCCAAAATTCATTCTGACATTTCTCCCGCCATGCTGGCTGAAACACCCAAGCTACAATTTCTCGCGTGGCAGGATGAATGGGAAACCAATCAACCCGTCGCGGCGCGGCATCCCGACGGCTCGCCGGTGACGGATGCCAACGAATTGAAATGGCTTAGAAATGTTAATGCCGGCGGGATGAGCACAACTTTCGAATCCAATCCGCGCTTCCTCAAACTCTGGTTTTCACATCCGACTTTCCAGCGGACTCATTTCAGTGAAGTTTCTTTGCTCGACGATGCCGGTCGGGCGCTCAAGCTTGGTGCAGACGGCTCGTCGTCATGCAGTCTGGTGGACGCCAGCGAAAAGAACGGCCAGCTTGGTTGGCGTTGTTGGACCGGAAGTCCGGGTGAGGGCACAAATTTTCCAGCACATCTGACCGTGCAATTGCGCTACACCATCGGCCCGTTGGAGCGGACGCAGGAAGTGAAGTCTGATTTCAATGGCACAATGTCGCTTGAGGGCAAGAGCATCCTTAACGGCATCGGGCAAAACGCCAAAGGCCACGCGTTTGTCGCCATCGCGGTGAACGCGAAGAACATGCAGTCACGCGTCTTTGACGCGGTGGCTGTGGCGAAAGACGGGCGGGAAATTTCACACTTCGGCTCGGGGCGTGGCGGTTCGGCTGGCTCAGGCGTGGACGTGGGGAAATTCGAGTTTGATGTTCCGCTGGCCGACGTGGCCAAGTTCATCATCGGCACGCGCGCCATCCGCACGAATGAATGGACCAACGTGATGCTGCCCACAAATTAGTGCCAGGCCATGAAACTTGAGACATTCATTTCCAAAGGCGGCAAGGGACTGCCGCACTCCAAAACGCTGGCGCGGGAACCGGTGGTGCACGGGTAGCCGAAGGTTTTGGAGTGCGGTGGCCCTCCACCGCTTTTCCTCCGGGTCGCTTTATGAAAAGCCATCGCCAAAATCCACCGCCTCCGCCGAATTTCAAACCCATCAGGCGCAGCATCCGGGAACCGGCCAGCCTTGCGCTGGCGGGCGTCCTCCGCGAATGGCGGCTGCGCCGGGGATGGACGCTGGGCAAACTGGCGGAAGTGTCCGGCATCAAACGTCATGGAATCTCCCTGATCGAAACCAACCAGCGCAACGCCCGGATTGAAACGGCGGAGCGCATCGGTCGCGCCCTGGGCGTTTTGGGCAGCCAACTGCTGTGGCTGGCCGAGCGGCGGGCGGCGCGCTGGCCGGCACAGTGCCAGAAATGCAACTATTGTTGCATTGAGAGCGGACGATTGAAATGGTGGAATTCAAGCCGTGGCTGTCTTCGTCCGGCGCACTGACGCGGCGGGCTTCGGGCGGGCCGCAAATCAACCAAAGACAAATTATGGCAAACGATAATCAGGTCTCCGCCGTCCTCACCGACCAGAATGTCACCGACATCCTCGGCCACATCACCGCCATTCAGACGTTGCTGCCGTTTCTCATCAGCCGGCCTCCCGGCGACGACAACGTGATGCTCGGCGAAAAGTCCGTGGGCTTCGATGAGAAATGCGCCGCCTACATGACGAGCAACCCGGAGTTCATTCCCGGCTACGTTGACCCCGCTGAAGTGCTCAAGGACCGGGCGTTGCGGGCGCAGTTCGGCAAGTTTCTGCCGCAGCTCCAGCTTCTCGCCGCCAAGTCCGCAGACACAAACGACGTGGTGGGCAACGAGATGATGATGGCCGACCTCGCCTATTACAACAGCACCGGCGACGCGGCCAAACGGGGCAAAACCAGCGCCGGCGACATCCACAACGACCTGTCCACGCGGTATCCGGGCCGGTCCAGCGCCAAAACCCCGCAACCGGCTGCAAAGAAGGCGGTTGCGTAGGGAAACGAGGGGGTTTCCGGTGGAAACACAGCCCTCGCGGAGGGATCCATTGCCTTCGGCGAGGGCTGTTTTGCCGGTTGAACGGGAAATGGAGGCGGATGCGGGGGCTGGCGAGGTGGTCGAACGGGCAATGTATCCCTCGTCGAGGCCTTCGCAGGCCAAACGTCGGGCATCGGAGACGGTTCAATGGCCAAGTGTTCCCTTTCAAACGCATCATTACCCGTCGCGACCCCGGACTTTTCTCCCGCGAAGCAACTCTTGGGCGGATCTGTCGCCAGCTTCGCCGGAAAAAGCTGGTAACATTCCTCCCGTTTCGCTTCTGTATCTGACAGCGTCATCGGACGAAGGGAAAATGACGACCGAGAATCTCTCCCACACCAGCACGCCGGGCGATGTCTTCGCCACGACGCATTGGACGGTCGTGCTCGCGGCGGGCAAACGCTCCACGCCGCAGTCGGATGGTGCGCTGGAGGAGCTTTGCCGCAGCTACTGGTTTCCGCTCTACGCCTACGTCCGCCGGCATGGCCACAACAAGGAAGACGCGGAGGATTTGACGCAGGCGTTTTTCGCGCGGTTTCTGGAGAAGAATTATCTCGAAGGCTTGAGCGCCGAACGCGGACGCTTTCGCGCCTTCCTGCTCGCCTCGCTGAAACATTTTCTCATCAACGACTGGAAGAAGTCGCAACGCCAAAAACGCGGCGGCGGCGAAATGCCGCTCTCGCTCGACTGGCAGACGGCGGACACGAAATTTCAGGTCGCCGCCGTAAATGAGCCGAGTCCCGACAAGGCGTTCGACCGCGAATGGGCGCTGGCGCTGCTGGCCAAAGTCATCGAACGTTTGCAGAAGGAATGCGAGGCCGACGGCAAGGCGAAGCTGTTCGGGCAGTTGAAAATTTTCCTCACCGCCGGCAAAGGTGAATTGTCCCATGCCGAAGCCGCAACGAAGCTCGGCATGGACGAAACCGCCGTTCGCGTGGCGGTTCACCGGCTGCGAAAGCGTTACCGGCAGTTGCTCCGCGACGAAATCGCCCAGACGCTGGCCGACGACGCGGACGTGGACGAGGAAATGCGCGCGCTGTTCGGGGCATTTTCGGCGTAATTCATTTTTAACGCAAAGGCGCCAAGACGCGAAGATGCAGGAACCGTCCGGCGTAAAATCCTTTGCGCCTTTGCGGCTTTGCGTTAAATGTAATGCGTGGATTTTTTCATTCAACGCAACGGGCTGCGCGACATTTATGACAAGGTGGTCGCCGGCGAACGCATTTCCGACGCCGATGCGTTGCGGCTGCTTGAGTCGAAGGATCTGAACGCCGTCGGCGTCATCGCCGATTTTGCGCGGCAGAAACGGACCGGCAACAACCGCGCCAGCTACATCATCAACCGCTACGTCAACTACTCGAATTACTGCATCCTGTCATGCCAGTTCTGCTCGTTCGCGCGCAAGAAGCGCGACGCCGACGGCTTCGAACTGACAATTCCGCAGATGGTCGAAAAGGCGCGCGAGGCGCTGGCCATCGGCATCACCGAACTGCACATCGTCGGTGGACTGCATCCGTCGCTGCCGTTCAGCTATTACACCGACATGCTGCGCGAGTTGAAAAAACTCGATTCCCGGCTGCAATTGAAATGCTTCACCGCGATTGAAATTCTCCACCTCGCCTGGCTCGCGAAAAAATCCGTCGAGCAGACGCTGATTGAATTGAAAGCCGCCGGTCTCGATTCGCTCACCGGCGGCGGCGCGGAAATTTTCCGCAAGGAAGTCCGTTCGCAAATTGCGAAGGGCAAGGAATCCGCCGAGGAATACCTGGACGTCCACCGCACCTGGCACCGGCTCGGCGGGCGCAGCACCTGCACGATGCTTTACGGCCATGTCGAGAGCCTTGCCGACCGCGTGGACCATCTGCGGCAATTGCGCGCGTTGCAGGACGAGACGCGCGGCTTCGTGGGCTTTGTGCCGCTGGCGTATCATCCGGAGGACAACGACATTCCCGTCACGCATCCGCCGACCGGATTCGACTCGCTCCGCACGATTGCCGTGAGCCGCATCTATCTCGACAACTTCGACCACATCACGGCGTATTGGGTCGGCTTGAGCATGAAGCTGGCGCAGGTGGCGTTGAGCTACGGCGCGGACGATTTGCACGGCACCATCATCGAGGAACACATCTTCCACATGGCCGGCGCGAAGTCGCCGCAATTGCAGACCGAGGCGGCCATGCTCAAGGCCATCCGCGAAGCCGGCAGAACACCGGTGCAGCGCAACACCTTTTATGAGCCGATCCGCATTTTGGAAACCGCGCCGGCTGCTGAAGCGACCGAAACTTCCGCGCGCTCGAAAATGCTTGAGGACAATCTGGCAACGGCCTAGCCGCCCGAGATTTTATTCTTCAAACAACGCCTGCGCGAATTGTTTGGCGTCGAAGGGCTGCAAGTCGTCCGGCTGCTCGCCGAGGCCGATGAATTTGATGGGCAGGCCGAGTTCCTTCTGGATCGCCACCACCATGCCGCCTTTGCTCGTGCCGTCCAGCTTGGTCACGATCAGGCCGGTCAGCGGCACGGCCTTGTGGAATTCGCGTGCCTGGTTCAGCGCGTTCATGCCGGTCGTCGCGTCGAGCACCAGCAGCACCTCGTGCGGCGCGCCGGCAAGCTGTTTGCCGATGACGCGGTGCAGCTTCTGCAATTCCTGCATCAAATTGTGCTTGGTGTGCAGCCGGCCCGCCGTGTCAATGAACAGGTAATCCATGTTGCGCGCCTGCGCGGCGGTGACGGCGTCGTGCGCCACGGACGCCGGGTCCGCGCCGTATGCGCCGGCGACAACTTCAATTTTCAACCGCGTTCCCCAGAGTTTCAGTTGTTCAATCGCCGCTGCGCGAAACGTGTCGCACGCGGCGAGCAGCGCGGTTTTTTTTCGCAATTGAATCAAATGGGCGAGCTTGGCGGCGGTGGTGGTCTTGCCGGTGCCATTGACGCCAACGATGGAAACGACGGTCGGGCCGTGCGCGGCCTTGAGCAGGTCGGCCCTGCCCGACGAGAGGTTTTTTTCCACCTCGGCGCGGGCGACGGCAAACACGTCGTGGCCGGTGGTGCCCTGCGATTCGTAGGCCAGCTTGACGGCGGCGACGATTTGCTGCGTGACGGCCAGACCGAGATCGGCGGCGATGAGGGCGGCTTCCAGTTCCTCGAGCGTGGCGGCGTCCAGTTTGGGCGAGCGCGTGACAATGCGCTTGATTTCGTGGACGAGTTTGCTGTGGGTTTTGGCCAGGCCGGCCTTGATTTTGGCGAAGAAGCTCATTCGTTAAATCGTGAATTGTTGGATCGTGAATCGCGGCATCCGGTCTCCGATTTAACGGTTCAACGATTCAACGGGTTTTCGCTCCGCCACTTTCGCTTTCATTTTTTCGATGTGTTCGTAGGGCAGCTTGACGCCGCCAATCAGCGGCTTGCCCTTGCTGAAGCCGTGGCAGTCGGAGCCGCCGGTCACGAGCAGGTGGTATTTGTCCGCGATTTCCAGGTAGCGCTCCGACATCGCGGTGGAGTGCTTCGTGTGGAAACATTCAATGCCGTCCAGTCCGGCGTCCACGAGGTTGGGAATGACATCATCCGTGCGGTTCAGGCCCGGATGCGCCATGATCGCCAGCCCGCCGGCCTGATGGACGAGTTCCATGGCGTCCAGCGCGGACATCTTGAACTTGGGCACCCACGCTGGTCGGTTTTTTTTCAGAAAACGCTCGAAGGCCTCGTCGAGATTTGAAATCAGCCCGGCCTTCACCAGCGCGCGGGCGACATGCGGCCGGCCCGGCGACTTGCAGTTGGCCAGCGCAAAAACAGATTCCACATCGAGCGGGACGCCGAGCGCATTGATGCGCGCCACCATCTCGCGAATGCGATTCTGCCGGACGGCCTGGAACTTGGCGATTTCGGACAGCAACGTCTGATTTTGCGGATCCAGAAAATAGCCGAGAATGTGAACCTCCGTGCCGTCATGTTCGGCGGTAAGCTCCGCGCCGACGATGAACTCAATTCCCGCCGCCGCGCACGCCGCGGCCATCCGCGCGCTGCCCTCGACCGAATCGTGGTCGGTCAGTGCCATCGCGGCAAAGCCGAGCCGCGCGCCGTGCCCGGCCAGTTCCTCCGGCGTGAACGTGCCGTCGGAAAACTGCGTGTGGAGATGGAGATCGGCAAACTTCATTTGACAATGCGCGCGGGCCGCAGGATCTCGCCCTTGATTTTGTCGAGGATGCCGTTGACGAACTTGCCGCTGTCCTCCGTGGAGAATTTTTTGGCGATGTCCACCGCCTCGTTGATGCTGACCACGGGCGGAATGTCCTCGCGGTGAAGCATCTCGTAAATCGCCAGCCGCATGATGTTGCGGTCCACGGCGGCGATGCGGTGGAAGTCCCAGTTCTTCGCGTGCTTTTTGATGTGCTCGTCAATCGCGTCGCGGTGCTGGAGCACGCCGCGGATGAGCGGCTCGGCAAACAGCCGCGTCTCGGCCTCCTCGGTGGTCGGCGGCGGCAGCTCGACCGGCTGTCCCCAGCGCGCCGGGCCTTTTTCCTCCGCAATGGCGGCCCCGCGCTGCGTGTCCCAAAATTCATTCAGCGCCCGCTCCAGATCATCCGGCGGATTCAGGTCGTGCTGGAACAGGAATTGCACCGCGTGTTCGCGCGCTTCACGTCGTTTGCCCATGAAGCGAAGTCTAAAGGCTAAAAGCTGAAGTCTAAAGGCTAAAATCAAACAATGCGCTCGACTTTGAACTTGGGACTTTGGACATTGGACTTTTACATGAGCAAGGTCACAAAACTCCTGCACACGCGCTACCGCGTGAACGATCTGGAACGCACGGTGGCGTTTTACCGCGACGTGCTGGGCCTCGCGGAAATCCGCCGGCACAAATCGCCGCGCGGGTCGGAGCTGGTTTTCTTAAAAACTCCCGGCAGCGAAGAATTGATTGAAATCACGTTTTTCCCCGCCGGCGGCCCGGTGCAAGTGCAGCCGGATTTGACGCACCTTGCGTTCGAGGTGGACAGCCTGGATGAATTTGCAAAACACCTGGCAAAGCACGGCCTGAAATTTTCCGACGGCCCGGCCACCACTTCCACCGGAACCGTGTTCGCCTTCATTGACGCGCCCGAAGGCTACGAAATTGAATTGATTCAAAAAGGCAAAGGCGGTCACTGATTTCCCAAACCCCCAACTTCAATCTTCCAACTCCCAAATACACAATGAGCGTTTTAATCGTCGGTTCCACCGCACTCGATTCCATCAAAACTCCCACCCGGGAAAACCCGCGCCTGCTCGGCGGCTCCGCCAGCCATGCCGCCGTCGCCGCGAGCTTCTTCTCGCCGGTCAAATTGATCGGCGTCGTCGGCGAGGATTTTCCGAAGAAATACATCGAGCTTTATCGCCGGCATAAAATTGACTTGAGCGGCCTCCAAATTCTGCCCGGAAAAACGTTTCACTGGTCCGGCGAATACGAATTGAACATGAACAACCGCCGCACGCTGCTGACCGAGCTTGGCGTGTTCGAGACCTTCACGCCCGTCCTGCCAAAGGAGCACCAAGCCACGCCGTTCGTCCTGCTCGCCAACATCGCGCCGGCGCTCCAGCACCACGTCCTCGACCAGATGCGCCGCCCGAAATTCGTCGTGGCCGACACGATGGATTTGTGGCTGAACATCGCGCTGCCGGATTTGCTCAAGCTGCTGCCGCGCATTGACGGCTTTGTGCTCAACGACAGCGAGGCCGCGCAACTCGTGAAGGAGGACAACATTTTCGTGGCGCTGAAGAAAATCCACAAGCTCGGCCCGAAATACGTCATCATCAAAAAGGGTTCGCACGGCTCAATCCTGTCCGGGCCGAAGGGCATTTTCATCTGCCCGGCATATCCGCTGCACACGGTGGAAGACCCGACTGGCGCGGGTGATTCGTTCGTCGGCGGCATGATGGGTTATTTGGCCGCCGCAAAAGGCCCGATTGACGCGAACATCCGGCGCGCGATGGTTTATGGCAGCGTCACCGCGTCGTTCTGCTGTGAAGGCTTCGGCCTGACCCGCACGACAAAAACCAAACGCGCCGACATCGAGAAGCGCGTGAAGGAACTGGAAAAGCTGACGAAGTTTTGATGGGAAGGACGGCGTGCCGCCGTCCCTAATTTCGGGTCGCCGACACGGCAACCCTCCCATCAAGAAACAAACTTCGGCTCGAACACCGGGCCGAGGCCGTGCTTGCGGAGCAATTCGCCGAATTTCGCGATGGCCCGTTTCTCATCCTCGCCGAGATGGTAGTGGATGTTCCACTCGAAATAATCGCGGCGGAAATCCTCGTCAAATTCCTCGCGCGTCTCGATGAGATAATCCAGCGACTCCATGCCGAACTTCTTCGCCGCGCGCAGCTCGCGGCGCAATTCCCGGTTCTCAACCCCGCGCCGCAAGGCCCACGCCGCATAGACAAACGGCAGATTCGTGGCTTCGTGCCAGGCAAAGCCCAGGTCGAAAATCTCGTGCGGATGCGCCGCGCGCTGGAACTCGATCGCCCGGTCGCCGATGAGCAGCACAAAATCCTTTTCCACGGCGGCCTTGTAATTTTCCAGCGGCTTGAACTCCGGCTTCAGCCCGCGCTCGGCCAGCAGAACCTTCAGCAGGTTCACGCTCGTGAGCGACGCCGTGTCGCAAAAAATCTCCCGCGCCTCCGACAGCGGTTTTTTGTGCGCGAGCAGGACGCTGTAAACCTCGCTGAATGACGCGATGGCGACGCCGTCAAGGATGTCGTAACGGTCGTTGAGCAGAACCTCGGTGATGCTGACCAGCGCGGCGTCCAGATCGTCGCGCCGGAGCATTTCGGCAAGCCTGGCGGGCGTGGCAAAGACGATTTCGCTTTCGATGCCGCGCGTGAGCGGCACGGCGTTCAGGTAATGCACCGAGCCGATGCGGAATTTTTTTACGTCGTCAGACATTTGCGGGATCGTAACGCAAAGCCGCCAAGTCGCAAAGCCGCAAAGGAATCCCAGCACTAAAGTGCCGGCTATTTTCGCCGGGCCGCATTCTTCACCAGCTTCAAATCAATCCGGCAAAATCCGTAATCCAGCACTCCGGGCGCGGGGCGGCGGGCGGCGGGGATGTAAAACACCGATTGCCGCCGGTCTTCGCCGGTCTTCCATTCCACCACGCCGGCGTTGCGCAGCACGGCGAGTTGCTTGCTGATGTTCTCCGCCGTGCCGCCCACGACGGCGGCCACGCCGGATATGGTCAGTTCGCGTCCGTCGGCGAGCAGTTGCACAATCGGCCAGCGCGTCACGCCGCCCAGAGCTGACAATACCGTCAGCGGATCAAGCTTCGGAAGTTCGGCGGCGGGCTTTGGCGGCTCGCCAACAGCGGATTTTGTGTCGGAATCGCTCATTTCCTCAACAATTTCGCAATAATCGCCATCGCGCAAGCCAAATGCAGGAATAATTTATTCGGCATCGGATTCAATTGTCGTGATTGCGGGAATAATTTGTTTGCCATCCGAACCAAATGTTGAGGTTGAAGGAATGATTTGTTTGGCATCTAATCCAAATGTTGAAGATTGAGGAATAATTGATTTGGCATTGAATCGAATTCTTGAGGATGCGGGAATAATTTATTTGGCATCGGATGTGAAACTTCAGGCCGCAAATGTGGAGCATCAATCTGCGGATATGAAACTTCAGGTTGCGGATTCCAATGAGCGGCAAATATAAGGTTGGCCAGTCACCCGCCGCCGCTTACCGGCTCGCCTGTGTTCAGCTATTCGCAATCGCTCCTGACTTTTTTCAGAAGTTCGTCCAGTTTCTCGATGACCGCGACCGCCCGGTCCACTCCCACGAACAGTTCCTGCAGATACTTGCGCTCGAATTCCGCGCTCTTCTCGTCGCGCCAGTAATTCTTCGTCTCCGCCCACTTGAGCGCAAGCTCCTTGGTGGCGCCGGCAAGCCGGCCCTTGCCGCTGGTCGCGCTCATGGGTTTTTTGCCTCCGGTTTGGCCGCGCCGGCGTCGGCATAGGCGTCCAGCGTCTTCACCACCTGCCCCAGATACGCGATGGCCCGGGGCATTTCCGCGGTCAAAAAGCTGTGCAACTGGTCCACCTCCTTGAGCAGCGGCGCGGCGCGGTTCTCCAGTTCGCGGCCCCATTTTTTCAGCACCGCGAGTTTCTCCTCGGCCTCGCGCACGGCCCGCTGCGCACGGTGGACGGCCATGATTTGCAGCGAGGTGGATTCCTGAAATTGCGAAAGGCGCGCGTTGAACAATTCCTGCTGCGCCTGCTCCAGCTTTTTGCCCCGGACGCGCCGCTCGTTTTCCCAGAACCGCCGCTGGTCGTTTTCCAGCCAGAGCCGCGTGTGCAATCCCTCGCCGGAAATCTCCTCCAGCGCCGGACGCGCCTGGCTCGTGAACACGATCAACGCCGCGCGGAACAGCTCGATCGCCTCGACGGATGTGATTTGTGCCTGGCCGGCCATGTTTTTAACGGGTCATCGCTGGTGCAGATATTCCTCGATGCGCTGGGCTTTCCGCAAAAGATAGGGCGTGTGCGCCTTGGACAGCTCGACGAATTTCTTGAGCGCCTTCATCGCAACCTTGAATTCCTCCGAGAATTTTTCGTGCTCCTGATCCTGCCAGGTGTCGCCCAGCGCCCCGAAGCGCGCTTGGAGCAGCACCAGCCGGTTTTCGAGGTCGGAGTTGAAGCGCTGCAGCTCGTCCGCGAACCGCCGGACCTTTTCCGGATCCATGATTGCCTGTGCCATGACGTGACCTTTTGTTGTGTTTGCCGGACTCAACATTATCCATCGTCCGGCAAGATGCCATCACAAAACTGGGACCGCAGGCCGGACATAGGGGAATTTCGCCTTGGGCGTCGCGGGCCGCCTGGTTCGGACGGCGGCAATTCGGGAGGACGGAATGTTCGGCAACACAATTCTTGTGTCCAACTTTGCGTTCGTGTAATAATCTTCCTTCGCACTTGATGGGGCATTTGTCAGGGACAGCTTCTGACGGATGCGCCAGTTTGTTTTTGGCGATGAAGTGGCGAAGCGTTGACAATGCGGCGCGCGCCGCTAGTGTTAAACGGACGAACCGCGCAAACCAGCAGCAAAACGGCAGACCGTGGCAGAAAAAGACGATTATCTGGCGGATGTATTGGTGGACCTTGGCCTCGCACCGGCCGAGCAGGTCGCCAAGGCCCGCGTAGAAGCCAACGCCTCCAACGTCGGTGTGGTGGACTTGTTGCTGGCCAACAAGGTCATCCGCCCGGCGGACGTGACGCAGGCCAAGGCCGCGCAGTTCGGCGCGGAAGTCGTCCAGCTCGGCTCGATGCAGATTCCCGACGAGGTCATTTCCATCATCCCGCGCCCCACTGCCAAAAAATACCGCGTCATCCCCCTCTTCAAAACCGACGGCAAGGTCGCCGTCGCCATCGCCGACCCGTCCGACCTGAACACGATTGATTCGCTCACGCATCTGCTCAACGCGGAGATTGAACTGCGCGTGGCGTCGGAGCCGGACATCGAGGCGGCGCTGACCAAGTATTACGGCGGCGAGAAAAAAACGATGGAGGAGGGCGTCTTCAAGGACGTGATGCAGGAGCTGACGGAGGAGAACGTGGCCGTGCCCGGATTGCTGGCGGACGATGCCGCGGCGGTGGACGCCGACGCGCCGCTCATCCGGCTCGTGAACCAGATCATCGTGGACGCCTTCAAGCTCCGCGCGTCGGACATCCATCTGGAACCGCTGGAGAAACGATTCCGGCTGCGCTACCGCATTGACGGTTTGCTGCACGAAATGAAGGCGCCGCCCAAACGGCTGCAGGCGTCCATCATCGCCCGGTTGAAGATCCAGTCGAACATGTCCATCTCCGAGCACCGCATCCCGCAGGACGGACGCATCCAGTCGCAGGTCGGCAACAAGCTGATTGACCTGCGCGTGTCCTGCCTGCCGACGTATCACGGCGAGAGCATCGTGATGCGTATTTTGGACAAGGAAGGTTTGAAGCTCGGTCTGGCGGACCTCGGATTTTTCACGGACGACCAGCAGACGTTTGAGCGGATCATCGGCCTGCCGGACGGGATTTTGCTGGTGACCGGCCCCACCGGTTCCGGCAAGACCACGACGCTGTATTCCTGCCTCCACTTCATCAACCGTCCCGACCGCAAGATCATCACCGTTGAAGACCCGGTGGAATACGTCCTGGCTGGCATCAACCAGGTGCAGATCAGCGAGGCTGTCGGGCTGACGTTTGCCGCCGCGCTGCGCGCCATCCTGCGCCAGGCGCCGAACGTGATCATGATCGGTGAAATTCGCGACCTGGAGACGGCGTCCATCGCCATCAACGCGTCGCTCACCGGCCATTTGGTTTTCTCCACGCTGCACACCAACGACGCACCGAGCGCCGTGACCCGTCTGATTGACATCGGGGTGAAGCCGTTTTTGGTCGCGTCATCCACGCGCTGCCTCATGGCGCAGCGGCTCGTGCGCAAAGTCTGCAAGAAATGCGGCGAGCCGTATCAGCCGACGGAGAACGAGATGCGCGCCCTGAACCTCACGCCCGACAATCTGAAGACCGCCACGCTCATGAAAGGCCGCGGCTGCGCCAACTGCTCCAACACCGGCAACCGCGGGCGCTTCGGCATCTTTGAAATTTTCACCATTGACGACGAGGCGCGGAAATTGATTTACGACAAGGTGTCGTCGTCCGTTTTGCGCGCCCGCGCCCGCGAGATGGGCATGCGCACGCTGCGCGAGGACGGCATCCGCAAGGTGCTTGCCGGCATGACGACCCCCGACGAGGTCATCCGCGCGACGGTTGGCGATGAATCCTGACGGAAGTTTTTATGTCATATTCCATGTCTGATTTGCTGCAGTTGGTGGTGGCCGAAGGCGCCTCCGACCTGCACATCCGCGTTGGCACGCCGCCGGTGATCCGCGTTCACGGCATTTTGCACCGCGTCGAAGGCCCGGCGCTCAAGCCGGAGGATTCCGAGGAATTGATGCGCAGCATCACGTCCGAGGAGCACATCCAGAGCACGCGCGAGCGCGGCGGTGCGGATTTCGGTTTTGCGTTTGGCGACGCGGCGCGGTTCCGCGTGAGCGTGTTCAAGGAGAAGGGTCACTTCGCGCTGGTGCTCCGGCAGATTCCCAGCAAGCTGCTGACGATGGAGCAAATCGGCATTCCGCCGAGCGTGAAGGAGCTGCTTTACAAGCCGCGCGGCCTGGTTCTGGTGACCGGCCCGACCGGCTCCGGCAAGACCACCACGCTGGCCTCGATGCTGAACATCGTCAACGAGGAACGCGAAGAGGTGCATCTCATCACCATTGAGGACCCGATCGAATATTACCACAAGCACAAGAAGTCGCTGATCACGCAGCGCGAAATCGGCGTGGACGTGCCGAATTTCGCCGAGGGACTGCGCCGCGCGCTGCGCCAGGACCCGGACATCATTCTGGTCGGTGAAATGCGCGACTTGGAAACGATCGAGGCCGCCATCACGGCGGCGGAAACCGGCCACTTGGTGTTTGGCACGCTGCACACCACCGGCGCGGCCAAGACCATTGACCGTGTCACCAATGCGTTCCCGACCAACCAGCAGGAAATGGTGCGCATCCAGCTTTCGACGGTGATGCAGGCGGTGATCTCGCAGCTGCTCATTCCGCGCATTGACAAGCCGGGCCGGGTCGCGGTTTTTGAAATCATGGTCAACACGCCGTCCATCGCCGCGCTCATCCGCGACAACAAGACGTTCCGCATCCAGTCCGACATCCAGACCGGCGCGAAATACGGCATGGTGACGCTCGATTCATCCCTGCTGGACAAATATCTGCAGGGCATGATTGCGCGCGAGGAAGTGATCACCAAGGCGCAGGACCCGACGACCATCCAGGCGAAGCTGCAGGAACTGGAGATGGCGCAGAGCCAGGCCGCGCCGGAAAAAGCGTGATGATTTTTTAACATGGCCGAAGACATTTCAAATCCGCTGCTGTCGCTCATCCGGGAGCAGGGGCTGATTGACGACCTTCAATACGAGGAGGTGGTCGCCGAGCTCAAGCGTGGCAACGCGCCCGTGATCCAGCTGTTGCAGGACTTCGGCATCATGAAGCTCGATGACATCCTGCACGTGATCGCCGGCCATGTCGGCGCCGACGTGGTGTCGTTGAAGGACCGTGAATTTTCGCCGGACCTGCTGCAAACGGTCCCGGCCAAGGTCGCGCAGATGTATCAATGCCTGCCCGTCGCGATGAACAACGGCACGGTGCAGGTGGCGCTGGCCGACCCGCTCGACCCGCAGCACGCGGATGAAATTCATTTTGCCATCAAGCGCGACGTGCAGATCGTCGTGGCCGACCCGGCCGAAATCAAGAAGGCGATTGACCGGCTTTACGGCCAGGACGAAGCCAGCGGGGATTTTTCAGAAATCCTCAAGGAGCTGGGCGCGGACAAGGAGATTGCCCAAAAAGCCGACGAGGCCGCCACCGACGAAAAACGGCTCGAGAACCTGGCCAACGAGGCGCCCATCGTCAGGTTCGTCGGCCTCGTGCTGCAACAGGCCATTCAGGACCGGGCGAGCGATATTCATTTCGAGCCGTTTGAGACGGATTTCCGCATCCGCTACCGCGTGGACGGCGCGCTCTACGAAATGGCGCCGCCGCCGA
>CAZZPE010000045.1:0-21492 GCA_964655855.1 uncultured Bifidobacteriaceae bacterium
GTCGCCGGAGCCAACCGCCGTTGGCGCTGTCAGTTCCGCTATCGCGGTTCACGTCGCAAGTCGGCGGTGGCTCAGCTTTTTTCGTTAGGCAGCAAGACACACCACTATGAAAAAGAACGAAAAGCAGATATGGTTTCCGGCTAAAAAGTATGGTTGGGGATGGGGACCGCCTTGTGCGTGGCAGGGATGGCTTGTGCTTTTGTGTTTTATCGCGTTGCTTGGCACATCAGCTTTTGTCTTACTTCCCGGCAAGCACTTTGTCCTATTTTTCGCATTGGAAGCAGTCTTGATAGTTGCTTTGATTATTACATGCTACATAAAAGGAGAAAGACCACGCTGGCGTTGGGGAAAGGATTAGATTTAGCCTATGGCTTTGCTGCCTAACAAGTCGCCGGAGCCAACCGCCGTTGGCGCTGGCCGTTCCGCTGTCGCGGTTCACGTCGCGAGTCGGCGGTGGCTCAGCTTTTTTCGTTAGGCGTCATTGACGCGTTTTTGATTTATGTTTTGTTACCGAGGCAAGAAGATTCAGGAGCTTTCCGATGGTGAGCTTCGTCAGGGATTGTTTTTGTTCACGGTAGTTTTTCTTCTGATGATTTGGGCTTCATTTTATGCTTGGCATCCGATGTCTTGGGGATTTTGGATTTTTAGACTTATCGCCGTGGTGGCGATAGCGCAGACTTGGCGGCAAGGTTTGCGAGAGATGAGGAGACGGAAATGCAATCGTTGACGCCTAACAAGTCGCCGGAGCCAACCGCCGTTGGCGCTGGCAGTTCCGCTATCGCGGTTCACGCCGCGAGTCGGCGGTGGCTCAGCTTTCTACGTTAGGCCACTATGCGCACGCCATGAAGCGATGGTTTTACATTTTCAGCGCGGTCTTTGTTATCGCTGCGGTGATTTTTATCGCCTCATTGCCAGCTTTGAAGCGCCACGCCGAGCAGATGAGTTGCAGCAATCAGATGAACGCGGTTCTTTGTGCTGCCGCTCTTTTGTGGCCAGACGATCACGACGGTCATCTCCCGTCAGATTTCCTTTCGATGTCGAACGAGTTAGGCACGCCAAAGATTTTAGTTTGTCCCGGCGACCATTTGCACCAGCCCGCGACGAGTTGGGCTTCATTCACCACCAACAATTGCAGCTACGAGATTGTTTCGCCGGGCTTACTCAAGGGTGACACCAACGGTATTTTTATGCGGTGCAGCATTCATGGTTATGTTGGATATGCCGACGACAGGCTGGTAGATTCGTCTGGCAGATTGATTAGACCGAATCGGTTATGGTGACGTGGCCTAACAAGTCGCCGGAGCCAACCGCCGTTGACGCTGGCCGTTCCGCTGTCGCGGTTCACGTCGCGAGTCGGCGGTGGCTCAGCTTTTTTCGTTAGGCGTTGCTGCACCATTTATGAGCGAAGACCATCAAGACGCAGTTGTGATTAAGCCGCGCATTATGCCACGCGACTTTATTGATGTTTGTCTCGGTTTACCGTTCCGCTATCGCGGTTCACGCCGCGAGTCGGCGGTGGCTCAGCTTTTTTCGTTAGGCGTCCTTGCGTCATGGCAACAACGAAAGTCATAGGTTTTCCAGGATTGTGCCGGATGTTTTATCCAGAGCAGTCAGTCGCGTGCTTTCGTGTAAAGCTTTACCGCCAAGGAGCGATGTTTCAGGAGTATTATCCGTTCAAGAACCACAACGGAGAGGATGGCGCACTTGAGGCCGCGAAGCGTTACTGGAAAGAAGTGCGAGAGAGTTTTCCCAAGCTGACCCGAAAGCAGAGTATGCAGGTCGAGAGAATTAAGAGTAAGACCGGAGTGGTTGGAGTTACGCGAGTCGTTCAGAAGATTAAGGGATTTGAGTATGAGGTGTGGCGTGCGACTTGGACTGATTTCCGAGGCAATCGCCGCATACGCACATTTTCGATCAATAAGTATGGTGAAGCAGAGGCGCGCAAAAGAGCGGTCGCTGCTCGGAAGCAGGGTTTAGATGATTTACCAGACGCCTAACAAGTCGCCGGAGCCAACCGCCGTTGGCGCGGTCCGTTCCGCTATCGCGGTTCACGTCGCAGGTCGGCGGTGGCTCAGCTTTTTTCGTTAGGCGTCATTACACTATTATGAATAAAAAACACATTCTTATTATTTTGTTGCCATGTTTGCTCTTTGCATCGTGTGCAATATTTGAGCTTCACCTTTCCGGCCTTTTTTCTGCCAATGCCGAGGAGGTTCAATCTGGCCAGAAGAGCTTTGAGCAGTTTTTTGGCGGGGTGAGCAGTGGAACGATTGGCAAAGACACGATAGTCGAAGTCGTTCGTAATTTGAGAGATTCCCAACTCCATTTGGACGCTTTGGCAAGTCGGAAGTTTAGTTTGATGGCTTGGTTGATGCTTGCTTGCGCAGCTTTACAGGTGGTTTTAGGATTTACGTTTTGTGGCAAGAAAAAAGACGCCTAATATGAGGATAGGCTGAATAGCCACCTTCACAAATTGAACCAAGCGGCTTCAAATTACATGCACGTTAAGTTCGCGGCCGGGTTGATCGTCAACGAGTGACACCCTCACGCGCGTCATTTGTCCGGGTGGTGTCGGTTTTGAAACCAGTTCCGCGAGCGGGGAACGGGGCGCGGGGCTGGTTGCAAAGCTGACACGACCGGGCACAACAGTTCTCCAGAGTGACGAAACTTGGCTGACGGAATGGAGCGATGGTATGGGCGAGCGCACAAGCGAAGTGAGTCCAGGCCGGCGCGGAATGGAGTCTGCCATGTTTGGTCACGATTTTCTCTTTATACTTGTTTTGCTTTTAATGCTTTTTTATTATTGACATAATTTCTTTTAGCGGTATGCTGTCTTCTGAAGATGAAAACTAAACACGCTAAAAAAACGAGACCCGAGCAATCGGGGTCTGAAACCAAAACTGTCGTCGCCTCAACGCCCATTCCTGATCCGGCGGCCCTGGCCGATGCCGCCAAACAAGAAAAGCGGGTGATTGCGGCCAGAGATTACAGCAATGTGATTGACATCCTGCGCAACGAAAAACGATTTTCCTTTCAGAAAATCGCCGACTGGCTGAATGCGCGGGGTGTGCCGCTGGACAACAATGATGTGTATCGGGTTTATGTTGCCAATATCCCCGGTGAAGAAAAGGAAGCCATGCATGCCCACGGTGAGGAGATTGACCCGGAAGATTAATAAAACAAAGCATTTTAACCATGAACCCGGAAAATAATTTAACGGAAGACAAGCTGCTCAAGAAACGCCAGGTGGCTGAAAAGCTGGCCTGTTCCCTGCGCACGGTGGACCGGCTGGTCAATGCCGGGCGGCTGACGCGTGTTAAAATCTTGGGTGGCATCCGGTTTCGGTTGAGTCAGGTGCTCATGTTAATGAATGGAAATGAAATATGATCTGCAATGTTTTTAGACCGAAACGAAAGATCAACGGGCGTCTGCATGTCGGGCGTCTGTATCGGGGGCGTTTCAAGCTGGATGGCGAATTCAGCACAACAACGCTTCCGCTGCACACAACGGACAAGCAACTGGCCAACCAGAAGCTGCTCGTGGTGGTTCGCCAGCGTGAAAAGGAACTGGCCGGGCTGACGGGCCGGAAACCGCTGCGCGAAGCGGCGCAGTCGCCCTTGCTGGCACACCTGGACGACTTTCTGGCCGATCTGCGGGTGCGGAAGCGTTCGGAAAGTCATCTCAAACATCTGGAGACACGCATCAAGCGACTATTCTTTGAATGCGGATGGGACCACCTGCGCGATGTCAGCGCGGACTCGTTTCAATTATGGCGGGCAAACCAAAAGGAATTCTCCGCCAAGACGCTCAACGAATACCAGAATGCTGCGTCCTCGCTGTTTGCATGGATGGAACGCAATGACCGGCTGGAAATCAATCCGTTGCGGCGGGTGGGCAAGGTGGAACGCAAGGGGCATGAAACCGTGAAGCGCCGTTCGTTCACCAATGACGAAATGCGGCGGTTGCTGGGCGTGGCGGGTTTTTATGCGCTGGGTTATCTGGCGGCTGTGAACACGGGATTGCGGCGCAAGGAACTGGCTTCGGTGCAATGGGGCGACGTGCATTTGGACGCTGACCGTCCGTTTATCCTGGTGCGCAGTTCCACGACGAAAAACCGCAAGGCGTCGAAGATTTATCTGAAAACGCGGTTGGCGCGGATGTTGGCGGACATCAAGCCGGCGTCGGTGACGGCGGACAAATTGGTGTTTGCCGGTCGGATTGCATCCATGCGCAAGATGCACGAACATTTGAAGGCGGCGGACATCGTTGTCTGGAACGACCAGGGCTGCAAAGTGGATTTCCACGCGCTGCGGATGACCTACAACATGAATTTGGAACTGGCCGGGGCGTCGGTGCAGGTGCGGCAGGAATTGATGCGCCACAGTGATCCTCGATTGACTACGGGGCCTTATACGGACACGACACGCTTGGAGACGGCGGGTTTGATCGAGAAACTGCCGGACTTCCTGGATGAGAAGAATACTGACACACAACTAGACACACAAACCATAGACGCAAGCAGTCCCGGCGTGGCACAAGCTGTCACTGTGAACGCGGGGGATGAAAATGCAAAGCACGTTGAAAACAAAGGCGAAAGTCGCGATCTGACTCCGGCTGTCACGGCCTGTCACACTGTCCAGTCAAACGGCGTTTTGGAGTTCGAATCCCCCCCTCTCCGCCAACTTGATATTAATCAACGTTGGCATTAGTTTTCGGGCTTTTCAGCCCTTGCAACGGCATCTCTTTCGATGGTGGACCGCCCCGGGAGCGCGGAGCGTTCATTGGTCCATCCAATCAGGCCACGTTTCATCCAGCTTGCCGGTTTCAATGGCATGAACTCCGGGCAGGCATATTTTTTGAAACTATTTTCTCGAAAAGATGTTTACCAAGGAACCGAATGCAAGCATTCTTTCGGACATTCCTTTCGAATGAAAGTCAAGCCGGCCCGAGTGCTTGGTTTTTGCGCGGGCGGCTGGCGGGATTTTGGGAACATGGACAAATTAACCGGAAATTTGAAGAGTGATTCCGCGGTTCAAGGCGTCGGAAGCCTGATGGAACGCGGCCGCTTTTTGAGACAGGCGGGCAGTCTCGCCAAGCTTGACGTGCCACCGGAAGTCATCCGTGCGCTGCCTGCTGAATTTGCCAAACGTCACTGCCTTCTGCCTTTTGAAATCACCAACGGAACAATTTACATCGCTACCGCCGTGCCCGTCGGTCGGCGCGTGATAGACGACATCCGGCTTTTGAGCGGCTTGGAAGTGGTGGAATTTGAAGCCCCGGCCACGGAGATCGCCGAGAAAATCGCCGAATGCTATCAGGTCACGGTGGAGAAGATGATCGAAAACCTCAACCCGGAGAGTGTTGAAATCAGCGAGGGCAAGAATCTCCAGGACATCGAGGTGATGGCCAATGAGCCCACGGTCGTCAATCTGGTGAATTTGATTATTTCCACGGCGCTGCGCGAACGGGCGAGCGACATCCACTTGGTGCCATTCGAGGACACGTTGCAATTGCGCTACCGCGTGGACGGCCTGTTGCAGGAAAAGCCACCACCGCCGAAGCAGCTCCATGCCGCGCTCGTGTCGCGCATCAAGATCATGGGCGACATGAACATCGCGGAGCGGTTCATGCCGCAGGACGGGCATATTCAGATCAACCATCGCGGCGCGCGCGTGGACATACGCGTGGGCACGATGCCGACCATTTACGGCGAAAGCCTCGTGATGCGGCTGCTGGAGAAAAACACCAAAGTCTCGACGACCGAGGAACTCGGCCTTGACGCCAGACGCGCCGCGCTGCTCGCCCGGCTGGTCGAAAAGCCGCACGGACTTTTTCTGACCACTGGGCCGACCGGCAGCGGCAAGACCACGACACTCTATTCCATCCTGCAAAGCATCTACACGCCGGAACTGAAAATCCTCACCATCGAAGACCCGGTCGAATACGAACTTCCTGGCGTGGCGCAAATTCCTGTTCGTCCCAGCCGGAATTTCACCTTTGCCAACGGCCTCCGCGCGATTCTGCGCCAGGACCCCGACGTCGTGATGGTCGGTGAAATCCGCGATTCGGAGACGGCGGAAATCGCCATTCGCGCGGCGCTGACAGGCCATCAGGTGTTCAGCACGCTGCACACCAATGACGCGACCGGCGCGGTGACGCGGCTGCTGGACATGGGCGTCGAGGCCTTTTTGATTGCGTCGTCGCTTGAAGGCGTTTTGGCGCAGCGGCTGGTGCGGAAGATTTGCCTGAATTGCCGCGTTGAATCGCAAATCACCCCGGCGATGCGCGACAAAATCGAGGCGCTGGACGGCCGGCGGATTGAAGGCGTCTTTTACAGCGGCAAAGGGTGCGACGAATGCCGCAACACGGGCTACCGGGGGCGGACCGGCATTTTCGAACTACTGCTGCTCACGCCGGAGCTGAAGGAATTGGTTTTGCAGAAACGTTCCAACGCCAGGCTCAAATCGGCGGCGGCGAAAGACATGATCAGCATCCACCAGGACGCACTGCAAAAAGCGTCCGCGGGAATCACGTCGCTCGAAGAAATCCTGCGCGTGTCATCGGGAGACCTGCACGAATGAGCGAGTTCCGCTATCAGGCGGTCGGGGAAAACGGCGCGAGCGTCGCGGGCGTCATCGAAGCCGATGATCGCAAGGGCGCGCTTCAGTTGCTTGGTCGGCGCGGGCTTTTTCCGTCAAACCTGGAGCTGTGTCCCGCCGCCGGTGAAACGGCAAATTCCACCGCGAAAACCGACGCAGTTCGGCCGGCGGGAATTTCGTTCGGCAGGCGCATCAAACGCAGGGACATCACGGCGTTGACGCGCGAAATCAGCGCGCTCCTCGGAGCGGCGATTCCCATTCCGCAGGCGTTGGACAGCCTCGGCGATGAGGAGACAAACCCGGCGCTCAAGGCGGTGGTTTTGAGAATCGCCGATTCGGTCCGCAAAGGCGCGTCGCTCTCGGTGGCGCTGGAGGAGCATCCGCAACTGTTTGGCAAACTTTATTGCAGCATGGTTCGCGTCGGCGAGGAAGGAGGCGTGCTGCCCAAGGTCATGGCCGACCTGGCGGACCTGCTCGAACATGAGGACGAAGTTCGCGGCGAAGTCATGGCGGCGGTGGCGTATCCGGTTTTTGTTTTGGTGTTTGGCATCTGCACGGTGACGGTGCTGCTGACCGTCGTGCTGCCGCGGCTTTTCAGCATGTTGCAGGATATGCTGCCGGTGCTGCCGCTGCCCACCTTGATCCTCCTGAAAATCAGCCACGGGCTGCATCATTACTGGCCCTGGATTTTGATCGCGCTGGTTGCCGCGATTTTCGGCGGACGCTGGCATCTGCGCACGCCGCGAGGCGCGGAGAACTGGGACAAGATAAAATTACGTTTGCCGCTGATTGGCTCGGTTGTGCTTGCGGCGGCACTGGGCCGTTTTGCCAGAACCCTCGGCACGCTGGTGAAGAGCGGCGTTTCGCTGCTGCCAGCGTTGAAGATCGTCGAGAACACCATCGGCAACCGCATTCTGGCGCGGCAGGTGGCGCGCGTCGCGGAAGAAACGCGCGGCGGCGATTCGCTGGCCACTCCGCTGCGCAAAATGGGCATTTTCCCGGGAACGGTGATCCAGATGATTGATGTCGGCGAACAAACCGGAACGCTGGACGAGATGCTGCTCAAAGTGGCGGAGATCGAGGAACGCCACATGAGGGCGCGGACAAAGGTTTTGATTTCGCTGCTCGCGCCGGCGCTGATTCTGGTCGTTGGCGCGCTGGTGGGATTCATGGTGATCGCCATTTTACTGCCCATTTTCAAGATGAGCAGCGCCATTCATTGACTGAAACATTTTAACCAACCGGAAAGATGAACACATGAATATCCAATTAAAGAAAACAACTTCGGACGCCTTCACCCTGATCGAAATCATGGTGGTCGTGGTGATCCTCGGCATTTTGGCGGCGACCATCATTCCGCAGTTCATCGGCACGACGAAGGACGCGAAGGTCAGCGCCGCCAAGTCGCAGGTCGCCGAACTCGAATCCGCCCTGGAACGTTTTTACATTCACATGGACCGCTATCCAACCACCGAAGAAGGATTGCAGGCGCTGGTGGAAGCCCCGGCCGGGTCGGAACAGAAATGGCGCGGCCCCTACATCAAACAGCTCCGCAACGATCCGTGGGGCAACCCCTATCAATACAGTTTTCCCGGAACCCATCACCCGACGAGCTTTGATGTCTGGTCGCGCGGCGAGGATGGCGCGGACGGCGGCGAGGGTTATGCCGCGGACCTTGGCAATTGGTAATGAAACCAGAACTGTCAACTCGGCGCAATCGAGCCGGCTTCACCCTCATCGAGCTGATGGTGGTGATCGCCATCATCGGAATCGTGACGGCGATGATGATCCCGGAGATGAAAGGCTCCTTTCAGGATGCCTTGCTCCGCTCGACCAGCCGTGAATTGATCAATGCCTTCGATCTCGCCTACAGCCGCGCGGTGAGCTTGAACCAGATCCGCCGGGTCCGCCTCGACGAGAAAACCGGCCGCTATCTGGTCGAAAAGCGCGTGATGCAAAACGGGCAGGATGATTTCGTTCCGGCTGATGACGTGCCCGGCGGCAAAGGCGAACTGGACCCGCGAATTGCGATTGAATTTCGCCAGCCCGATGAAAATGTTTCCGAACCGGGCGCACAATCTGATTCTGCCATGACGGTTGGCCAATCGCCAATGGACGGAGTGGCGATTGCATTTTATCCCGACGGCACCGCCGATGCCGGAGACATCATCCTTCGCGACCAAGAGGGTTTCCGGCTGGGTTTGCGCATCAACCCGATCACCGCGCGCGTTCACCTCGTCGAAATGGAGCGCGAATGAACCTCGTGAACCACAACGCCGGATTCTCGCTCGTGGAAGTCATGGTGGCCATTTTGATTTTGGGAATCGCGCTGGTCGGCCTCACGCAGGGCATCACCACGGCGTTAAGCTCCAGCAAGGAATCTGAATTGCAGACCGTCGCCGCGCTGTTCGCGGCGGGACAAATCGAGACGCTCCGCGCGGAAAAGGATTTGACCGATGGGACGACTGACGGCGACTGCGGGGCGACCCTGCCGCTTTATCGCTGGAAGCAAACCGTCAGCCCCACCGACATTGACGGGCTGCACGACGTGAGTGTTCAGGTGGAAAATTCACAGACGGGAGTGGCAATTTACGAACTGGAAACCCTGCTGTTTGAACCACCCAGTGATTCAACCGTCAAGCCGAAGGACGCGAAATCGAAGACCCAACCCAAATGACCGCGCGCTTTTCCCAACCTCACTCCGCATTCACGTTGATTGAAGTGATGATCAGCGTGGCGTTGATGTCGTTGATTCTGGTGAGCGCGTATCTTTGCCTGAACGCGGGCTTCTCCGCCCAGAAGCTGATTGAGCCGCGCGCCGAGATCATTCAAAACGCCCGCGTCGCGATGGCGATCATGACGGCGGATCTCCGCGCCGCCTGTCCGTTGTCCAAGGATCAGGATTTTATCGGCATGACCCGGACGCTGGGCGAAGTGGAGGCCGACAACCTCGATTTTGGCACGCACAACTACACGCCGCGCCGTCCGCGCGAAGGGGATTTTTGCCAGGAAAGCCTCTATCTCGACAAGAATCCGGAGACGGGGCAATTCAGCCTCTGGCGCCGGCGTAATCCGACCATCGCGTTGGATGCGTTGTCCGGCGGCAGCAAGGAGGAAATTGCCACAGGCGTGGTCGGCTTGAAGCTGGAATACTTCGACGGACTGGATTGGTATGATTCCTGGGGCGAAGACCCGTCTTCGGACAAGAAGAAAAATTCAGCGCGGGAAAGCAGCAATCTCTCCGGCCTGCCGGAAGCCGTGCGCATCACGCTGCTGCTGGATTCCAATCCCAAGAAGAAAAATCCCGACGCCGCGGACGAGGAAAAACCCGAACCGCCGCTCGCTTTCCAGACGGTGGCACAATTAAATCTGGCGGACGCCTCACAGGACAATGAAAGTTCGTCCGACGCGGGAAATTCCGACGACACTTCATCATCCGGCCAGATGCCGGGAAATGGAGGCGGCAATTAAAACGAAGCGCAACAATGGTTCCGTTCTGGTCGGCCTGCTCTGGTGCCTGGCGCTGCTGTCGGTGATCGTCATCAGCGTGCTGCACACCGCGCGGATGGATTTGCTTGTGGTGAAAAATTACGGTGACCGGATTCAGGCGCACTATCTCGCGCTGGCCGGAATCGAAAAGGCCGAGGCGCTGCTTTATCGCGACGCGGGAGACCGCAGCCGCAGCCAGAAAAATCACACCGGCAATCTCTACGACGACGCGCAGCAGTTCCGCGATGTCCCGCTGGGGCGCGGAGTTTTTCGCGTCTTCCGCCGCAGCCGGCCCGACGAAGGCGGCGGAATTGTTTTTGGCGTCAGTGACGAGGAGAGCCGGCTCAACGTGAACACCGCTACCGCCGACGAACTGGCCAGGCTGCAAAACATGACGCCGGACGTGGCCGCCGCCATCGTGAACTGGCGCGGCGGCGACAGCACGACGGTTGCGGCGGAAACGCAGTATTACGAGGGATTGAAGCCGCCGTATCAGCCGCGCATCGGACCATTTCAGACGGTGCGCGAACTGCTGATGGTTCGCGGCGTCACGCCTGAATTGTTGCTGGGCAGCGATGTTCATCAAAATGGCCTGCTCGAAGCGGCGGGGGAAAATGGAAACGATTTCGCCTTTGACAATTCCGTCGAGAACTCTGATTTGGGCTGGGCTGGAATTCTGACCGTGGACTCGTCGGTGCGAAATGTGAATGCCGCCGGCGAGGATCGCGTCAACGTCCAGACGGCGGACCAAAATTCGCTCACCACTGTTCGCGGCATCACGCCGCAAATTGCCCGGGCGATTGTCGCGTATCGCGGACAGCATCAGTTCCAAAGCATCGCCGATTTGCTCGATGTCACGCCGCCGCAAAATCAAAACCGGAGGGGTTCGTCCGGTCAATCCTCCGCGGACCAGACCGGAGCCGGCGTGGTGGACGAAAATCTTTTCATGGACATCGCCGATGACGTGACGGTGGATTCCGGCCAGAGCTTTTCCGGCGCGATCAACATCAACACCGCCAGTCTCGACGTGCTGGTTTGTCTGCCGGGCCTGACCCGCGAACTGGCGCAGGCGATCATTTCGCAGCGCCAGTCCGGCGCGTTTTTTGCCAGCACCGGCGAGCTCTTGAAAGTGTCCGGCATGACTCGCGATGTGTTCAAGCAAATTGCGCCGCTTGTGACGGCGCGCTCGGAGACGTTCCGCATTTTCAGCGAGGGGAAAATCAATTCCACCGGTGCGCGGCAGCGGATCCATGCCATCATTCACATTGGACTTCAAGACCAGAAAATACTTTCATGGCGGGAGGACGACTTGTGAAAAAAATCGCCTTCCTAAATCCGCCGCCGATTTACGTCGAGATCGGCCAGAGCCTGCTCAAGGCGTTCCGTGAAAATGCCGGCGTGGAACTGCCCTTGGAACGCCTGCCGGATGGCCGCCTGACCGCGCCATGCCGGGAAAAAACGGCCTTGGCGCTGAAAAAGTTTTTGCAGGCGAAAAGTTGGCAGCCGCGGGCGGGTGCGTTTTGCGCCATCGGCGCGCGCGGGGTTTCGCTGCGACAGCTTTCAATTCCCGCCGGCGCAAAGGAGGAATTTCATCAGCGGCTGCTCCTGCAAATTGAAGGCGAATTTCCGCTGCCGCCCGACGAACTGGCCTGGGGCTGGCAGCCGCTCGGCGAAACGAAGCCGTCGAACGGCGCGATTGCGAAGCAGGATTTGCTCGTGGCCGCCGTGAAAAAAGAGATGGTGGCGGATTATCAGGAGCTGCTTGCCGCCTGCGGAACCAATCCGGTTTTCACCCTGGCGGCGCTGGCGCGAAACCGCCTTTGCCCGCAGCCGCCCGAAACCTGCGCGATGCTGGACATTGGAAACAGCCAGTCGGAATTGACGTGTTTTGACAAAGGCATTCCCTCGGTTTCGCGGATTATTTTCTGGGGCAGTGATGTCATTTCCGGTGCGGCAGATGCAGGGCCGGCCGCGCTGGCGCAAATCCTGAAGAGCAGTTTGGCCGGGACGAAGATATTTGTTTCCGGCGACAAAGTTTCCGATGAATTCACCGCGCGTCTGGCCAAAACTTTGGGCGACGGCTGGCAATGCGAACGGCTGGAAGTCGCGGGTGGCGAGGGCCGTTCGGCGGCAATTGCCGGGCTGCAAAAATTCGCTGAACAAGACAGCAGTCCGCCGCTGGTCATCCGGATTAAACAATCCAGCGGCGCCTCAACTCTGGCGAAGGCGGACGTGAAAAAATGGGCGACGCGCGCTGTGTTGCTCGCCGCCGTGGCGTTGTTGCTGCCTTTTGCCGAAGCGTTGCTGCTCAAACCGCATCTGGAAAAAAAGGTTTCCACGTTCAAGGCCGCCGCCGCACGCCTGACGGTCATTGACCGCGAGCTGGACTTTCTCCAATACCTGAAACAGATCCAGCCGCCTTACCTCGACGCGCTGTATGTTTTTTCCAAATCCGCGCCGTCCGGTTCCCGTTTCGACACGCTTTCGATGAACAGCCACGGCGCAGTTTCGCTGCGTGGCTCGTTCCGGGACGGCCAGCAGGTCGCGGATTTTCGCTCCAAGCTGATTGCCTCCGGCTTCTTCGCCAACGTCACGGTCGAGGAGCAGACGCCCACGCCAGACCGTCAAAAGGTCAACGTGCGGATCAGCGCGCAGGAAAAACCCGCCGCGCAATTGCAGTCGCTTGTGATCGGCCCGACCGCCGAGGAAATCGCAAAGGTGAAAAATGAAAAAGATGCACCATCCGACGTGGCGCCTTCCAGCCGCGCTTCCGTGCCTCCGGCGGCGGCGCGTTCTTCAAGAAAGGAGACGCAATAACCATGCGCCCATTGACCGAACGCGAAAAACGCATCGTCCGCATCGCCGGCGCCGGGGTCGTGATTTATCTCGCGCTGTTTTATGGCTGCCGTTTTTTGGAAAAGCAGCGCTCGGAATACCGGCAGCTTGTCGCGGAGGCCGGCAATCTCCGTCGGCAAGCGCTGCCGTATGAAGGCAAGGTCCAGGTTGTCAAAAAATTGATGGAAGATTTTCGCATGGATCCGGCGAAGTTGAAGAAGGCCACGGTCGTGGCGGATGCGAGCGCGGCCATTCAAAACCGGGCCAAAACCGGCGGCGTCCAGCTTGGCCCGATTCGGGAATCTATGACTTCCGGCCAGGGCAGGGGGCTGGCGACGGTTCAATTGGAAGGTTCGGGGCAAATTCCCGCCGTGCTGGCGTTTCTCGGCGGGCTGGACCGGATTGGTTTTCCGGTGATTGTTGATTCGGCGCAATTCACCGCCGTCACCGGCCGGCCCGGCCAGGTCAAAATGAATCTGACGATCATCATTCTGGATTTTGAAGGATGGAAAGTCACGGAGGCTCCCCATGCGTGAACGCGCCGGACAGATTTTGAGAATTGTCTGCCTCATTCTGGCGGCACTGGTGCTGTGTCAACTGGTCGGAATGGTCATCCGGTGGAATCCGTTTCGCGGCGTAACCGTGCCGGTGCTGCCGGCTTTGGCGGCCAGCACGAACGCGGCGGGCGGAGCGCACGGCACAAATCTGGCGGTGGCGATAGTCGTAAAAAACAATCGCGCGCCGGGTTTGCAGGGAACAAACACTGTGTTGTCAGTGACAAATGCCGGCACGAATCTCACGTTGCAAAAGCTGCCGGCGGGAACGAATGCCGGGGTTCAAGTGGAACCGGTGAAAACAAATGCCGTTTCAGAAACCAACACGGTCGCGCAACCGGAGACCGGATTGAACGTAACGAATTCCGCCACTGGAACAAATTCGGCGGACAGAGGAAGCAATGCTTTGATTTCAACCAGTGCCGCCGCAACCAATGTTGTGCCGCGACCGAAAGTGGAAAAGAAGACCGCCGACGCCGTGCCGATGCCGGACATGGCCGGAATGAATCCTGATTCGTCCGCGCCATCCGGGAAACGCGGCGCGGATCTGCCGCCGGCGGTTCAGGCGCAGATTAGCCGGATCACCGACAGCGAAATTTTGGGGCCGGTGATCCACCCGCTGCCGATGGGGCTGACGGGCATCGCCGGCGACGTCGCATTTCTGCGGACTGCCACCGGCCAGACCGGGCTGGTGAAGGAAGGCGATTCGCTTGGCGATATCAAACTGCTGCGGATCGGCATCAACCGGGTGCTAATTGAGCAAGGCGGGCAGAAAAAGGAGCTGACCATTTTTTCCGGTTACGGCGGCGACAGCCTTTTACCTCAACAGAAAGACACTTCCGATGAAACCAACACTCCATAAGACTGAAAAGCTGTTCCCAGCGACGGCATTGTTTGCCCTGATTGCGGCGCTGGCGATTTGCAGTTCGCCGGTGCCGGCATCGGCGCAAAGCTCTTCGCGAAATTCCACCGTGCTGCCAGGCGTTTCCGCGGGAGCGTCGTCGTCGAGTTCCGACAGCTCGTCGTCATCATCAAAATCAGATTCCGCCAGCAAGGACACCGGGCCGTGGATTCCCTCTGCGCCGCTGACGAGCAACGCATCCACCAATTTGGACAGCGGCGGCACCAATGCGGCGGACGGGATTCAATTGAGCTTTCAAGGCGCGAACATTGACATGATCGTGCAATGGCTCTCGCAGACGACCGGCAAAAGCGTGCTAAAGCATCCGCAGGTGCAATGCCAGTTGACCATCACCAGTTCCAAAAAAGTGACACCGCGCGAGGCCATCAATCTCGTTTACCGCGCGCTGGCGTTGGAGGGCTACTCGGCGATTGAATTCAGCGATTCCATTCTCATCGTGCCGCAGGACAAGGAGCCGAGGATGAGTCCTGAATTGCTGGGCAGTTCGCAGACGAACGTGCCGGAAGGCCGGCAGCGGCTGGTGAAGGTCTTTTCGCTGAAGCACATCCAGGCGGCGGACGTGAAGGACCGGATTGGCACGGCGCTCTCGGACAAGGCTGTCATTTATCTGGACGAGCAGGCCAACCAGATCATCATCACAGATTACAATGACAACATCCGCGCCGCCGGCGAACTCATCGCCGCGCTCGACACGGACAAGCCGGAGGACGTGACGGTGCGGGTTATTCCCTTGAAACACGTTTCGGCGGCGGACTTGATGAAGGAAGTGGGGCCGTTGTATCAGAAACAGAACGCCAAATCGCTGAAGGACACGGTTCAAATAACCGCGGATGAACAGTCCAACACGCTGCTGATTCTCTCCAGCGAGTCCAACTTCAAGGTCATCCAGCAGTTTGTCGGCTCGCTCGACACGGAAGAGGCGCAGGAAAAGGTGATGCGGACCTTCACGCTCAAAAACGCCGATGCGCAGGACGTGGCGAAACAGTTGCAGGATCTCAATGAGGAACAAAGCGTCAACGCCAGATACATCTTTAATTACGGATCTTCCTCGGCTGACAAATCCACGAAAAAAATGACCGTGGTGGCCGACCGTCGGCGCAACGCGGTGATTGTCCAGGCGCCGCCGGCACAAATGGACGGCATCGAAAAAATGATCAATGAGCTGGACGCTCCCATTACCGACGGAAGCCTGGCCCCCAAGATTTTTCCGATGAAATACGCCAGTGCGACGGACATCGAGGATGTGCTGAACGATTTGTTTTTGAAGAAGCAGGTGCAGCGGAGTTATTACGACTATTTTTTTGGTGACGATTCCGACAGCTCGACGCCCGACCGGGACGTGGGCCGGCTTTACGGCAAGGTCCGCATCACGAGCGAGCCGAATTCAAACTCGCTCATCGTCACCGCGAACTCCAAGGAAAATCTGGCGGCCGTCGAGGACATCATCAATCAACTGGACCGGCCGCCGGAGGCGGGTGAAAGCACACTGCACATTGGCCTGAAATTTGCCAAGGCGGCGGACGTGGCGAACAGCATCAACATTCTTTTCGCCAAAAACGGATCGCCGCCGCTGCGGGCGGTGGCGCAGCAAAACCAGCAGAACAATTCCAGCACGCAAACGGCGCAGCAGCAAACGCAAACCACGTCGTCTCAATCCGGTTTCGATCTGGGCGTGGAGGCGAAGGTGGACGGCTATTTTCCATGGCTGGGCGGGCAGGTGGACAACGCCTTGCGTTCCTCCGACACCCATACCGTTCAGCCCGTCAGCGACCTGATCGGCCGGGTCCGCGCCGTGGCCGACGAGCGCAGCAACGCGCTGATGATTTCCGCAAATGTCCATTTCTTCCCGCAGATTCTAAAATTGGTTGCCGATCTGGATGCGCCCACCGCCCAGGTTTTGATCGAGGCCCGGCTGGTGGAGGTTTCGAGCGATTTTCTCGACAAGCTGGGGGTCCGCTGGTCGCCCGATGGCAGTCAGGTTTTCACGGCCAATGATTACGACAATTCCCTGATTGCCAGCGCATCCGGCCAATACCAAAAGGGATTTGGAGGCAGCAGCACCGTCAACACCCCGTCCTCCAGCACCGTCGCCCAGGCCCTGGCCTCGCTGCGATCGGGCTTGCTGTCCAGCACGATCAGCATGGATTTTCTGGTGCAGTTCCTGCGTGAAACCACCGCCGCCACGGTTCTGGCCGAGCCGCAGCTCAACATCCGCGACAATGAAACCGGCAAGCTCTTCGTCGGGCAGGAGGTGCCGGTGCCGGAAAACACGCAGGTCTCCTCCGTCGGCTCGCAAAACACCAGCATTACCTACAAAGATGTTGGCGTCGTCCTTGAAGTCACGCCGCACATCAACAGTTCCGGCGATGTGGAATTGCGGATCCACGCGGAATCCTCCACCGTTGTTGCCGGGCAGACCGTGCTGGGCGGGGACATTTTCGACACTGCCAACTTCCGCACCGACCTAACCGCCAAAAATGGCCAGACCCTGATCGTTGGCGGCATCATTCAGAAGCAAATTTCCGACACATTGCGGAAGACGCCGATCCTCGGCAGCATCCCGGGGCTGAAGTGGGCGTTCAACAAGAAGGACAAAACCACCCATGACGTGGAATTGCTGGTTTTCCTCCGTCCCAGGGTCATCCAATCACCGAAGGACGCCAGGGAAGCTTTGCGCGAGATGGACGAGAAAGCGCCGCTGGTAAAACAATGGCAGGAAGAGAACAGCGCAAAACAAACCAAGGTAGGCGCCAAATGATCCGCTGAGTCCAGGTTCCTGCCCAGCGATGCGCACCATTTTGAAGAAGGGCGGCGGCGAGTCGTTGCGGCCGGGTTTCATGTATGGCGGCGGGAATTGTGCCGGTTTATCCCAAATCAATGAACAGCGGGCGGCCCCGCCAAATTTACTTGAAGATTTTAGTGGCGCATTTCTCTCTCTTTGCTACATTCCCGCGCTCTTGACGAAGCTATTTGAAGGCGGAGAATTATTTTTGAATTGTGACAGCGAATAAAAAAGAAACCAGAAAACCGGCGCTGCAAGGCAAGTCGCCTGCGTCCGCCACGTCTGCGGCCATTCTTGGCCGACCGATGGCCAAGCCGTCGGCTGTCCACGAGGTCAAGAAGGTCAAGGCTGAATGGCAGAAGTATTACAGCCGTTTGCTTGAATTGCGCGAGCAGTTGCTTCATCAGATGAACGGACTGGCGAAGGATTCGGCCCAGGAACTGCCGGGTTACAGCCTGCACATGGCGGACTCCGGCACGGACAATTTTGACCGCGATTTTGCATTGAGCCTGCTGTCTTCGGACCAGGATGCCGTCTATGAAATCGAGGAGGCGCTCAAGCGCATCGAGAAAAAGACTTACGGCGTCTGTGAACTGACCGGCAAACCGATTCCGCGTGCGCGCCTTGAGGCGATCCCGTGGACGCGGTTCACGGTGGAAGCACAGGCGCAGTTGGAGAAGGACGGCGCGTTGCGCCAGCGCCGGCTCGGCACGCTTGGCACGATTGACAACGCCGGCGTCACGGAAGTTGAGACGGACGATGAGGAGCCGGGTGACGAGCCAAAAATCAAGGAAAAGGAATAAATTATGTCGCGTGAAACCATCACCATTGAATGCACCGAGGCGCGCAAGGAGGGCAAGTCGCCCTCGCGTTACACCACCTCGCGCAACAAAAAGTTGCAGACCGAAAAGTTTGAGGTCAAAAAATACAACCCTGCGTTGCGCCGCCACACCTTGCACAAGGAGATCAAGTAATTATGCCCCGCAAGACGAATACCGATAAAGACAAGCGCGGCTCGCGCCGCACAACGGAAAATCGCACACCCCGCCCCAAACCGAAGATTGACTTCACCGTGGATGCGCTCGATTTCAAAAACACGAACCTGCTCCGGCAGTTTGTGACCGATCAGGGCCGCATCCTGCCCCGGAAATACACCGGCCTGCCCGCGCATTACCAGCGCCGCCTCACCACGGCCATCAAGCGCGCACGCCAGATGCTGTTGATGAAGTAGGCCAAACGGCCCTGTGGTGGCGGACGCGAGTCTGCCTTGAATCTTCGAGAAAGCCCGAAAAATCGGGCCGGATTCCGTTGGTTGTTGCCATGATTGCTTGATTTCAGGAATTTCCGGTGCAATTTTTGAATCGCAATGAAGTCGCACGCACATCCACACAAACGGCAGGAAATGTCGGCACTGACAAGCCGGCTCCGCCGCCAGTCGCACAAAATCACCGGCCCGCGGGCGGCCATTCTGGAAATTCTGCGGCACCACCGGCATCCGCTTGCAACCCGGGAAATCCATTCCGAAATGCCCGGAGGCTCTTGCGACCTAGCGACGATTTACCGCTCGATGCACCTGCTGGAGAAAATGGGGATGGTGAAGCGGTTTGATTTTGGCGACGGCACTGCGCGATTCGAACTCGTCGGTGAAAATGACGACGGGCATCACCATCATCTGGTCTGCACGCAATGTCTGGAGGTTGTGGAGATCGAGGAATGCTTTCCGGAGGAAATTGAGAAGCGCATTGCCGCTCAAAACGGCTTCAAGGCCGTGACACACAAGCTGGAATTCTTTGGAATCTGCCCAGAATGCCAGCGGTAAATCCACCCCGCCAGCCAGATATTGCTCAAACGTTCTGGCTCTTTTTGAACGAGCCGCTCAAAAACGGCCTATGTCATTTCCTCGGCCAGCCAGTCCTCCGAATGTAAAAACTCCTTGATTTTCCGGCGCTCGTAACGATGCTTGCGCGCTTTTTTTGGTTGTTGCTCCGCTTTGCGGAAGGGATATCTCGCGCTACGAACCGCTTCACCAATGATTTCCAATGTCTTCATCATAGCTCGTTTCCTTTCTCCACCAATACACAGCGTAAATGATGCCAACTGCAAACCCGACCCGCGAACTTCCTTCATCCGCTGCAAAACTTCAGTCAATGAATCAGACTGACGACACCCTTTTGCCGTTCAAAAGTTTCAATTCTTTTCCGCCGCGCAACGAAACGAACCCGAACGCCATTCCTTCCGGCTCTGGCTGCAAACAAGCTTCAATCCCAGGCCTTCGAATGCCTTTTGAACCTGCAAAAACTCCATTTTCAAGATGCCCGCCAGCACCAGCGTCCCGCCGCGGTTCATCTGCGCCGCGATCTGCCGCCGCTCGGCGATGAGCAGGTCGGAAATCAGGTTGGCGCAAACCAAATCATATTTTTTAGCCGGACGGAGTGGCAGTTTTGAAACATCGCCGTGTTCTATTTTTGAACGCGACCGGACACCGTTGACGCGGGCGTTGGCGCGGGCCACCCGAACGGCTTCGGTGTCAAAGTCAAATGCGTGAACCGGCTGGTAGCCGAGCTTGACCGCCGCAATCGCCAAAATGCCGGAGCCGGTGCCAATGTCCAAAAACGAACGGCCCGTTGCGGTTTTCCGTCGGCGCGCAATTTCGCGCAGGCAGAACGCCGTCGTCGGATGCTGGCCGGTGCCGAAGCTCAAGCCGGGATCAAGAATGACCACCGCCTGGTTTTTCCGCGGCCTGCGCCGGCTCCAGCTCGGCTTCACCAGCAGCGCGTTGCTGATTTCGATGGGTTTGAAATGTCGTTTCCACGATTCGGCCCAGTCTTCGCGCGGCACTTTTGCGATTTGGATTTTTCCAGCGCCAATTTCTAGTCCGCACTGTTTGATTTGCGCCAGTCCGGCCGCAATTGCCTTGCGAATGCCGTCAGCCGGTCTGGCTTCGCAGAAGATTGTGACCCTGCTCGCGCCGGTTTTTGCGTCGAGATAGGATGATGCGGCGCTGCCGAAAGTGGAGCCGAGCATTTCTGCGATAGCGTCCTCGGCCTCGCGCGACGTGGCGACGGAAATCCGCCAGAGCGGTTTATGTTTCATGGCAAATCACGCCACGGCGTGAAATTGAGCAGTTCGATTTCCGCCAAGCCCGGATGCAGCGCGACCCGCGTGACGCTGGCGTATTCGATCTCAAAGGCGCTTGTCTTCGGCAGCGGCAGTTCGAGCAGGATGGAAAGAATCATGCGAATGACGCCGCCGTGACAAAAAATACCGATGGTTTCTCCGGGGTGGTGCTTGATGATTTCGCGCAGGCAAGGCTCGACGCGGGCGCGGAATTGCGGACCATTTTCGCCGTTGGGCGTGATGCCGCGCTCGATGTGGTCGAGCCATTCGTGTGGATCGAGGTTGAATTGCCGGCAAACCACCTCCCAGTTCAATCCCGTCCAGTCGCCGAAGTTGATCTCGCGAAGCGCGGGCACGATGGTTTGCGCCGGCGCTCCGTTGTTCAAAAAAGGCGCGAGCGTTTGCTGGACGCGCTTCATCGGGCTGGCATAAATGGCGTCGAGCTCTTTCCCACGAAGAAATTCGGCGAGCCTGACAGCTTGCTCGTGTCCGCGCGGGGAAAGATTCATGTCAATCCGACCGCCGAACGTCTTGTGATAACGCGTCTCGACCTCGCCGTGGCGGATCAGCCACAACCGCGTCGGTGCCGGTGGCTTGATTGTTGGCGGCGTGATTTTGGAAGCGGAGTTGCTCAAGGAAAATCAAGCCTGTGCGATTGCTTTTGCCTGCGCGGCGAGCAGTTCGCCAATGCCCGACTTGCCGAGTGCGAGCATTTCGTTGAGTTGTTTGTCGTTGAACGTGGACTCTTCACCGCTGCCCTGAACCTCAATAAATTCACCGGCGGAATTCATCACTAGGTTAAAATCCACCGCTGCCGCCACGTCCTCGGTGTAGCACAAATCCAGCAGCGGCCGGCCGGCCACGATGCCGGTGCTCACGGCGGCGACGCCGTGCAGGATGGGATTTTCCGCCAGCTTGCCGCTGGCGAGCAGCCGTCGCATCGCGATCGAAAGCGCGACAAACGCACCGGTGATGGCCGCCGTGCGCGTGCCGCCATCCGCCTGCAGCACGTCACAATCAATCCAAACCGTCCGGGCGCCGAGTTTTTCCAGGTCAATGGCGGCGCGCATGGCGCGGCCGATGAGCCGCTGGATTTCCTGCGAACGCCCGTCAATTTTCCCCTTCGAGCTGTCGCGCTGTTTTCGTTCCAAAGTGGAGTAGGGGAGCATCGAGTATTCGGCGGTGAGCCAGCCG
>CAZZPE010000046.1:0-21221 GCA_964655855.1 uncultured Bifidobacteriaceae bacterium
TTTTCGTTCCAAAGTGGAGTAGGGGAGCATCGAGTATTCGGCGGTGAGCCAGCCGCCGGCGACTTTTTGCTCCTTCATCCAGCGCGGCACGGTTTCCTCGACCGTCACGCCGCAAATCACGCGCGTGTTGCCCCATTCGACGAGCGTGGAGCCGGTCGCGTGGGGCGCGATGTGATTTTGAAAGCGCAGGGGGCGGAGCTGGTTTGCGGAGCGCCCGTCGGCGCGGATGAATGAATCTGGCATAAGGCGGCGATGGTAGCTGGCCGGACGTTGAATCGCAAATCGCGAATTGTTGAATCGTTCCTGGCCGCGCTTCAGTGTTTCAAGGAGTCAATTTCGGCGAACAGATTTTCCAGGCTGTTCAATGGCGAATGCTTCTTCGGCTCCAAAATCAGGCGCAGGTAATCCACGGCGTCTGGGATGTTGCGGATGGACTTGGGCAGGATGGCGCCGGCGGCGTTGGCGTGGCCGCCGCCCTGGAATTTCTCGGCGGCCTTGATCGCCTCGCCGTTCCGGCTGCGGAAACTGGCGATGATTTGATTGTTTGCGCGCCGGAACAGCGTGATCAGCACGGGAAATTTCGTCGCCTGCTTTTCGAGCAGTTCGTGGACGACCAGATTGTTGTTGCCGACAATCGTTTCCACAAAGCCGGCGGTCGGGCCGAGTCCGGTGACATTGTTTTTGCTCCACTCGAAGCCGAGCGGATTTTCGACGCGGCGTTTGACAACCATCACCTCCAGCAGCGGATGGTCGAGCAGCCGTTCAATTTCGCCGCCGATGAGCGTGTGCAGGTTCCAGAACTGGTAAACTTTCACCAGGTTTGCGTAATCCGTGGCGAGGACAAAATCCGGATCATCCTCCAGAAACAAATCAGCGACATCATTCAGGTGAACGAGCCGGTCCAGCGCCGGCGACTGGATTCCGTTTTCCTTGCAAAGCTCGTAGCAAAGCAGACCGGCGGATTTGTTCACGTCGTGGATGAACGAGGCGTTTTTGGCCCCCGTGTCGGTGACATGGTGGTCAACGATGACCCATTCCGGCTTGTCGAGGCGCGGCTCAAAGGTGAAATCCGCCACCCAGGCCGCCCGTTCGCGCAGGTCGCGCTGCTTCCACTGGTTGTAATGACAGGCTTCGAGCGGGATGTTCGCGCCGAACAGCTTTTTGGCAAGCCGTTGCAGCAAGACCCCGGCGAGCAATCCGTCGAGGTCGCTTTCGTGCGTGATGATGACTTCTGGTCTGGGCAACTCCGTCATGCGGCGAGGATAAGTCGTTGTTTGGCGGTTGGCGAGCGGGGAATTTCAGGCAGAATGCCGGCGGGTCCGGCGCGGATCAATGCGGCTTATTAATTTCCGTCATTGGCATTTCCGGGTTTGCCTGCGGCTCCTCCGGCTTTGGCCGGTGAAGCACCATCACGTTGCCCACGCGCATGATCAGATGGCTGGCGGTCCGTTCCGCCAGTTGCGGCGCGAGCACCTTTTTCTGCTCCTTGAAGTCCGTGAACTTGATTTTCACCAGCTCATGCTGCGACAGCGCGTCGTCCACCGAGCGGACGAAACCGTCGCTCAACCCCGCCTTGCCAACCTTGAGCATCGGCTCTAAAAGCTGTGCGGCGGCCTTGAACTTGCGGATTTGCGGATTACTTAATGGCTCAATCATCGAACAAACAGTCTAACCCGTTCCCGCCGAAAACACCAAACCCAATCTGGCCGCAGCTCGGAGTTCAAAATCATCGCCGGCATGTGCGCGCTGTGAGCGATTATAAATTTTGTGCAAAATTGTAACTGCGTCCCCGGCAATTTGGGTGTTTAATAAGCCATGAAGATGAAGCATCCGTCAAAATCAAGTGCGCCTTTCCGCTTGCGTTGCGGTGCGATTGGTTTTTAAATCTGAATAACAACCAATCAGCGAGGATTTATGATTATTTATGGAATCTGTCTGGTGGTGGGGCTGATGTTCACGCTGACCAGCGTGATGTTCGGACACTTCTTCGGGCATGGCGGGCACGTGGCGGGCAGCGGCGGTCATGTGGAGGCGGGAGCGGACAGCAGCGACGCGCCGGGCATTTCCATCTTCAGCCCCACCATCATCGCCTCGTTCATCACGGCGTTTGGCGGGTTCGGCCTCATCTTCACGCAATTTCCAAAAACGAGCAACGCGGCCGTCAGTGCGCCACTCTCGCTGCTCGGTGGCCTCGCGGTGGCGGGGGTGATGCTCGTGTTTCTGCGTTCGGTGTTTCGCCACACGCAAAGCTCCAGCGAATCCCATGTGGCACGACTGGCCGGCTCGGAGGCCAATGTCATCACGCCCATCCCCGAAAATGGCGTGGGTGAAATCGCCTACGTCGTGGGCGGGACGCGCTATTCGGCTCCGGCCCGCACTGAAAACGGTTGCGCTGTGGCCAATGGCAGAACTGTCAAAATCATCCGCATCGTCGGAACGCAATTTTACGTCACGGCAGCCAACTGATTTAATATTTAACCCCAAACACTCAACCATCAACTCAATATGAACCTCAATCCATTGCTGGCCCAAGCTCAACTGAATTTCATGTCCGGCGGCATCGTCATCATCGCCGCGGTCGTCATCGTCATCGTCGTGTTCCTGCTGCTTTACATGGTGTTCAGCCGTTACACCAAGGTGGGGCCGAACCAAGTGCTGGTGGTGTCCGGCATCAAGCACCGCGCCGAGGACGGCACCAAGGTCGGCTTCCGAATCGTCAAGGGCGGCGGCACGTTCGTCTGGCCAATTTTTGAAAAGGTGGACATCCTGTCGCTTGAGCTGCTGACGATTGATGTGCAGACGCCGGAAGTCTACACCAGCAAAGGTGTGCCGGTGAAGGTGGACGGCGTCGCGCAAACCAAGGTCAAGGGCGACGATGTTTCCATCCGCACGGCGGCGGAACAATTTCTGGGGAAGAGCACCGATGAAATCCGCAACATCGCCACGCAAACGCTGGAAGGCCATTTGCGCGCCATTCTTGGCACGATGACCGTCGAGGAGATTTACCAAAACCGGGACGCCTTTGCCTCGAAGGTCCAGGAAGTGGCCGCCGGCGACATGGCGAACATGGGGCTGAACATCATCAGCTTCACCATCCGCGACATCCGCGACGGGCAGGGCTACCTCGACGCGCTCGGCAAACCGCGCATCGCACAGGTCAAACGCGATGCCATCATCGCCCAGGCCGAGGCTGACCGCGATTCCCAGATCCGCTCCGCGCAGGCGAAACAGGCCGGGCAGGAGGCGCAATTCCAGGCCGACTCCAAAATTGCCGAGGCGCAACGCGACTACCAATCCAATGTCGCGCAGTATCAGGCCACGGTGAATGTGCAGAAGGCGCAGGCCGATCTTGCCTACGATTTGCAGAAGTTCAAGACCGGCCAGCTCGTGAAGGCCGAAGAGGTGCAAGTCAGCATTGTCGAGAAGCAGAAGCAAATTGAACTGCAACAGCAGGAAATCCTGCGCAGGCAGCGCGAACTCGAAGCCACGGTGCAAAAGCCCGCCGATGCCGAGCGTTACCGGGTTGAGACGCTGGCGAACGCGCGGAAGTTCCAGTTGGAAACCGAAGCCGCCGGCGCGGCGTCCGCGACCAAGGCAACGGGTTTTGCCGGCGCCGACGTCGTCAAGGCCACCGGTTTCGCCGAGGCTGAAGCGAACAAGGCTCGTGGTCTGGCCGAGGCATCCGTCATCGAGGCGCAAGGCAAAGCGACCGCCGAGGCGATGCGTGTGAAGGCCGAATCGTTCAAGCAATACAACGAGGCGGCGGTCATTGAAATGATCATGCGCGTGATGCCGGAGATCGCGGGCAAGATCAGCGAACCGCTGTCAAAGACCGAGAAAATGGTCATCATCAACTCCGGCAACGGACCCGGTGGCGGCGCGAGCAAGCTGACCGGCGATGTGACGACCATCATCAGCCAGTTGCCGCCGGTTGTGGAGGCGCTGACCGGTGTGAAGTTTGAGAAATTGCTGGAACAGGTGCCTGCGCTGCGCAAGGCGATGGGCAAGGATGATTCCGACAAGAGCAAACAATGATTTGCGATTTACGCGGCCCACGAGTAAATCGCAGATACAAACTGAAAGGCGAGCTATGTTTCTAGGCGGCTTTGAAATCATTCTGATCTTGCTGTTTGTGCTGCCCATCGTGGTGGCGGCGTTTGCGTTCTGGATTTGGATGCTGATTTCCGCAGTTCAAAACAAAGGGCTGACCGAGAGCGAAAAAATTGCGTGGGTTTTGGTGGTCGCGCTGCTGCATTTTATTGGCGCACTCATTTATTTCTTTGTCGGTCACCCGAAACGGAAAACGCCCATTGCAGCAAGCTGACGAATTATTGGAGTGTAAACTCATGCCGCAGAATGATTCACAAAGACCCGTTTCACCTGAATTGAAACGGTTGCAGCAGCCAGCGCAAAACTCAATCCGCACGGCATTGCGAATTGCGGGACCGGTTGTTCTTCTCGGCGGACTTGTATGCGTGATCATTTCGGCGGTCAGCGTGTTTGCCGGTGCCGGCCGCTTTGGAGTGTCGCGTTATTTCTGGCTTGGATTCATCGGTCTGCCGCTCATGTTTGTGGGCGGAGTCCTGTGCCAGTTCGGATTCTTCGGGGCGGTGGCTCGTTTTATTGCCGGCGAATCAGCTCCCATAGCGGCTGACACTGTCAATTGCTTGGCCGAGGAAACCAAGGGTGCGGTGGAGAAGGTCGCCCAAGCCGCCGCCAAGGGCGTTGTCGAGGGAATTGATGCGGGCCGCGCAGAATCCGGTCATGGGAAAAATTGATTTATGAAACTGACAGAATTTACAGACCAACAAAAACAGTCGCTGGTGGATTTGCTCGTGCTGGGGATGTATGCCGATGCGAATCTGGATCTGATCGAGGATGAAAAGGCCCGGCAGGTCCTGGATTCAATCAAATTTTCCGACAGCGCGCGCCAGTATTTTCTCGACGCGAGCTTCGCCCGCGCCAGAAAGCACGGCGTCTCCGCAAAGACGACGCGGGCTTACATCTCGAAAATCGCCAAAGCCTTTCCGACGCCGGCCATGCGGCGGCAGGTTTATACCGCGCTGGAGGAGTCGCTGACCAGCGACCACAATCTAGCCGACAAGGAAAAAGAACTTTTGCTCGTCGTTTCCGAGGAGTTCAAACTGTGATTTCCGATGCGCCTTTTTGAAGCCATTGTTGACGCGAACCACCGGGCGGTTGCCGGCGACACCAGCGCCGGTCTGCATCCGGCGGATTTCGCGGAGGAACTGCCGGTCATCGCGCTGACGTGCATTGACCCGCGGCTCAACGCGATCTTTCCCAACGCGCTGGCGCTGCCCGCCGAGCAGTTCATCTGGCTGCGCAACGCGGGCAACGTCATTTATGACCCCATGAGTTCCATGACCCGCACGCTGGCGCTGGCCTGCGCCGTGAAGGGCGGCAGGGAAATCGCCATCATCGGCCACACGGATTGTCAGATCGCCAGGACAACGACGATGCAGTTGCTTGAAAAATTCAAGGCGCTGGGAGTTGAGCGCAGTCTGCTGCCGGACAATCTGAACGAATTTTTCGGCACGTTCGGCAGCGAGCGGCAGAATGTCATCAAGGCGTGCGACATCATCCGGCACAGCCCGCTCATCGGTCCGAAGATTCCCGTCCACGGCCTGCTGGTGGACACCGAAACCGGCAAACTGGATTGGATTGTGAACGGTTATCAAACATTGGAAATGGCCGCCGGTCTTCCAGTCGCGCCGGCAAATTCCATCGGCCAGCCGACGGACAAGCTTGGCCAATTCAACATTGGCGAGATGAAGTTTCCGGAGGGCAAGATCGGCGAGATGGCGGCACAGGCTGAAGATTGGATGAAACAAAAGGCGGCGCAAACCGAGGCCAGGGCGGCGGAAGATGTTGCGAAATCGGCTGAGGAAGTGACGAAGGTTGCCGCGCAAGCCGCCGCGTATGCCGAAAAACACTGGCCGCGAACGCCCGGTCAAACCCCGCCGCCATCGTTGCCGCCCAAAATTCCGCTTCCGCCGCCGATTCGCCCTCGCATCATCGTGCGGCGGCCTGACCGTTGATCGTGTTTCGCGTTTGTTTTTTACCGCAGTTCCGGTAATCGTTCATCCGCCACCGCAGAAATGCCGAGCAATGTTTTGTCGTGGCCTTGTTCCGCGTGGGCCAGAAGTTGTTGAAATCGGTTTCCAGCTTCCTCAATTCGGCAACACCGGTTTGCGCCAGGCGCTTCGCTTCTGCATTATTTCCGGCCGCCACCGCCTGCTGCCACAGCATGAACCGGCACGACTGCGCCGCCATGCGCGCCGCCAAATCCAGTTCGCGAAGGAAAACATGTGTTTTGGGAGAGATGGCACGTCGCCGTCCCAAATTGTCCAGAATGGCAATTTGTCCTTTTATTTCCTTTAGCACCGCACGGATGCGTGACGCTGGTATTTTTGCAAACCATTTCAGCCCGTTGCGGCAGAACAATTCGTGGTCTTCCGGCTTCGGCGCGGCAATGACCGTGCCGATCGGCGTTTCGTTCGCCGCCTCCACGCCAAGTTTTTGATGCGCAAAACCAAGCCGGAACGCTGCGGCGGCAATTTTGCCGGTCGGATCTTCAAATACGTCGCGGCTCAAAACCGGAGTCAGCTCCGATGTGTCAAACCGTTTTGCATTCCAGGCGAGCGACGCTCCCGCGAGAAACATCGGCCAGCTCACCGCCAGCGGTTGCGGATGTCCGCCGTCGCCCCAGTCGGTGATGAGATAGCCGGCGGCGCCGAATTTCTTTCCGGCTTTCGCCGCCGCGCGCAAATTGGCCAGCGAGTTGTCATGCCGGCCGATGAGCGTCTGCCATGCCGAAGTGCCGGGGCAGACGCAAAAGGGAATTTTTGCCTTCGCAAATTGCGCCGCCTCTTTTTCAAACGGATGATTTGCCTCGTAGCCCCAATTCAAGGCAATGGCATTTTTCGGTAACTCGCGAATGAACTCCGGATGTTTCAGGATGATGTCGCCCCAGAACATCATCGTTTTGCCGCGACTGGAAACTTCACCGTGAATCTTCTTCAGAAAATCCAGATACACGCGGCCTTTGCCGCCGGCCTCGCAAAACTTTTTGCTTCGACCCCGGCCCAAATCCCAGGTTTCATCGCAGCCGACGTTGAAAAATTTGCTCGAAAAGTTTGGCAGAAGTTCATCGTAAAGGCTGCGCAGAAAGGGCAGGGTGCCGGGATGATTCGGCGCGAGCGTGGACGGACGCCGGACAAATCCGCCACCGGCTTCTTCGTAAGATTCAGAGACCTCGGCGAGTTTCTTGAGCTTCGGGTGTTCGAGAAACTGGCGCAAATGGCCGAAGGAATTCTGGTTTGGCACAAGGTCAATGCCAAGTTTGCGGCAGCGCGCGTCGAGCTTCCGGATTTCCGCGCCGGTCAGCGCGCCCCAGCTTTGCCAGGCGGATTTGTATTTGCGGTAGGCGAACGTGTGCTCGGTGTAAAGTTGCAGCTCGTTGATCTTGAAATCGGCGAGATGTTCGGCGAGGTCCAGCAGCGTCTCCAGCTTCGGCACGCGGCCGCGCGAAACGTCGAGCATCACGCCGCGACGCGAAAAATCCGGCCAGTCGCGGATGCGCAGGCATGGCAGACAACGCCCATATTGCCGCAGCAACTGCCGCAACGTCGCTGCCGCCGCGCACAAGCCGCCGGTTTCGCGGAATGAAACTTCAATTCCATTTTTTGAAATCGCCAGCGAATATCCTTCGGGATGGTTTGGCGCGGAATCGGTTTGGATGATTTTAATTGCATCCAAAGGTTTCCGCCTTGGCAGCACAAACGTGCCGCGAAGCAGCTTCAGCAAACGGGGCGCGGGCAGCAGGTTCATGGCAATGCGGTTTGGCATCGGCCTTTAGTTAGCCACAGATTGCCATTGGATGAAATCCGTAAATCACATTGGCCTCAATTGGCCGCGCGCATTGTGCAATGGAAAAAATCGCCCGCTTTTTTGCTTGTTAAAATAATCGGGCGGGAGTATTAGCACCAAAACTCAAATCAATCTTATGGGATCAATATTCCTTGGCTGCGTCATCGGCTTTATCATCTGGTTTCTGGCCCGCTGTCTCGCCGCCGGCTTTTACACCGTGAACCAGAATGAGCGCGCGGTGAAGACGAGTTTCGGCCGCGCCGAGCGGGTGGGGGACGCCACCACGGCGCAGGACCCGGTTGCCGCGTCGTTGAATGCCGAGGAAAAGGAGCGTTACAACTATCCGCAGGTGCGCGTGATTCCGCCGGGCGGGCCGTATTTCAAATGGCCGTGGGAAAAGGTCTATAAAATCTCCGTCGCCACGCAGACGATGAACATGGCGCAAGATCCGGAAGATGCGGACGCCAATTTCCAGGGCACCATGCTCGAAGCCGTCACCAAGGACCAGCTCAACACCGGCTTGAAGGGCCAGATCCGCTGGCGCGTTTCGGAACGCAACCTCTACGCCTATCTCTTTGGCGTGAAACATCCCATCACGCACGTCATGGGCTATTTCGTTTCCGTGCTGCGCGAGCGCATTGCCAACTTCGAGGCGCCCGCCGGCGCGACCAAGACCGGCGACCCCAACGCCCTGCACAATCTCGCCGCCACCGCCGTCACCGGCATTTCCATCAACGACCTCCGCAAGAACCTTTCCGACATCAACGACCACATGGACAAGGAATGCGCCGGGTCCGCCGCGCGCTACGGCATCGCACTGGACGCCTCGCTCATTACCGGCATAGACCCGCCACCGGAGGTCGAATCCGCGCTGGCCGCCATCAATACGGCCTACAACGAGGTTTCTTCCAGCATCAGCCTCTCGCAGGCGAGCGCGGACCAGAAAATCGTGCAATCCAAACGCGCCGTGGAGATCGAAACCCTCAAGGCGCAGGCCGAGGTGCAGCCGATTGTGGCGCTGGCCGAACAACTGACCGGCTTGAAGCAGAACGGCGCCGGCGCGCTTGACGCCTATGTGCGCAACGTCCGTCTGAAACTGTTCAGCGAGGCCAAAACCGTGATCCTGGAGGCCAGCCATGAATAATGAAATTGGTGGCAGCCGACGTAAGTCGGCTCCAATTATGCTTTATGGAATGAATTCAAGATGGAGCCGACTCACGCCGGCTGCTACGAGGATTCACGGTGGCCATCCGCAAAGATTGGAGGCCAGCCATGAATAGCATCGGACTTTTCTTCGTTGCGGCTGTCATCACGTTCATCGGCATGTTCATCGCCGAGCCGGTGTTCTTTGGCTTCGCGCGATTGTTCGGCCTTTACACCATTGTCGGGGAACGGCAGTGCAAGGTCTATATGCTCTTCGGCAAGGTCGTCGCCGTCATTGACGAGCCGGGACTCCACCTGCTCATCCTCAAGCTCGGCATCAAGGCGCCGCTCGTCAATCTGTTTGGCAAATGCCACACGCTCGATTTGCGGCTCGACCAGGAATACATCCGCAGCACGCCCGTCAATTCCGAGGAAGGCGCGCCCATGGGCATCGGCATCTGGTATGAGATGGTGGTGAGCGACCCCGTGGCCTACCTGTTCAAGAACGCCGACCCGCGCGGCTCGCTGGCCGCCAACGTGGGCAACTCCACCGTCCGCTGCCTCAGCAACATGAAGCTCGCCGACATGTTGCAGGACCGGCATCCCATGAGCCTGACCGTGCGCAAGGAAGTCTCCCCGCAATCGCAGGAATGGGGTTACAGCCTCGGCTCCGTCTATATCCGCAAGGTCCACTTCCGCGACGCCGGCATGATCAAGCAGATTGAGGAAAAAGTGGTGAACCGGCTGCGGCAGGTCACCTCCGCCATCAAGCAGGACGGCACCAACCAGGTGAACATCATCGCCAGCACGGCGGAACAGCAGGCCGCCATCGAGTTTGCCAAGGCCGCCGCCATGCGCCCGCAGATTGTGGGACTGGCGTTGAAAAAAATCTCGCAAGACCCGGACATCGCGCACGCCCTGTTTGCCGTGCTGGAAACGCAGAACATCATTGCCGGCGAAGCCAACATCACGCTCATCCCGCGCAACTCCGAACTGCTGGGGGCGATGATCGCCGGCACGCAGGGGGCGAAGGCGGGGGCAAAGTAAAACGAATTATATCTGCAAAATATGCCGCCTGTTATTTTTCAGCAGATTGTTCCCGGGGTTGAATATGCCTGCCATCCTCAACATCGGGATCATAATAATCATAATAAATCACAATGGACAATATCCCAAGGGGAAGAAATCCAAAGCTTCACGCGCGCACTAGCGCAAGCGTGGATTCTTGGTAGTCGAGGTTGGGGACTTCACCTTGCCAACGGTGTTCCAGATTATCTGGGTGTCGCTGCTGACCGAGATCGCCGTCTTTTTGTCGCTCGTTTTGAAGACGGTAACGAAAACCAAAAATGGCACGGTTATCCGGCCGACCACCAGAACAAAGTAAACGACAGACTGCCGGAAGAGATAAAGCAATTTTGGCTGCAAAACAATGTGCTTGCACCAGCAAAGGTGCGTAAACTTGTGAAAGGTGAACGATGCAGCCTGTAAAAATAATTATTCGCGGACGTTTCTGGGATAGTCAGCTTTACAAAGGCCGACTTTATCTTTTTGATCTTAATGGAGCGTTGCGAGACTTGGACTGGAACTCATTGGTTCAAAGTTTTACAATGCCCAGCAGATGCCGTTTGGCACTTGAGTGCGCATTTCAGAGAAGTGACTACCTATATGGAGAAAAATGGGAAAAATTCTTCAAGGATCAAGAGATTAGTGATCTATTAAAAAGCAAGTTTGACGAATTGTTAAAACAAAATCTTACGGTTGATACAAACGAACTCAACCAATTGGATGGCAACACAACTGACACACCATTTCCTTATGCGCACAATGACTCGCTGGTCTACAAAGACCAACTCTATGCTACGAGCCAAAGTGGTGTATTTTCACAATCGGTATTAGAGCCGACTATAACGCCTGGTAGTGCGGAAAAATTATGGGATGCCCCCGTGTCTGCTTTGGATATAAGTCACGATGTTCTTGCTTTGGCAGCAGGTGATGAAGGTTTGTTCAGAGCCCCAACTGCACAACACTATAGGCAATGGACGACATTGCAAACTGGCCCACAGAGTGTGTGGAAACATCTTTGTAATGATTGCAGTTATATTTCGAGCAGCATCTTGGCGTTTGGACACGATTCGGATTCAGGCTTGGTCGAATTTAGATCGCCTAAGCTAGATCCCAATAAGACTGACGATGTAATTGCCCAAGAGTTCTGGAATTCAAAGTCTATTGGCACTGTGGAGGGTGAACGAATATTTGGTCAAAACACTCGTGGCGGTTTTGTTTGGGGAAGCAAAAATCGCATGTGCATGGCAAAGGATGGGATTCTACACGTTACCCAGTATGCAACCACAACCCCCAGAAGACGAAGCGTAGCAAAGGAAATTCGCTCAATACAATTGGCGCCATGGAAAGGGAGTCCAGTTTCTGGTGATAACGCTGTATTTGGGGCAATACTCGAGCTAGATCATTGTTTAGTTATTGTCCGTAGCGATAATGTTATAGACACCCTGCAAGGCGAGCCTACCAACTGGCGTGTTTTTCCAAGGTCAAAATATTATACGAATCAATTGCATATAATTTATGATGATAGAATTGAGATTCTATCTTTCAACCATGACTATTTTGTCAATCAGAAAGGTAAGGCTTTTGGGGAACCACAAATAGAACGGTGGCTTCCAAAAAGGTAACGATTATTTCAGCACGGTTAAGTTCAGTGTTTTAGCGCCGCTTTTCATTGCCCCGCCATTCCCCAGCCCCTTGCGACGTGCCCGTCAGCCGCTGCTTTCGGAAGGCGGCGTGCGGCGTGCGGAATTGCCGGCCACCCAGCTTGCGTAGCGCCGGAGGCGCGGCAGAAAGTAGCCCACGATGTCAATCGTGGGTTAATCGTTCGCAAAAGATCCAAGCCCCGGACGGGGCGGCAGAAAACCAACGGTCAAACCATTCTTTCGCCCCTCCGGGGCTGAAATTCACCCTGCCAACCAAACCCACGGCTAACGTCGTGGGCTACTATCTTTCGCTGCTCCGCAGCTTGCCCCGCCATTCCCCACTGCCTGCGGCAGGGCCACCGTTTGCACATGCCCGTCAGACGATGATTTCGGAATGCGGCGTGCGGCGTGCGGAATTAAAGCCCAAGATAGGGCGCGTCACTCCGTGCGCGCCGTCTTCGCAAATCCGTGTTTCATCCGTCCTCATCTGTGGCTAAAACAAAAGGGCCGCCCCGGTTGCCCGGAGCGGCTTGTGTTTTGCAGCGTCGAGTCTGTGACTCGACATTCGGCCACAGGCCGAATGCCACGGTTTATTTCGCCGCGGCGGCGGCGGTTTTGCGCGTGGGCGCCTTGCGTTCGGATTTCTTTTTCAATCCGACCGAGGCCACCTGTTCGCTGTCGTCGCCGTATTGCGCGACCACCTGCGTGCGGGCGCCGAGCATTGCGTTGTGGAACGCCCACTGCGCCGCAACGTGTCCGTCGCGGGCGGTCTTGTGGTCGGCCTCGGCCTGGGCATGGGCGTCGGCGGCATCGTCCAATGCAGTGGACGCCGCCGTCAGCTTGGCCAGCGTGTAGGCCGAGTTCGGATCGGCGGGCTGGTAGCCGGTCATCTTTTTGATGGCCGCCAGCGCGTCGGCGTCGGCTTTCAACACCTTGTCACTCACGGGTTTTGTTTGATTTTTTGCCATTTGGTGATTCACCTCCTTCGATTCGTTTCAACTTTGGAAACGTCTTTAATAAAATTACCGTTCCCGATGCCGGCCGGGCAGGGGAATCCGCCCATCGTGAAGCGCAGGACACAGGAATTACGCCTCACGACCGGGAAATTATGGCGCAGGATGCGGAGATTGCGGCTCACGACGGACCGCGTGAGGCGCAGGATGGTGAATTTATGCTTCCCTCCAGCCCTCTGCCGGCAGGGGCGGCGGAGCTTGAGGCAGCGGCTGCCGGTCGGATGGTTCAAACTGGCGGCGCGAGAGAGGGTGGCTGGATGCGGGCAAAGGCCGGCGGTCGAGTTGCAAGGAGAAGACATGGACAGCTTGTAACCTGCGTCTGGTTTTCCTAACCACGCGCCCGCCATGGACGCGATTGTTCAGGAAAGGCGGGTTTTGCAGCTATCCATTTATTGCGATTTTTTCAACCGGAATTGCCATGGCGGATGTCCCTGTGCTCGCAAAAAAGCTTCAGCGAGCGAGGGCAGGGGAGCAGATTCAAATTCTTAGTGTAGCGGTGCCCTGCGAGCGCCGAAGGGAAGTAAATCATCGAGAAAGCCACGGCGGTCACAGACCGCCACTACAGCCAGGGACGGGTTTTGCAGAGATTCAAAACTCAAAACTTGCTCACTTGGCAATCATTCCGCTTTTGCGGGCGAAATTGAACAGGCCGCCGGCGTCCACCACGGGTCGCACGTCGCCGAGCGGTTTGAATTTAACAACCTTGCCGGTCGCCTTGATCGTGACGGTGGCCGCGTCGAGGTCCACGGTCACGACGTCGCCATTTTTCAGGATGTCGCAAAGGCGCGTGGTGATTTCGCAGGGATACAGCTCGCCGGTGGCGACGGAATTGCGGAAGAAAATGCGCGCGAAACTTTCGGCGAGGACGATTTTGCACCCGGCCGATCCGAGCGCGATGGGCGCGTGTTCGCGCGAGCTGCCGCAGCCGAAATTCTTCCCGCCAACGACGATGGAAAATTCGCTGTCGAGCTGGCCGTTTTTGACGAAGCGCGCGGGATAAAGCGATTCCGGCAGGCCGGCCATCGCGAAGCTGCCAAGCTTCTCGTATTCGCCGGGAATGGTCGGCACGAGCGTGAGATATTGCGCGGGAATGATCTGATCGGTGTCAATGTTGTCGCGCACCACAAAGACCGGCCCGGTAAAAACAGATTTCGTCATGCGCTGAATGTGCCGCGAACCGGCGCGGTTTTCAACCAGATTTCGGCGCGCGAGGCTTCGACCTTGCCGCTGGCGGCTGAACTTCTATAATTCCGGCGTGCTTGACATTAAATTGATTCGCGAAAAGCCGGATTTTGTCCGGCAGCGCCTCGCCACGCGCGGGGCGGGGGACGAGAAGCTCGTGGACGGCATCCTGCAGGCCGACGAACAGCGGCGGAAGTTTCTGGCGGAGGTTGAAACGCTCAAGTCGCAGCGCAACCGGACGTCGAAGGAAATCGGCGCGCTGATGGGGCAGAAGAAAACAGCAGAAGCCGAGGCAAAGAAAGCCGAGACGCGGGAGCTGGGCGACAAAATTGCCGCGCTGGACAAGCAGACTGCGGAAAGCGATACGGCGCGACACGACTTGATGCTGCGCCTGCCGAACCTGCCGCACGAATCCGTGCCCATCGGCAAGACGGCGGCGGACAATCCTGAAATCCGCCTTTGCGGCGAGAAGCCCAAATTCAGCTTCAAGCCGAAATCGCACGTTGAGCTTTGCGAATCGCTCAAGCTGGTGGATTTTGCGCGCGGGGCGAAACTGTCCGGCAGCGGATTTTTGCTTTACACGAACTGGGGCGCGCGGCTGGAACGGGCGTTGATCCAGTTTCTTCTCGATTTGCACATCACGCAGCACGGCTACACGGAGGTGTCGCCGCCGTTCATGGTCGGGCCGCAATGTCTGGAAGGCGTCGGGCAGTTCCCGAAATTCAAGGACCAGTATTACGGCGTGGCCGAGGGCGACGACGCTGAAAAACTCCACAAGCTTTACATGGTTCCGACGGCCGAGACGCCGGTGGCGAACATTCATCGCGAGGAAATTCTGGCGGAGAAACAACTGCCGATCCGTTATTGCGCCTACACGCCGTGTTTTCGCGGCGAGGCGGGCGCGGCGGGCGTCGGCACGCGCGGCATGATTCGCGTCCACCAGTTTGACAAGGTGGAGCTGATCAAGATCGTGAAACCGGAAACCGGCTACGACGAGCTGGAGAAAATGGTGGCGAACGCCGAGAAGGTTTTGCAACTGCTCGGACTGCATTATCATGTGATTTTGCTTTGCACGGGCGACATGGGATTTGGCAGCGCGAAGACTTATGACATTGAGGTTTGGGCGCCGGGGCAGGGGAGTTATCTGGAAGTTTCGAGCTGCTCGAACTGCGAGGATTTCCAGGCGCGCCGGATGAACCTGCGTTTCAAGACCGAGGCCGGCGAAAACAAATTCCCGCACATCCTCAACGGCAGCGGCACGGCGCTGGCGCGACTGTTCGTGGCGCTGATTGAAACGCACCAGCAGGCCGACGGCAGTGTGCTGATTCCGCAGGCGCTCCAACCGTATTTGAAAACCGACCGGATTTCCGCATGACCGGGGGCCCGTTCATTTACAATTTGCAAAATGCGGTTGGCGCGGCAATTGTTTTGCAGGATGCCAATCGCAAATTGCCCGGTATGAATCCATGAACATTTTGCTCGCCAGCAGTGAAGTTCACCCGTTCTCGAAAACCGGCGGGCTGGCGGACATGGTGGGCGCGCTGGGCAGGGCGCTGGCGCAGGCGGGTCACGAGGTTCGGATCGTCACGCCGTTGTATCGCGGCATCCGCGAAAAATTCCCGCGCATCAAGCGCGAAGACTGGCGGTTTGATTTGCCGCTGGGCGGGCGGCACGTCCAGGCGGAATTATTCTCGCTCAAGGTGGAAAAGGGGCTGACGGCTTATTTCATCCAGCAGCCGGAATTTTATTTTCGCGACGGACTTTACCAGCAGGACGACATCAGCTATCCCGACAACGCCGACCGGTTTATTTTTTTCTCCAAATGCGTTGCGCACCTCGCCCGGTATTTGAAATGGCGGCCGGATATCGTGCATATCAACGACTGGCAGACCAGCCTAGTGCCGGCGCTGATGCTACAACAGCGGCGCGCGGAGGGGTGGGGGAATCCGCCGCCGGTTTGCCTCTCAATCCACAACCTGGCTTATCAGGGCGTTTTCCCGGCGGGCGCGTTTGAGCTGACAAATCTCCCGCCGGAATTTTTCACCATGGACAGCGCGGAGTATTTCGGCGAGCTGAATTGCCTCAAGGCCGGGATTGTCTATTCGGATGTGATAACGACGGTTAGTCCGCGTTACGCCCGCGAAATCACAACGGAAGCATTGGGCTGCGGGCTGGACGGTTTGTTGCGGGAACAGCAGCACAAGTTGATTGGAATCCTCAACGGCGTGGACTGCGAGGAGTGGAATCCGTCGGATGATGAGTTTCTGGCGCGACCGTATTCCGTCACACGGCTGGCGGGGAAAAGCGCCAATAAGCGGGCGTTGCAGAAAGAACTGGAACTGCCGGTCGCTGCGGGCGTGCCGCTGTTTGGGACGATCTCGCGCCTGACGGAACAAAAGGGCGTGGACATCCAGCTCGGCGCGTTGCAGGAAATGTTGAACAAAAGGATGCAGTTCGTCCTGCTCGGCAGCGGGTCGGCCGTCTATGAGCACGGCTATCATGAGCTGGCGCGACGGTTTCCAGACAAGGTGGCGGTGTGTGTCGGCTACGACGAGAGACTGGCGCACCGCATTGAAGCCGGCTGCGACTTTTATCTGATGCCGTCCCGTTTTGAGCCAAGCGGCTTGAATCAGATGTATAGCCTGCGTTACGGCACGATCCCCGTCGTCCGCGCCACGGGCGGACTGGATGACAGCGTGATTGATTACACGGAAGACGCGACGCGCGCCAACGGCATCAAGTTCCAGGAATTTTCGACGCGCGCGCTGGCCAAGGCAATTCGCAAAGCCCTGGCACTCTACGACTATCCCGCCTTGCTCCGGCGTTTTCGCCAAACCGCCATGAAGGCGGACTTTTCCTGGAAACAGACCATCGGCAAATATCTGGATGCTTACAAGACGGCGGCATCTTTCAGCGCCAGCCAGAATTCCAAGAATGTCAATCCAGCGCGCGTCTGACTCGTGAGGTTTTCATTGTGGACTTTGGATTCGATGTTATGATGGATGGCAGCAGTTCAGTATATCATAATCTTTTAGCCAAAGAATGAAGACATCATCGTATATTCTTGTTGCTGCCGCTGCCGCAGCGCTGACGGGCTGCGTTTCGCGGGAGTCAAAACGCGAGCAAGAACGTGAATACATCCAGGCCGTGAATGAACAGTTTGCCCGGGCTGATGCCGGCGGCAACGACCAGTTGGTTGGAATTGCCAAGGACATGGCCGACCACGCCCATGTCATTTTCCCTGACGAGTATGCGGTCATTGAAGCGGCAAAGAATGCTGGAAAGAAAATTACGCTCCCGCGAATGATTAGCGCCCCGCAGCCATCATATCCACTATTATCCGAAATAACCCATTCTCAAGGATACATCTGGGTCGCCTTCATTGTTGGCGTTTCCGGGAATGTCGAACAAGCCAAGGCACTTGAAGATCCGGACAGCACCATTGCACAAGCGGCCATCAATGCAGTCAAGAAATGGAAGTTTGTTCCCGGTCGCATTGACGGAAGCCCGGCTCAATTACTACTCACAGTTCCCGTCAGCTTTCAGGTGGCGAAATGATGGCCACGATCTTAATTAAATATAACAAACATTGTGCGTCTAAAATAGTTGTTCTCTAAGATGCAAATAGATTTGCTAAAAACCGTTAAATTTCTTGGCGATTCTCCGGATCAGCGGTCGCGGTGTTAACCAGATCATAACAACCAGTAACCTGTTTTTCCAGCCGGAAATGACCACCACTCCTTTTCCGCGAAAGGCTTTGTGGCCTTGGCGCGCGACTTCCTTTGCGCTCATGCTGGCAACCCGCACCAGTTGTGCGTTGCTGGCATGTGCGACTTTGAAGAAGTTTGTTTTAGTCGGACCGGGGCAAAGCGCCACGACTTTGATGCCAGTTGCGTCCGCCAGCTCTCCGGCCAGCGCCTCCGTGAATGACAGGACGAACGCCTTGGTTGCGTAATAAACCGCCATGCCGGGACCGGGCACAAAACCGGCCACGGATGCGACGTTCAGCACGCCGCCGCAATGGCGTTCCAGAATGCCGGGCAGGAAGAGTCCGGTAAGCTCCGTCAGGGCGGTCACGTTGACCCGGATCATTTCAAGCTGCCGTTGGAGGGGCAATTCCGAAAACCCGCCGTGCGCTCCAAATCCGGCGTTGTTGACCAGAACATCCACGACAGTTCCCCTGCCCTTCAATTCTGAAAAAATATTCCCCGGCGTCTCTGGCAGGGACAGATCGGCGGTCAAAACAATTGCCTCGACCTTGTAATCCCGGCGCAATTCTTCGGCCAGTTTTTCCAAAGCCGGGGTGTTGCGCGCGATCAAGATCAGCCGTGAGCCGTCGGCGGCGAAGCAGCGCGCCAGTTCCAGACCGATTCCCGACGACGCGCCGGTGACCAAAACCGTTTCGGGTCTGGCCGCGCTCATTGTGCGGTGACGGATTGTCCCACACCGAACCGTTTGGTCAGCGGCCAATACACGAAGAACGATTTGCCGATGATGCTGGTGGCCGGGAAATCGCCCCAAAAGCGCGAGTCCAGGCTGTTCATCGTGTTGTCGCCCATGACAAACAAATGATTCGGACGAACCTGAAACTGCTGGCCGGATGACAGGTTCCGGATCATCGCGTGGCCGTAATAATGGTTTTCCTGATACGGAATGACCTTTGTCCCCGACGGCACGCCGGAGAACGCATAAAGATTTTCAAAGCGCGGCGTTGATGCCGACAGCGGCTGTCCGTCCACGACGAGATGCCCGACGGAAATGATCCCGCCATTGGATTGCGGCGCGCCCGTCACATCGTAATCCGGCTTCAAGGAAAGCGTCTCGCCGCCCAGACCGACGAGGCGCTTGATGTAAAATTGATCATCTGGAATCTTCCAATAAGGCGGATTGATTCTCTTCTCTTTTGGAATTCCTGCCGTTTCAAAAACCACTATTTCGCCGCGCTCCGGTTTGCGGAAATTGTATGTGAGCCGGTCCACGAACAAATGGTCGCCAGCGCTGACTCTCATTTTGATGACGTCTTCGCCCTTTTGATAAACATGATCCGGGTTCAGGCCGGCGCGCTGCTCCAGCAACTGCTCGCCGCAATCCGGCGGAAACCAAATCGTCTGCTGCCTCCCGCCAATCGAGATCGTCTGTTCGATGTTAAAAATCAAGAAATGCACCGGTTGGTCCATTTGCAAAGTGCCGTCGTTTTCAGCCACGACATGAATGTAGGAATTTCCCTTGAGCCATTCCTTGACCCGCTGCCAGCCCGTCGGGATTTGCAGCGCGTCGCGCAATTTGATTTGTTCCCGGGCCTGCGTCTCAATTTCCGCCTGCCCCGCCGAATAATCAATTTTGCTTGGGCTGAAGTCCGGCACTGTGTTCACGCCATAAAGCGTCGGCTGCATCGAGCCGGTGGGAATCTTGAACGGTTGCAGGAAAAACGTCCGGATGCCCATCGCCACCGCCAGCGCCACCAGCAGCACCTCCACGTTTTCGCGCCAGACGGCGTGGGGATACGGCCGCAGCCATTTGCCGGCGACCTGCTCCAGCTCGTCCATCAGCTTCCGCAAATCCCTGTCCTTCAGCCGGTCATTGATGCCGGCCTGCAATTCCAGCAGCGTCCCTTTGACAAGCTGATGGGCCGCCGGCGAAAGCTGGTCGCGCTGCGCGTCCACCAGCCGCTGAACGTGCTTGCGCAATGCGCCCGCGTCGCGATACGTCTTGGAAAACAGCCAGCGTAAAATCATAATTGATTGAAGGATTTTGACACGGATTTCACGGATTTACACAAATTTAATTCCAGACAAAATACCCGCAACCCGGGCGAATGAAAGTAATTTCCCCTGCCCCGCCCGCCGGGCAGCGGCATTTGTTGTGAAGCCGTGTCCCGTTTGGAAAACATCTTCTTAAATTTACTTGACCGCCGCCTGCCTTTCCCAAATAGTCAAACGCATAACCCATGGCTGGATTCGAGACAATTCGGGTGTTGTCCGACGCAACCGCGCAACCGCGCAACAATGCGGAAAGTTCCTTCACGGGACAAGACGCATCCGCCGCCCTGGAGGGCCAGATTTCTTCGTCAGGACGGCGTCCAGATGCCGGATTTGGGCGTCGCGATGCTCCGGCTCGGCGTCCAAACGTCCCATTCGGGCATCCAAATGGAGCAGTCCGACGCCCAAATGGAGCAGCCGGACATCCCAATGGCGCATCTCGGCGTCCAAGTGCTCAATTCAGACGCCCAGATGCTTCAACCCGGCGTCCGGATGGAGCAGCCCGACGCCGGGTTTGGCCAAAAAACCGCTGGTTTTCCAAATTTACCCATGAAAATCATCTATTTCGATGCCAATCCCCCCTTCCGGCTCGACGATCCCAACAATCGCTGGGGCAGCCCCTCCTACCAGCTCGAACCGGGCGACCCCGGCTATGTGGACCCCTTTCCGTCAGTTAACAAACCAACAAAACACAAAAAAATGAAAACAAATCCGTTCTGGCCCTCACGCCAGTCTGAACAAATCATCTGGCTGGTCAACTACCTCACCAAATTGCCCGGCTACGCCACCGCCCTGGGCCTGACCACCACGCAAGTCAACAGCGCCGTGGCCGATTGCCTCTGGCTCATCTACCTCCTGCAAAACTGGCTGCCCGAAACCCGCAGTTGGGTCAAATCCTGCACCGACGCCCTGGCCGAGGCCCAGACCGGCACCGGCTCGGCGGCGCAAGTGCTGCCGGTCTTCACCCCGCCGCCGTTGCCCGGGGCCGCAACGCCTGTCCCGGCCACCGTGGCCGTGGCGCCCGGCGCGCAAATGCGCATCCTCGCCCTGGCCCAGCAGATCAAGGACAGCGGCAAATGCACCGACACCATCGCCAGCAATCTCGGTCTGGTCGGCAGCGCCCAAACCGGGCCGGACCTGACCGCCATCAGCCCGGACATTGCCTTGAGCCTGGTCGCCGGACAGGTGTTCTTGAAATGGGGCTGGGGTGGCTATAGCCGTTACCTCGACAGTTGCGAAATCCAGGTGGATCGCGGCGACGGCCACGGCTTTGTGTTGCTGACGATTGACACCACGCCCGGCTACACCGACACCACGCCGCTGCCGGCCACGCTGGCCAAATGGACTTACCGCGCCATTTACCGCGTGGGCGACGATCAGGTGGGCGTGTGGAGCGCACCCGCGAGCATCAACGTGCCGGCGTGAAAAGCGAAGGTGGAATGAAAAATGATGAATGAAGAAACGCCTGCATCCTTGAAAATAGATGGCATGGGTATTGGCGGGTGAGCGAAACGGCGCTACACCTAGGT
>CAZZPE010000047.1:0-20686 GCA_964655855.1 uncultured Bifidobacteriaceae bacterium
TGAACCCGTGGGTTGGCGGCGTGATCCCGTGGGTTGGCGGCATGAATCCGTGGGCTGGCGGCGTGATCCCGTGGGTTGGCGGCGTGGTTAGGCGCGCTTCAGGCGCAGATGGGCGGATTGCATGCGCTGGTGAACCGGAAACCTTCGATGCGGCGGGCGATTGTCAACAGGCTGACAAATCAAGCCGGAACAATCCGGTTCATTTCATCCGCATCGTCCGGGCGGACGGGCGGCGGTTTCAATAGTAAAAGCTGACGACCTGGACGGTGTGGCTGCCGGGCGGGCGGAAGAGGATGGCGTAAAAGTCGCGCGAGGCGATGCCGATGTGCGCGGTGACGGTGACTTTGAAGACGGTGCTGTGGACGTCGCAGAGGCGGCCCATCTGCCCGACCGCCGAGGGATTGATGCCGGAGGCGGTGAGCTGGTTGACGTTTTGATACGGCGTGTCGTCCGGCGTGCCGTCCATGCCGTCGGGGCCGGAGCGGTATTTGATGATGCTGGCGGCGGCGTTGGCATCCACGCCGGGCAGCAGTTGCAGGACGTTGGCGTCGGCGGTGTTGATGTTGATTTTTCCGGAGGAGAAGGGCGTGAACAGGTCCACCAGCCCGAACGGATAATTGGGAATCTCGCCGGGCGAGCTGCCGAAGCCGAGCCGGTGGTGGAACGCCGCGCCCAAATGATTCGTCGCGGCGCCGCCCCAGTAGATTTCCGGGTGGTCGCAGATGCCCTTCACCAGCAGCAGTTCGGAGATGTCGTCCATCGGCGCCTCCTTGCAGTTGTAGGGCGGGTTCTGCCCCTGGTAGTAATCCGTCTTCGCGCCGGCGATGCGCGGCGCGTCGCCCGCCTGCACCCAGTCCTGGATGGAATCGGACACGACGGAAATCTCGCCGGCGTCCACGCCCATGAGCGTGAGCGCCTGCTGAATTTCGGGGCCGCCGGCGGTGTTGATGTTCGCGAAGCGGTCGAGGTCGGTGATTTTGACCGACACGCTTCCGTCGCCGATCGGATAATTGTCCAGCGGGATGGACGACAATACGCTGTTGGATTCAGCCATGCTGCCCGATCCACCGGCCCATTTTTGGTTGAGCGAATCGAAAGGCTGCAGCGCCGCCTCCTGCGCCAGAACCCAGCGCGCCAGCTCCACGCCGGAGCGGCCGAGCCAGATCATCTCCTGGTTGTTGTTGCTGCTGACCGCCAGCCGGCTCTCGACCTTCATCGAGGCCGACATGAGCCAGGCCATCCACGACAGCACGAAAATCGCGCACATCACGATGAGGAGCGCGAAGCCGTTGGATCTGGGGCGGAGGCGGATTTTCATTTTTGCAGGTTAATTGCGGGCATGCCGCCCGGGACGCCGCCGCCCGGCACCTGCACCGCGGCGGGCATGGATTGCGACGGCACGGCGATGATGCGGGTGACGGACCGGACCGGCGCGGGGCCGCCGGAGGCGTTGTATTTGTTATTGTCGCCGAGCACGAGGCTCACGCGGATCAGCGGCGGGATGGAATTGGTTTTGATCCATTCCGTCACCCATTCCGCCTGGTTGGTGTCCCAGCATTCGACCTTGAAAGTCTGCACGTAGCGCGCGAGCACGAGCGGGTGCTGCTGTTCGTCCGGGTCCAAATCCAGGAGAATCGGCTTCTGCCGGAGCACCAGGTCCTTTTCCGAGTCCGGCCCGGCCGCGATGGAAAACATCAACTGCCGCACGTTGAGGTCGCCGAATTTTCCGTTGCGCGGGAAATTGTCCGGCAGCCGCGCGGTGAAATCCAGCTCCGGCGGATCGTCGTTCACGATGAAGCTGTAATACTGCAAATCCGCCTGGAACGACTCGATGCACGTCAGCGAATCCTCGATGGTGTGGATGGCGACGCGCTGGCGCTGCACCTCCGCCGCCGCCCTCTGGCTGACCTGCGACGCGCGCAGGATGAGCGCCCAGGACGAGTAGATGGCCGCCACCACCAGGCTGAAAATCGTGACGGCAATCATCACTTCAATCAGCGTGAAGGCCGGGGAATTGCGGAGTGCGGAATGCGGGGTGCGGAATAAATGACTGCGCGCGGATTTTCCCCCGGAACCACTCCGCGTTCCGCACTCCGCGTTCCGCAATTTTTCTCCCGGATTCATTTCGTGAAATTCCCGCCGTCGAGACTGCCCGCCACCGAATCGGGACGGTAAAACAAAACGGTCATTTTGGAGATGACCGGCCGGCTGCCTTCGTTGCCCTGGATGGCAATGACCGCCTGGAACAACTTGTTGGTCTGCGCCTCATCCACGGCATAATCATAGGTGTAGCCCCGGTAGTCGTCGCCGAGCAGTTCGCCGAGGTCGCCCGATTTCGTGCCCTCGACGAATTTATTGGTCAGCGAAAGCTCCGACGCCACCAGGCCGGCATCCACCATCGGCCGCTGAAGCCGCCGCGCGATGTCGAGCGACTGCGAAACCAGCGCCAGAATCGCAAACGTCGCCGTGCAAAACGCGACGACGGCAAACATCACCTCGATCAGCGAGAAACCGCCGCGGGCAGATTTGGTTGTGGGGGCGGGCGGTTTCATCGCACATTTCCGACGGACGCCAGCGCCGTGATTTCTTCGAGCGTGATTTTTCGGTATTCGCCGTCGGAGCTTAACACCAGCGTCATTTCATCGCTCGTGCCGTTGGCGAAAAAATGCACGAACGCCGCCCCGTCCGAATCGGTGTAATCATAGCCGTTGATGCCCAGCCCTTCGATGACCACGCTGGGGTCGAATTCCGTCGCGTTCACCACCGCGTGGCCCGCCCGCGTGGAGGGCGTGGACGCGCCCGAACCACCGTTGAGTTCCACCGTCCGAAGGCGCGGATGGAAAGTCACGATCATCGTCTGCCCCTGCAAAATCGCCTGCGCCCGCGCCCGGGTGCAAATTTCCATCATGTCGTTGGTGGCCTTGCGCAACGGCGCCTCGCGGGTGACCGACAGGATGGCCGGCACGCCGGAGGCCATCATCAGGCCGATGATGGCGACGACCATCATGAGCTCGATGAGCGTGAAACCATTTGGGATTGATGATTTACAATTGATGATTGAAGAAAAACGCGGCGCGGCTTCCGTGGCGCTGGCAAATCGCAAATCGCAAATCGCAAATCGTAAATTCATTGCATTCCGGTGCCGATGCTGGAAATCATCGAGAACATCGCGCCCAGCACGGCGACCAGCAGGAAGCCGACGCCGGCGGCCATGGCGATGATGAGCACCGGCTCGATCAAATTCATCATCACGCGCAGGGCGATGTTCAACTCGTTTTCATACGTCTGCGCCACGTTGTTCAGCGCGTCGGCCACGTTGCCGGTTTCCTCGCCGATTTTCACCAGATCCACCATCAGGCGCGGAAAGACTTTGCTGGCCGCCAGCGGCTGCGCGAGCGATTTGCCGTCCGTCACCGCCTCGCGCGTCCGGGCGGTGGCTTCCTTGATGATGGAATTGGGGATGACCTGCTCGGTGATTTTGAGCGCGGTGAGCATGGGCACGCCGTTTTGGAGGAGCGTGCAGAGCGTGCGCGCAAACTGGCCGTAGAGGTTCAGGGAAATCACGCGACCCAGCAGCGGCGCCTTCATCTTCCACTCGTCAATCTTGCGCCGCCCCGTCGCCGTCCCCTGGAATCGCTTGAACACAATCAGCAGCACGATAATGATTCCCAGAATCAGCCACCAGTAATGCTTGAAGGCGTCGCTGATGTTGATCAGGATCACCGTCATCATCGGCAGCCGCTTGAACCCCACGTCGCCGAAGAGCGACATGAATTTGGGCAGCATCACCGTGAGGAAGAAGACAATCATGCCCACGCCCACGCAGCACACGAGCGCCGGATAAATCAGCGCCGAGGTGAACTTGGCCTGCACCTGCGCGAATTTCTCAAAATGGTCGGCCATGCGCCGGAGCACGTCCACCAGCGCACCGCTCGATTCGCCGGCCTTGACCATGTTGACATACAAGTCGGAAAAGATGCGCGGCTGCTTGGCCATGGCGTCGGACAATCCCCGGCCCTCGCTCACCTCCTGCTTGAGCTGGCGGCTCACGTCCGATGGAATGCCCTTTGTCTCCAGATACGTCATGCTGTTAAGCGCGGTGGACAGCGGCATGCCGGCCTGAAGCAGGTTGGCGAGCTGCTGCGTGAACGTGGCCAGCTCCTGCAGCTTCGGCTTGCGCTGCTGCTCAAAATGCTCGCGCAACGTCGGCGGGAGAAATGAACGCCAGTCGAACGCCCGCGCCGCGCGCTTGTCGCCGGCCGGCGCGCCCTTGGCCGTGTCCACGGCAACGGGAAACAGGCCGAGGCGCTCGATTTGCGCCACGGCCGCCGGACGGTCGGCCACTTCCAGAATGCCCTCGACCAGTTCGCCGGAGCGTTTCCGCGCCTTGTAGGAAAATTGCGGCATGACTTCTTGTATCTAAAACCGCCGGTGGGCGAAAGTTTCAAACAAGCAAATGTTTTGCGCTTGACGGATTGCCGTAAAAAACTTATTTTTTTGTTTCGAGAATGGTAAAGTTTGCTGGTTCGGCCAGCGCGCGAAAGTCGGAGATGCACATCTTCCGGCTTTTTTATTCGCCGGAAGCCGGGATGCAAACGCCATTTACAGGATATGAACGCGGATTTTTTGGCAGTTCTGGAATTCTGGGAGCGCGAGAAGGGCATCAACCGTGATGTTCTGGTCGGCGCTGTCCAGGAGGCTTTGCTGTCCGCCGCCAAAAAGGCGGTCGGCGCGGCGCGGGAACTCCGTGTCGAAATTGACCAGAAAAACGGCGACATCAAGGCCTTCGCCAAGCTCATCGTCTCCGACAAGGTCATTTCCATTCACGACCAGATTTCCGTCTTTGACGCGCGCCGCATCAAGCCGGACGCGAAAATCGGCGACGAGCTCGAAAAGGAAGTCACGCCCGCCGGTTTTGGCCGCATCGCCTCGCAATACGCCAAGCAGGCATTGATGATGAAAATCCGGCAGGCCGAAAAGGCGCTGATTTTCACCGAATTCAAGGACCGCGTCGGCGACATCGTCAGCGGCACCGTGCGGCGGTTCGAGCGCTCGGACGTGATGCTGGACCTCGGCAAATACGAGGCGCTGCTGCCCAATCGCGAGCGCGTGCCGACCGAGGAATACCAGGTGGGCGAACGCATCCGTTGCTACGTCAAGGCCGTGCAGGAAGGCCCGCACGGACCGGAAATCATTTTGTCCCGCGCCGACCCGCGTTTCATCATCAAGCTTTTCCAGCTCGAAGTCTCCGAAATCAGCGACGGCACAATCGAGATCAAGGGCATTGCACGCGAACCGGGATTCCGCACCAAGATGGCGGTCTATTCGCGCGATCCCAAAGTGGATCCGGTCGGGGCGTGCGTCGGCATGCGCGGCCAGCGGGTCAAAAACATCGTCCGCGAGCTGAACAACGAAAAGGTGGACGTGATTCCGTGGTCGTCCGACATCAAGACGTTTGTCACGAAGGCGCTCGAACCGGCCAAGCTGAAGACCATTGAAATTGACGAGACTGGAAAACGCCTGAAAATTTTGGTGAGCGAGGATCAATTGTCGCTGGCCATCGGCAAGCGCGGCCAGAACGCGCGCCTGACCGCCCGGCTCGTCGGCTGGGAAGTGGACATTGACGCCGAACACGTCGTCACAAAGGGATTCGAGGAAAAAGTCGCGGAAGCCGTGGAACATCTGGCGGTCATTCCGGGCATTGCGCGCGAGCAGGCGGACGCGCTGGTTCATGCCGGTCTGACGCGGCTGGAGGATTTGCTGGCGGCGGACGAAGGCGATTTGAGCAGCATCCCGCAAATCGGGGAGAAGGCGGCGGAAATTTTGAAGGCGGCGCACGCCGAGGCGGAGCGCCATGTGGTGAAGGCTGGCGAGGCGCCGGCGACTCCCGACCCGCAGGTCGGGGCAAACAGTTGAGATTTATGACGCGGACCGGAACAATTTTTGTTCGCGCACTTTGAGCCATGAAGGCCCACTGCCCATTCCGGTCGGCGACGGTAATTATTTATGCCCGTTCGGATATACGACATTTCGAAAAAGCTCGGCCTCGAGAACAAGGAAATTCTCGCCAAGGCCAAGGAGATGGGCATTGCCGCCGCCAAAGTGGCGTCCAGTTCGCTCGATAAAATCACCGCCGAATGGCTTGAGGAAGCGCTGGTAAAAAGTCATCCCGAAACCGCCGCCCGCCTCGCCCCCAAGCCTGCGCCCGAACCACCCAAGCCCGCGCCCGTCGAGGAGAAAATCGTCGTCATCAAGGCTCCGCCGACACCGCCGCCGGCACCTCCAGCATCCCCAGCGCCACCGGCACCGCCGCTGCCGGTGACCGAGCCCAAACCGGAGCCGGTAATAGTTTCAGTTTCCCCGCCCGTGGTTGAAGCGCCAAAACCGCCGACACCGCCGCTGCCTTCAGCGCCGTCAGCCCCACCACCGCCGCCGCCGCCCAAACCGGCTGTCCCGAAAATCGGCGACAAGGTCGGGTTCATCCAGTTGCCGACGCGCCCGTCAGCGCGCACTGGCGACAGGGGCGGAGACGCCAAACTGCCGCCCCCGCGGCCGGGCGTGCCGCAAAGGCCGGGTTCGCGCCGGCAATTCCAGCATTCGCGCGATGGACGCTCCGCGCCGCCGACCCGCGAGCCGGCCAAACCTGCCGTGCCAGCGGGTCCCAAAATCAATTTGCCGGACAGCGCCGAGGTCATCATCGTCAAGCCGCCGATCATCGTTCGCGAGCTGGCCGGGCAGCTCAAGCAAAAGCCGTTCATCATCATCGGCGATTTGATCAAGCTGGGCGTTTTCGCCACCGTCAACCAGGCGATTGACGAAAAAATCGCCCAGCAGCTTTGCGCCAAATACGGTTTCAAGTTTGAGGTGGAAAAGCGGGCCAAGGGCGAAGGCGTCGTCCACGCGGTCGAGAAAAAAATCGAACTTGACGTTGACGACAAGCCGGAACAACTCAAGCCGCGAGCGCCGGTCGTGACCATCATGGGCCACGTTGACCACGGCAAGACCTCGCTGCTCGACGTGATCCGCAAATCGGACGTGGCGGCGGGCGAGGCCGGCGGCATCACGCAGCACATCGGCGCCTACACGATTTCCGTGCCGCATCCCGAGCGCAAAAAGGGCCTGGCGCAGATCACTTTTCTCGACACGCCCGGCCATGCGGCGTTCAGCTCCATGCGCGCCCGCGGCGCGAACGTCACCGACATCGTCGTGCTCGTCGTCGCGGCGAACGACGGCGTGATGCCGCAGACGATTGAGGCGCTCAACCACGCGAAGGCGGCGAAGGTTCCGATCCTGGTTGCGGTCAACAAGATGGACCATCCCAACGCGAACGCGATGAAGGTCCGCCAGCAGTTGCAGGACAAGGGGCTGGTGCCGGACGACTGGGGCGGCGACACGATTTTTGTGGACGTTTCGGCGCTGACCAAGCAGGGCGTGGACAAGCTGCTCGAAATGATTCTGCTCCAGGCCGAACTGCTCGAACTCAAGGCGAATCCCGACCGGCACGCGAAGGGCAATGTCATCGAATCCGGCGTCGAACCGGGCGGCCCGATGGCGACGGTTCTGGTCCGCAAAGGCACGCTGCACGTCAGCGACATCATTTTGTGCGGCGAGTTTTACGGCCGCGTCCGCGCGCTCATCAACGAGGAGGGCAAGCGGCTCAAGGAAGCCGGGCCGTCGGTCGCGGTGAAGGTGCTCGGCTTGAACGGCGTGCCGGACGCCGGGCTGGAATTCAGCGTCGTCGAGGATGAAAAGGCGGCGCGCGACCTGGCCGAACAGCGCGCGATGGAGGCGAAAAGCCAGGACCTGGAGAGCCGCTCCAAGGTCACGCTCGAAAATCTGTTCGCGTCGCTCGAAGCCGCGCAAACCAGGGGTCTCAAGGTCGTCGTCAAGGCCGACGCGCAAGGCTCGGTCGAGGCCATCGTCGAGGCGCTCAAGAAAATTGAGTCGGACAAAATTTCCCTCGAAATCATTCACAGCGACGTCGGCACCATCACCGAGAACGACGTGGCGCTGGCGTCAGCATCCCACGCCGTCATCCTCGGCTTTCACACGCGGCTGGACAGCACCGCCGCCGAGAAGGCGAAGCACGAAGGCGTGCAGATCAAGCTTTACGCGATCATTTACGAGCTGATTGACCAGGTGAAGGATTCCATGGCCGGTTTGCTGGAACCGGACATGAAGGAAAACATCATCGGCTCGGCGGAAGTGCGGCAGATTTTTGAGTTGTCCAAGGGCACGCCGGTCGCCGGCTGCATGGTTTCCAACGGCCGCATCATCCGGGGCAAGGTGCGCGTGCGCCGTCGCAAGGACGTGATTTACGAGGGCATCCTGCAATCGCTGCGCCGGTTTCAGGATGAGGTCAACGAAGTCCGCGCCGGCATGGAATGCGGCATCCGCATCGAGGGCTACAGCGAGTTTCAGGTCGGCGACGCCATCGAGTGCTATGTCATTGAAAAGGTTGCCGCGAAATTATGACAGGCGCCGGATCGTGAATCGTTGTATGGTTGGGACGGTTCACAGTCCAACTTTTCAACGGAAACAATGAACAACCTGCGACATGAACGGGTGCGCGAACTGTTGAAGCGCGAAATCGGCGAGGCCGTCCGCCGCGAATTCCACGTCAATGAATGCGGCCTGATTTCCGTCAACGACGTAGACGTGGCCGGCGACCTGAAATCCGCCGTCGTCTTCATCAGCATTTTCGGCAACGCCGACCAGCAGAAGCGCGGCATCCAGGTGCTCAACGAGCATCGCATCCGCATCCAGGGGCTTGTCGGCAAGTCCGTCATCCTGAAGTTCACGCCGACGCTGAAATTTGTCTTCGACGATTCCATCGTGCGCGGCAACAAGGTGCTGCAAATCATCGAGGAGCTGGAAAAATCCACGCCCGCCGACCCAGAGTGAAAAGCCATCCCAAAGTCATTGACCGGATTCTTGAGATCATCCGCGAGAACAAGACCTTCTGCATCGTCGGCCACGTCCGGCCTGACGGCGATTGCATCGGCTCGCAGCTCGGCCTCGCGCAGGCGCTGCGGAACGAGGGCAAAAAAGTCTTCTGCTGGAACGAGGATGTTGTCCCGCAAAAATACAAATTCCTTGATCCCGCCGGCCTGTTCCAAAAACCGAAGCGCGGGCAAGCATTCGACTGCGTCATCGCCGTGGATTGCGCGAGCTTCGAGCGCCTCGGGAAAACCGGCGAGTGTGTCGCCGACCGGAAGATTTTCATCAACATTGACCACCACGAAAGCAACACGCGCTACGCCGACATCAACTGGGTCTCAGCCCGCGAGCCTTCCTGCGGTGAATTGATTTTCCGGCTGCTCAAGGTCGCGCACTGGCCGATCACCAAACCCATCGCCGACAACCTGTTCACCGCCGTTTCCACCGACACCGGCTCGTTCCGCTATCCGACCACGCGGCCCGGCACGTTTCACGCCGCCGCCGAGCTGGTCACGCGCGGCGCGAACCTCGCGAAAATCTGCGACGAGGTTTATCAATCGTATCCGCTCTCCCGCGCCAAACTGCTCCAGCACGTCTACAGCCGGTTCCGCCTGACGCACCACGACCAGATCGGCTGGTTCTGGCTCAAGCAGGCCGATTTCACCCGCACCGGCGGCGAAAGCGAGGACACCGAGGGGCTTATTGACCACATCCGCAACATCGAGCCGGTCGTCGTCGCCTGCGTTTTTGAGGAGGTCGAGCCCGGCCTGGTCCGCATCAGCCTCCGCTCCAAGAGCGACAAGGTGAACGTGAACGAGATTGCCGCGCAATTCGGCGGCGGCGGTCATCCGGCGGCGGCGGGCGCGAAAATTTCTGGCCAGCCGCTTTCCGTGCAGCGCAAGGTGATCGCCGCCATCAAACGCGCGTTGAACGCCGCAAAGTAATTTTCCATGCAAGAATTTTCCGCACTCGACGGAGCCATCCTCATTGACAAGCCCGCCGGCCCGACGTCGCACGACGTGGTGGACGCCATCCGCCGGCGTTTCCAAATCAAAAAGGTCGGCCACTGCGGCACGCTCGACCCGAACGCCACCGGCCTGCTCATCATCGTGCTGGGCCGCGGCACGAAGCTGTCGGAAAAATTAATGGGTGACGACAAGGTCTACGAAGGCACGATCAAATTCGGCGAGACGACCGACAGCTACGATTGCGACGGCGAACTGACCGGCTCGCTGCCGGTGATGCCGATGACACTCGACCAGTTGAACGACGAGGCGGCAAAATTCATCGGCGACCTGATGCAGGTGCCGCCGATGGTTTCGGCCATCAAAAAAAATGGCGTGCCGCTTTACAAGCTCGCGCGCAAAGGCATCGAGATCGAACGCGAGCCGCGGCTGGTTCACATTTACAACTTCCGGTTCACCAGCTACGAACTGCCGCTCGGCGCGTTCAAAATCGCCTGCACCAAGGGCACCTACGTCCGCAGCATCGCGCACGATCTCGGCCAGAAGCTCGGCTGCGGCGCGCACCTGACCGCGCTGCGCCGCAGCGTTTCCGGCAAGTTCGATGTGGCGGACGCGACGCCGCTGGACGCGGTCCTGAAAATGACGCCGGCGGAGTTGGAGAAGCGCGTGCTGCCGTTTTTGAAGCTTGCGGCGGCATGAAAACCATCCGCCACGCGAATGAATTGAAGCCGGGCAGCCGCAAGGTCTGCCTAGCCATCGGTTTTTTCGACGGCGTGCATCTCGGCCACCAGCAAATCATCCGCCAGACCATCGCCGACGCGCGCAAGCATGACGCCGTCGCGCTCGTCCTCACCTTTGACCGGCATCCCAGTTCCGTCGTCGCGCCCGCCCGCGTGCCGCCGCTGGTTTATTCGCTGCCGCAAAAATTGCGCGCCATCGAGTCGCTCGGCGCGGATCATCTGCTGCTGGTCGGCTTCGACAAAAAATTCAGCGAGCAGCCCGGCGAGGTTTTTGTGCGCGACTTGGCCCGCGAAATCGGCTCCATCCAGAGCATCTGCGTCGGCGCGAATTTTGTTTTCGGCCACAAACGCGGCGGCGACGTCGCGCTGTTGAAAAAACTGGGCGGCGAGATCGGTTTTTCCGTTCACGGCCTGGCGGCGGTTTCAATCGGCGGACGGGCCGTCAGCAGCACGCGGATTCGCGAGGCGGTCCGCGCCGGCAAACTGGATGCCGTGAGCCAGATGCTGGGTCGGCCTTATGCGATTGCCGGCCGGGTGGTCGAGGGCGACAAACTGGGCCGACAACTTGGCTTCCCGACGGCGAACCTGGACACAGTCGGCTTGGTTCTGCCACCGAACGGCGTGTATTCCGGTTTCACAAACTTGAAGCGACAATCTTACCGGGTGGCATTGAACATCGGCCTACGTCCGACGGTGGCATCCGCCAGGCCGGAGCTTCGCGTGGAGGCGCACCTGCTGGATTTCAGCGGCGGGCTTTATGGCACGGAACTGGAGGTTGAAATCGGCGAAAAACTCCGCGACGAGAGGAAATTCGCCTCGCCGGCGGAATTGCAGGCGCAAATCGTCCGCGATATCGCCGCCGTGCGCGAACGGGCCTGATTTTATTCACAATCCGCTGATGGCAAGTCTGTTGGACCGGAATTCGCCCGTCATTCCGGAGGTTTGCTGATTCATCCCAAAAGTTACGATAAAGTAACGATTATGCTTGATTTCCAAGCAAAAGCGGCTAGTATGAAGCCGCGTCGGTCTTCCGGTGTTCGCAGTCTCCATGACTCACGGGCGAGTGGTCGGGTGAGCAATTCAGGACCGCCGCAGCCCGCAAACAGAGATCGCCGATGAATTTCTCTGAACCAAAGCGGATTATCCGGGTCTCATAATTTTATGTTGAATCGAAAAACAGCGGCTTCAAGCGCGGCGCATGGCCGCCAGCACAGTGGCGAACGACACACCAAGGCCAAGACGGCCCCGGTGCGGCGGCGCTTTGTCATCACCAGCAGCGCGCGCAGAAACGCGGCCAAGGCGGCGGAATCGAATGAAAAATCCAAAACGCACGACATCTCCGTCGCGGCGGGAAAATTGCCGGCCAACGGAAACGGCAACGCGGCGGCCCCGGTGCGGCCGCAGTCAACCGTGGATTTGACTGAAACAATCAAGACGCTGCTCCACCTCGCGCAGGAACACGGCTACATTACCTACGACGACATCAATGACGTGTTGCCGGAGAATTTGAGCCCCGACGATCTCGACATGCTGTTGAGCAAGCTGCGCGCCTTGGACGTGGAAATCGTCATGGACCAGGCCGAGGCCGAACGCGCCGAACGCACCAAGCAGCCCGATGCGCAGCCGGAGGAAGCCGACGAGGACGCGCGCCTGGAAATTCTGGACGATCCCGTCCGGATGTATATGAACCAGATGGGCAAGGTCCCGCTGCTCACGCGCGAGCAGGAGGTTGAGATTTGCAAGCGCATCGAGGAGGCCGAAGTCGAGATGAAGCGCATCGTTTACAGCCTCGGGTTCACCGCGAAGGAGCACATCGCCATCGCGGAAAAACTCCTGTCCGAGCCGCCCAAGGAGCGCTTCGACCGCGTCATCGTGGACAAGAAAATCGCCAACCGCGAAGGCCATCTGCGCGACGTGCGCAAGCTCATCAAAAAAGTCCACACGCTCGACCAGGGCGTGGATGTGAAGTATTTCAACTGCCAGAAGGCCGCGCAGAAGGGGCGCAAGGAAAAGCTCCAGCGCGAATTGAAGAAAATGGGCGCGAAGCTGCAGGAGTTGTTCCCGAAATTTTTTTACAAGCAGAAAGTCGTCGAGGAAATGATCATCGTGGCCAGCAACGTCCACGAGAAATTCCAGGCGAGCCTGCGCCACATTCAGGAGCTGGAGGCGCAGCGCGCCACCGCCGAACGGCGCACGGCGCTGGACGCCGAGCGCGCCAAAATCCAGACGCTCGAACAGTTCGTGCGGATGCCGCGCGAGGAATTTTCCAAGGTCTTCAAGGATTTGAAGGCCGCCGCCGACCGCGGCCTCAAGGCCAAGACCCACATGGCCGAGGCGAATCTGCGCCTCGTCGTGTCCGTCGCCAAGAAATACACCAACCGCGGCCAGTCCTTCCTCGACCTGATCCAGGAAGGCAACATCGGCTTGATGAAGGGCGTCGAGAAATTCGAGTATCGCCGCGGCTACAAGTTTTCCACCTACGCCATCTGGTGGATCCGGCAGGCCATCACACGCTCCATCGCCGACCAGGCGCGCACCATTCGCATCCCGGTCCACATGATTGAAATCATGAACAAGCTCTGGCGCGCGCAAAAGCAGCTCACGCAGGAGCTGGGCCGCGAACCCACGCCGGAGGAAATCGCCGATGAAATGCACATGCCGGTGTCGCGCATCCATGCGCTGCTCAAAATGGCGCAACAGCCGGTGTCGCTCCATGCGCCCGTCGGCGACGACGGCGACGTGAGCGTCGGCGATTTCATCGAGGACAAATCGGCGGAGAACCCGTCGGAGGTCACCAGCTACAGCCTGCTCCGCGAAAAATTGAGCGACGTGCTGACCACGCTGACCGACCGCGAACGGAAAATTCTCGAAATGCGCTTCGGCCTGCTCGACGGCTACGAACGCACGCTCGAGGAAATCGGCAAGATGTATAACGTCACTCGCGAACGCATCCGCCAGATTGAGGCCAAGGCGCTGCGCAAGCTGCGCCATCCCACGCGCGTCCGGCATTTGCAGGGCTTCCTCGACACGCCGGAGCCGGAGATGATTGCCACAACGGCCTGATGCGAAACGTATGAAGGTTATTTACCACGGTCACGCCTGTTTAACCGTCGTGATCGGGGGTAAAGTCCTTTTGTTCGATCCGTTCATCACCGGAAATCCGCTCGCCAAAAACACCGACGCGGAGAAGGTGGCGGCGGATTTCATCCTTGTCTCGCACGGGCATTCGGATCACGTCGGCGACGCGGTGGCAATCGCCAGGCGCACCGGTGCGCTGGTGATTGCCAATTACGAGGTCGCCACCTGGCTGAACAAAAACGGCGTCCCCAAGGTCCACCCGCTCAATCACGGCGGCAGCTGCCAGTTCGATTTTGGCCGCGTGAAATTCGTGAACGCCATCCATTCCAGCACGATGCCCGACGGCTCGTTCGGCGGCAATCCCGGCGGCTTCGTGGTGGAAAGTGCGGAAGGCAATTTTTATTTCTCCGGCGACACTGCGCTGACGATGGACATGAAGCTCATCGGCGAATCCACCAAGCTGAAGTTCGCCGCGCTCTGCATCGGCGACAATTACACGATGGGCGTGGACGACGCGGTGAAGGCCGCCAATTTCATCCGGTGCGACGAAATTCTCGGCATCCATTTTGACACCTTTCCGCCGATCACGATTGACCACGCCGCCGCGCGGGAAAAATTCCGCGCCGCTGGCAAGACGCTGCATCTGCTGCATCCCGGCGAGGCGCGCGATTTTTGATCACACCTGGATCGGCAGGATGAGCATCGCGCGGCCCTTTTGATACAGGCGGCGCTGCAGTTCAAAGACCGTGTGATTGTGCAGCCAGCGCCGCACCATGTTTTCATCCTTGAACACGAGCTGGCCGGCGAAGAACTGCGCCTGCGGGAATTTCCCGGCGATTTCCTCGCACAGCTTCGCCGCCTCCTCCACGATGTCCGTGCCCAGCGCGAACCGCGCCTCGGAGTAAAAGCCGCGCTTGCTCATGTAGGCCACATAATTCTCCACCTCGCGCCGGGAATACTCGCGCAAATTTTCCACCTCGGAGGCGCCCTTAAAATTGCCCGCGTCCAGCACGCCGACCTGCACGAAGATGAAATTGCGATAGACCTTCGGGAACATCCGCACGACCGCCAGCAGCGTGTGCAGGCCGAGGCCGTTGAAGCCGTTGACGAGAAAGACGGCGGTGCGCGCGTTGGGGTCACATTGGGGCGGCGGCATCTCGGGGGTGATCAGAGCCTCGTCGGCCAGCGCGGCGGCAACCAGCTCGTTGAGGCGGAAGAGTTTTTTCTGCGTCTGGCGGTAATGATGTTTCACCCAGAACGCGACTCCGATGAGCACGCCGGTCACGAGCAGGGTCACCCAGCCGCCTTCATCAAATTTCACCACGCAGAGTGAAATGAGAATGCCGCTGGTCAGCAGCAAACCGATGCCGTTGATGAGCAGCTTGCTTTTCCATTTTGGCTCCTTGTCGCGGTCCATCCACCAGTGCCGCACCATGCCGAGCTGCGACAGGCTGAAGGTGATGAAGACGTTGATGCTGTAGAGCACCACCAGCAGGTTGACGGCGGCCGCCGTGAAGAACAGCAGCACAAACGCCGCGCCGCCCATGAGCAGCACGCCGTTTTGCGTGACCAGCCGGTCGCTCAATGTGGCGAACCGCGTCGGCATCCAGCGGTCCACCGCCATGTTGGCCAGAACGCGCGGGCCGCCGAAAAAACCCGTCTGCGCCGCGATGAGCAGCAGCGCGCCCGATGACGCCATCGCGGCAATGACAAATCCCCTCGAGGCGAGCGGCGGCCAGTCGGCGGTGATTTTTTCAAACAGCACGGCGTTCAGCGTCTTGCCCTCCACCTGCGTGACGTGATAAAGCAGATACGCCAGCAGCAGCCCGCCGACGACGAATGACAGCGATGCCGCCATGTAAATCATCGTGCGCTTGCCGGTCTGCACGCGGGGTTCGCGCAGGGTGTTGAGGCCGTTGCTGACGGCCTCGATGCCGGTGTAAGTGCCGGCGCCGAGGCTGTAGGCGCGCAGCACGACGGCGACGAGACCGAACCAGCCGACTTCCGCCGCGCCTGCGTTCACGTCGGACACCATGCCGTGGGCGACGCCGGGCAATTCGCCAAAGTGCGCGGAAATGGCATAAATAATGGCGAACGTGTAACTCAGGACGAACACAAAAAACACCGGCACCCAGAGCATCACCGATTCCTTCGCACCGCGCAGGTTCAGCAGTGTGAGGAACACGACAATGGCCAGGGAAAATTTCACCTTCCAGACCTGCATTTCCACCGGGAGCATGCTGAAGATCGCATCCGTGCCGGCCGCCACGCTCAAGGCGATGGTCAAAATGTAATCGCCGATCAGCGCGCAGCCGGACACGACACCGACCGTCGGTGAAAGCAGTTTGCTGGCGACGAGGTAGCCGCCACCGCCGGTGGGAAACGCCTCGATGATTTGCGAGTAGCTGGTGCAGATGATGATAATCGTCAGCACCGTCGCCGCCGCCACGAACAGGCTCAGGCCGGTGTGCGTTTTCAGGGCGAGAAACGCCGACTCCGGGCCGTAGCACGAGGACGACAGGCCGTCCGCGCCGAGGCCGACCCACGCCAGCAGCGCGACGAGCGACATGTTGTGAAACAGGGACTTGTCGGAAAGATTCCGCGCCCGGCCGATCACCATGTTTTTCACCCAACCAAACACATTCATAAATTCCAGGCCAACCGGGTGAACTTGATGACCGCAAACGGTGCGGTTCAGAGGCTCGCCCTTCCAAATGCCCGGGGAGGTTAGCTGACGATCTCGGCATTGAAAACATCATTGCATCAAGACATGTCAGCCGTTCGGATCAACAATGTGAATGTCAATGCCAGGCGCGTGGTGCATGAAAAACTCAAGGACGTTCGGGCGCGTGAACTGCCACCAATGCCGTTCCGTTGTGCCGAGCACGACCAGGTTGACATCATTTTCACGGCAATACTTCAACAGAGCCTCGCAAACATCCTCGCTTTCCAGCACCGTCACGCTGCCGCCAAGTTCGGTGGCAAGCTGGACGTTCTGCATGAATTGCCGCTGCAAATCCGATGAAATCCGCATCGGGTCCTCCTTTTTGCACCGCACATAAACAGCCATCCACTCGCGGTTCAACCGGCCCGCCAGCCGCGAGGCCGAGCGCAACAACCTCGCGGTCGTGACTGGATTTGTGCTGATGAAGACAGCAATTTTTTCGCTGACCTCTGGCGGCGATTTTGCGCCGGGGCGCGGGCGCTGGTCGAGCGCGGCAGCGGTTTCGCGCAGAGCCAGTTCGCGCAACTCGTTCAGATTGTTCTCCGTAAAAAAATTCTCGAGCGCGGCGGCGATGCGATCCTTGGGATAAATCTTTCCCATCTTCAACCGCTCGCGCAACTCCTCGGCGGTCAGATCCACGTTCACCACCTGGTCCGCCTCCAGCACGAAACGGTCCGGCACACGCTCGCGCACGTCCACGCCCGTCGCGTGCAGCACCGTGTCGTGCAGGCTTTCGAGATGCTGGATGTTCATCGTGGTGATGATATTGATGCCGGCCAGCAGCAAATCATGCACTTCGAGATAGCGTTTGGGATGTTGCGAACCGGCGACATTCGTGAACGGCAATTCGTCCACGACGCAAATGGTCGGGTGGCGTTTGAAAATGGCGCCAACGTCGAGAACCTCGACGGCGCGGCCGTTGTGCTCGGCTTGCTTTCGCGGGATGATTTCCAAACCTTCCAGCAGCGCCTCGGTATCCTTGCGACCATGGGCATCCACCCAGCCGATGACCACGTCCACGCCGGCCTTTTTCAGCCGGTGCGCCTCCTCGAGCATTGCGTAGGTTTTGCCGACACCCGCCGCGTGGCCGAGATAAATCTTCAATTTCCCCAGCCGGCTCTTTTCGATGAGCCGGAGAAAATCCTCCGGCTTCAATCGTTCAATGGCGGGCGTTTCCATCCCGCAAAGAAACTATTTTTGCGGCAACCGGTCGAGCGCGAAGTTCAAGGCCATCACGTTTATGCGCGGTTCGCCGAAAACGCCGAGGTCGCGGCCACTCGTGTTATGTTTCACCAGCTCGCGCACACGATCCTCGGAAATCCCGCGCGCTTTCGCCACGCGCGGAATCTGAATTTCAGCATTTGCCACGCTGATGTGCGGGTCGAGGCCGCTGGCGGAGGCGGTCACGGCGTCGGCGGGCACCTGGGCGTTCGTCGCGAGGTTGTTGTCGGAACGGTAGGTAGCGATGTTCGCGGTGATGTTCGCGACGAGATTCGACGAGGTCGGGCCGAGGTTGCTGCCGCTGGAGCTGGTGGCGTCAAAGCCGTTCGATCCCGCCGCCGACGGGCGCGGATGGAAATAGCCCGCGCCGGTGAAATTTTGCGCGAGCAACGACGAGCCGCGAACCGCGCCAGATTTGTCCACCAGCAGGCTGCCGTTGGCCTGGTGCGGGAACAGCAGTTGCCCCGCGCCATAAACGACGAGCGGATACAAACCGCACAGGATGATGGCGAAGAAAAGTGTCGCCACGATTGAGCGGCCAAATTCAGCAAATACATTTTTCATAATTCAGTTTGGAATGATTTTAACTTTCCCATGAGCTGCCCGGATTGCCGATTCAAGATCATGGCAATTCGTTTCATAATTACGCGAGATGCAAACCAGCAATAATCAGGTCAATCGCCTTGATGCCGACAAACGGCAGGATGACGCCGCCGACGCCGTAAATCAGAAGATTGCGCCGCAGAATGTCCGCCGCGCCGAGTGGCCGGAATTTCACGCCGCGCAGCGCCAGCGGAATCAGCGCGATGATGATGAGCGCGTTAAAAATCACGGCGCTCAAAATGGCGCTGTCCGGACTGTGCAGACGCATGATGTTTAGCGGCGCGATGACCGGAAACGTCGCCATGAGCATCGCCGGAATGATGGCGAAGTATTTCGCGACGTCGTTGGCAATGCTGAATGTCGTCAGCGCGCCGCGCGTGATGAGCAGTTGTTTTCCGATTTCGATGATCTCCAAAAGTTTCGTTGGATTTGAATCCAAATCCACCATGTTGCCGGCCTCCTTGGCGGCCTGCGTGCCGGTGTTCATGGCCACGCCGACGTCGGCCTGCGCGAGCGCGGGCGCGTCATTCGTGCCGTCGCCGATCATCGCAACCATGCGACCATCGGTTTGCTCGTGGCGGATGAGCGCGAGCTTGTCCTCCGGTTTCGCCTCGGCGAGAAAACTGTCCACGCCGGCCTCCTGCGCGATGGCGGCGGCGGTCAGTTTGTTGTCGCCGGTGATCATCACCGTGCGAATGCCCATCGCGCGAAAGCGCTTGAACCGGTCGGCCAAACCGCCTTTGACGATGTCCTTCAAATGAATCACGCCGAGCGCGCGGTCGCGGGTGGCGACAACAAGCGGCGTGCCGCCGGAAAGCGAAATCGCCTCCACGATTTTTTCAATTTCCGCAGGGAACATTCCGCCGGTGAAATGCCGGATGGCGTTCGCCGAGCCTTTGCGGATTTGTTTGCCGTCAACATCCACGCCGCTCATGCGCGTTTGCGCGGTGAACGGAACGAATTGCGCGCCTGGCAATTCGTGAATCGTCCGGGCGCGGATGCCGAAATCTTTCGCGAGCACGACGATACTGCGGCCTTCGGGTGTTTCGTCGGCGAGCGAGGCGAGTTGCGCGGCGTCGGCGAGTTCCTGTTCCGTGACGCCCGGCGCAGGTAGAAATGCCGTGGCCTGGCGGTTGCCGAGCGTGATGGTGCCGGTCTTGTCGAGCAGCAGCACGTCCACGTCGCCCGCCGCCTCGACCGCACGTCCGCTCATCGCCAGGACGTTGCGCTGGAGCAAACGGTCCATGCCGGCGATGCCGATGGCGCTTAACAAACCGCCGATCGTTGTCGGAATCAGGCAAACCAAAAGCGCGATGAGCACGACATCTGGGAAATTCACGCCAGAATAAATGCCGAACGGCTTCAACGTGATGACGGCGAGCAAAAACACGACCGTCAGCGCGGCGAGCAAAATCGTGAGCGCAATTTCGTTTGGCGTTTTCTGGCGGCTCGCGCCTTCGACGAGCGAAATCATGCGGTCCAGAAAACCTTCGCCGGGATTGGCGGTGATGCGGATTTTGATTTCGTCCGAGAGCACGCGCGTGCCTCCGGTGACGGCACTGCGGTCGCCGCCGGCCTCTCGGATGACCGGCGCAGATTCGCCGGTGATAGCCGATTCATCCACAGTCGCCACGCCGAGAATGACTTCGCCGTCGGCGGGAATGATTTCAGTGGCACGAACTATGATGATGTCGCCTTTGCGAAGCGAATCGGCGTCCACGGCTTCGGTCGCGCCGCTGGTGTTGAGCTTATTCGCGCTGGTGCGTGTTCGTGTGGCGCGGAGCGCTTTCGCCTGTGCCTTGCCGCGGCCCTCGGCGACGGCCTCGGCGAAGTTCGCGAACAACACGGTGAACCAGAGCCAGATGGCGATTTGCGCGACGAACAGCGTCTGGCCGGGCGAGCGGAAGGCATCCACGGTGCAGATGACCGCGCCAACGAGCGTCACGAACATGACGGGATTCTTCAGCATCAGCCGCGGGTTGAGCTTTTTGAAGGCGTCGCCGATGGCTGGCACGAGAATTTTCGGGTCAAAAATGGAAACGGATTTTTGAGTCATAAAATTCGGGTTAATACAGATTGCCATTGAGCATCTGGAAATGTTCGACAATCGGGCCAAGCGCGAGCGCAGGCAAAAAGGTCAGCGCGCCGACCAGAATAACCGTGCCGACCAGCAGCGCGGCGAACGTGAAGCCGCTCACCGAAAACGTGCCGGCGCTGGCGGGAACGGTTTTCTTGCGCGCGAGCGACCCGGCGAGCGCGAGCAGCGGCACGATCATGCCGAACCGGCCCAGCAGCATGTCAATGCCAAGTGTCGTGTCCCACCACGGCGTGTTGGCGTTGAGGCCGGCGAAGGCGCTGCCGTTGTTGCCCGCGCCGGAAGTGTAGGCGTAGAGCATTTCGCTCAAGCCGTGCGG
>CAZZPE010000048.1:0-20130 GCA_964655855.1 uncultured Bifidobacteriaceae bacterium
AATTGATCCCAAGCTGCTCACGTCCGACGACAAGTGGATTTTGCTCAAGCTCGACGCCGCCATCCGCGAGATGGACACCGCGTTCGCCGAATACAAATTCAGCGACGCGACGGCGGCGCTCTACCGCTTTTTCTGGAGCGAGTATTGCGACTGGTATGTCGAGGCGAGCAAAGCCGTTCTTTCCAGTAGCAGCCGACGTGAGTCGGCTCAAACTGAAAGTCAGAGCGGACTGACGTCCGCTGCTACGAGTGACGAGGCGCGCAAGGCGAACACGCTGGCGGTGATTGATTTCGTGCTCTCGCACACGCTGCGGCTGTTTCATCCGTTCCTGCCTTTCATCACGGAGGAATTGTGGCACGGCATGGGTTATGCCACCGATATGCCGGAAAATCAGGGCGGCAAAACCATCATGTTCGCGCCGTGGCCCAAGCCGCTCGACGACGATTTCAAGTCGCATTACGGACTGGGCGGCAGCGACGAAAAACAAATCGAGGCGCGCAATGAATTTATCGGGGAGGGCCGCAACCTCCGCCGCATGGCGAACATTCCGGCGAACAAAAAGGTCAAATTCATCTTCAAACCCGCCGGACCGGTCGCGGCAAACGACGTCGAGGTTTTGAAATTGCTGCTGAACGCCGAGGCGGTCGAGGTCAACGCGGCTTACCAGCCGGCGAAGGGCGTGCCGACCGTGCGCGCCGATTTGGGCGAGCTGTTTTTGCCGACCGAAGGCCTGGTTGACGTGGCGGCTGAAAAAGCGCGGCTCACAAAAGAGCTGGAGAAAATCGAGTCCGAAATTTCCAAGGTTCAACAGAAGCTGGCCAATCCGAACTTCACGCAAAAAGTTCCACCGCAGGTTTTGGAAGAGCACAAGCAGCGGCTCGCCGGCTGGCAGGACAAGCTGGCACACGCAAAATTGGCGCTGGCCGCGCTGCAAAATTGAAAGTTACGAACATGAAAAATCTTCCACCGACTCAAGCTCTGGCCGTTGCCGTCCAGGCCGCGCGCGCCGCCGGCAAAGTCATGCACGACAACTGGCTCAAGCCCAAGCGCGTCAAGCTGGACGACGCCCACGACATCAAGCTCGAACTGGACGTGCGCTGCCAGAAACTCATCGAGAAAATCCTGCGAGCCGCGTTCCCGGAAATTCCGCTGCTCGGCGAGGAGGGCGATTCCGGTGACGTGACCGCCGAATACCGCTGGGTGGTTGACCCGATTGACGGCACGGTAAATTATTTTTACGGAATGCCGCACGCGGCGGTTTCCATCGCATTGCAGCACCGGGAAAAATCCGTCGTCGGGGTGATTTACGGCCCGTTCACGGATGAGCTCTGGACGACGGTTCGCGGCGAACCCACGCGGCTGAACGGGAAAATTGTCCGCGTCAGCAGCCGCTCGAATCTGGCGGACACCGTCATCGCGATGGGTTTTTCCAAAGACCGGGAAAATCTGGAGAAAACCCTGCCGCATTTAAACCGGCTCGCGCGGCGCGTCAAAAAAATCCGCATCATGGGTTCGGCGGCGCTGGAGCTTGCCGCCGTTGCCAGCGGCCGGCTCGACGCCTACATCGAACGCACCATCAATTTGTGGGACGTGGCGGCGGGACAATTGCTCGTGGAAAATGCCGGCGGCGAATTTTATGCGCTGCCCGCGCCGCACGGCAAATTGCGGATGTGCGCCTCCAATGGCAGACTGCGGCAGAAACTTCAAATCGGCAGTCTTTTGAAATAGCAGGACGGCGCGGCGGTCAAACCGGGTCGGCAATCAAATCGTAATCCGTGTGGCCGATGATTCTGACTTTGGCAAATTCGCCGGCGGGCATCCCGCCCGGCGGAATCCGCACATAAACCCGGCCGTCAATGTCCGGCGCATCAGCCTCTCCCCGCGCAACGAGGAAGCTTTGAGTTTTGAGTTTTGTTAAGTTTTGAGTTTCGGTCTCACGCATCAAGCCGTGTTCCCAAGAACTCACGCTGGCGGATTGCAACTGCTTTTCATCCGCCTCGCCTTCGATGAGGACTTTGATCTCGCGGCCCACGAAGCCCTCCGCGACAGCGACGGCTACCTTGTGCTGCGCGGTCATGGCGAGTTCGCGGCGTTTCTGCTTCACCCGGCTGGAAAGCTGGCCGGCCATCGCACCGGCGCGCGTGCCATCTTCCTTCGAATAGGCAAACACCCCGAGCCGCTCGAATTTCGTCTCGCGGATGAAATCCAGCAGCGCGTTGAAGCTGGTTTCCGTTTCGCCGGGAAAGCCGACGATGAACGTCGTCCGCAGCGCGATGCCGGGAACGCCGGCGCGGATGCGTTTGATCAAATCCACGATGTATTGCCGCGAGGTTTCGCGGCGCATCCGTTCGAGCATGTTTTCGTGAATGTGCTGGAGCGGCATGTCCACATAGCGCGCGACTTTTTTGCAGGCGGCGATGGTCTGGATGAGTTCATCCGTCCAGTGCGCCGGATGCGTGTAAAGCAGGCGTATCCAGAAATCGCCCTTCAGCGAATTCAGTTCGCGAAGCAGCGTGCAAATCGTCGTCGCATCGGCGGCGAGCGACCTGGCGGCGGCGGAAAATTTTTCCGGCGACGAAATCGCGCGGCTGTGATTCGGGCGCAGATCGAGTCCGTAATAGGTCGAGTCCTGGGAAATGAGATTGATTTCCTTCACGCCGTCGGCGATGAGCGCCTTCGCCTCGGCGACGATGTCGCTTTGCCGCCGGCTGCGGTGCGAACCGCGCATCCGGGGAATGATGCAGAAGCTGCACGGATGGTTGCAGCCCTCGGCGATTTTCAAATACGCGAAATGTTTCGGCGTCAGGCGGAAACGCGGCGTCGCAAAATCGGGGATGAAAACCGGCCGGGCCGTCACGTCCAGAATTGCGGATTGCGGATTGCGGATTGCGGATTTTGGCGCGACGACGGTTTTGGTTTTGCCAAATTGATCCGTGCCACGCAGGACGTTTTGTTGTTCGTGTCCGGAAACATCGCGATTTTTCTCCAGCTCGTTCAGATGCCGTTTTATTTTTCCGCCTTCCGCTTTCCGCTTTCCGCTTTGGATTTTTTCCGCACGATTGGCCACCGCCCGGCCCACGATGTCGCCGGCCTGCGCGACCTGGTCAATGCCCATGAACGCGTCCACTTCCGGCATCAGCTTGGGCAGTTCGTCGCGGAACCGCTGCGGCAGGCAGCCCGAGACAATGACGGCCTGGCCGCGCCGGCCGGCATCGCGCAGCGCCACGGATTCGAGAATCGTGTCCACGCTCTCCTCCTGCGCGGAGTCTATGAACGAGCAGGTGTTGACGATGACGGCGTCGGCCTGCGCGGCGTCGTTCGTGATCTCGACACCGTCCTTGAGCAGCGAGCCGAGCATGATTTCGGCGTCCACGAGATTCTTGGCACAGCCGAGCGAGATGAGGCCGACGCGCAGCGGACGTTTGTTGGAATCTTTTTGGGTCACGGGAAAGTCAGGCTGCGCGAGGCAGATCGGAGGTGGAAATTACCTGCCGGCGGCATTGGTTGCTGGCGAATTGGTTGGCGCGGGCAGGACTGCGGGCGCAACCGTGTTGGTCGAAGCCGTTCGGGGCGGCGCATTGGTTTCCGCCGGCATTCCGAGCTGGGTGCGGATCACGGCGCGGGCGGCGTAGGGCAGTCCCTGTTGCGTGTCGAGGAGCCGGCCCAGCACATTGCGTTTGAGATCGTTGAGCGACGGCAGCGCCACGCGGGCCTGGGCCGATCCCACTTTGGTCAGATAGTGGGCATAGATTTTCGCGGCGAGCAGTTGGAACCCGGCGGCGCGGTCATCCTGGCCGATGGCGAGGTCCTCATACGAGTGCAGGAGCAGGCCCTGCAACAGCGAGGTCACGCGTTCCTGCGAGGTTTCGCTGATGTCAATATTCACGACGGCAAGGACGTATTCGTCGAGCGTCAGATTTTTCGGCAGCGAATCCGGATGATTGTCAATGACCGGCATGTCCGGGTATTTCTCGACCAGATATTTGAACCATTTGGCCGCGTCGGCCATGCGGTTGTTTTCGTAAAGAAAATAGATGGCGTCGCGCACAAAATTCCGGTGCGCCCGGAGGATGTCGTCCTTTTTTCCCTGATCGGTCTCCTCGGCGCACATTTGCAGATAGGAATCGTTGGCCTTGGGGATCAGATCGAGATTGGGCGCCAGTTCCACGGTGCGCGTGAACGGATTGGAAATCAAACGCCCGTGGCGGAACGCCTGCTGCTCGCTTTGAAAAATGCCGCGTCGCAGTTGCAACAAATCGTCCTGCTTCACCTTGCCGGGATTCTCCGCCGCCTTCTGCAGGCCCAGCGCAAACCAATAAAGCGCGTGCGCCTCCGGCAGCCGCCAGTCGAACGGGCCGTATTCCTCGTTCACCTTTTGCGCGAACTCCGGATCAATCTTGTATTTTTCGCGGAGGATGAGCGCGTTCGTCCGGTCCATGGCGGTTTGCGGATGAACCAGACTTTCAATATTCGTCCCGTCCGGGCCAAAAAAGGGCATCATGGCCATGATCCACTGCTGTTTGTAATACTCGTTCCCGTCATCCTGGTTCTGGCCGATCTTGTGCTGGAAAAACCAGGCGAGCTGCTGGTAGATCGAAACCTCGTCCGGATTGTAACGCAGGCCGTTGTCGCGCAGCAGCTCGATGCCGCGCTGCACCCAGCGCCAGCGGTCGGAATAATCGCCCGGCGCGTTCTCCTTGAACTTGACGGAAATGTTGTAGGCCATGTTCCACGCCTGGAAATTCCAGACCTGCGCAAAATGCGGCTCCAGATCCGTGATCCAGTCCGCCAGTTGCGCCGCCTCAAAATACTTGTCGTCGAGCTGCAGATCGTTGGCGCGCATCCACAGATAATTTGAAATCAATCCGCGAAAACCGCCCAGCGCCACCGTCGTAAATGCCAGCAGCGGCGGCGCATTTTGCAGCGGCTCGCCGACAGTCAGGCCGAGCTGCAAGCGGTCGCGATCCAGGGATTTTTGCACCTGGCCGGAACCGGCCAGCAACGCCGCGGCCAGCAGCAGCAAAAGGATTTTTTTGGCGCGCGCGTTCATTTATTGGTTCCCCTGCGCCGTCGCCAGTTCCCGCCGGCTGAACATCACGATGCCAATGACGCCGGTGATGCCGCCCAGCAGCACAACGATCTGCCCGAACGCCGTGCCGAGCTCACCCCAGGAAATGACACGTCCGCTGCTCAACGAATCAACCGGCGAAAATCCTTTTGCGAGAGAAACCACGTCCAAAATGCCCTTGAACAGGGGAATGAGAACGATATCCGCTGGGGAATGTCCCCTGATGCCCTTTTCATCGTTGCCCACGCCGACCGAGCCGCTCGCCACCGTTTCCGCCAGCGTCCCGCTCGACAAAACCACGGCCAGCACGGCCATGGAAAAAAACGCCGCGACCGGAAACGACAGAAAGCTCGCCGCCATCAGGCCGATGGCCGCCATCAGCGCCATCCAGCAAAAAATGATGCCCAGCCCGCGCGCAAAATTCAGCGCGAAACCGCCCTCCGGAAACAGCACCTCCACGCCATCCTCGACCGGGAACAACAGCGACGTCGTATTGGCATTCAAGAACGTGACGGTCAGCACACCCTTGTCGTCGAGGAGGTTTGCCGGGATTTGAAACTCGTGAAAATTGTCCGGCGACAGGCTCATCTGCTCGCTCTGCCAGTATTTCATTTTTTGCGGGTCGCCGACATACCATACGCCGGCGAACGTCCCTCCCGCACCGCCACCGGCCGAGTTGAACTTGATGCGCAACTGCAACGGCCGGTCGCGCAGCGAATCCTTTTGCGAACTCAAATCAACATGCCACTGGCGCGAATAGCCCGGCGGCACGATTTGATAGGCCGCCTTGACCTGCTCGCGAATTTGCTTCTCCACCTCCGGCAAATCCGCCGAGCCGGCCAGCTCGGGATTGGCCTTCAAACGGTCCTGCAGTTCCTGCCGGGTCTGGGCGTCAATGATAGCGACGGGATTTTGCGGCCGGGCCGAGCCGCGCGCCACGAGCACCTGCTCGCGCAACACTTTTTGTTCCGCCGCCGGCAACTTTGCCGCGCGCCATTGCAGCAGGCCGAAGACGCACACGCCGGAAATCGCCAGCAGCGCCGCGTTCAGCGTCACGATGCCGAGCCATTTGCCCAGCCAGATCTGCCATCGCGCCACCGGTTTGGTGGCGACAACCTGGATCTGGCATTCCTCAATGTCGCGTGCCAGCGTGCCGCACGCCAGCCACAGCGTCGAAATGCCGAGCAGCGCGGTGATGGTGCTCAACGTGTAAGTCAGCAAAATCTGCGTGAACCCGCGCGCCGTGCCATCATCCTTGATGATGAGCGGCAGCCCGACCACCGCCGCCAGCAGCAGCGCCGCGATGACGAGGAACAGCCGGAACCGCAGCGCGGCCTTCCAGGTCAACCAGGCGATGGCAATTATTCGTTGCATTTGGTAATGGAATCCGCGAATTACGCGAATTGCCGCTAATTGATTTAGACTGGAAAATTCGCGTTCATTCGCGCAATTCGCAGATCAAATCACTTCGGTTTTCCGAGCAGTGACGACAACTTTTCGTCCGCCTTCGACAAATCCGCCGGCTTTGTCTCCGGCGCTGCCACTGGTTTGGCGGATGCCGACGCCGGCGCGGCGACTTTGGCCATCGCCTCCAGTTTTTTGTCGTCCATTTTCGGCGCGGCAGCCGGTGTTGCGGGCGCCGACTCGGCGGCGGGCGGCGCGGCCGGTTTGGGCAACGCCAGTTTCTCCAAAATATTTTCCGCCGCCGGGCGGTCCTCCGGGCCGGCCCGCAAATAGGCCGCCACCCGCGCGCCGGATTGCGCGCCGCTCGTTTCCGCTGAGGCCGCGCGCGCCTTGTGCACCACGTCCAGAAAATAGCTTTCGAGATTCTGCGTCGGATTGTCCACGCGCACTTCGCCGGTCGAAACGTCCCTGCGAATGATTTCCAGCACGCGCTCCAAAGTCTCGCGCGGCAGCACCGGCGTCGTGATGCGCAGCGTGTCCGGCTCGGCGAGCAGCTCCTTCAGCGTGCCGGCGGCCTGGATTTTTCCGCCGTAATAAATCACCACGCGGTTGCAAACGTCCTCGACGTCCGCAAGCAGATGACTGCTCAAAATCACCGTCTTGCCGCGGCGCGCCAGCGCGACGATCAAATCCTTCACCTCGCGGCAGCCAATCGGGTCCAGGCCGGAAGTCGGCTCGTCGAGAATCACCAGGTCTGGATCGTTGATGAGCGCCTGAGCCAGCCCGATGCGCCGCTGCATGCCCTTGGAAAATTCGCCGATGGCGCGCGTCTGCGTCTTGCCGAGGCCGACCATTTCCAGCAATTGTTCCGTGCGGCTGTTGCGTTCCTCTTTCGAGAGATGAAACAAATTCCCGAAGAAATCCAGCGTCTCGCGCGAGTTGAGGTAGCGATACAAATACGATTCCTCCGGCAGATAGCCGATGCGCGATTTCGTCTGGACGTGCCGCGGCGAATGGCCGAAGACCTCGATGTGTCCCTTCGTGGGATTCAGCAAACCGAGCAGCAGCTTGACCGTCGTAGATTTGCCGGAGCCGTTCGGGCCGAGCAGTCCGAAGACCTCGCCGCGCCGGACCTCAAAATCCACGTTGTCCACCGCGCGTGCCTTCGGGCGGTTCCAGAAATCCTTGAACACCTTCGTCAAACCGCGCACGGAAACGACCACTTCGTCAGATTGCGGATTGCGGATTGCGGATTGCGGATTTAATTCGGCGACGGGCATAAATCAAAGAACAAACATTCATGCCAGCTTCGGCGTCAGTTCGCCGGCCGGCTTCGGATGCGAACCGTGGTCGTGTTTGTCGGCGATGGTTGCGGGATGGAAATGCTCCAGTTCCTCGCCCTTGCGCACGAGGCGCGCGCTGTTGAAAATCACGATGAACGTGCCGACGACGTGCAAAACGGCGGCGGTGACCGGGCCGATGAATCCGAACGCCGATGCCGTCAATCCGGCGATGATGAAGAAAATGCCGAAGGCAAAATTCTGGTTGATGACCGCGCGCGTGCTGCGCGAAAGCTTCACCAGAAACGGCAGCCGTTGCAGGTCGTTGTTCATCAGCGCAATTGTCGCGCTGTGGATGGCCACTTCGCTGCCTGCCGCGCCCATCGCAATGCCGAGGTCGCCCGCCGCCAGCGCCGGCGCGTCGTTCACACCATCGCCGATGACCGCGACTTTGTAGCCTTTCGCCTTCATGGCGCGGACAAATTCCACCTTGTTCTGCGGCAGACAATCGCCCTTGGCCTCCTCGCAGCCGATCTCAGCGGCCACGCGCGTGGCCACCACCTGCCGGTCGCCGCTCACCATCGCGATGCGGCGGACGCCGGCTTCCTTCAATCCGGCCAGCGCGATTTTGGCTTCTTCGCGAACCTGGTCCTGCAAGCCGACCCAGCCTATGCAGCGGTGATCGCGCGCAACAAAAATCAAACTCCAGCCCTCGGCCTCGTTCAGGTCAACCGATTTGAGAAAATCCTCGGTGACGCCGTTGTCCTTGAGCCATTGCGCGCGGCCCACGAGAACTTTCGCGCCGTTGATCTCCGCCTTCACGCCGCGACCGGCGGTTTCGGAAAAATCCTTCGGCTCGGCCAGCGGCACACCGGCCTCGCCCGCGAGCTGCGCAAGCGCCTTGGCGGTCGGATGGTTGCTGTATTTCTCGGCGGACGCGGCAAACAGGAGCAATTCGGCGGGCTTGGTTTCACCAATGGGCGTCAGGCGGCTGACGGCGAGCTGGCCGGTGGTGAGCGTGCCGGTTTTGTCGAAAATGAAGGCGTTGATTTTCGCGGCGGCCTCGATGTCGGCGACGTTCTTGATCAAGATGCCGAGGCGCGCGGCGGCGGACAGCGCGGCGACCATCGCGGTGGGCGTGGCAAGAATAAACGCGCACGGGCAGGAGACGACGAACACGGCGATGACGCGGTTGATGTCGTGGGTGAAGGCCCAGACGAGCGCGCCAATGACCAGCACGAGCGGCGTGTAATAGCCCATGTATTGGTCCACAATTTTCATGATGGGCAGCTTGGTCTTTTCGGCGGCGAGAATCAGCTCGCGCACGCGGCCCAGCGTGGTGTCCTCGCCGGCGCGGCTGACCTTGATTTCCAGAACGCCGGTGAGATTTTGCGTGCCGGCAAAAACCTCGTCGCCGGTTTTCTTGTCGGCGGGCAGGGATTCACCGGTGATGGTCGCCTCGTTGAACGAGCCTTGTCCGCTGACGATGAGGCCGTCCGCCGCGACGTTGTCGCCGGGCCGGATGCGGATGACGTCGCCGACGGCGAGTTCGTTCGCGGCGACCTCTTCTTCGCCGCCGTCCTTTTTGATGCGGCGGGCCTTGGTGGGCGTGAGCTTGATGAGCGATTCAATCGAGGTGCGCGCGCCCTCGGCGGTGCGCGATTCGATCAGCTCGCCCATGAGCATCAGGAAGGCGATGAGGCCGGCGGTCTTGTAGCCCGCGCTCATGTTGCTGCCGAACGCGCCGGACGCGAAGGCGAACAGCACGGCGATGGCGACCAGCTCGTTGATGCTCAAGCGGCCGACGCGCAAATCCTTGATGGCGGTGACGACGATGGGATAAATCAGAATGACCGCGCCGATGAACGCGCTGGCGCTGGCGATGGTGCCGCCGGATTCAAACAGCCAGTCCACGATGAAGGCGTTGAGGACGAAGACGACGCCGATTACGGCCTGCCAGAGATGCACGACGGAATGCTCGTGATCATGATCGTGGCCGCAGCCGCAATCCGGCCCGTGCTCGTGATGGCTCAAAAGGGATGTTACTTGCATAACTCAAAAAAACTTTTTCCTAAAGAATGGAAAATGGTTTAGCCAAAATCTAATTTTACTAAACCAGCAACTCCAATTTACAAACAACCAACCGAAGGCATAACTCCAAACCGCGAAAGAGACAAAATACAAAGGGATTAACAACCAAGTTGGAATTGATGGAAACCTCATCCCCAGCATATTGTCAGCGGCGAAAGCCAGAAATATTAGTGGCTGAAGCGCCAAAAAAATCACAAGCGCGACAATTGCTGCTCCCACTAAAAAATTATTTCCTCTGGTTTCAAGATTAAACATCGTCTCGCCATTGGAGCTGGGAAGCAAAGCAAGCCAAGTGAGCAGGCAGAAGATTGTTAAAGCAAAATGAACAATCGCCACCTTCCACATTCTTCTTTTTTGCGTCGCGTCCATTTTCAATTTACGGATTCGCCGCCGCCGTTTTCGGCTCCGGCGGCTCGCGGTTTAATTGGATTCTCAACTCGCGCGGCTGGCCGTCGGCGCGCTGCGGCAGGAAGAATTTGTCCTGCACGTTGGTCAGCACCAACGTCATCGTCTCGGCCAGTTTTTGCTGCGCGAACAGGTTGCGGTTCATTTCAAACGCCGGCAGCACGTCGGTGAAGGCCTTGGCGTCGGCCTGGATGGCCTTGACGTAATTCGTGCTGGCGGTGGCGGCCTCGGTGGTGATGGCCGACGCCTGCGCGGCGGCGTTGAGCAGGGTCTTGTCGCGGTAGGTGTTCGCGTCATAAATCTGCTTGCTCTGGTTTTGCTGCGCGATGGTGACGCGGTCGAACACATCCTTCAACTGCCTCGGCGCGACGCTGAACACCTGGCAGTTGTCAATGACGATGCCGAGCTGATCCTGCTCCGTCAGATCGCTGACGCGCGCCAGCACGGCGTCCTGAAAACCGGCGGCGTCGCGCGTGAGGATGTCGTCCACGTTGAACTTCGCGGCGGTGCTCAACAGGGCCTGGTTCAGCGTGTTTTGAATCGCGTTGGACGCGGACGCGAAATTGAAAATATACGCAATCGGGTTCTCGATATGGTAGTTCAGCGTCGCGCGCGTGTGGACGATGTTGCGGTCGGCGGTGATGGCGTAGCCGTCAATCGCCGGGTTGAGCGACGGGCCGGCGGGCAGTTCCTCGCCGCTCAATTCCTGCTCGGGCGTGGTGAAATACCAGCCGGTCGTCGAGGTGACCTTCTGGATTTCGGTGATAGGGATCTTCACCACCTCGTCAATCGGATACGGAAAAGACCAGTGCAGGCCCGGGCCGAGCAGGACGCCCTTGCCCTCGCCGACCGGCCTGCCAAAACGCAGAATGACGGCCTTTTCCGACGGGCCGACCTGGAAGAAGCCCGACCCCAGAAACAGGACGACCATCAGCAGCATGACGATTTTGACGATCGCAAAGCTGCTGCCCAGCGCCTCGGCCAGCGCCTGCGAACCGGCATCAACCGCTTCCGGCGCCTCGTGCTCGTGATGATGTTCGTGTTCGTCGCTCATGATCAATGGCCGGGCGCGTTCGTCGGCAGGTTGCGGAACAGGTCAAATGGCGGAATGCGCTCGTCGAAAAACAGGGTCGAACGCTGGTTGAGCGACTGCTTGATCGCGTCTATGCGCAGCAGGAAAACCGCCAGGTCTGGATTCCGCTCGAAGATCGGCAGCGTCTTCGCGGCCTCGGCCTCGCCCTCGGCGCGGATGCGCGTCGCGGTGGCCTGCGCATTGGCGATGGTCTTGGCGGCCTCGGCGTCGGCGGCGGACTGGATTTTTTGCGCCTCCGATTTGCCTGTGTTTTCCGCGAGACTGATGAGCACCTGCCGCTCGGATTTCATGCGGTCAAAAACCGTCTGCGTCACGCTTTCGGGCAGGCCGATTTTTTTGAAGCCGAGGAATTTAATCTCGATGCCGTAATTGAGTGTCCGCAGCTCGTCCTGCACGACCTGCTCGATCTCGTTTTCAATCGCGTCAAATTTCAAGTCCTGCGGATTCGCATTCACGAAATCGGACAGCGGATGCTTGCCGATGATGGCGCTTTTGGCCGTGCGCAGCATGTCCTCAAGCTTGCCCTGCGCGGTTGGCAGCGACACCGACGGGTCGCCGGGGAAAACCTGCAGAAACTGCCGCGCGTCTGAAATTTTCCAGCCGACGTAAATGCTCGTCATCAGCATGGTGCTGTCCGCGGTGAGCGCCTGGCTGTATTTGTCCTCAAAATTCTGGACGCGCTGGTCGTATTTGTAGACTTTCTGCACCGGCCACGGCCATTTGAAATACGCGCCAGCGCTGGTGTAGGGCGTGCCGGTCGGCTTGCCAAATGTCGCGACGACGGCGGTCTCCGACTGGCGGACTTGAAAGACAAACAGCAGCAGCGCAAAAATCAAAACCAGCACTGCGCCAATGATGATGGTCAAGGAGTTTCGTTTCATGGCATTTATTCGTTGGGAACGGTCGCGTTCAAAAGGTCGGTTCGGATTTTATCCTCGAGGTCGAACCACATCACGTCCTGGGTGTTCGTGACGAGCATGACGTATTTGCGGGCGTTCCGGGTCGCGGCGGCGAACATCTGGAAATACACGCGCTGCTTGTAAACGGACGGCGCGGCCTCGAACGCCGGGATCTGGTTGGTGAACAGCGCCGCCTGCGCAAACCGCGAAACCTCCAGCTGCAGCCGCGTCGCGTCGGCGAGGTTCGTGGTGGTGAACGCCTGCGCCCCGGCCAGCGTGACGTTGCTGATGGCATAGGCCCGCGCGGCCAAGATCGTCGCCAGCTTCGTCTGCTCGGCGCCGATGACTTTTTCGTAATCGCCCGCCACCGTCGTCGGCGGATGGATGTCCTGCAGGCCGACAAAAACGATTTTCGCGCCGAGCTGGTGTTCGTTCGCCGACGCCTGGATGCCGGCGCGCAACGACTCCGCCGCCTCGAGCCGGTTGCTGGACATCACTTCGAGCAAATCCACCCCCGCCAGAAAATGCACGACTTCCCGCGTGGCAAGCGCCTCCAGCAGGTTCGTGGTGTCGGCGTTGTTGTAGGCCCAGTCGGCGACGTTGGTGATTTGAAACTGAACCGGAATGCTGACGGAAATCAGGCCGACCGGCGGCGCCTTCAGCGTGCCGTTCGTCCCGGCGTTTTCATTTTGAATCGTGACCGGCGCACGGTTGCCGACGAGAAAATTGTCCTCCTTCGCGTGCGCGACGCTCCACAAAATCGTGGTCGCCCTTTGGCTCTGCTCGTCGGGAACATAGCCGACGACAAACGTCTGGATTTGCTCCGTGCGGTAGCGGAAAGTTTTCTCCACCGGCCACGGCAGCTTGAAATGCGCGCCGGCGTCCAGCGTGGCGACGTGCTTTCCGAAACGTTCCAGAATGGCCTGCTCGCCCGCATCCACAAACACGACGCACGTCGAAAGGATCAGGACCGCCAGTTGCGCCAGCACCAGCACGGGCAGGTTTTTTTTGAGCAGCTGGAAGAACCACGTCTCGGAAACCTTGAACCCGAATTGATAATCGAGCGTCTGCGCCGCCGTGGTGAACAGGCTTTCCGGCTGCGCGAACAGGCCGACGACGCGGCTGTCGTAAAGCGGCCGGGCCACCCTGCCCCGCACGCGCGGGCGGTAGATTTCCAGCAGCAGCGTGACGAGGATTTCCGCCGCCATCAGGCCCAGCAGCACGCACAGGCCGCGCGCCACCCAGAAATCCGCCCTCGGAAATTTCGCCTCGACGCCGGCGATGCCGAGCGCGATGAAGACGCAGACATACGCGCCGGCCAGCAGGAAGCTTGCGCCCGGGCGCAGCAGCCGCTGGCCTTCGAGCCGGGCGATGGTGACCGAAAACCGGCCGACCATGAACAGCAGCAGCGCGAAAATCGCGAAAATCGAAAGCGACGCCATCGCGCGGTCGGTTGGCACTCCGGCGGCCATCCGGGCCACCCAGCGCCAGAGCAGCCACGCGCCGCCAGCCTCCAGCAGGAACAGCAGCACGGCGAAGCCCGGCACAAAATATTTCTCAAACTGCTCGCGCGAACGGCGGGCGGGAAAAGCCTCCGATTCCTTTGCCGCAAACAGGGTGGATTCGCCCTTGGTGCGCGCCATCTCCTCGATCTCCAGTTTTTCCAGGCGCTCGTTTTCCTCCAGCCGCATCTGGAACCACCCGGTGAACGCCACGAGCATTCCGAGTCCCAGGAAGACCGAGCCGGCCTGCCCGGCCAGCGAATGGGAGTAGGTGGTGACGACCAGCGCTGCGACAAAAATCAGCGCCGCCGCGACCAGGTTCACCAGACCGTTTTTTTGAACGTTGCGTTCCACGTTTGTTAAATCGTTAAATCGTTGCATGGTCACACCGGATTGCGCCGAACCGGCTCAACGGTTCAACGATTCACGATGTGACGCCTAACTCAATTCCCGTTCCTCAAACAGCGCCGTGCCCACCGCCAGCGCCGCGCCCGCGTAACCAACCACATACACGAACGCCTTGCCGACGTAGGCCCACTGAAACGTGCTTTTGCCCATGTCCAGTGCGTCGGCGAGCCAGAAAAGCTGCCAGTTTGGAAGGGCCGTGTAAAGCGCGGAAGCCCACCACGATCCGCCGCCGCCGATTTTTCCGCCCGCCTGCGAGTAGATGTAATCCGACATCAGCCCGACCAGAAAGAATGCCGAGCAGATCGCCAGCGTCGGGATCGTGTCCAGCCGCGTCGAGCATGCCAGCGCCAGCGCCGCCAGAATCCACAGCGCGAACAGGATCAAAATGCCCGCCGGCAGCAGGTTCCAGTTCACCTCCGCCACCGTGTCCGCGCTTTCCATCTGGTGGGTGAATTGAAAAATCATGAACGCCGCCAGCGTGGCCAGCGCCACCAGCGCAAACACCGCGTCGCTCACAAACGTCCGGCGCAGGAAGAAATTGCTGAAGCCGGCCAGCGCGTAGGCCAGCGCCACGCCCGCCCCGAAAATGCCCAGCGCCGCGACATCGGTGTTGCCATAGGCGTCGAAGGCCATCCGGCTGGCCAGCAGCACGCCGATCATGTTCACATAGGTCAGCAGCGTCAGCGCCGCGGCGAGACCGGCGAATTTGGCCAGCAGAAACTGCGCGCGTCCGACCGGCTTGGACAGCACCGCCAGCGCCGTGCCGGTGCGGATTTCCCGCGCCAGCGACGACGACGCGCTCAACACCGCGCCGAACAGGCCGGACAGCAGCATCACCGCCAGCGCGCTGTTCTCCACCAGCTTTGGCTCGTCCCCGAACGCAAAGTAATACGGCACCGCGAGAAAAATCTCGAACAACACGGACCCCGTCATCAACAGCAGAAAAATCGGCTGCCGGATCAACTCCATGAAGGCGTTCGTGGCGATGTTCAAAAATTGTCGCATGATGAATCTACAGCCGCATAATTTACGTTGACCGCGGCCAATTGCAATCGGTTATTCCGGTCTGTGGATAAATGGACAGGGGTTGAACCATTCCGTTCACCGGCGGGGGTGTGCGTTTGGAGGCACACCCCTCGTTTCGGAATCAGGCCGGTGGAAAATAACGCCAATTGAACCGGTCGTCACGCCATCGCCCGCGCGATGGAATTCCACCAAGCGTCATGCAGTTCGGCCACCGGCCAGTTGAACTCGCCGGAGGCGGCCTTGATGGCGAGCTTGTCTCCGCCGACTTTGCCGATTTGCACCGCCGGCACGCCCATGAGCTTGGCGCGTTCGACCACTTTCACGGCGTCGAGCGGTTTGCAGGAAACAACCACCCGCGATTGCGTTTCGCCAAAGAGCAGGGCGTCCAAGCGAACGTCTTTCAGCGCACCCAAATCAATCGTCGCGCCGATTAATCTGGGCGTTTCGCGCCCGACGAGCTGGCTGATGCAGCTTTCCGCTAGGCAGACCGCCAAGCCGCCTTCGCTGCAATCGTGCGCGCTTTTCACCAAGCCGCTTTGAATCAGGCCGAGCAGCGTCGTGTGCAACGTCCGGGCCGTTTCAAAATCGCAGCGCGGCGGTGAGCCGGTTTTTTTTCCGTGAATCAACTGCAAATACGCGCTGCCGCCGAGGCCGAAAATCGGGTCAGCCTGATCCACCGCTTCACCGAGCAGGATGATGGCGTCGCCTTCGTCCTTGAACCATTGCGTCGTGACGTGTTCCGGTTTTTCCACGATGCCGACGACGGCCACGGTGGGCGTCGGGTCAATCGGCCCGGCGGGGCTTTGATTGAAAAGCGAGCAGTTGCCGCCGGTGACGGGCGCGTCGAACGCGCGGCAGGCGTCGGCAAGGCCGCGCACGGATTCCTTGATCTGCCAAAACAATTCCGGCTTGAGCGGGCTGGGCATGTTGAGGTTGTCGGTCGTGCCCAGCGGCACCGCGCCGGAGCAGGCGAGGTTGCGGCAGGCCTCGGCCACGACAATTTTTCCGCCCTCGTAAGGATCGAGATAAACGTAGGCGCCGTTGCCGTCCACGGAAAGGGCGATGAGTTTTTCCAGAGTGGGACAGGCTTCCAGCCTGTCTCTTTGTTTGTCTGACAGGCTGGAAGCCTGTTCCACTTCACATTGCGGCAATGAATCACCCTTGATGCGGATCACCGCCGCGTCGCTGCCGGGGCAGACCACCGAGCCGTCGCGCACCATGTGGTCGTATTGCCGGTAGACCCAGTTCTTCGAGGCAATCGTCGGCCACGCCAGAAGTTCCTTCAAATCGCCGGCGGCATCTTTCGTGTCGGCAATTCCGTCCAGTCGGAACGCGCGGACTTCCTTCAAATACTCCGGCTCCTGCGCCTCGCGCTGGTAGACCGGCGATTCATCGGCGATTTTCTTGGCCGGAATATCCGCCACGATTTTGCCGTGCTGCCTCACCACCATGCGACCGGTGTCGGTGACGTGGCCGATTTCCGACCACGGCAAATCCCATTTGTCGAAAATCCGTTTCACCTCGGCTTCGCGGCCCTTGTGGACGATGATGAGCATCCGCTCCTGCGATTCGGAAAGCATGAGGTCGTAGCTGGTCATGTTCGGCGTGCGCTGCGGCACCTTGTCCAGCTCGATTTCAATTCCGGTTCCGGCGCGCGCCGCCGTTTCGCAGGTCGAGCAGGTCAATCCCGCCGCGCCCATGTCCTGAATGCCCGCGACCGCGCCGGTGGCGAGCAGCTCCAAAGACGCCTCGCACACGAGCTTTTCCATGAACGGATCGCCCACCTGCACCGCGCCGCGCTGCTGCTCGGAGGATTCCTCGGTCAAATCCTGCGACGCGAACGACGCGCCCGCCAGACCGTCGCGACCGGTGGCCGGGCCGACGTAAAACACCGGATTGCCGATGCCCTTGGCCGCGCCGCGCGCAATCTGCTCGTGCCGCAGCACGCCGAGACAGAAGGCGTTCACGAGCGGATTGCCTTCGTAACACTTGTCGAAATAAACCTCGCCCGCGATGGTCGGAATGCCGAAGCAATTTCCATAATGCGCGATGCCGTTGACGACGCCGGCAAAGAGACGGCGGTTGTTCGCAATTTCCGCTTTCCGCTTTCCGCTTTCCGCTTTGTCTTCGGTGATCGGCCCAAATCGCAGCGAGTTGACCGCGCAAATGGGCCGCGCGCCCATCGTGAAAATGTCGCGCACGATGCCGCCGACGCCCGTGGCCGCGCCCTGAAACGGCTCGACGGCGCTCGGATGATTGTGCGATTCCATCTTGAACGCGATGGCGATGCCGTCGCCGATGTCAATGATGCCGGCGTTTTCCTCGCCCGCGCCGACGAGGATTTTCGGCGACTTGGTGGGGAACGTCTTGAGCAGCGGGCGCGTGTTTTTGTAGCTGCAATGCTCGCTCCACATGACGGAGAAAATGCCCAGCTCGGTGTAGCTTGGCGTGCGGCCAAGGACCTCGAGGATTTTTTTATACTCGTCCGGTGTGAGGTTGTGCTTGGCAACCAACTCTGGGGTGATGGCGGGTTCGGTCATGTGAGGAAAATTCAATTACGCCGCTTTCTCCGCGGCCTTGTTTTGCAGCGCGGCAATCATGCTTTCGAAAATCAACCGGCCGTCGTCGCTGCCGAGAAGCGGTTCGCTGGCGCGTTCGGGATGCGGCATCAGCCCGGCCACGTTGCGGCGCTCGTTGCAAATGCCGGCGATGTTTTGCAGCGCGCCGTTCGGATTCGCGGTGTCGGTCAGGTTTCCGCCGTCGTCGCAATATTGCCACAAAATCTGGTTGTTCGCCTTGAGCTTCGCGAGCGTTTCCTCGTCGGCAAAGTAGCAGCCTTCGCCGTGGGCGATGGGCATGCGGAGGATTTTGCCCGCCGGAATCTTGCTGGTGAACGGCGAATCCGGTGTGGCGGTTTTCAGGAAAATGTGCTCGCAGTGGAATTGCAAATCGCGGTTGCGGACGAGCGCGCCGGGCAGCAGGCCGGCTTCAGTGAGGACTTGAAAGCCGTTGCAGATGCCGAGAACGAGGCCGCCATTTTCGGCGAATTGCTTCACCGCCTGCATCACGGGGCTGAACCGCGCGATCGCGCCGCAGCGCAGATAATCGCCGTAGCTGAAGCCGCCGGGCACAATGACGGCGTCAGTGTCGCCGAGGGAATTTTCCTTGTGCCAGATGTAGCGCGTCGGGTGGCCGAACACGTCGCGGAGGGCGTGGACGGCGTCCTGGTCGCAGTTGCTGGCGGGAAATTGGAGGACGGAGAAATTCATTTTTAGTTTTGCCACAGAGTCACCGGGGCGCAGAGAAAACAATCTTTTGCCTCTGCGTCTCTGCGTCTCGGTGGCTATTCAGAAATTTCCAGTTTGTAATCCTCGATGACGGGGTTGCTTAAAAATCTGTGAGCCGCGTCGTTCAAGGCCTTTTGCGCGGCGGCCTTGTCGGTGCCGGGCGCCAAGTCAATCTCGATATACTTGCCGATGTGAACGCCGGTGACGCCGGTGTAGCCCATCTGGGCGAGGGCGCCCTGGACGGTTTTGCCCTGCGGATCCACGACGGCCTTTTTTGGGGTGATGACGATTTTTGCTTTCATTCGCGCGTCGTGAATGTTGCGAAAAAATCCGCCGCCGGGCGAGCCTTTTTTGATTCCCGCGCAACGGCGTTGAATTTGTCCGCCCGCTGCGTCATTGTTTGGGCATGGTTGACTCCGAACATCCCGACGAGGCGCCGTGCAGCAGCATCGGCGCGGAACGCAAGCCGCCGGTGCCCTGCACCATCGTCATCTTCGGCGCGAGCGGCGATCTCACGGCGCGCAAGCTGATTCCCGCGTTTTATCATCTTTGCAAGGACCGGCTCATGCCGCCGGCGTTCCGCATCGTGGGCTTTGCGCGGCGCGAAAAGACCGACAAATCGTGGCGGCAGGAATTGCGCGCGTCGCTCGACCAGTTTTCCCGCACCAAACCCGTGGACGAAAAAGTCTGGAAGGAATTCGCCGCGAACCTGTTTTATTGCCGGGGCGACCTCGCCGACACCGCAGCCTACAAAAAGCTGGAGGAGCTGCTGACCTCCTTCGGCAGCGGGCCGTTGCGGGAAAACCTGCTGTTTTACCTCGCCACGCAGCCGAGCCAGTTCGGCGAAGTCGTCGAGCAAATCCATCGCAGCGGGCTGCTGAACAAGGATGGCGCCGCGTGGCAGCGCATCGTCGTCGAGAAGCCCTTCGGCCACGACCTCGCCTCCGCGCACGCGCTGAACAACGAGCTGACGCGCTACGCCCACGAAAGCCAGGTCTGCCGCATTGACCATTACCTCGGCAAGGAAACCGTGCAGAACATTTTGATGTTCCGCTTTTCCAACTCGATTTTCGAGAAGCTCTGGAACCGCAACTCCGTGGATCACGTGCAGATCACCGTCAGCGAAACCCTCGGCGTCGGTGAGCGCGGCGGCTATTACGAGGAGTCCGGCGCGCTGCGCGACATGGCGCAAAACCACATGCTCCAGGTGCTCTCGCTCATCGCCATGGAACCGCCCGTCTCGCTGGAGGCTGAATCCGTCCGCGACGAAAAGGTGAAGCTGCTCAAATCCATCCGCCCGCTCACTCCCGCCGATGTCGCCCGGCAGGTCGTGCGCGGACAATACTTCGCCGGCACCGTGAACGGCCAGCCGCGCCCCGGCTACCGGCAGGAAACCAAGGTGAAAACGGATTCCAACGTGGAAACCTTCGTCGCCATCAAACTCCTCATTGACAACTGGCGCTGGAGCGGCGTTCCGTTTTATCTGCGCACCGGAAAAAATCTCCCGATGAGCGCCAGCGAGGTGCGGATTCAATTCCGCCCCACACCGAACGTCCTGTTCGCCGCGCAGTGCGGACAGCAACTGGACGCCAACGCGCTCACGCTGCGGCTTCAGCCGAACGAGGGGATTTCCCTGCGGTTCAACGGCAAGGTTCCCGGCATGAGCC
>CAZZPE010000049.1:0-18799 GCA_964655855.1 uncultured Bifidobacteriaceae bacterium
ATTACGCCGTGCCGGGTCTTTACATTTACGACGGCGAAATCCTCGGCATCGTGAAAAACCAGAAACCGTCGGCGCGCGGGGAACTGGAAATCACGGACGTGAATGTGGCGTATCTGCGGCGCGGGGCGCTGCGGGTGCAGCGGCTGGGCCGGGGCTTCGCGTGGCTGGACGCCGGCACGAGCAGCAGCCTGCACGACGCGAGCGCCTATGTGCAGACAATTGAAAAACGTGCGGGCGTCAAGATTGGCTGCCCGGAAGAGGCGGCGTTCCGGCAGGGATTCGTCTCGCTGGCGCAGCTTGAAAGCATTGTCGGCGCAATGCCCAACTGTGAATACCGCGCCTATCTGGCAAACGAGGTCGTGGACGAGGCAAAACGGCTGAAACAATAAGCCACAGATGAAACACGGATTGAACACAGATAATATGCGTCCGCAGATTTCGGGGATTAACGCGGATTTGGTTTGTGAAATCTGGGCAATCGGCGGGAGAAAACCGGCATCTGTGTTTCATCTGTGTCAATCTGTGGCTAAAATATGATTCTTCTTCTCGGCGCATCGGGTTACATCGGCGAGGCGTTCGCAAACGAATTGCAGCGGCGCAAAACGGATTTCATTCCGATTTCGCGCAAGCAGGTGGATTACACGCGGTTTGACGTGTTGCTGGATTTTCTTAAAACGAGGAAGCCGGAGTTTGTCATCAACGCCGCCGGCTACACCGGCAAGCCGAACGTGGACGCCTGCGAACTCGACAAGGCCGGCACGCTGGCCGGCAACACGCTCCTGCCGCAGACCGTCGCGCACGCCTGCGCGGCGGCGGGCGTTCCGTGGGGACACGTTTCCAGCGGCTGCGTTTTCAGCGGCGCCAAGGTGACGGTGAACGGACAGACGCGCGTCGAAAAGGACATGACGAAGCCGGAATTGCGTGCGCTGGCGGAAAAATCGCCGGAGAAAATCCATGGCTTCGCGGAAGCCGACACGCCGAACTTTTCCTTCCGCGACGGCCCTTGCAGTTTTTACAGCGGCAGCAAGGCGCTTGGCGAGGAGGCGATGGCCGGCATCGGGCAGAGCTACGTCTGGCGGCTGCGGATTCCGTTTGACGAGATTGACGGCGCGCGGAATTACTTGAGCAAGGTGCAGCGCTACGCGAAGGTCTATGACAATGTGAACTCGATTTCGCATCGCGCCGATTTTGCGCGGGCGTGTCTTGATTTGTGGCAACGCCGCGCGCCATTCGGTGTTTACAACGTGACGAATCCCGGTTTTGTCACCACGCGGCAGGTGGTGGAATTGATCGAACAGTTTCTCAAGCCGGCGCGGAAGTTCGAGTTTTGGTCGGGCGACGAGGAGTTTTATCATTTCGCCGCCAGGACGCCGCGTTCGAACTGTGTGATGGACGTGTCCAAGCTGTTGTCAGCGGGCGTGAAAATCCGCCCGGTCGTCGAAGCGCTGGAAGACTCGTTGCGAAACTGGAAGGCGGAGTAATGAACAACAAAGGAACAAAGAAACCAAGTCTGGAATTTGAAATTCCGGAATGGAAACGGGTTCATGTTCCATCGGATGTTGAACATCTGGCGGCGGCGGTTGTGGATTCAGCCTTTGCCGTTCACAAGGAGCTTGGGCCGGGATTATTGGAGAGCGCCTATGAAGCGTGCTTGAGCCACGAGTTGCGGTTGCGCGGAGTGAAACATCAGTTGCAACTGCCTGTGCCGTTGAATTATAAGGGCATTCGTGTCGAGATCGGCTATCGCGCGGATGTCGTCGTGGAGGAAAAGCTTTTGATTGAGCTAAAGGCCGTGGATCAACTTTTACCCATCCACACGGCGCAGGTGGTTACTTACCTGCGGTTGAAACGATTCCCGCTTGGTTTGCTCATCAATTTTAACGAAGTCCTTATCAAGCTTGGAATCCATCGCGTTCTCAATGTGCCTCGCTCGCCCGGCGAGGTCTTAACTTAGTTCCTTTGTTGCATTGTTGTTCAATTTATGAATCTTCTCATCACAGGCGGCGCGGGCTTCATCGGCTCCAACCTCATCCATCACGTCATTGACGATGAGCGTGTCACCCTGCTCGTCAATCTGGACTGCCTGACTTACGCCGGGCGGCTCGAAAATCTGGAGAAAGTTTCCCGCCATCCCAAATACATTTTTGAAAGGGTGGATTTGCGCGACAAGGCCGCCGTGCTGCGCGTCGTCGAGAAACACGCCATCACGCACGTCATGCACCTCGCGGCGGAATCGCACGTGGACCGCTCCATCGCCGGGCCGGGCGATTTCATCCAGACGAACGTTGTCGGGACGTTCAATTTGCTCGAAGCTTGCCGCGAATGTTGGTTGAGTCCAAAGTCCAAAGTCCAAAGTCCAAAGTTTCACCATATTTCTACGGACGAAGTTTACGGCTCGCTCGGTGCGACGGGTTTTTTCACCGAGACGACGCCTTACGCGCCGAATTCGCCGTATTCCGCCAGCAAGGCGTCGTCCGATTTTCTTGTTCGCGCGTATCACCACACCTACGGGCTGCCGACGGTCATCACGAATTGCTCGAACAACTACGGCCCGTTTCAATTTCCCGAAAAACTCATTCCGGTCGTCATCCAGAGCATCCTCGCGCGCAAGCCTGTGCCGGTTTACGGCGACGGCATGAACGTGCGCGACTGGCTTTATGTCCGCGACCACGCCGAGGCGCTTTGGACGGTTCTGCAAAAAGGCAGTCTCGGCGAAACCTACAACATCGGCGGCCACAACGAATGGGCGAACCTCCGCATCGTGGAATTAATTTGCGACATCATTGACGAACTCGCGCCAGAGCTTGGCGGCGATTCGCGCAAGCTCATCTCGTTCGTCACCGACCGCCCCGGCCACGATCGGCGTTACGCGATTGACGCCGCGAAGATTCAGCGCGAGCTCGGCTGGTCGCCCGCGCATAAGTTCGAGGACGGTATCCGCGAAACGGTCCGGTGGTATCTCGACAATCAGGCGTGGGTGAAGGCCGTCTTGCAAAAATAATTGCCCCAACGTTCTAACAGAAAACACTCTCGAAATGTCAATCAAACCGATGAAGCTAATGCGCCGGATTGGATTCTGCCTGCTGCTCGCGTGCAGCGTGGCCGCTTTGGACGCGCGCGCGGCGGAGACGAATTCAAATTCCCTCGTCTGGCACCAGGCCGTCAATCGCGTGGACGCCGACCTCCACGGCGAACCGCTTTGGCCGCTGCTGGAAGACATTGCCCACCAGACCGGCTGGCACATCTTTGTCGAGCCAGGCACGTCGCGCAATGCTTCCACCAAGTTTCAGGATTTGCCGCAGGACGACGCGCTGCGGATGCTGCTCGGCAATCTGAACTTCGCGTTTGTGCCGCAGACCAACGGCCCGGATTTTCTTTACGTTTTCACCACGCGCAGGGAAAACGCCACGCGGCATGTGGTCGTTACTAACGCGGCGCCGCGTCGCGTCGCGAATGAGCTGCTCGTGAAGCTGAAACCCGGCGCGGACATTGACGCGCTGGCGAAGCGTCTCGGCGCAAAAATCACCGGGCGCAACGACAAGCTGGGCCTTTACCGGCTGCTGTTTGAAAACGCGGATTCAACCAGCGCCGCGCTCGGCAGCTTGAAGGGTGATTCCGACGTCGCCGCCGTGGATTACAATTATATCTACGACACGCCGCCGACTCCCCAGCAGATGGCCAACGCCCCGGTCGGGTCGGTTTCGCTGACGCTGAATCCCCCGGGCGATTCGGGGAAGATCATTGTCGGTTTGATTGACACGCCGGTCCAGTCGCTCGACGGTTCGCTGGAAAATTTCCTGCTCAAACAACTTTCCGTGACCGGCGACCCCTACGCGACCGGCACCGACCCGACACATGGCACGGCGATGGCCTACACCATTTTGGAAGCCATTGCGCAGGCGTCCGGCGGCAGCACCTCCGCCCAGATTTTGCCCGTGAACGTTTATGAATCGGGCGAAACGACGACCAGTTGGGACGTGGCGCTAGGCATCCAGACGGCGGTGGACAACGGCGCGACCGTGCTCAACTTGAGTCTCGGCGGGACGGGTGACAGTTCCGTTCTCGACAGCGTCATTCAGCAGGCCATCGCCGCCGGCATTCCTGTTTTCGCGGCGTCGGGAAATTCCGGCGGCACGGCGGCGACGTATCCGGCGGCCTACACCGGCGTTCTCGCCGTGACCGCGACGCAAAACGGGCAAATTGCGTCGTATGCGGACTATGGGAGTTTTGTTTCCCTGGCATTCCCGGGTGCGAGCGTGATTTATCTGAATGGCACGGCTTATCTCGTGCAGGGCACCTCCGTTTCCACGGCCACGGCCACGGGCGTGGCGGCTGGAAACAAAGACAAGCTGGGCTGGACATGGCCGCAGATTGAAGCCGCCATGCAGAAAAAATTCACCGTGCCGGCAAATTAATTTTTTGGCGCGGTTTTTGCATTTCGCAGCAAACCCGATTTGGTTCTGAAATCCCTGTAAATCAGCGGCATTTGCGTCAATCGCTCGTCTCAATCCGCATTTCTCCGGGCTTGGATTCGCCCGCCTCAAAACAGAAATAAGTTGCGTTCGACCGGGTTCGGGGCTTAAGAATCTGCCGCGACATGGGCAAAACACTCATCATTGCGGAGAAACCGTCCGTCGCCAACGACATCTCGAAGGCGCTCGGCAAGTTTCAGAAGCATCAGGATTATTTCGAGAACGACGAGTTCGTCATCTCGTCGGCCGTCGGCCATTTGCTCACCATCGTGCCGCCGCCGGGCGTCGAAGCCGCCAAGGGCAAATGGGCTTTCAAAAATCTCCCGGTCATCCCGCCGCATTTCGATCTCGAACCGATTGAGCGGAGCGCCGACCGCCTGCGCGTCCTCAAAAAACTCATCAAGCGCGAGGACGTGACCGAACTCATCAACGCCTGCGACGCCGGGCGCGAGGGCGAATTGATCTTCCGCAACATCGTCCGCCACACCAAGGCGCAGCAGCCCATCAAGCGGCTCTGGCTGCAATCCATGACGACCGCGTCCATCCGCGAAGGCTTCGCGGCGCTGCGTAGCGACGAATCCATGCAGCCGCTGTCCGACGCCGCCATCAGCCGCAGCGAAGCCGACTGGCTGGTGGGCATCAACGGCACGCGCGCCATGACGGCGTTCAATTCCAAGCTCGGCGGCTTTTTCAAGACGACGGTCGGCCGCGTGCAGACGCCAACGCTGGCGATTCTGGTTGAGCGCGAGAAACGCATCCGCCAGTTCGTGCCGCGCGATTTCTGGGAGGTCATCGGCACGTTTGACGCGGCGGCGGGAAATTACACCGGCCGTTGGTTTGATGAAAAGTTCTCGCGGTCGGATGACGAACAGCTCAAGCCGGAGCGCGTCTGGGAAAAGGAAAAAGCGGAGGCCATCCGCGCGAAATGCCTTGGCAAACCGGGCATCGTCACGGAAGAAAGCAAGCCAACAACTTCCATGTCGCCGCTGCTTTACGATTTGACCAGCTTGCAGCGCGACGCGAATTCGCGCTTCGGTTTCAGCGCGAAAAACACGCTCGGCCTGGCGCAGGCGCTTTACGAACGGCACAAGGTGCTGACGTATCCGAGAACGGATTCGCGCGCATTGCCGGAAGATTACATCGGCACGGTCAAAACCACGTTGGGGATGCTCGAAGGCACAAACTACAGGACATTTGCCGAACAGATTTTGAAAAGCGGCTGGGTGCATCCGAACAAGCGCATTTTCAACAACGCGAAAATCTCGGATCACTTCGCCATCATCCCGACCTCGCTCGCGCCGAAAAGCCTGTCCGAGCCGGAGCAGAAACTTTACGATCTGGTCACGAAGCGGTTCCTCGCCATTTTTTATCCGGCGGCGGAATTTCTGGAAACGCTGCGCATCACGCGCGTCGAGGGCGAGCCATTCAAGAGCGCGGGCAAGGTGCTGGTTTCGCCCGGCTGGCTGGCTGTTTACGGCAAGGAATCGGATTCCGACGAAACGCCAAGCCTCGCGCCGGTGAAGCCGGGCGAGACGGTCAAGACCAGCGCGATTGAAGTGAAGGACAACGTGACGAAACCGCCGGCGCGGTATTCGGAAGCGACGCTGCTCTCGGCGATGGAAGGCGCGGGCAAGCTGGTGGACGACGACGAACTGCGCGAGGCGATGAACGACAAGGGCCTCGGCACGCCGGCCACGCGCGCGGCCATCATCGAGGGTTTGATTTACGAGGATTACATCCACCGCAACGGCCGCGAATTGCAGGCGACGGCCAAGGCGTTTTCGCTGATGGAACTGCTGAACGGCCTGGGCATCCCCGAATTGACGAAGCCGGAATTGACCGGCGACTGGGAATTCCAGCTCAAGCAAATCCAGCGCAAGCAAATCAGCCGCGCCGAATTCATGTCGGGCATCGCGGACATGACGCGGAAGATTGTCGAGCGCGCCAAGAAATACGAGCAGGACACCATCCCCGGCGACTTCGGCGTGCTGACCGTGAAATGCCCGAAATGCGGCGGCGAGATTCACGAGCAATACAAGCAGTTCCAATGCGTGAAATGCGATTTCGCGGTCTGGAAAACCCTGTGCAGCCGGATGTTCGAGCCGGAGGAGGTCGAAAAGCTCATCACGGAAAAGCAGATCGGCCCGCTGCAGGGCTTCCGCAGCAAGCAGGGATTTCCGTTCGCCGCCGTGCTAAAGATGAACGCGGAAAATAAAATTGAATTCGACTTCGGCAACGGGCAGGGCAAGGACGGCGAGGCCGCCGCGCCGGTGGATTTCACCGGCAAGGAGCCGCTGGGCAAATGTCCGAAATGCGGCGCGCGAGTGTTCGACAACGGGATGAACTATGTCTGCGAGAAACAGGCCGGCGTGGAGAAGTCCTGCGAATTTCGCACCGGCAAAATCATTTTGCAGCAGGAAATTTCGCCGGAGCAGGTCAAAAAACTGCTGGCCGAAGGCAGGACGGACTTGCTGACCAAATTCATCTCAAAAAAGAACAACCGCGCATTCAAGGCGTTTTTGATTTTGAAGGACGGCAAGACGGCGTTTGAATTTCCGCCGCGCGAGGCGAAGGGCAGGGGACGCGCCGCAAAGGCACCGGGGGAACCCATGCCGAAGGTGGATTTTACCGGCAAGGAATCGCTGGGCAAATGCCCGAAGTGCGGCGGGAAGATTTTCGACACCGAGGCCGGCTACATTTGCGAGAAATCGCAGGCGGATGCCAAGCCGTGCCGGTTCAAGATCAGCCGGGAAATCCTGCAACAGCCCATCGAGCCGGAGCAGGCCCGGAAAATCCTCAAGACCGGCAAGAGCGACCAGCTCGACAAATTCATCTCCAAGGCCGGCAAGCCGTTCCCCGCGTTCCTGGTGATGGACAAAAAGGGCAAGGTCACGTTTGAATTCCCGGAGCGGGATTAAATCCACTGGAATTTCCCCCGGGTTGGGGCCAATCTGGGCTGGCAAGATGCTGGCAACACCTGAACTTATCCGCGCGGCGGCGCAGCTGGGGCGCGTGGAAAAACTTCTCCCGCGCTGGCGCGAATTGCCCATTTACCGGGACGTTCCGCCACGGGCTGATTTTTCCCGCCTGCCGCTGATCGGCAAGGATGAACTCCGGAAAAATTTTCCGGACAACTTTTTCCGCGCCGGCCAGAACCTGGATGCGCTGCTGGCTGACAAATCCGTGGAGCTCGAACACACGTCCGGCACCTCGGAGGAGCGGACGGCGGTGCTGTTTGGCCGCGGCTGGTGGAATGCGCAGGAGGCGCGCGTGCTGCGGTTGAACCGGCTTGTGGCGCGGGTGCTGGATGACAACCCGCTCGCCCGCCGCGCCACGATTGTGCCGCCCATCTGCAACGGCCTTGTCTGTTTTTCCAATTTCACATCAAAATCCGCGCGCACGGTGGACACGACGCTCTTTGTCAACCAGGCGCGGATTCCATTTTTGCTGGCGGAGGCGGAGCTGGCGCGGATGGCCGGCGAAATTCTGGACTGGTCGCCGCAGTTTTTGGATCTGGATCCCGTGCATGGCGCGTGGTTTGCGCTGTATTGCGAACGGAGCGGCGTAAAATTTCCGTCGGTGCGGTTCATTCTGTGCAGTTATGAATTTGCAAGCGTGGTCCACCGCAAAATTCTCCAGCGTGTTTTCGGCGTGCCGGTTTTCAATCTTTACGGCGCGACCGAAACCGGTCATCTGCTGATGGAAAATGAAAACGGTGGAATGGTGGCCTGCCTGGAAAATGTCTTTTACGAGATCCTCGAACCGGACGAGCGTGGCGTGGGCGATCTGGTGGTGACGACGCTGACAAACGAGGTCATGCCGCTGGTGCGCTATCGCGTGGGCGACATGGTGGAACGCCGCGAGCAGCCTCACGCGACGAATTATTTTGTCCACGGACGTTCGCGCGACTCGCTGCGTGGCCGCGACGGGCGGCGGGTGACGACGCTGGAGATTGACCGGTGTTTTGCCGCCGCGACCGGCATTGCGCATTACCAGCTTCGCCAGATGGGAAACGGTGAGTGCCAATTGCAATTCATCGCCGACGGGAACGGGCCGGATGCGGTGGAATTAAAAGAGGTCGCCGCGCGCATTGGAAATTTGCTCCAGCTTTCCAAGCCAGTCCTCGCCGGGAAGGTAAAATTATTGCCGCCGCTGCCTTCGGGAAAATTCCGGCTCACCAGCCGCGCTGGAAATTGAATCCGGAACCTGCCGGGGAATGCTGGCGCTCCCGGGCCGGCACAAAATATTGTTGTCATCCCTGATTTTTAGAAGTAGGATGGCTTTATGAACCTTTGCGAGCTATTCAAAATGGTTTGTTCCCCGGACTTCAACTGACCTCATTATGAAAAAACTAGCCTTAACAATCGTCTGCGCGCTGGCCATGAACGGTGCGGCCTTCGCCCAAGGTTACATCAACTGGAGCTTGCCACACGTTGACATAACCGCACAAACGAACGCAACAGTCTATTCATCACTCTTCTTCTTTGGGGGCGAGATAAACGGAATTGGAACTGGTGGTGCCACTGGAAGTGCCACTGGCACAGGTTTGATATACGATTATGCGCTGCTATATATGCCTAATACAGCTACGCCCGGAGTTGGGGCCACCACTGTCTGGGATGGAACTTGGTCCGGGGCTGTTGGTCTTGGTGGAGGATCCCTCACAGCGACAAACAGCAACACCGCTGGATATCTTAACCCCGTGCAGGCTTCTGGAGATACACAGGTGAATTGGGCAAATGGAACTACAGACAACATCGTGGTGGTTGGCTGGTCGGCCAATTTGGGCAGCACATGGTTTGGTGTCTCGAACATCCTGGCTCAACTGGCTCTCGGTAATGCCGCCCCGTATGTGGCGCAAGTAGGTGGCGGAGAGGCTTTTTTCGGTGAGTCAGCCATTGGTTATATCAATCCCGCTTTGACTACGCCTGGCGCTTCGATAGTTGGTAGCAGCCCGACTCCGAATGGGCTTCCTATTTATTCTCTGAACATGCAGCTGTATTTGGTGCCCGTTCCCGAACCGGCCACCATGGTTTTGGCGGGTTTGGGTGGTTTGTCGCTATTGCTGTTCCGCCGCCGCAAATAGCCAGCCAGCCTTTCCATTTTGCTGCAAGTTGCGTGGAATTGGTGTATTTCTTCCGCGTGACTGACGCTTCAACAGCCAAGCCGGTGCCGGTGGACAAGTGGATTCAGAAATTTCTCGCGCATCTGGCGACGGATCGCGGCGCGTCGGCTTACACGCAGCGGAATTACCGGCAGACGCTCACGGAATTTGTCCGCTGGCATCAGGAAGATCGCCAGTCGCCGCCCGTGTGGGAAAAACTTCAGCGCGATGATTTTCGGAATTACCTGCGGTTTCTCGGACGGCATGATCTGGGCCGCTCGGCCATTCAACTGCGATTCTCGGCGCTGCGGACATTTTACAAGTTCCTCATCCGGCACGGCGCGGTCGAATCGTCGCCGATAAAAAATCTTTCCTTGCCGAAGCTGGAGAAGCGGCTGCCGAAATTTCTGACGATCCAGCAGATGAAGAATCTGCTCGCCGCGCCGGCCAAGCTGCTGGAAATGCGGAAGGGGAAAAAAGGCGCGGGCCGTCCGGTTTCGGCCGCCGCGTGCCTGCGCGATTTGGCGGTGCTGGAGACGATTTATTCCTGCGGTCTGCGCATCAGCGAGCTGTGCGGCATGCGCGCCGAGGACATTGACTGGAGCGAGCAGCTTGTGCGCGTCCGCGGCAAGGGCAAAAAGGAGCGGCTGGTGCCAGTGGGCGAACTGGCGCTGCACGCAATTCAAAATTACTGGAACCTGCTAAAGCAGCCGCCCGCCGGGTTGTCGCCGGTGTTTTTCGCGGAGACCAAAAAGCGCGCGCCGCTGGCTCCGCTCCAGCTTTCACGGCGGCTGAAGCAATATCTGGTCATCGCCGGGCTGGATCCCGCTCTGACGCCGCACAAGCTGCGGCATAGCTACGCGACGCATCTGCTGGATGCCGGCGCAGATTTGCGGAGCGTGCAGGAGCTGCTCGGCCACGCGCATCTCATCACCACCCAGATTTACACGCACGTCACGACCGAGCGGCTGAAAAAGGCCTACGACGCGGCGCATCCGAGGGCGTGAGCGGCGACGGGGCATCGCCGCCGCCAGCCGCCGTTTTCAAGTTGAAAATTTTTGAATGTGCGGCTAGGTTTCCTGTCGAAGTAACCAAACGGTTAATAGATGGAATTTGAAACATGAAGACCAAATTGAACATTTCGATATTTGCGGCGGCGACTTCGGCGGTGTTGTTGACGGGCTGCGTGGCACCCGACGGGCGGCCGGACTACACGGGCACGGGCGCCTTGGAAGGCGGCGCGATCGGCGCGGCCTCCGGCGCGATCATCGGCGGACCGCGGAATGCCGGGGCGGGCGCGCTGATTGGCGCGGCGGCGGGTCTGATTGCTGGCGGGCTGATCGGCCATTCGATGGATCAGGCGCAGGAGTCGCGCCTGCGTGAGGATTCGCCGCAGACCTATGTGCGCGTCGAGCAAAGCCAGCCGTTGAGCACGGCGGATGTCAAGGCGCTTGCCAAGGCCGCTGTCAGTGACGATGTTATCATCAGCCAGATCCAGCTTTCGCACACGATTTTCCATTTAAGCTCCGCGGACATCATTGATTTGCACAATTCCGGCGTGAGCGACCGCGTGGTTGATTTCATGATCAACACCCAGAGTTCGGCGGCTGCCGCCCAGTCGGCGACCGTGATTGTGGGACAGGCACCGCCGCCGCCGGTGACGGAAACCGTTGTTGTGGCCCGGCCCGGCCCCGATTATGTCTGGATTGATGGCGAATGGGTTTGGAACGACGGCTGGATCTGGGTGGGCGGTCATTGGGGTTATCCGCCGTATCCGAGCGCCGTCTGGGTGGGCGGAGGCTGGTATCACGGTCCGCACGGCTGGTATCACGCGCCGGGACACTGGCGGCGGTGATTGCAATTCTTGATCAACCTTGCCTGTGTCTCGTTTCGGGACACAGGCTTTTTTTATTTCCGAAAATTTCCGAACCGCGCGCGGAGACAACGGCTTCCCAATCCGCCGGTTCGCCTTTCGTGGTTTTATTTCATCTGTGGCGGGCGCGGGGCGAAGACTTTGAAGGAAAGGCCGTCCGCCGTGGTGTTGCCGGCAAAGACTGAAAAGTAAAAGTATTTGGAAACTTGGTCGTAATCCGGCAGGAGCGAGAAATCCAGCCAGTCGCTGACCGACTTTGGCAACGCCGCCATGGGGTTCAAGTCGCCGCCGCCTGCGGGCTGGTTTTTGAGCGTTTTGAAAAGCGAGCGCAGGACTTCGCGCTGGTTTTGGTAGCCGAACAGGCCGCCGCCCACGCCGCCCACGCGCTGCGCCGCGTCAATCAGGCCGGGCGTCCCGCTCAACGGCTTGGGAGGCTTTTCCCCGCTGCGCAGATATTCCTCAAGCGTTGAAACGTCCGTGCTCAACGCCACATAGCCGCCGCTGGAGGTGATGTAAAGCGACTGTGCCGGCACCGCCGCCTTGCCAACGGCGCGCGCGGCGGTCAGGGGGACGGTGTAGATTTTGTGACCTTCAAAATTGCGGGGGTCGGGCGCCTTTTGACGCCGGGACATCGCGAGCGAGAGCAGGTCTTTGACGGCGGTGGCGCCCGGATCGCTCTTTTCCATGCCAACGAGGTAAAGCGACGGCGCCGCGTTCAAATCCGCCAGCCCCGTTCCCGTGGGGGCTTTTTGATAGCAGACAAAATCGTCGCCGAGATTTTCAATGAGATTTTTGCGCAGGTCGAAATCTGGATCGTTTTTTCTGGCGTTGGCGTCGGCCATGTCAATGGCGGCGTCGAGGCTGGCCACGGCCATGGGCGAGATGTCGCCGGCCATTTTTTCCAGCGCGGCCCAGCCATCCTGGCCGTCCAGCCGCCAGCGCCAGAATCTCACCGAGTCGGCAGGCACGAATGTCTGCGGCACCGCGCTTTCGTGCGCGGCGGCAAAAATTTTGAGCAGTCCCTTCCGGTCCGCCTGTGGCGCGGAGATGAAGAAGCTGACCAGTGAGCCGTCGTGGTTTTCGCGGTAGGCAAAGCTGGCGCTCTTCATGCCGGTCAAACCCGTGGCGTCGAGTATTTTGTCCCATTGCAGCCCCGCGGCCGAGCGGGAATTCTGCGCCTGCGGCGCGTGGGCGAGGACGTAGAAAAGCGTCTTCGCGTTCAGCCAGCCGTAATACAGCGGCGCGTCGCGAAACTGTGAAACCTTGTCGGCGGAAAAAATCGCGTCGTCATTCAGCGCCGGCAGCAGGCTCGCGCCCAAATGCGCGGCGATGGGTTCCACCGCCTCCACGGAACTGCCGACGATCAGCAGCGATTCATACTGGGCCACCACGAGTTCGGCGGGTTTTCCCGGTTGGGGTTCCTGGCCGAGCTGCCGCACCGGCCGGTTTCCGGACAAAAGGCCCGTGAGCGACGGGGTGTTGTTGGTTGAGATCGTCACGATGGAGAAGGAAATGCCGCGGACATCCTCCGTGCGGATCGGCCTGCCGCCGTCCGTCCATTTTTTCTTCAGCGCGTCGAGATTGGTTTTGAGCAGGTCGCTCTTGTCGCCGGTGTCGAGGAGCAGCACCACGCCGGGCAGGGGATCGCTGCCACCGGTCCAGCCGTTCTGGGTGACGGCGAAGGTGAACTGTCCCTGCAGCAGATCCGCGAAGTCGGACAGCTTCAGGCCGAGGTTTTGTTCCAGCGGCGCGATGAATGACTCCTCCAGCTTGCCGGTGAACTTGTCGTGGAACGGCTTCATCGCCGGGTCGCTCCAGAAAAGCCACTGTGGCGATTGATGGGCGGCGGTGCGCAGCGCCGCGCAATCCGGCACGGTGACGAAAAACAGCGTGTCCGCCGGCAGCAGGTTTTCGGCGGGCGGAATCGCCGCGCGGAGGGTGGCGGTGAACGTCAGCGAAAGGAGAACGGCCAGTATATTTTTCATAGGATTTTTCCAGTGCTTGATGCGCTGGTTTTCATGAATTAAACCAGAACCTTTGCGACCGTCCATTACAATCCGGCCCGAAAATTATCACCTGCCCGCCGGGGGCTTCTGGTTTGTGCGGCTGGGCGGTTCGAGGTAGCGATACGGATTGTTCGGGTTGTCGGTCGAATAGGCAAAGGCGTCGCGGTGGTCGAGAAAGTTTTTCACCAACTCGACGGGAATCGCAAAGCCGAGTCCCTCGCCGAAGGTGATTTTCATGTTGGTCACGCCCACGACCTCGCCGGCCATGTCGAACAGCGGGCCGCCGCTGTTGCCGGGATTGATCTGCGTGCTGGTCTGCAAATACAGCTCGCCCTCCAGCTCGCGCGTCTTGGTGCTGATGATGCCCTGCGTGACCGTGCGTTCGAGGCCGAGCGGACTGCCGATGGCGAAAACAGGATCGCCCACGGTCAGCGCGTCCGCGTTGCCGAGCGTGACGAACTTGAACTTCGGCGCGTTTTTATCCTCGATGTGCAGCAGCGCGAGGTCGTGGAATTTGTTGATGGCGATGATGCGCACCTGTTTGTAGGTGTCGCGCTCAAGCTGGCCGTCGTGCTGGTGGTAAACCTCCACGGAAATTTCCGTCTCGCCCTCGATGACGTGGAAGTTGGTGATGAGGTAGCCGTCGGCATTGATGAAAAATCCGGATCCGAGGCCCTCCGGCGTGCGGACCTGGACGACGGCCTCGCCGATTTGCTTGACCAAGTCCTGCACGTCGCGCGCCGGTGTGGGGCGGGCGTCGGAGGAATAAAATTGAGGCGCGCTGATGCTGGTGAGCAGGTTGGACGCGCTGGCTGCCGGCGACGCGGCCCCGGCGGCCTTGGAAATTTTCGTGATGACGTTGCGCGGCACGACGAGCACCGTGTAACCGAGATCCACGACGACGGAATCGGATTTCTCGGCGAGGATGGTGCCGGTGACGGCGTCATTGCCCTTGAGCTGGAGGGTGTCCGCAGACGCGAAATTCGCGGCGCAGAGGGCCAGCACCAGCAACGCAAACTGTTTCTTCAATGACATTGCTGGACAATAATGGAACACACCGGCTTTGACAAGCCGTGTGCAGGCGGCAATTCCCCCGGCGAAACCGCCGATGGCGGCTCGTCGCCGGACTCGCGAACAGATGAGTATTTGTGCGCTGGACATCGGGCAACAGGGACCTAAAATGGCAGACGAGCAATTATCGTGTGAAATTCACGTTGCTGTTTGGCGCAAAAAATGCTGTTTTTGACCAGCGGAAACAACTTTATGTCAACATCGTCCATAAAAATCCTGTTCATTGGCGACCATCCCGGGTGCCTCCATCTCCTGCATGAACAACAATTTGAGGTGACGAGCGCCGGACGGCTGGCAGAGGGTCTGGCACAAATGAAGGTCGGACACCACGACTTGGTGTTGGTGACATTGACGCTCCCGGACAGCCGGGGTTTGGAGACGTTCACCAGGGTCCATGAAGCGTCGCCTTATGCCCCCATTGTGGCGTTGGCGATGCCGGAGGAGGAGGAACTGGCTGCGGGAACGATGAAATTAGGCGCGCAGGATTATTTGCTGGTGCCGGAGCTGACCGGGCCGCTGCTGTCCAAGACCATCCGAAATGCCATTGCGCGCTACCTGCTTCGCAAGGAAGATCAGCGCGCCCGGCATTTGTTGACGGTGCTCATGGAGAACATCCCCGATTCGATTTATTTCAAGGACACCGCCAGCCGGTTCATAATGATCAACCGTGCCATGGCGAAGCGGTTCGGCCAGGCCGATCCGCATCTGGTGGTGGGGAAATCGGACGTGGATTTTTTCGCGCCGGCGCACGCGGAGCAATCGTTGGCCGACGAACAGCGCATCCTCAAAACCGGCGAGCCGATGGTGGGCGCCGAGGAAAAAGAAACCTGGCCCGATGGACGGGTGACTTGGGTGTCCACGACGAAAATGCCGTTGCGGGACCGGGCGGGAAAGGTTCTTGGCACCTTTGGCATTTCCCGCGACATCACGGAGCACCGCCAGATGGAGCAGTCCCTTGCCGAGCGCACCACCGAGCTTTCCAAGGAGCGTCTTCTGCTGCGCACGCTCATTGACAACCTGCCGGATGCTATCTACGCCAAGGACGCCGCCGGACGGAAGACGCTGGCCAACCCGGCTGACTTGAGAAATCTCCGCTGCAAAACCGAGGCCGAGGCCATCGGCAAGAGCGATTTTGACCTGTTCCCGAAGGAGGTTGCCGAAAAATTCTGGGCCGACGACCAGAAGGTTCTTGCCGGATATCCGGTCATTGACCGGGAGGAGTATTTCGTGAACGCGAAGGGCGAAAAGCGCTGGCTCCTGACCAGCAAGCTGCCGCTGCGAAATCGAAGTGGAAAAACCGTCGGACTGGTGGGCGTCGGGCGGGACATCACCCGGCGGAAGAGGGCGGAAGATGCGCTGGCGCGGGAGCGCCTTCTTTTGCGCACACTGATTGACAACCTGCCCGACATCATTTTCGTCAAGGACGTTCAAAGCCGGTTCACCATCACGAACACGGCCTGCATCCGGCAATTGGGCGCCAGCCGGTCGGAGGAGGTGCTGGGCAAGAGCGATGCAAATTGGGTCACCCCGGAACTGGCGGCGCAGTATCGGGCCGATGAGCAGGCGTTGATGCAGTCAGGCCAGTCCGTGACCAAGGAGGAATACACCCTGCACAAAACCCTGGGGATGCGCTGGTCGCTGACCACCAAGGTTCCGCTGAAGGATGAGGCTGGCAATGTGGCCGGCCTGATCGGCATTGCGCGGGACATCACGGAGCACAAGCTGGCGGAGGACAAGCTGGCCTACGAGCAGGAGCTGTTCCAGACCCTGCTGGACAATCTGCCGGATTCCATTTACTTCAAGAACCGGGAGTCGCGTTTCATGCGGGTCAACCGCGCCAAGGCGGAACGGTCGTTGAAAACGGCGCTGCACCGTTATCGCGCCGCCCATCCGTCCGACGGTTCGGAAGATCTGCCGGCGCATCTGCGGAGCGCGGAGAAGTTTGCCGAATACATGATGGGCAAGACGGATTTTGATTTTTATGCGGAGGAACGCGCCCGGTCGGCCTACGAGGATGAACAGGAAATCATCCGCACGGGCCAGCCCAGCATTGGCAAGCAGGAACGCGCCGTGCTGCCCGACGGCAGCGTCATCTGGATCATCACGACGAAGATGCCCTGGCGGGACAAGGACGGAAAAATCATCGGCACGTTCGGGGTTTCGCGGGACATCACGCCCCTCAAGCTGGCGGAGGACAAACTGGCCTACGAGCAGGAGCTGTTCCAGACCCTGCTGGACAATCTGCCGGATTCCATTTACTTCAAGAACCGGGAGTCGCGTTTCATGCGGGTCAACCGCGCCAAGGCGGAACGGTCGTTGAAAACGGCGCTGCACCGTTATCGCGCCGCCCATCCGTCCGACGGTTCGGAAGATCTGCCGGCGCATCTGCGGAGCGCGGAGAAGTTTGCCGAATACATGATGGGCAAGACGGATTTTGATTTTTATGCGGAGGAACGCGCCCGGTCGGCCTACGAGGATGAACAGGAAATCATCCGCACGGGCCAGCCCAGCATTGGCAAGCAGGAACGCGCCGTGCTGCCCGACGGCAGCGTCATCTGGATCATCACGACGAAGATGCCCTGGCGGGACAAGGACGGAAAAATCATCGGCACGTTCGGGGTTTCGCGGGACATCACGCCCCTCAAGCTGGCGGAGGAACAGCTCGCGGAACACACGCGGGAACTGGAGCAGAAAAACCGGCAGAACGAGGAGGAATTGAAGATGGCGCGCGAGCTGCAACTGGCCATGCTGCCGCACGAGTTTCCCTGCGTGCCGCGCAACAAGCCGCGCGAGGAAAGTCTTCTGGAGTTTTTCAGCTTCTTCACCCCGATGGGCGCGGTCAGCGGGGATTTCTTCGACATCATCCCGCTTTCGGACACGCAGGTGGGGCTGTTTATCTGCGATGTGATGGGTCACGATGTCCGGGCGGCCCTGGTGACGGCGATGATGCGCGCGTTGGTGGAGGATTTGAGCGCCACGACGGCCGATCCGGGCGAGCTGCTCACCCAGATCAACCGCGAAGTGGCCGGGGTCTTCATGCAAACCGGCTCCACCATGTATGCAACGGCGTTTTATCTGATAGCCGACGTGGCCCACGCGGAGTTTCGCTACGCGAACGCGGCGCATCCGGAGCCGCTGCTCGTGCGGCGGCAACGGGGCACCGTCGAATTGCTGGGCGCCGAATCGAAACAAAAAAAAGGCCCGGCGCTGGGGCTTTTTTCCGAGGGGCGTTTTCCCACGCACCGGTTCCCGATGGAGAAGGGCGACCTGATCGCGCTGTTCACCGACGGATTGATCGAGGCCGAGGGCCGGGACAACGAGACTCTCAGTTCCGAGCGCCTGCTGGCAATGGTCCGCCAGCATGCCAGACTGCCGGCAAAGGAGATGTTGGCGGCCCTGATCAACGAGGTTAAACAGTTCACTATCTCCGGGTTTGAAGACGACCTCTGCATCGCCGGCCTGGAGGTCACACGGTTGCAGGTTGAACGCCCGCAAGCGTAGGTCGAATCGGGTTTGATAATGGGTTTCCGGCCCGCCGCCGGAAGCCCGGCAAACCGGATCAAATAATTGTTGTCACAGCCTGTTTCTCTGGTATTCTTCGTCTCCCATTTGCCGGAATCGGCGGAGGGGGAAAACGGCCTCAAAAATTCGCGCCCGGATGGGCGCGGAGCGGCCACAACAACATCAACATTAATCAATCCCGTGTTCCGCGGGATGCTTCGGAAAATCCGGAGTTTCAACCAAAGGAAAATTGTGATCAGCATTGGCATTAAGGAATTGTTGGATTCAGGCGTTCATTTCGGGCACCAGACAAAGCGCTGGAACCCCAAGATGAAGCCCTTCATCTTCGAGGCCCGCAACGGCATCCACATCATTGACTTGAGCAAATCGCTCGCGCAGCTTGAGGCGGCCTGCGACTTTCTGGGCACCGTCGTCCGCAAGGGCGGCAAGGTGATTTTTGTCGGCACCAAAAAACAGGCGCAGCAGTGCATCAAGGAAACCGCGAAGGAGTGCGAACAATTTTTCGTCACCGAACGCTGGCTCGGCGGCACGCTCACGAATTTCAACACCATCAAGTCCTCCATCAAGCGGCTCAAGGAAATCGAGAAGATGGACGCTGACGGCTCGCTGGCCAATTACGGCAAGCAGGAGCAGTCCGCCATCCGCCGCGAGGCCGCCCGCCTGCAAAAGTATTTCGACGGCATCCGCGCCATGGACAAAATCCCCGCCGTGATGTTCATCGTGGACATCAAACGCGAACACAACGCCGTGG
>CAZZPE010000050.1:0-17984 GCA_964655855.1 uncultured Bifidobacteriaceae bacterium
ACCAGCGCCTCGGTCTCGTCAATGACGATGTAGCCGCCGCCCTTGAGATGCACCTGGCGAGAGAAGGTGCTTTCCAGCTGTTTGCTGACGTTGAACCGGTCGAAGATCGGCTGCGAATCGGTGTAGAGTTTGACCTTGTGCGCCGACCAGCGGGCCTTGATTTTCAGCATCTGCGACTGCATCAGCTCGTGGGCCTTGGGGTTGTCCACCACCACGCGCTCCACGTCCTCGGTGAGAAAATCGCGCACGGTGCGCTCAATCAAATCGGGTTCCTGGAAAACGCAGGTGGCCATCGGCTGTTTTTGGATTTTTTCCTGCACGCTGCGCCACTCCTCAAGCAGGATGGCGAGGTCGCGGATGAAATACGGCCGGCGCTGGCCTTCGCCCGCCGTGCGCATGATGACGCCCATGCCTTCGGGAATGGCCAGTTCGCGGAGGATTTTCTTGAGCCGTTTGCGTTCCTCCTGATTTTCAATTTTGCGCGAGATGCCGGACTGGTCGGAGTTCGGCAGCAGGACGAGATAGCGTCCGGGCAGAACCAGATTGGTCGTGACGCGCGGGCCTTTGGTGCTGATCGGTCCCTTGGTGACCTGCACGATGATCTCGCTGCCGGGCGGATAGAGACGCGGGATGTCGCGCTGGGTGATTTTGGGCCGGGCAGGGCGGCGGTCCCGATTGACGGGGCGTTCGACGATTTCCACGCCGCTGTCGAACTGGTTGGGCACGATGTCCCAGTAATGCAGGAAGGCATTTTTCTCGAAACCGATGTCCACGAACGCGGCCTTGAGGCCGTCTTCGAGGTTGCGCACCTTGCCCTTGAAGATGCTGCCGACGAGGCGCTCCTCGGTGGTGCGCTCGATGTTGAATTCCTCCAGCTTGCCGTCTTCAAGCACGGCGACGCGCGTTTCGAGCGTCTCGGCGTTGATGACGACCTCCTTGTGGATTTTCTTCTCCGGGCGGATGAGCCGCTGGACTTTTTTGACGAGCGTCGCCGCGACATTCTTGATGGAATCCAGAATGCCCTTGGACGGCTCCTTGATTTCCACCGGCTTGAAATCCTTTTTCTCCTCCGCGGGCGCGGGAATTTCAGATGATTGTCTGCTTAAATCCTTCTGGCCGGAAATGTTTTCCGGAGTTTGCGGGGATTCCTCGCGCCCGTCCCCGGGAGGCAGCCCGGCGGCGAGATTTTCGGCGCGTTCGATTTCGCCGGCATGGCGTTTTTCAAAAACGTGCTCATTGCCGCCCTGTTCGCTCACCACGTCGGCGCGCGCCTGTGTGGCCTCCCGGTCGGGTTTTTGCGGGTTGTGGCCGAGGCCGCCTTTGGGGCGGAAGCGCATGCCGCGGTGGCGGCGTGAAAAGTTGTTGTTGCTCATATCAGTATCCCTTTCGATGAATATGGACGTTTTGCATCAAGCCCACGGCGATCAACGAGCCGAGCACTGAAGACCCGCCGTAAGATAACAGCGGCAGTGGAATACCCGTCACGGGCATAATGCGAATGTTCATGCCGATGTTGATAAACACGTGGCTGAAGAGGAGCGTCACGACGCCCACCACCACGAGTTTGCCCAGGCGGTCGCGCGCCTGGCCGGCGATTCTCAATCCAGTGAAGAGAACCACCGCATACAGCGTGAGCACCATCACGCTGCCAACGAATCCTTCCTCCTCGGCAATCACGGAGAAAATGAAGTCGTTGTAAGCCACGTCGTGCGGCAGATAACCGAGGGCGTGTTGCGTCCCCTGCCGCCAGCCTTTTCCCGCCAGCCCACCGGAGCCGACGGAAATCAACGCCTGCCGGATGTTATACTCGTCGCCGAGTTGTTCCTCCCGCAGGCGTCGCAACTCCGCCGGCGTGGCGCCCGGCGAAGCAAAATGGGTGTAGTCCCGTCCAAAATAAACCAGCAGCCGGTCGCGCTGATACGGCTGCATCTGAATCTGCCAGCGGCCCGCCGGCACAAACAAAATGTCCGCCAGAAACAGCACGGCGAGCACGCTGACCGCGCCGGTCAGTTGCAGCAAATACCGTTTGGGCGTGCCGGCGACAAACATCATGATCAGCCCGGTCGGCAGCAGCACCAGCGCCGAACCCAGGTCCGGCTCCTTCAAAATGAGGACGAACGGCAGCATCATCAGCCCGATGCCCTTCCAAAACACCGACGGCTGCCTCAATTCATCCACCGGCCGGCTCAAAAAATTCGCCGACGCGAGAATGAACGCCAGCTTCGCAAATTCGCTCGGTTGAAATTGGAAAAAACCGAGGTCAATCCACCGCCGCGCGCCAAAGCGCATCGAGCCGATGTGCGGGACCAGCACCGCGACCAGGCAAAGAATCATCGCCCAGTAGGCTACGAGCGACCACCGCGCCAGCGTGTGATAATCCACCACGCACAGCGCCGCGCCCGCACCGAGGCCGAGCGCATACCAGACAATCTGCCGCGCCCAGCTCTGGTCATACCACGGCAGCGGAGACGCCGCCTGATTCACCATGGTGGCGCTGAACACGAACGCCACGCCCAAGCACATCAGCCCGGCCAGCGCGACCAGTTGCAGCCGGGCCAGCCGGGGATGACGTTCGTTGAGCGCGATGTTGATCATTTCAATTGGCCTCCGCCACGACTCCCGGCACGGCCGGATTTTCCTTGTTCAATATCGCCGCGTAAATGTCGTGCGCAATCGGTGCGCAGACGCTGCCGCCGGAGCCTTTGTTTTCCGACTGAACCAGGACCACGACGGCGTATCTCGGATTTTCGTAGGGCGCGAACGACGCGAACCAGTAATTCCAACCGCTTTCCTGGCCGTGTTCATTTTTCATCTGTGCCGTGCCGGTCTTGCCGCAGATGTTCAGGCCGGGCACGACCGCCGCCTTGCCGGTGCCCTCCGGGTCTGTGGTTTCACCGAGCATCGCGTCGCGCAAAATTTTCAGGCTGCGCGGCTTTACGCCGATCTCGTCGCGCACGAGGCCGGACGGGAAATTTGTCGCCGTTTCGCCGCTGGACGGATCCTGCGGCTCGATGCGTTCGACAAGCCGCGGCCACAAAACGGCGCCGCCGTTGGCAATGGCGGAATAGACGACGGCCATTTGCATCGGCGTCACCGCCATTTCGCCCTGGCCGAAACAAATGTTCGCCGAGTCGCCGTCGCGCCAGTCGGACTGGTTGATCCGCTCCAGCGTCGGGAAAATGCCCTTGGTTTCCTGCCGCGTCGGCAGGCCGACGGATTCGCCGAAATGGAATTTGCCGGCGAGCCGGACGATTTTTTCGATGCCGGTGCGCAGGCCGACCGTGATGAAGTAGGTGTTGCTCGAGCGGATGATTGCGCGGCGCAAATTGTAATCGCCCGGCGGCGCGGTGTCTTTGATGGAACGCCGCCCCATCACATAATGACCGTGGCCCGGGTCTTCGGGATTTTCCGGATCGTTGACCATCGCGTTGGGATCCAGGCCGTCATCCAGCGCGGCGAGGGCGACGACGGGCTTGAAAATGGAGCCGGGCGCGTAATTTTCCTGCGTCGCGCGGTTGATCAACGGGCGAAATTTCGGGTCGTTCAGCCGCGCAGTTTCCTTTCGGGATTCATCCGCCGGCAGCCCTTTCACAAAGTAATTCGGGTCCAGCGCCGGCGATGACACCATCGCCAGCATGTCGCCGCTGCGCACGTCCATGACGACCACCGCGCCGCGCGCGTCCGCGCCCTGGTGCGCCGCGAGTGACGCCTCCGCCGCGCGCTGGATGTCGAGGTCAATCGTCAGCACGACGTTGTGGCCGGGTTCCGGCTCGTCCCAGATGTTTTGGGACTGCCGGTAGCCCTGGTTGTTGACCAGCACCGATTCCCCGCCGGCCCGCCCGCGCAATTGCGCGTCGAAAGCATATTCAATCCCGGTCACGCCGCGATAATCCGGCAGCCGGTAATTGAAGAAAGGATCCTCGCCCTCCTGCGAATCGTTGTCGTGTTGCAAATAGCCCAGCAGGTGTCCCGCCGTCGTGCCGAGCGGATAGCTGCGGACGGGCTGCAAATCCACGTCCGCGCCAAGGTCGCCGGTGAACTGCTCCTCAAACCGCGCAACCTGTTCCGGGCTGGCGTCGGGAATCACGGTGTAAGGCATGGCCAGCCGCGTTTCGTAGTCGCGCTGAAATTTCGCCGGGTCGAGCGTGATCGGCTGTCCCAGTTTCTGGCCGGCCTGCGAAACGATGACGCTCGCCACGCGGTAACGCGCCTGCCCGCGGAGCTGTTCCATCTGATCGAGCGAAAACGCGAGCCGCTTCCGTTCGATTTTCGTCAGCGGGCGCTTGAGCTGTTTTTCCTGCGCGGCGATGAACTGCGCCCGGGCGTTGGTGGCGCGGGCGTATTCGGCGCTGAAGGCGACGCTGAATTGTTTCCGCAAATCGTCGAGGTGGAGGCACAGGTTGTAGCTCGGGCGGTTTTCGGCCAGCACGCGGCCCTCGCGGTCCAGGATTTTTCCGCGCACGGCCGGGAGGCGCACGGTGCGATACGACTGCGTGTCGAGGTGGCCCTGGTATTCGCGGGCGGAAACCACCTGCACCCACCACAAGCCCGCCAGCAAAATGAAAAGCCCGGCCGCCAGCATCCCGGCCACGAGGCGCAGTTGCGGGTCGTTCTTTTTCAGTTCGTCAAAAATCAGCATGGCTTCATTGGCGTCCGCGCCGGATTTCGCGGTCGGGACGGAAACTGGTTTCGGCCTGCGGCTGGTAGCCGAGCGCGTGATGGCACCAGTCGAACAGGGCGAAGATGACCGGTGTCGCGGCCGCGCCGCCGGCAATCATCACCAGCCATTGCCAGAGCGAACCCCAGCCCAGCAACGGCTCCTGCCCGCCGGTCAGCAGCAGCAAAACGCCCAGCAACGGCACGGCCCCGCTGGCGGCGGCGCCGAGGATGATCTGGGCGAAGGGCAGGTCGCGCAAAATCAGGTCGCGCCGCAGACAAATGGGAAAGCCGACGGCCAGGAGCGGCAGGATGCTGACGCCGAGCGGATTGGCGGACAACGCGTCGAATCCCAGCCCGCCGAACGCGGCGAGCAGCGAGACGGTCACGATGTTGGTGTTCAACGCCGCGTAGATCATCAGCGCCGGCAGCAAATCCACCTGCGCGCCGAACAGGTGGCGCGGCAGTTGAAACGCCGCCTCGCCGAACACCGCGAGAAACGCGGCGGCCAGGATCAGGATGGTGTTGAAAAAATTCATTGAATCAATACCCAGACTTGATCCAGCGCGCCGAGGTCGGCGGACAGTTTCACGCGCGCCTCGGTGTAAAGGCCGAATTCGGCCTGGCGCGAATCCACGATCTGGCCGACGGGAATTCCCGGCGGAAAAATCCCGCCCTCGCCGCTGGTGACGACTTCCTGGCCGGGTTTCAAATTCGCGTTGCCGGACAAATAGGTCAGATCCACGAGCGAATTTTCCAGCGGCCCGCCGGGGCTGATGACGCCCATGTCGTGCGCGGGATTGAGGATCCGCGCGGAAACGCGGCATCTCGGGTCGCCAATCAAGACAACCTGCGACTGCGCGTAGCCGACGGCTGAAATGCGGCCGACCAGGCCGTCGGAGGTCAGCACGGGCAGATTTTCAACGAGGCCGTCGCGCTTGCCGAGGTCAATCTGGACGGTTCGCCACCAGTTGGCCGGGTCGCGCAGGATGATGCTGGCGAGCTTCAGTTTCCATGGTTGCTGCCGCTGCCAGCCGACGAGCGCGCGGAGTTGGTCGTTCTCGTGCGCGGTCGCGGCGGCCTGTAAATCCTGGATCTTCAGTTGCTGGTTTTCGCGTTGGAGGGTTTCGATTTCCTTGAGCAATTCGCTGCGGGGCAGGATGGCGTCGGCGGCGCGACCCGGAAGTTGCCGGGCGGTGCTGACGGCTCCGAACAGGGGCAGAAACAGGCCGCTGATGCCGAGCTTGAGGTGTGAGGCTGCGTGTGAGGGCAGGCTTAAAAGCAGCGCCACCACCAGTGCCATCGCGCCAAGCGCGAAATAATGTTTTCGTTTGAACATCCTGCCGCTGCGGTTCTTCAACCGCGTGCAGGTGAACGAGGCGGGAAATCAATACTTTGGATTGTTCGCAATGCGCTTGACGAACTCCAACTGCTCCAGAACCCGGCCGGTGCCTTCGGCCACGGCGCTCATGGGATCGTCGGCCAGATGAACCGGCAGTCCGGTCTCGCCGGCCACCAGCCGGTCAATGCCGCGCAACAGGGATCCGCCGCCGGCCATGACCAGCCCGCGATCCACCAGGTCGGCGGAGAGTTCGGGCGGGCAGCGTTCCAGCGTGATCCGGATGGATTCCAAAATGCTCGTGAGCGGTTCCTGCAATGCTTCGCGAATTTCCTCGGAACGGATGGTCAATGTCTTCGGAAGGCCCGAACTCAGGTCGCGGCCTTTCACGTCCATGGTCAATTCCTGTTCCAACGGAAATGCGGAGCCGATGCGTATTTTGATTTCTTCCGCGGTGCGTTCACCTATCATTAAGTTGTAGGCGCGTTTCATGTGCGCGACGATCGTTTCGTCAAATTCGTCCCCGCCCACCCTCAGGCTGCGGCTGAAGACGATGCCGGCCAGCGAGATGATTGCGATTTCGCAGGTCCCGCCGCCGATGTCCACGATCATGTTTCCCGCCGGTTCATGCACGGGCAGTCCGACGCCGATCGCCGAAGCCATCGGCTGATCAATTAAAATGACGTCGCGCGCCCCGGCATGCATTGCGGAATCCTTGACCGCCCGCTTCTCCACTTCCGTGATTCCCGAAGGAATGGCGATGACGACCCGCGGGGCGATGAGCTTGCGGTGCTGGACCTTCTGGATGAAGTGACGCAGCATGGCCTCGGTGATTTCGAAGTCGGCGATCACGCCGTCTTTCATCGGACGGATGGCCACGATGTTGCCGGGCGTGCGGCCCAGCATCCGTTTGGCTTCTTCGCCGACAGCGAGCACATTGGTCGTGCCCGCCTGGATGGCCACCACCGAGGGTTCCCGCAGAACAATCCCGCGATCCTTGACATAGACGAGAGAATTGGCCGTGCCCAGGTCTATTCCAATATCGTTGGAGAACAGGCTTTTTAATTGCGCAAACATGAATTTACCTAACGCAAGACAGAATAAGAGGCGGGAAGCATAAACGTCAAGATTATTAACAACCAGGAAATGCCGGCCTTTGCGCCCCCGGATTTCGAGACGACGACGGGAAAAATGGTGCCAGCGACTGGAATCGAACCAGTGACCTCGGGCTTATGAGTCCCACGCTCTAACCAACTGAGCTACGCTGGCAACCAAAAAAGGCCTCACATTCTGCGCACAAAACGCGCACTGTCAAATCAGAATGCAAAAGCCGCGCGTCAGCCGCAAGAGCCATCGGCGCATTTGACGGGCATTTTTATGTCCCGGCCATCGCCCGGCCAGCAATCCAGCCGGTCGTCCAAGCGGCCTGAAAATTGAATCCGCCGGTGATGCCGTCAATGTCCAGCAGCTCGCCGGCGAAATAAAGTCCGGGGCAAACCCGGCTTTCCATCGTCTTGAAATCCACCTCGCCCAGGCGCACGCCGCCGCAGGTGACGAATTCATCCTTGTTCAGGCTCTTGCCCGTCACCGGAAATTCCGTGCGGATGAGCTGCCCGACGAGCCGGTGCTGCGCCGCGCGCGACAGCGCCGACCAGCGGGTGTCGCGCGAAATCCCGGCGGCCAGCACAAGCTGCTCCCACAACCGCGACGGCAGCGGCGCGAACGGCGTGTTGACGATCAGTTTCGCCGGCTGCGAATTGCGGCGCGATTGAAACTCCGCCGCGATTTTTTCCGCGCTGAACCGCGGCAGCCAGTTGATGTGCAGCGGAAACTGGTAGTCGAGCTTGTGCAATTCGCGCGCGCCCCACGCCGACAGCCGTAAAATCACCGGCCCGCTCAAACCCCAGTGCGTCGCCAGCAATGCGCCGCGTTCGCGCAGCCGCACGCCCGGCACGGACGCCTCGGCTTCGACGGAAACTCCCGCCAACCCGCGCAGCCACGGTGTCGCGATGTGAAACGTGAACAGCGACGGCACGGGCGGTTCGAGCTGGTGGCCGAGCGACACGGCGAGTTGTCCCGCCGCCGCCGCGCGACAACCGCCGGTCGCCAGCAGCAGGCGGTCGCAGGAAATGTTTTCGCCGGCCGACAACGCGAGTTCAAATCCGCCGTCCGCGCGTTTGGCAACCCGTTCCACGCCGCAGTTCAAACACAATTTCACTCCCGCCGCCTTCGCGGCGTTCATCAGGCAATCAACAATGGTCTGCGACGAATCGCTGACCGGGAACATCCGGCCATCAGTTTCGGTTTTCAGCTTCACTCCGCGCGCTTCAAACCATGCGACGGTGTCGCTGGCCTGAAAGCGTTTGAACGGGGCAATCAGCGCGCGGCCGCCACGCGGGTAGCGGGCGGTCAATTCCCGCGCGTCGAAACAGGCGTGCGTGACGTTGCACCGGCCGCCGCCGGAGATTTTGACCTTGGAAAGAAATTGCGCGCCTTTTTCGAGGAGGATCACTTCCGCGTCCGGCGCGGCTTCGGCGCTGGCGATGGCGGCAAAAAATCCCGCCGCGCCGCCGCCGGCAATCACGATCCGGCGTGCAGCAGAATTTTCTTTCACTCGCTCTTCCTTCCGCTTTCCAGATGAAATTTATGCAACGCCCGGTGAACAACCGGCGCCAGAACGATTCCCGTCACGGTGATCAACATCAGGCCGCTGAACAGCGCGTAGCAGCCGGCGAAAATCTTCCCCGCGTCCGTCTGCAACGTCGCGACCGGCCCCATGCCGGACAAAATCATCGCCGCGTTCACAAAGGCGTCCACCCAGCCCATGTTTTCGAAGAAATGGTAACCCGCCATGCCGATACCGAGCGCGCCGGCAACCACCGCCTGGCTCAACAGAAAACAATTGACCACCCGCCGGTAAAACGCCCGGCGCGGCAGCAATGGACTGGAACGGTGCTCAAACACGGCGTCAGGGTGCGCTTCCGGCGGGAATTTTCAAGTGTTCAAACGGCGTCCCGGCTTTTCGTCCGCGAGTTTCGGTTCAACCCAGATTCACCGGATCAATGTCCGCCGCCAGCGTCACGCCCTCCGGCAGCGCAAGCGTCCCGATGATTTTTGCCAGCGCCTGGCTCAATTTGCTCATCGCCCGCGTCCGCAGCATGATCTGGTAGCGGTAAAAAGTTTCCGCGCGCAGCAGCGGCGCCGGCGCCGGGCCGGAGATGGTCAAGTCACGGAACAAATCTTTCTGGGGAGCACACGCGCCTCGCGCGTCCTGTTTGGCGCCCTCGCCAAACAGATCGTCGTCAGCGGAGGCGCTGACGACCGCAGCCGTGGCGGCTGCGCCCCCCAGATTTTTCTCCAGCTCGCGTTTCAAATGTTCGGCGGAGAACTTCACCTTTTCCTCGTTGATGCCCTTGAGCGTCAGCAGCGCGACGCGGCTGACGGGCGGATATTTCAATTGTTCGCGGAACTCCATTTCCTGTTCGTAAAAACCGGTAAAGTCGTGCCGGCGCGCGAATTGGATCGCCGGATGAAACGGCGCGAACGCCTGCACGAAAACCTCGCCCTCGACGTCGCCGCGCCCGGCGCGGCCGGCGACCTGCGTGAGCAACTGGAAGGTGCGCTCGCCCGCGCGGAAATCCGGTTGGTGCAGCGCGAGGTCGGCGTAAATGATGCCGACCAGCGTGACGTTCGGAAAATGCAGGCCCTTGGCAATCATCTGTGTGCCGACGAGGATGTCGGTCTTGCCGACGCGAAAATCGCCGAGCACCTTCCGGTAATCGTCCTTGCGCTTCATCGTGTCGGCGTCCATGCGCCTGATGCGCGCCTGCGGGAAAAGTTTCGCCAGCGTTTCCTCGACCCGCTGCGTTCCGGTGCCGGCGAAACGGATGGCCGGGTTTCTGCATTTTTCGTTCGGGCAAACCGGCGGCACGCGCTCGACGTGGCCGCAGATGTGGCAGGCGAGTTTTTGCTCCTGCCGGTGGAACGTGAGCGCGAGGCTGCAATTCGGGCACTGCGCGACGTAGCCGCACTTCGGGCATTGCAGCGACGTCGAATAGCCGCGCCGGTTCAGAAACAAAATCGTCTGCTCCTTGCGTTCGAGCCGCTGATGAATCGCCTCCTTGAGCTGCGGCGAAAAAATCGGGATGCCCTTTTCGCCGCGCGCGGCCTGACGCATGTCCACGATGCGGACGTGCGGCATTTTCTGGTCGTCCACGCGCTCCGGCAGTTCGAGCAGCGCGAACTTGCCGCGCTTGCAGTTGTAATAGCTTTCCAGCGACGGCGTGGCCGAGCCGAGCACGACGACGGCGTTTTCCATCTGGCCGCGCATGATGGCGACGTCGCGCGCGTGGTAGCGCGGCGCCTCCTCCTGCTTGTAAGTGGATTCGTGCTCCTCGTCCACGATGATGAGGCCGAGCGGCTCGACGGGCGCAAAAATCGCCGACCGCGCGCCGATGACGATGCGCGCGCGGCCCTGGCGGATTTTGTGCCACTCGTCGTGCCGCTCGCCCGCGCTCAAATGCGAATGCAGCACCGCCACGAGCGTCTGCAATTTTCCGGAGCTGAACCGCGCCTTGAACCGTTCCACCGTCTGCGGCGTCAGCGAAATTTCCGGCACGAGGACGATCGCGCCCTTGCCCTGTTCCAGCGCGTGGGCCAGCGCTTGGAGATAAACCTCGGTCTTGCCGCTGCCGGTGACGCCGTGAAGAAGAAATGTGGAATTCGGAGTGCGGAGTGCGAAATGGCCTGCGGTGCCCGGCTGCTTCAATTCCGCACTCCGCACTCCGCACTCCGGGCTTAATCTGTCCATCGCCGCCTTGATTTTTTCCAGCGCGGCGGCCTGCGCCGGATTCAGCGGCAGCGGCTGCGACGGCAAAATGTGCTCGCGCGCATACGGATCGCGCTCGGAAATCTCCGAGGTGATTTCAATCAGCCCCCGGTCTTCGAGTTTGCGGACGGTGGCGGCGGTGGTCTCGGCCAGCTCGACCAGCTCCTGCAACGGCATCTCGCGCCGCTCCTCGATGATGTTCCAGACTTCCTGCTGGCGTTTCGGCAGTTTCGGAAATTCACCGGCCGGCGGCAGCGCGCGGACGAACAGCCGCTCGCGCCAGCCGGACGCCTCCTTGCGCACGGCTTCGGGCAAAACGGATTTCAAGGCCGTCTCCGGCGCGCAGCAGTAATATTCGCCGATCCACCGTGCGAGCTTCAGGACCTTCGGCGTCACCAGCGTCTGCGCGCCGATGACTTTGAGAATCGGTTTCAGGTTCGTGCGCGCGGATTCCTCGGCGAGCGCGGTGACGCAGCCCAGAATTTTTCGCGGGCCGAACGGCACCTGCACGCGGCTGCCGACTTCCACCTGTCCGACCAGCCCCGGCGGAATCGAATAATCAAATTCCTTCCGCAGCGCGATTTCAAGGCTGACGCGGGCGATCATTTTTCAATCGCGCGAGATGGCGCGCATTTCGGCTTCGAGCTGCCTTCGCAATTCCTCGCGACCGGCGGCGTCCGTCTCGCGCGGCACGCGCAGGATATTGCCGATGGTGACTTCGCAGCGTGCGAACGGCAGCGGGATTTGAAACCGGTCCCAGCTCTTCGCCCGGATTTTCCAGTTGAGATGATAGCTGACCGGAACGATGGGCAGACCGGTCAGTTGCGCGGTCGAAATCACGCCTTCCTGGACGATGTAGCGCGGCCCGCGCGGGCCGTCGGGCGTGATGGCGAGGTCGTGGCCACGCTTGCCCCACGAAACCATCTCGCGCAACGCCTGCGGTCCCCGGCGCGACGACGAGCCGCGCACCGGTTCCACCCCGAACCGTTCGAGAACGCCCGCGAGCATGCCGCCGTCCCGGCTCGCGCTCACCATCGCCGCCAGCCGCCGGCTCCGGTCGCGGCGCGCGACATAACGGCGGTAAAGAATCAGCGACAACGCCAGCCGGTTGTGCCATATCGCGAAAATAATTTTCTCCTGCGGCGCATTGGAAAAATAGCCGGACGGGTCATTCAGCCTGAATCGCATCGTCGCCGCCAGCGCGTGGGCCAGGACGTAAATCAACGCCGCCGCCAGCCGCTGGTGCCACTTCGGCGCGTGCGGAATGACGACTCCGCTTTTGCGTTTCGGCGCGGCGGGCAATGGCGTTGGGTTTTGGACTTCAGGCATCGGGCCGGCTCAACTTTTTTTCAGGCACGCGCGCACCAAGTCTTCAATCGTCGCCTTTGCGCCGAGCATTGCCTGCGCGGCGCGGACGGCATCGTGCGCCTCGATTTGTTTGAAGCCCAGCGCCATGAGCGCCAGCACGGCGTCGTTCAATTTCTGGTCGTTGGGCGAAAGCGAATGTTCCGCGCTGGCGGCCTCCCACGCGCCCACCGCGCCGACCTTGTCGCGCAATTCGACGACGATGCGCTCGGCGGTCTTCTTGCCGACACCGGAAATTTGCGAGAGCGATTTCACGTCGCCGCCGGCCACCGCGCCGCGGAACGCCGTCGCGTTCATGCCGCTCAAAATGTTCAGCGCCGTTTTCGGGCCGATGCCGGAAACGGTGCCGACGAGCAGCCGGAACAAATCCCGTTCCGCCGCCGACATGAAGCCGTAAAGGATGTGCGCGTCCTCGCGGATGACGAGCTGCGTGAGCAGTTTCACCGGCTGGCCGGGCGGCGGCAGTTTGTCGAACGACGACAGCGGGATGAGCACCTCGTAACCGACACCGTTCACGTCCACGACGACCTGTGTGGGCAGCGCCTCGACGAGTTTGCCTTGGAGAAAGGTGATCATGCGAGTGCGGAGTGCGGAATGCGGAATGCGGAATTCATATTCGTTTCAAAGGTGACAAATTGTATCGCGAATTTTCCCGCGCGTGCGTCAGCGCCAGCGCCAGGGCGTCCGCCGCGTCGGGCGCGGGCGGCTGCGGCAAATCCAGCAGCCGCTGGACCATTTTGGCGACGGCGGATTTTTGCGCCGCGCCGTAGCCGACGATGGCCTGCTTCACCTTGCGCGTGGCGATTTCGTAAATTTCCAGGCCCGCCTCGGCGATGGCGGCCAGCGCCGCGCCGCGCGCCTCGCCCATGATGATGGCTGTTTTCAGATTTTGGACGTAAAAAATTCCTTCCACCACGCAAACCGTCGGCGCGTGTTCTTTCACAACGTCGCGCAAAGTCTGGGAAATTTTCGCGAGACAGCGGGAACGTTCCCAGCCCGCCGGACAGGAAATCGTGCCGTGCACCAGCGCGACCGGATGCGGTCTGGCGAGCCGGATGACGCCGTAGCCGGTGCCGCGCAGCGACGGGTCCACGCCGAGAATCACGCCGTGCAAACTGGCGGCGGGCCGGTGATCCGGTTCAAAAACCGGCAGGGCTGCGCGAGGCGAAACCCCGCCAACGCGCTGCTGCATTTGCTCAAATTGCCGACGCGAGATGCCCACGCGCCGATGTTGCCAGCGGCGGCGGGGTTGCAAAAGCAAAAACGCCGCGCGTCATTGCTGCCCGTTCTGGTTTCTGCCGCCGCCGGACCTTTGTGATTGGGCCGGGGCCGAGGCCGGCGCGGACGAACCGCGGGACTGATTGCCCGCCGTCGCCGGCTGGGAATAATTGGGGTGCGATTCCGCCGGCGGTTGTGCCGGCGGCGATGGCGGCGTCACCGGCGCGCTCATGCGTCCGCCGGAATTGCCGGGATTGGCGCGCGGATTTTCCTGTTCAGTCTGCTGCGCTTTTGGGGACGGATAATGCCGTGTGTCGGTGGAATTGTAATTTGGCGCCGACGGCTGCACTGGCGCGAGCGGCGCATAGTGGTTGACCGGTGGCGAAGAGTGTTCGGCGGGCGGCGTCATTTCGTTGTGACCGGATGAACCGGGATTGACGACGGGCGGGACTTGCCGCTGACCGGGCGTCTGCACCGGCGGCACGGGCTGATCGCGGCGCGGCGACGGGTTGTTGTTCTCATTTCCGTGGCGTGACGGCTGGAATGGACTGCCGGTCTCCGGTCCCACCGGCGCAGGACGCGGCGATGCGCCCCGGTTCTGGGGCGGCTGCGGGTTGTTGTTGAAATGCGGGCGATTCACCGTCAGCGTGCGGCCGTCGCGTCCGAGCTGTTCGCCGCGCGCGACCGGGCCGGTCGTGTCGCGGATGGCAACGGGACGGATTTCCGCGTGGGTGACTGCGGTGATTCTGCCCGGATCAATGCCGTGATTGATGAAACCCTTGTTGTGGCTGTCCGCGTCGAAGCGGTTGATGACCGTCGTGCGGTTGTAAAATTGCGCCACCTCCCTCGGTTCGACGCGAAAACGCCGCGGATGCGGGTCGCAGAAATTTCTGGTCGGCACAAAGGTGAAAAAGTCCGCGCCCAGCCCAAAATCGAAATCAACCCCGACCGCCGCTCCACGGTAAGTAAAGCCGACCCCGCTCACAAAGGTTGCGAACGGCGGCAGCGGCGCCCAGCCGCAATAATCGTCCGAGTAGCGCCACGTCACCCACGACGGCCCCCAGACCGTGTCCGGCGCCCAGCACCAACCGAAGTGTTCATGATGGAACCAGCGTCCGTAGTGAAACGGCGCCCAGCCCCAGGAATAATCCGACATCCAATACCAGCCAGCGTCCGTATAAACCCAGTGCCCGTGGTCGCAATACGGCTGCCAGTCCGCGTTGGCCACCATCACTGTTGGCCGCCAGCAACGGCCATAGCCCTCCACGTCCACCCAGGTGCCATACGGCGCAAGATTGTCGTAAAAATAATCCACGGTGACCTCTGTCGTCGGCGGGGCGACCTCGGCCGTTTCGGCAGAAACCGGTGCGGCTGCCGCCATTTCGGCTGCCGGCGCGGGTTGCGGCTGCGGTTGACTGGCCGGTGCGGCCATTTGCGCCTGTAGCATTTGATCGCGCTGCATCATTGCTGTGACGAGTCCGTCCGGCGCACCGATGTCCTTCAAATAAATAATTTTGTCCGGATCCAGATTGAACATGCTGCCGGAGTTGGTGACATAAGCCATGATGACGGCTTCGCCCACGCCGGCCTGGGTGAGCTTGACGACCTGTGCCAGCGGGCTGGAGGGGTCAACGCCCGGCGGCAACGCGGCCGAATCGTCCGGCGCCACATTGTCGGGCGGAGTCGGGGCCGGCTGCTGGTCCTGCGCGTTGGCGATTGACCATGAGCGACCGCCGGACAGACACACCATTGCCGCCACCGTGCCGACCGCCCAGTAATTGGAAAATTTTGTTTTCATAAATTTAATCGGACTTTTGCCAGTCCAACCGTTCATTAGTTTAACAATCCGTTGACCCATTTGTTGCGCAACCCATTCACACCGGTAATGCCGGCGATGCAGGGCGTCAAGTGGTGTCCCCGCCCGGAATTGAACTGGGATCAACGGTTTAGGAAACCGCTGCTCTATCCATTTGAGCTACGGGGACAACCTAATAAAATCAATATATTTAGAATGTTGTAAAAAATTATTTTGACAATCTGATACTGAAATCTGATACTGTTTGCATGAAAACGAAGTGGACAGGGCAGACAGCTGCAAAACCGGGCAAGGTTTGGCAGCCGACGCAGTATTCAAATTTAATCCGCTATGTTCCATCGGGGACATTCTTTGCACGATTGCGCGTGGGTGGCAATCTCATTCGCAAGAGTCTCAAGACGGATATGCTGACCGTGGCCAAGCTCCGGCTGGGCGATCTGGAAAAATGCGAGCGTGTATTTGTGGAAACCCGCAAAACTGCCAGCAAGGGGCGTATGACGTTCGGGGATTGCCTGACCGTTTACAAAGCGCAGACCGAAGCCAGCAGCCTGTTGAAACCTTCGGCCAAACGTTATCGCGCAGAAGTGATCAACAGCATTTTGAAATCGTGGCCGGGAATTGAGGCTCTGGATGTCCGGCGGATCAGCGCCAATGATTGCAACACATGGGCGGCGAAATTCAGCAGCCAGTATTCGGCGACGCGGTTCAACGGCACGGTTGGCGTGCTGCGGGCCGTCTTCAACGTGGCGATGGCCAATGACACGATCTTTCGCAACCCGGCGCTGGGGATCAAACGGGCAAAGGTGCGTCCGAAAAGCCTTGCGCTGCCGGAACCGGGACAATTCGAGCGGTTTGTGGCCGAACTGGAAACCGGTGCGGGGCGGGATTCGCAAAATTGCGCGGACTTGGTGTGTTTTCTTGCCTTCGGCGGATTCCGCAAGGGGGAAGCGGCGAACATTACCTGGGCAGACTGCGATTTTGAAAAAAAAGAAGTCGTCGTTCGCGGTGATCCTGAAACCGGCACGAAGAATTGGAGCATCCGGCGGGTGCCGATGATTCCCGATATGCTGGAACTGTTGAAACGTCTGCGCAACGAACGTCCGGGCGAACCGGCGAGCAATCCCGTGATGCGTGTCCGTGAATGTCAGAAGGCGATGGATCGAGCAGCCAAGGTCGTCGGCATGGAGCGGATCACGCATCATGACCTGCGGCATCTGTTTGCGACACTTTGCATCGAGAGCGGTGTTGATATTCCCACGGTGAGCCGCTGGCTTGGACACAAGGACGGCGGCGCACTGGCGATGCGGGTTTATGGGCATCTGCGGGACCAGCACTCGGTGGCGATGGCGCAGCGGGTGACATTTTCGCGGAGCGACAGCGGCAATGTAATCCCGCTGGAATCAGCGGTGACAAAATGAATTTTTACGGAAAAGAAAGCGGACCGCAGCACACAATCACCGGTCGTGTGATACCGTTGTGTGAGGCCATGCACCGGGCGATTTTGAAGGCGTCGGATCGGCCACTGGAGGAGCCGCGGCATTCTGTCTGTTTGCCGGACTGGGTCCACAAACTTTGCGATGAACTCACCAAGACCATATTCAAAGGCATGATTGAAAGCGATCCCAGGGAAAACAAATTTGTGGCGCGGGACTATGGCCGAATAGTTGGTTTCATTTTGAGAGGTGTCGTCTTTTACGTGAAAGAAGTGCCCGCGCTTTTGAAAGACGACGGGTTGCTGGATCTGACGGATGAACGGGCTGAAAAATTGAAAAAGGAGGCCGGTTTGCCAATGCTCTTTGCGATGGCGAGCCAGACGTTTCAAAAACCCATTGCAAACGAAGAGGCGTTGATTCAAGAAGGGGGAGAACGGGTTAAGGAAAAAGGCGAGGAATTGTTAAAAGGGTTTTTCCTGATCGGCCGCCATCTGTTGAACCAACCGATTGAAGAGCAGCACGAATTTCTCTGCGGCATTCCAGAGGGATTTGTATCGTTTCTGAACAATCAGGGGGAATTTGCCGGGAAGCGGAGGATGTTTGAAATTTTTTTGCTGCTGGCAATGCATTGGCCTGAAATTGCAGAAATGCAAAAGGAGCAACCGGCCAAGACGCGGAAATACCTTTTGGAGTGGCTGGAAAAGGAAGAAGGCAAACAATTGGTTGAGGATGCCAAGGTGTTTTATGCGATTTGTGATGACATTGGATTAGACATGGCCCCTCCCGGCCATCCCGTCGGTGTCAGTTCTGGCCAATTATCGAATACGGTTTTTCCTCAATCGGTTGTTGTCCCAAAAGAAGATTGAGAAAATGGGGCATGATTGAAAATCGTGCTCCACAAGAGTCGGTTCCGAAACTGGCGTTGAACCGGGTTGAGGCCGCGCAGGCGCTCGGCTGCTCACCGGCCACGATTGACCGGCTGACCATCCGCGGCTTGCTGCGTCCGTGCCGCGCCACCTACCGGCCCGTTTACTGGGTCAAGGAATTGGAGAGATTTCTCAAGGATAATTCCGTTGCCGATTACATCCGCCCGGAACCTTCCACCAATGGCCTGCCCGGCCACAGGGCCAGTCGGCCCGGATCGGTTTCCCGTCCTCAAAGCAATTTCCCCGTTGCGCCTCCGTCCGCAGCGGGGAACCAACAGAATCCGGCGGAAAATAACAAAAGGTTAAGCAATGAAAATCAGTGAACTGAAGGTGCTGTCGGTGGGGCGTGATAGTTACGTTCCCAAAGGGCAGCGAGAAGGCGACATGGTCGCCCGGTGCATGG
>CAZZPE010000051.1:0-16906 GCA_964655855.1 uncultured Bifidobacteriaceae bacterium
CCGCGCGGCGTCGAGCGTCTCCACCGGCAGGCTGATTTTCATGAGGCCGGGCGCGGCGACGGAAAATTCCTGCGCGTGCTGCCATTCGGCGGGCAGCGCGGCACCCGCCGCCAGGCTACAGGTGAGCGCGACACCGCAGATTGTTTTTACCAGCAAATCACGGTTTGTTTTCATCTTTGGCCTCCGGCGGTTTTGCGGTTGCGGAAAAGAATTTTTGATACGCGAACGACGCCAGCATCGCGATGACGGCCACGCCGACAAACGCGCCGATGCGGTAAAGCTGGGCGAGCTGGGCAAGGTCGTGGAAAAACAATTTCACCAGCGTGACGCAGAGCAGCGCCATCGCGGCGTAGCGGGCGGCGGGAATTTTTTTGAGGATGCCGGCGACCAGCAGCACGAGCGCGAACAACGCCCAGGCGATGGAATAGGTCATGTCGCGCGCGAAGTCGCCGCTGAATTGGAACGTCAGCGTCGAGCCGGGCGGGCTGAAGTAATCGGCGATTTCGATGTTCAGCAGCAGAAACGCCAGAACGGTTCCGAGCGCGGCCAGAATCGGCGGCGAGTTGATTTTGAAAATTGCATTTCGCGGCGGCGCGAGAAGTTTTGCTCCGACAAACAAACACACCGTCGCGATGCCGTAGGTGTAAAGATACCAGTTGAAAATCGCGGCCGCAGTGCGCGGATGATATTCGAGCACGGCGGGATTGAACGCCAGCCGGACAAACGCGGCGACGAGCAGCCCGGCACCGACCAGCCGCAGGCCCGGATGCGGCACGCGATGGAACAGCCACAGCAGCGCCGCGCCCTCGAGCGCCCAGCCGATGGTGATCCACTGCCGGTCGAACTGAATCGGGAAAATCAGCGTGATGAAAAACAGCGCCACGCCGCCGAACCACGCGAGCTGCGTCAGGCGCGATTTGGTTTCGGCGGGAACCGTCTTCAAAATGGCGACAAGACTCAACAGCGCTGGAACCGCAAGCGCGGCGGGCAGCAAACCCATGACGGAGCTGGGCCACGCGATTTTCACGAGCCGGTAGATCAGGAGGAATTGCGCCGGTCCGGCGAGCGCGGCGGCGGCCCACGGAAAAGTTTTGTCGGAGAACTTTTTCAGGAACACGAACGGGAACAGCGCGAACGCGGCGAAGAAAACCAGATACCAGCCGAGCAGCATTTGCGGCGAAATGAGATTGGGGTTGGCCAAGTCGAAATGCCGGAAATGCCAGGCGCATTCCAACGCGACCGCGCTGATGAGGCCGGCCAGCGGCATCCAGTCGAATGAAAAGATTTTCGTCAGGCCAAGCAGCAGCACGACCAGCAGCAGCGCGAGGGCGAACACCGGCGACGGATTGGCGAGCGGCAGCCGCAGCGTGGCCATGATGAGCAGCAGAAACGGCAGCACGGCGGAACTCGCGGGCAGCAGCGCGGCCAGCGTTTCGTTGGCGTTGATGTCGCCGGCAATCTTCAGGCCGGATTTGAACGCATCCGGTTTGAATCGCCGCGCCAGCCACACGCTGGCGGCAATGAAGAACACCGCAAACGCGCCCAGCAGCCAGAACGAAGTCGGCAGGCCGGTGAGGTCGGCGGGAACTTTGAAAATCAACGCGCCGGTGGCGGCGAGCGTGAGCAGCAGCACTGCCAGCACCGGCAACAGCGTCGCCGTCATCACCGCAAGCAGGATGGCGAGCAGGTCCACGAGCAGCACGAACGGCCAGACGAGGAACGAGAGCTCCTCCAGTTTGAAAATTGGAACAAGCACCAGCAGCAGGGCCAGCGGCGGGAAGAAGTGGTTTAGTTGCGCGGTGATGCCGGATTTGACGCCGCGCCGGTGTTGCAGCCACGCGGGCAGCGCGGAATGAAATGCGGCGAAGACGAGGAAGAATGCGAGCGCGGGGTTGAGCAGTTCGTTGGTAAGATGTTGCGAAGTCCAGACGGCGAGCAGGCCAAACACCGCGAAACCGGCTATGGGCTGGGCCGGGGAAACTTTTTCGTCCAGCCACACGAGAGCGGCGACGGCGAGATCAATCAGGAAAACAAAGCTGAACAGCAACACCGGTCGTTGCGCGAGCGGCGGAAAGTCGAAGAAGAACAGCGTGAATCCCAGCGCGACGGCGGCGAGGCCGAGATTGTCGCCAGCCAGCCACCAGTTCGATTGCGAGCGGCGTTTGGCCAGCCAGTTCGCCGCGAGCCAGAGCGCGTTGAAGCCGAGCAGCACGGCGAACGCGATGAATATTTTGTCCCCTTCAAAATATTTCTCCCGCTCGAAAAATTCACCGGCCCAGCCGATTTGCAGGATGACCGTGCCAAGCGCGGCGAGCGCGGTGAGGAAGTGCCACCGCTTGTTCAGCGCGACGATGATGAGACCGGCGTCGAGGATGGCGATATAGCCGAATAGGCCAAGCGGATTGTCCTCGCCGGTTGAAAGCAGCACCGGCGTGAGAAAGCCGCCGAGCATTCCGAGGATGGCGACAACCAGCGCGTCGAGCCGGATGGCGAGCAGAAAAGCCGTCGTCGTGATGAGCGCCATCAGCAGAAACGTCGGCACCGGCCCGAAGAAATCGAAGTGATAAATCGAGCGGCAGGCGAACGTGACGGCGTAAAGGATGACGACGCCGGTGGCGCACAGCGTTTGAGAAAGCACGGCGAAATTTTTACGCGACATCACCACGCCGCCAGCCAGCAGGCCGAGGCCGGTCAGGAAACCGATGGCAACGCGCAACTCCGGCGGGACGAGATTGTTGTCGAACGAGTATTTGACGAAGAACGCGACGCCAAGGAAGAGTGCGAAGCCGCCGAGCCAGGCAAAGCCCTTGACGCCCATGAATTGTTCCCAGTTGATGGCAGACTTGGTCGGGATTGGACGCGGTGGCACGGCTGTGGGCTTTGGCGGAACCGAAACTGGCGGCGGAGTTGTGACGGCGGATGGAAGTCCCGGTAAAATTGCGGGTCGCGTCATGCCGGCTGGTTCTGGCACGGGAACCGGCGGCGGAACGATGATTTTCGGTTGCGGTGCGGGCGCTGATTCGGCGGGCCTTGGTGGTTCCTTTTCCTGTTTCATCCGGAACATTTCCGACTCGAGTGCAGCGAGCCGGTCGGAAAGCTCCTCGATGCGGTTTCGGGTGCTGACGGCGCGGACAATCAGCCAGACTGCCAGCGCAATCGGGATTCCGAGAATGACCAGGACGACGAGAATGATGCCGGGTTCCATAACTTTATTTTAGCGGCGGAACGGCTAATTGCGCGCAGTCTGCGCCTTGTTGCCGGCCTGTGGCAAGCGGCAAAAGCGGCGCGCATTTAAGCCGGATTGCTTTGATTTCATTTGCGGGCAGGATAACGGCCGATACGGCAGGGGGTTAATTGAAAAAAATGAGCCGAACAATCAAATAATTGATGCGGCATTTTCCATTTCACTCCGGGCGCTTTGGGGGTATTGTTCAGCTGTCGTATGACGAAGCCGGTTCCACAACGTCCCGTCCCGCCGCGCCGGCGGATGCCGCGCTCGTTCAAGGATTTGACGCCATCGCGACATTTCAACCCACGCACGTTTTTTCGGGAGCTGATTTGGAAGGCGTGGCTGACGCCGCGCACGGGGCTGCAACGTCGCCCGATCTTCCCCAAGCTCAAGCGCCGGCAGGTGGCCATCACCTGGATCGGCCACGCGTCGTTTCTCATCCAGTTCACGGATTTGAACGTGCTGATTGACCCGAATTTCGCGAACTGGTTGTTTTTGCTGAAGCGGCTGAAACGGTCCGGCATGAAAATCCGCGATCTGCCGCCGATTGATCTGGTGCTGCTGACGCACGCGCACTTCGATCATTTTCACAAGCCGACGCTGCGCAAGTTGCCGGCGCCGAAAATCGGCGTGATGCCGTGGGGCGTCGGCGACCTCGCGCAAAACCTCGGCTTCTCGCGCGTCATCGAGCTGGACTGGTGGGAAAGCTTTTCGCAGGGCGACTGGAAGGTGACGTTCACGCCGAGCAAACACTGGGGCGCGCGGACGCTGCACGACCAGCATCGCGGCTACGGCGGATTTGTGCTGGAACATCAGGGCCGGAAGATTTATCACGCCGGCGACAGCGCGTATTTCGGCGGGTTCAAGGAAATCGGCGAGCGGCTTGCGCCGGAAATCGCGCTGCTGCCCATCGGCGCGTATCATCCGGAATCGTTCCGGCGCGTCCACATGGGGCCGGACGAGGCGGTGAAGGCCTTCCGGGATCTGCGGGCGCGACGGCTGGTGCCGATGCACTATGGCGCCTTCCGGCTGTCGTTTGAAGCCATTGACGAGCCGCTGCGCTGGCTGCGCGAAATCGCCGGCAGGGAAAATCTCTCGCAAAAACTGCGCGTGCTGGAAGAAGGCGTGCCGGTGGTGTTTTGAATCAAATGCAAAAAGCTGAAACGCCAAAATGCTGAAACCGATTTCAGCGTTTTAGCTTTTCAGTTTTCAGTATTTCCGCTAAATGTCCCTTCCAATGACGGACGGCAAGCGACAACCCAATTTATCCTTTCTCGAACCTTTTCGCCGCTACGTCCCGCTGGCGGCGTGGGTGGTTGTCATTCTGCTGCTCCTCGTCATCCCGCTGAAGGTCGTCAGCTACGGCTATCTGCCGGGAGACGACGCATTGCGGCACGCGGCCAAGGCGGTGAGCGGCAAATCATGGCAGGAAATTCTGGTGCTCGGGCCGGCGTTCCATTTCGACCCCAACTGGGGCTGGCACTGGCTGCTGGGAAAAATTCACCTCTGGGAAAACTGGGATGCCGGGGCGCTGGTGGTGTTTTCGGTGGTGATGCTGTTCCTCGTCGGCAACGTTTCGGTGGCGGCGTGCCTGAAACGGCCGGAGGCGTGGTTGGCGGCCTTCATCCTCGTGTCGCAGGTGCAGGTGTCCGATTTCACGCAGCGCTATTTGCTCGGCCGGCCGTTTGTGCTGACGATAACGGCAACGCTGATCATGCTTCTGGTCTGGCAGCGGCACGGTTCGACGCCGCCGAAATGGCGGACGATTCTCTGGATGACGCCGCTGATTGCCGTGGCCGTTTTCCTGCACGGCGTCTGGTATTTGTGGGTGCTGCCGATCGCGGCGTTTTTCCTCGCGCAGCAATTCCGCTGGTGCTTCCTGCTGGCGGCGAGTTGGATTCTGGGAACGCTCCTCGGCTCGGCGTTTACCGGACATCCGGTGGAAAGCATCCTGCAGGCGGTGCAACTGGCGTTGCGCTCGGTGGGGATGCACCCGACGCAGAACACGCTCGTCTCGGAATTGCGCCCGTCCGGCGGTGAAATTTTCACCATCCTGCTGCTCGGCGGCCTGATAACCCTGCGGCAACTGGCAAGGCTGAACGCGCCGCCGCTGATCCGCCATCCGGCCTTCTGGCTTGTGGTGCTGGGATGGGTGCTGGGATGCGAAACCGGCCGGTTCTGGGAGGACTGGGGGCTGCCGGCGCTGGCGGTCTTGATCGCGGGCGACCTGCAGTTGTTTTTTGAATCGCGCTTCGCCGTGGATTCCTTCCAGCGGCTCGCCCTGGTATGCGGGCTGGCGTTGACGATGTATGCCGCGACCACCAACGATTTCAACAGCCGCTGGACCAACCACCTCGCGTGGCGATACATCGAACCGGATCCGAAAAATCCGGACTTCAACGTCTGGCTGCCGGAAAAGGGCGGCATCCTTTACTCCGCCGACATGACGGTTTTCTACCAGACCTTTTTCAAAAATCCGAACGCCGACTGGCGCTACGACCTCGGCTTTGAATCCACGCTGATGTCCGACGAGGATTTCGCAGTCTATCACAACATTCTGTGGAACTTCGGCGACGCCAGGGCCTACAAACCGTGGGTGGACAAAATGCGACCGGAGGACCGTCTCGTCATCCGCGGCGGCAGCGCCAACCGGCCCAACATTCCGCAACTGGAATGGAACCACGACGTGGGCGACCTCTGGATCGGCCGACTGCCGCGCGCCGGCAGCGCCACACCGACCGCGACTGTTCCGGAAAATTCCGCCAGCCCGGCCGGTTCAATGAAGTGACAACTGGTCGAACTGCCGCGCCAGGTCGAAATCCTTCTGCGTCAGGCCGCCCGCGTCGTGCGTTGTGAGCGCGAGCGTCACCTTGTTCCAGCGGATGTCAATGTCGGGATGATGCCACGCCTGCTCGGCGGCGACGGCCACAGCATCCACGAATTTCATCGCGGCGGGAAAATCCTTGAACTGAAACGTCCGCACAATCGCGTCGTCGCGCTGCCGCCATTCCGGCACGGCGGCGAGGGCGGCGGCAAGCCGAACGTCCTCCAGTTTTGGCATCGGCGGCGCTGCGAAATTTTTGATGGATTGCAAATTGTCCGCCGACGCCTCGCGCAACAGGCTCACACTCGTCACCGCCGACCAGAGCCACGAGGCGGCAAACAGGGCTGATCCCTCCGCGAACATCTTCAGGCCGGGCAAACGCGACGGCTCATCGCCGAACATCGTTCCGTAATACGGAATCATTTCCTTGAGAAACCAGACCGCAACCCATGCGAAGCCCGCAACGGCCAAAATCAGTTGACCACTTCCGGCAATCCAGCGGCGGCACACGAGCGAGCCGAGGCCGGGCGTCGCCAGCAGGTTGAGCAGCGCGGCGTTTTTCGCCTTCGTGCGGCTAACGGCTTTGCGGCCGGGAGAAGATGGTTTCATAGGCATACATCAACGCGGCGAAGCCAATCGGCATGGTCACAAAAATGCCGACACAGCAGGCGATCACTCCGGCGATGACCAGTAGCCCGTAAACTACCAGGAAGGCAAAAACAATGAACCAATGTTTGGTGATCATTTTGCGGCTCAATTCCATCGCGTCCCAAAAATTCATCCGGCGGTCAATGATCAGCGGCATCGCAAAATACCAGGCCACCGAGAGATAGATTCCGGGGATCAAACACAGGACGCAGCCGAGAAGCACGAGAACCATTTGGACCAGACTCAGGAGAACGAGCTGGCCGATGGACGGCCCAAAACCGGAAAATGCGTCGCCGATTTGCGCTTCTTCACCACGAATCAGCTTGAGAAAATATTTCATCAGCCCGGCGGTGAAAATCGTGTAAATGGGTGCGCTTGCCACGCTTGCCAGGACAACCACAAAAATGGCGCCAGCCGTCACTTGGTGCTGAACAATCATGCTGTTCATGGCTGGACGCATGACAAGACCGACAAGTTGATTGATGACGCCGATGATAATCATCACCAACGCCGTTATGCCAACCGTCGGCCAGAAATTCGCCTTGACCAGTTCCCAACCGCGGCTCAAGCAGTTGCCGATGTCCAGTTCGTAATCTCCCTCGGCAAGGCTGGCGTTCGAAAATACCGGCGGCGTGCCCGGGGCCGCGGACGGCGGCAAAAAGACATCGGCAAATTCCGGAAAGGTCGCAAGCGGGCGGAATTCCGCGTCGCTCTCCGCCTTTGCCAGCGATTGCGCGTTGAGCCGGCCCTCGGCAATCCATTTGCGCAGCTCCTCGTCCGAAACCGGGCCGTATTCCTTGCCGTCGCCTCCGATGATGGTATACATAATATTTTGTCCGCTGTTCGACTTTCCAATTTATGGGTCCCAACGCAGCGAGTTAAGCCGGGATTGAGCCACTGATTCCACATGACCGTCCGCAAATGCGACGACAAACACCCTTCCACGCGCATGCCGGGCGTTGGCCGGCAACAATTCAGCGCCGCCGCTCGCGTTCCAGCCGCCATTCGATTCAAAAATCATCACGGTCTGCGGATTGATTTTGCTCTCGTCCAGACCGCCAAGCCTAGCGTTGAAGGCGTAATCGCAGCGGCTGCTGGAATTCGCGGCGGGGCATTTGAAAATTGTTGGTGAACCACCAATGGCGTCACACCAGGTTGCGGCTGGCGGAAGATGATTGGCATGGCCGCTGGAATAAATTAACACCGCCAACGCCAGTTGCTTCTCGTTGTTGACACAATTGATTTCCTGCGCCTTCTGCTTCGCCGCCGCCAGCGCCGGCAGCATCATTGCGGCAAAAATGGGAATCATGAACAGAAAAATCCCCGACAGGATGGTTCCCGCCAGCGCCAGGCCGCCGCCGCTCAACCTTCCGCCGCTGTTCTTCACTTTGACCATGGCAATGATTCCGAGAACCAGTCCAAACAGCGCCGTGATGCCGCAGGTGAACACGCCCAGAATTCCCAAAACCAGCGAAGTTACCGCCAGCCCGCTGGTTTTTGCGGGCGGGGCGGACGCGGCTGCAGACGGCGACAACGGCGGCGGCGCGGAAGCGGCGAGCGCGGCGGAAAACTCCGGAATTTCCGAGAGGGATTTCCATTCGGTCGCGCCCTCCGCCTGCACCCGGGTTTGCGCATTGACCCGGCCGTCGGCAAGCCATTGGCGCAATTGCCCGTCCGTCACTGAATTGTATTGTTTTTGGTCGCCGCCAATAATGCTGTAGGTCGCCATAAATTTCTCCCGCGTTTAGGGACTTCTAATTTATCCCCCCGGCCGGCGCAAGCTGTTTCGTCCGCAAAAAAACCGGCGGCAGATTTGTGGTTCAAGAAATTCCCGGTTTTGCCGATAGCAAGGCATGATCCGCATCAAAGCGGAGGAATTGAAGCCCGGCATGGTGACGGCCCGCGATGTGAAAAACATTGACGGGATGTTGCTCGCGCCGTCGGGCTGCCAGTTGAGCGAGCGCCAGATCAACATCCTCCAAGCATGGGGCGTGGCGGAAATCGCGGTCGAGGCCAGCGAGGAGCAGGCCCTGGCGTGCGATCCGCTGGCGCAATTGTCGCCGGAGACGCTTGCTCAAATTACCGCCAGGGAGCGCGCCCGGTTTTGGAAGCCGGACGAGTTCGGCCCCGTGTCGGCGGAGATCTTCAGAATCCTGCTGCTGCGCGAGGCAAGGCGACTTCTCAAACCGCAGGCTCCATCATGAACCCACCCACCATCAAGGCCATGGTGCAGGCCATCCCACGCAGCCTCGGCGCCTACGGTCCGGTGCTGCGTGAAATTGAGGAAGCGCTCCAGTCGCCGCAATGCAGCTTGAACGCCATCGGCGATGCCATTCAAAAGGACCCCGATCTGACCGCGCGGCTTCTGCGGCTGGCGAACAGCCCGTTCTACGGATTCGCGAGCCGCTTGAGCACGGTGGCCGAAGCGGTGGGACTGGTGGGCATCCAGCAGATTCAGGACATGATTGTCGCTTCCAGCGTGCTCGAACAGTTCAAGGGTGTGCCGGACAATCTGGTGAGCAAGGAATCCTTCTGGCGGCACAGCCTGGCCGTGGGCATCGCCGCGCGGCTGCTGGCCATGGAACACCGCCTGCCCAAGCCGGACAAATTCTTTGTCGCGGGCCTGCTGCACGATGTCGGGCGGCTGGTCCTGCTGTCGCAGGCGACAGAATGGGCGCAGAAGGTTTTTGAACTCTACCAGCGCGAACGCATCCTCCTGCGTGACGCGGAGAAAAAAATCCTCGGCTACGACCACCAGCAAATCGCCGCCGAGCTGCTCCAAAGCTGGAGCTATCCCGCCGTGCTGATCCAGGCGGTGGCGTTTCACCACACGCCGGAAAGCAGCATCGCCCACACGGACGCCGCCGTCGTCCACGTCGCCGACCACCTCATCAACGCCATGGGCATCGGCAGTTCGGGCGAGCACTTCATCCCGCCGCTCTCCGAAAAGGCCTGCGCCGTGCTGGGCCTTGGCCCGGAACCGCTCGCGGGCATCATGGAGGCCGTGGATGGGCAAATCCTCGTCGTTGAAGAGGCGTTTCTGAAACGGAAAACGGACCCGCGCGATGAACGAACAGTTTGATTCCGTTTATCCGGATTTTCTCCGCAGCGGCCTGGAAAAATTAAGCCGCCTCGACGCGAGAATCGAGCTTCCGACCCTCTTCGTCGCGCTGGAACATTTCCGCCGCGACCTCCACGGCCAGGACAGCGCCCTGGGCATCCTCAACGTCAGCCAGCGTTACATTGACGGATTGAAGCTCTTCGGCAAAATCGGCTTTTGGACCGTCAACGCGCAGACTCTCAACTTTGAACTTTCCCCGTCCGACAGCCAGGCCGACGGCATCCTCCTTCAAAAGATTGTGGATGACCAGATCAAGACCGGGCGTTTTGCGTTTGCGCTGCGGCAGGGCGCGCCGGTTTTTTTCGGCCCTGTCCCGGAGTCCGGAGCGGAACGCGGCGTCCTCCATTCGCTGGCCATTTCCACGCAGGTCATGGGAATGTTCTGCGGCCTGCTGCGCCGCGAAATCGCGCCCGCCCAGCAGATCGCCTTCAGCCTCCTTTCCACGATGCTGGGCATGAGCGCCGACGCACTGGACGCCCTGCGCCGCACCCGCCAGTTGAGCAGCCAGATCGAAACCCTGCAAAGCCTCCTGCCCATCTGCGCCTGGTGCAAAAAAGTCCGCAACGACAGCGGCTACTGGTATCAAATTGAAAAATACATCACCGCGCATTCCAACACGCGGATCACCCACGGCATCTGCCCGGAGTGTAAGGAAAAAATGTTGAACCCCGTCAATTAAACGAAGAAACCGGGCGGCTTCCTGTCGCTTCGCCATCGCTCAACCGTTCCGCACGAACAATTTTCCGGGCAACTGCTTCACAACCCGTTTCATTTCCAAGCCGAGCAGCGCCACGCTCACCGCCGAGCTGGGCAGGCCGCTCTTGCGGATGATTTCGTCAATGCTCCGCTCCTCGGCGTCCAGCGCGTCATAAACCTGCTGCTCGTTCGCGGACAATTCCAGCGCCGGCAGCACCCCGGTTTCGCCCGGCGACGGCGGACGGTTGCTGCCCGGAAACAAATACTCGAACTCGCTCAAAATGTCCTCCGCGCCTTCGCACAGCTTCGCGCCTTTTTTGATCAAATCGTGGCAGCCCTTGCTGCGCGGCGAATCTATCCGTCCCGGCACCGCGAACACCTGCCGGCCGTATTCCGTCGCGAAATTCGACGTGATGAGCGCGCCGCTGTGCAAATCGGCCTCCACCACCACCGTGCCGAGCGTCATGCCGGCGATGATGCGATTGCGGATGGCGAACGACTGGCGGTCACCGTTGCGGTTGAAGGGAAATTGGGTGATGACCGCGCCGTTCTCCGCGATGCGCCCGAACAAATCCTTGTTCTCCGGCGGGAAAACGATGTTGACGCCGGTGCCGAGCACGCAAACCGTCCGGCCCTTGGCCGCCAGCGCGCCCTGATGCGCCGCCGTGTCAATGCCGCGCGCGCCGCCGCTCACGACGGTCACGCCGACGTAGGCGAGCTGATACGCCAGCTTGCGCGCCGTCTCGATGCCGTAATGCGTCGTCGAGCGCGAGCCGACCATCGCCACGGCGTTTTTGTCCTTCGCGGTCAATTCGCCCTTGACGTAAAGCACCAGCGGCGGATCGTAAATTTCCCGGAGCGACGCCGGATAATTTTCGTCCGATGAAATCAAAACGTAACAGCCGAAATCCGAAATGCGCTTCAATTCGCCGGCGAGGTCAATCGTCTTTTCCCAGGTGGCAATCGCCTCGGCGGTTTCGTCGCCGATGTTGCGGACGCGGAGCAGGGCGGATTTGGAGGCGGCGAGGATCTGGGGCGCGTCGCCGAAATGTTCGAGCAGCGACCGCGCGCGCACCGAGCCGACGCCTTCGATGAGATTAAGCGCGATGAGGGCTTCGCGGGAATCCATGCCGACTGAATAATGCTTTGTGATTCTTGTCGCAAGCCAAAGTTTGACAATCATCCCAATCTGTTGGCGGCATTGCAGTGGCAACGAAGCTTCACTGAACTCAAATCAGGACTCAAACGCCTGCTATTTCGTCATAAACAACGATTACGGCTCCGGCAACAATGGGCTCAAAGGAGTCTTTGATTACGCAGTCGCTTGTAATTCCACCCTTGCTTTGCTAGTAGCTCTCTCAATGTCATTCCACCAGCTTTCGACCTGCCTTGAGAAAAAACACACAAGCAAAATCATTGATAATGGAAGCCACCAAGCAGGGCTGTTCGCCAATGCCGCCTTAACTGAAACAACGGTCTGTCTTTCCCACATTTCACGAATCCACGGCGGACTGCATTCAAAAATTTTCTGCTCCTTGGCATTGATCGCTGCTATTTCGACTCGATTGGACAAGTTGTTTTTTATAGCAATTCCCAAAGAAATCCAACGGATGGAACTTGGAAATTCCAAGTCAGCCTCAAGAATTTTCGCCGCCTCCGATTGAGAGCCAATTTCGCCATCTATGATCGCCCAATCGAGACGTGCTTTCATGCGGATCAGTTCATCCTCCACAGAATCTAAAATGACTGGCCGGACTAACGACCAATAGGACAGCCATAAGACTGTGAGAACCACAAAAACAACAATAATCACATTCATAAACACCAACCGGTTAGACGCAATTTAACGCTTTAATGTTCAAGGGCAAGTTCTGATTGCTTCTGTTTTTTTAATGCCTCCCTTGCCTTTTCATTTTCATTTTGGAGTTCGATTAACTGGTTCAACCTCAATTTTCTGGCCTTATTTAGAGACCACCTAAAAATTGGTATTTGGATAAAGGCAACAATCCAGCCAATCCAAGCGATCCCCCTTAATCCAAAAAATGATGTAATCAGACCAAACGTGTCTTTTGAATCTAGATTTCTCGTAGTCACCCACGCAAGACCAAGAAAAAACAGCGCAACCAAAACCCACGGAGCAAGTCCTGAATCAGTGGTTCTTAAGACGAAAAATCCGATCATTTCCCAGAATCCTGGCCGCTCCTTTCCGTCACTTTGTTTTGTGGTCACGGGTAAAAAATCACTTGTTAAAGATTTGATGTCAATTTCAAATTAAAACAGCACAAAAACTGCCGGTGATTGCATTTTACCAGTTTTCTGTTACTGAATTGCACGTGCCCGACCCGAGCCTGCTAATTTTGATTCCGGCTTACAACGAGGAGAGCCGCATCGAACCGGTGCTGCGCGACTACGCGCAGTTCTTCGGCGCGCATTATTCCGGCAAATTCCAGATCGTCGTCATCCTCAACGGCTGCACGGACAACACGCTCGGCGTCGTCCAGAAGGTCGCGGCGGAATTTCCCGCGGTCCGCGCGGATGAATTCAAGCAGCCCATCGGCAAGGGCGGCGCGCTCATCGAGGGGCTCAAGCTCGCGCTGCACGCGGATTTGATCGGCTACGTGGACGCCGACGGCGCGACGCCGCCACACGCGTTTCTGGAGCTGGTCGAGCACATGGCAAATGCCGATTGCGTCGTCGGCTCGCGCTGGCTGCCGGATTCGGTCATCCATCAGGCGCAGGCCGGCAACCGGCGGTTTGCGAGCCGTGTTTTTCATTTCATCGTGCAGGTGTTGTTCTGGCTGAACATCCATGACACGCAGTGCGGCGCGAAGGTGATGAAGCGCGAGGTCGTCGAGAAAATCCATCCCTTCCTGCGCATCGCCGACATGGCGTTCGACATCAACCTGCTGGTCGCCATCAAGCGCGCGGGCTACCGCATCCGAGAAGTGCCGACCGAATGGACGGACAAGGCCGGCTCGAAGGTGGCGCTGGGGCGTTCGTCGTTCACGATGCTCCTGTCAGTCGTGCGCATCCGGCTGATTTACTCGCCGTTCTACAAATGGCTGCGCCCGTTGCGCCCGCTGGAGGGCTGGATCTACAAAAAATTGCGCGCGCCGCAGCCGCTGGCAGGACCGAAATCCAAAAACGAGGATGGAAAATAGAGGATGGAGGATGGAAAAATCCCCGCCATCTTCTATCTTCCATCTTCCGTCTTCGCCTTGCCTTTTCCGCCCCACGTGAACCACGAGCAAATCCCCAGCAACAGCAAGTTGAATGCGCCGAGTGTTTGCAGCGCCACTTCCATCCGGCCCGGAAACGTGTGCAGCATGAACGGCAGCGTGAATCCGTAGGCCACGGCCAGCAGCACCATCGGCAGCACGACTTTGAAGCGCGCCCGCGCCATCAAATCGTTCACCAGCACATTCGCCAGCGCCAGCGGAATCATCGCGCCCGCATACCACGGCAGCAGTTTCATGGTCTCGGCAACGTATTCCGGCTTGAACGCCAGCTTCACCACCAGCGGCCCGACGACGCACAGCCCTGCCGCGCCGCAAACCGCCAGAACCGCCGTGCCGAGCAGGACGATGCCGAGCAGGTTGCTCTTTTCCGATTTCGCCGTGGCGTGGACGATTTTCGGGAACATCACCGCCGCCAGCGGCAGCACCAGCCACAGCAGCGCGCGCGACAGCGTTCCCGCCACGCCGTAGGACGCCATTTCGTCGCCGGGAAAAAATGCCTTCACGAACATCGTGTCCGTCGTGAACAGAAACTGGCACGCGCCAAAGCCGAGCATCAACGGCGCGACCTGCTTGAACAGCCCGCGCCCGTCGAACGGTTCGGGCTTCACCAGCCACAAATCGCGCGACCTCCAGATGGCGATGCCCGCCCATGCGCCCAGGCCGGCGAACGCGCCGAACATCATGCCCGTCGCTCCGCCGTGAAATGCCAGCACAATCAGAACGGCCACCGCGACGCGCCCGATGCCGCTAATGATCGAGCCCCAGCCGAGCCAGAAGAAATCCTGCCGTCCCTGCAGCACGCCGGAAAACAGCGGCATCCACAAATTCATCAGCAGCGCCGCGAGCGTCACCCACAACGTCATTGCGTTCGCAAGTCCCCAGCCCGCCATGATGCGGCTTTGAAATGCCAGAACGAACAGGGCGATGACCCCCCACACGATGAACGTCAGCAGCCAGCCCCAGCGGATCATCAACGAAAGCTGGCGTCCGCGATTCGTTGCCAGCGTCCCGGCGGTTTGCTGCGCGAAAACCATTTGCAGCGGCATCGTCGGAATGAGCGCTGTCAGCATCAGCATCGTCACGAAAATGCCGTATTCGGCGGGGGAAATTTTCTTGGCCAGCGGATGCACGCCGAAGGTCATGGCTCCCTGAATGACCGTCGCCGTCATCAGCCAGCCGCTCTGGCGGAAAAAAGTCGCGTGCGGCTTGTGATCCGCCGTCGGCATGGCTTCAACTTTTTCTTCGGACATGAGCAGGCAGAGCTTGCCGGATGAAGCCGGCGCAGAAAAGCATTTTAGCCGCAAAAGAAGGCAGGCAACGCAAAAATCATGTGCGAAGGCTATTTTCCCATCTGCCCGCGCGTCACACCGAGCTGGTTGAACAATTTCAATTCGCGCCAGAGCTGCGTGCCGGAAATTTCGCCGCGCAGCAACTGGCGGTATTGGGCAATTGCCTGCGCGACCTGCTCCGGCGTTTCGTTCAGAAATTCCACGCGGAAATGCCGCACGCCGAGTTCGATCATCCGCGCGACATATTCCGCGCCGGTCTGCGCCTGCGAATTGAACACGGTGTTCCGGCAGCCGGCGTCCGCCTTGAGCGGATGCTCCGCGCCGACTCGGTCGCGCAGCCGCACGTCGTGCCGGTCGCAGGGCCGGCCGCAGTCGCGGAAGTCCTTGCCTCTGGAAAGAAATGCGCAGAACACGCAATGCTCCATGTGAAACATCGGCATGTGCTGGTGAATCGTCACCTCAAACCATTCCGGCGGCGCGGCGTGCAGCAGCGCCTCGAGCTGCGAGAAATTCAGATCGTAGCTCGCCGTCACGCGCTCCAGACCGGATTGGTTTTTGAAATAATCGGCGGAAATCCGGTTGGCGATGTTCAGCGAATAATCGCCCACGCGCCGGTCGCCGGCGAAAAATTTCAGGTGGTCGTAATTGCGGATCAGATAACCGTCGGCGTTGCAGGAACGGACCTGGTTGAGAATCCAGTCGTCGCCCGGTTTGAAGATGCGCGGCGGTGCGACGAAAATTGCGGATTGCGGATTGCGGATTTCCGATTCGCCGCCGCGCGCGGCGTGAAACAGCGTCACCGCCTCGCGGTATTTTTTCGGGTCCTCAAATTCGCAATAGACCGTCTCCGCGCCGCTTTTCAGCGCGGCTTCGAGCTGCGGCAGACTGCGGACGAGCACGATCAATTGCGGATTGACGATCTCGGATTTCGGATTGACTGGCGCGGTTTTCAATCCGCAATCCGCAATCCGCAATCCGCAATCATTAAGCGTCCACCGCTTCGGCTGCGCGCGGAGTTTTTCCAGCTCAACGACGATTTCGCGGCGCAGACGGTTCAACTCGCTCACCGGCAGCAACACTTCGCCGGTGAGGAGATTATTCAGTTCGCCAAGCCGGAACGGCGTGCCGCCCAGCCTGCCAAGCTGCTCGCGCAATTTTACCTCCGTCAGCGGCAGTTTTTCCGCCTTCGCCAGCGGCATCACGGATTCCACTTTCGTCACGTTTCCAAATTCATCGCGGGCGATGAGCGTGAGCGGTTTGCCGGCGCAGCCGTGGACTTCGATTTCAATCGGCCGCTGAAACTTCGGCTTGTCGCCCGCGAAGCTCTGGCGCAGGCGCTTGTCGAGTTCGGGATCATTCGTCTTCCAGATTTTGTCGCCGAGGTGGACGCGCAGAAAATCCACGTCGCCATAGCCGAAACGCAGTTCGGTTAGTTGCTGGCCGGGAATCTTGAAACGCGGTTCCTGAATCTCGTAGATGCGTCCGCCTTCCTCTTTTTCATCCGGCCTGCCGGCGTCGAACACCACGCCGTCGCCCAGCTTGACCGGCGCCGCGAGATTGATAATGACGCCGTCGCGGACGATTTTTTTCACCTCGCCGAGATAAACCCCGCGTTTTTTGCCGAAGCGCGCGTGGACGAGCTTCTGATTGTCCGTCCCGCCAAACCAGCCGGTGAACAGGCCGCGCGAAAAGGACATTTCCAGTTCATAGCGATCAGAATTTGAACAACCAAGCAACGAAGGAACAAAGTTTTCCGGGCTTTGTTTTTTTGTTTCTTTGTTGTTAATCAATTTGTCCAGGGTGGCGCGGTAAATCCGCGTGATGCTGGCGACGTATTCCGGCGACTTGAGCCGGCCCTCG
>CAZZPE010000052.1:0-16536 GCA_964655855.1 uncultured Bifidobacteriaceae bacterium
GAGCCGTTGCAGGCGCGGGTCGCGGAAAAATTCGCGCCAGCCGATGTCGGCGGCGGGAACGGCGTTGGTTCGGTTTCCGGTTTCGCCGGCAACCGCCGGCCAGCCTGGCGAAACCGCCACCGTCGGGCGCTGGTATTTTGGCGCGAGCGTGCAGCCGGCCAGTGCCGCGACGAATAGGGCGATGATGGGCGAAAGATGTTTGCTCATGGCTTTTCTTGTTTGCCGTTCTCGTCGTCATCGTCCAGGCCGGCCTGGGGCGCCATCATGGTGTGCGTTGGTTTGTTGGATTTGAACATCCGGCGGACGAGCACGAAGAATACCGGCACAAAAAGGATGGCCAGCACGGTGGCCGAAAGCATTCCGCCCGCCACGCCGGTGCCGATGTCGTGCCGGCTGGCCGACCCGGCGCCGGTGCTCAACGCCAGCGGCATCACGCCGAGGATGAACGCCAGCGACGTCATCAGAATCGGGCGGAGCCGCATGTGCGCCGCCTCCAGCGTGGCTTCAATCAAGCCTTTGCCCTGCGCCTGCAGATCCTTGGCGAATTCGATGATGAGGATGGCGTTCTTGGCGGACAGGCCGACGATGGTGAGCAGGCCGACCTTGAAGAAGACGTCGTTGGGCAATCCACGTCCGGTGGCGGCCAGCAGCGCGCCGAAGATGCCGAGCGGCACGACGAGGATCACTGCCACCGGGATGGACCAGTTTTCGTAAAGCGCGGCCAGCGACAGGAAGACCACGATGAGCGACAGCGCGTAGAGCATCGGCGCCTGTTTGGCCGAGAGGCGTTCCTCGAAGGACTGGCCGGTCCATTCGTAACCGAAGCCGGCGGGCAATTTATCAGCCAGATTTTCCATGGCGGTCATGGCCTGGCCGGTGCTCCTGCCCGGCGGCGCGGAGCCGACGAGTTCCAGCGACGGAACGCCGTTGAAATGCTGCAGCGACGGCGAACCGTAAATCCAGTGCAGCGTGACCAGGCTGGACAGCGAAACCATCTGGCCGTTGCCGTTGCGCACGAAAACCTTGCTGACGTCCTGGGGCAGCATGCGATACGGGGCGTCGAGCTGGGCGATGACGCGCTGCACGCGGTTGCCGTCCACGAAATTGTTGATGTAATCCGAACCGAAACAGGTGGTGAGCGCCGTGTTCAAGTCCGCCAGCGAAACGCCCAGCGCGCTGGCCTTGGCCTGGTCAATGTCCACCTTGAGCTGCGGCGTGTCCTCCAATCCCTGGAAGCGCAACTGGGCGATGTCGTGATTGGTCGCGGCCATCGCCACCAGCTGGTCGCGCGCCTGCATGAGTTTGTCATGGCCGAGGCCGGCCTGGTCCTCCAGCTCAAAATCAAATCCGGACGAAATGCCCAGTTCGGGGATCGGCGGCGGGTTGATGGGATAAATGATGGCGTCCTTGACTTGCGACAGGGCCATGAAGGCGCGGCCGATGACCGCCTGCACCGAATGCTGGGCGCCGTGGCGCTGGCTCCAGTCCTTCAAATGCACAAAGGCGAGCGCGGAGTTCTGGCCCTGGCCGTTGAAGCTGAAGCCGGCGACGTCCACCATGCCCGCGATTTCCGACTGTTGCAGATAGTAACCTTCCACCTGTTTGAGCACGGCCAGGGTGCGTTCCTGGGTCGCGCCCACCGGCAACTGGATGCTGGTGATGAAATAACCCTGGTCTTCATCCGGCAGAAACGACGACGGCAGCCGGACGTAAAGCCAGCCCACCGCCAAAACGATCGCCAGATAGACAAACAGATAGCGCGGTGTTTTGATGATCGTCCGGCCCAGGAAACTTTCGTAGTTTTTCCGGGTCGCGAGAAAGCCGCGGTTGAACCAGCCGAAGAATCCCTGCTTCCGCAAATGATGTCCTTTTTCAACCGGCTTGAGCAGCGAGGCGCACAACGCCGGCGTCAGCGACATGGCCAGGAAAATGGAGAACAGCATGCACGAAATCATCGCCAGCGAAAACTGCCGGTAAATCGCGCCGACCGATCCGCCGAAGAAGGCCATCGGAATGAACACCGCCGTCAGCACCAGCGAAATGCCGATGAGCGCGCCGGTGATCTGCTTCATCGCCTTGCGGGTCGCCTCGCGCGGCGACAGCCCTTCCTCGCTCATGATGCGCTCCACGTTTTCCACCACCACGATGGCGTCGTCCACCAGTTCGCCGACGGCCAGCACCATGCCGAACATCGTCAGGACGTTGATGGAAAATCCCAGCGCATACATGACGCCGAACGTGCCCAGCAGCGCCACCGGGATGACGATGGTGGGAATGAACGTCGCCCGGAAATTTTGCAGGAACAGAAAGATGATCAGGAACACCATTGCGATGGCCTCGACCAACGTTGTGACCACCTCCTGGATGGAGGCACGAACGAATTCGGAGCTGTCGTAGGGGAAATCCACGCGCACGCCCGCCGGGAAAAATTTGGAAAGTTCCTTCACCCTGGCATGGACGGCATTGGCGGTGGCCACGGCGTTGGCCGACGGCGCCAGCCGGATACCCACGGCGGCGGCGGGCCGCCCGTCCACCCGCGCCTGCATGGCGTAACTCGCGCCGCCCAGCTCCACCCGGGCGACATCGCGCAAGTAAACGCGCGAGCCGTCGGGATTCACCCGCAGCAAAATGTTCTCAAACTGCTTCACCGTGGTCAGCGTGCTCTGGCCCTGCAGGGTGATGTTGATTTCCTGTCCCTTCACCGCCGGACGGTCTCCGAGTTGTCCCACCGGCACCTGCATATTTTGCGCCTGAATCGCGGCGATGATGTCGCCGGCGGTGAGGTTGTAGCTTTCGAGCTGGTCGGGCTTCAGCCAGATGCGCATGGCGTATTCGGTGCCGAACAAATCCGCCTCGCCCACGCCGGTGACGCGGCGGAGCGGATCCAGCACGGACGAGGAAATGAAATTGCCCAGCGCGATGTCGCTCACGTTTTTGTTGGTGGACGACAGCGCGAAAAACATCAGGAAGTTGCGCGTGGATTTGACGACCGTGATGCCCGCCTGCTGCACGGTCTGGGGCAGGTTGGGCACGGCCAGTTGCAGCTTGTTCTGCACCTGCACCTGCGCGATGTCCGGGTCGGTGCCGGAATTGAAATACAGCGTCACCGTGGACTGCCCGCTCGCGCTGCTGCTGGACGACATGTAAAGCAGGTTGTCAATGCCGTTCATCTGCTGCTCGATCACCGACGTGACCGTGTCCTGCACCGTTTCCGCCGACGCGCCGGCGTAACTGGCGTTGATGGCGATGGAGGGCGGCGCGACGGTGGGATATTGCGCGACCGGAAGATGCGTGATGGCCAGAACGCCGCCCAGCATGATGAGCAGGGAAAGCACCCAGGCAAAAATCGGGCGGTCTATGAAAAATTTCGGCATGGCGTTGTCCGGTTGATTGATTCCTAATTTCCCTTGGCCGGAACGGGCGAAGTCGGGCCGTCGCCGGCTGGATTAAATGGAACCGGTTTCACGACCATTCCCGGCTGAAATTTTTGCAATCCCTCGACGACAACCTGCTCTCCGGCCTTCAGTCCGTCCGTGACGATCCATTTATCGCCCACGGCCTGGCCGATTTTAATCACCCGGGCTTCCACCCTGCCGTCCGCGCCCACCACCATCACGGTGGCGACGCCGTTCGCGCCGACGCTGACGCCGCGCTGCGGAGCGGTGATGGCCTGGGAATCCACCGCCTGTTCCAGCACTCCCCGCGCAAACAGCCCCGGCAGGAGCAGATGATTGGGATTCGGGAATTCGGCCCGCAGCGTGACCATGCCGCTGCTCGGATCCACCGTGACATCGGAGAACAAAAGTTTTCCGGGCTGCGCGTAAGTCGTCCCGTCATCCAGCAGCAACGTCACCTTCGCCTCGCCGGGCGCGGCCGTTTTGAGTTTGCCGTTTTCCAATTCACGCTGAAGCCGCAGCAGTTCGGTGCTCGATTCGGCGAAGTCGCAGTAAATCGGATCCAGTTGCGTGACCACGGCCATTTCCGTCGCCGCGCCCTGGCTGACCAGCGCGCCTTCCGTGACCAGCGCCGCGCCAATTTTTCCGGAAATCGGCGCGGTGACGGTGCAATAACCGAAATTGACCGCGGCGATTTCCTGCGCGGCCTTGGCCTGGGCCGCCGCAGACACGGCGTTGTCGTAATCCTGTTTGCTCACGGCATTGATGGCGACCAGCGGCTTGTAACGCTCCGCTAGCTGCTGCGCCTGCGTCAGGCTGGCGTTCGCGCTGTCGAGCGCGGCCTTGAATGGCGCCGGATCAATCTCGTAAAGGACCTCGCCGTTGGTGACGTCGGCACCTTCGCGGAAATTCCGGTGCAGCACGATGCCGTCCACGCGCGCCCGCACCTGCGCCACGCGCACCGGGTCAATGCGCCCCGGCAGCTCCGTCGTCAGCGCCACCGATTCCGGCGCGATGGTGACGACGCCCACCTCCGGCGGCGGCATGTTGGATGCGCCGGCGCCGGCCTGGTTCCGGCCGCAGCCGGTGAAAAACACCGCCGCCGCCAGCGCGACCGGCAATCCCGTTAAAATGATTTTCAGCTTTCGAGTATTCACAATGTTCTCTTTCAATTCTTTTGTTTTTTCAGTTTTTTCGCGCCCGCGCCGGTGAGGAACAAATCCACGATGCGCCCGGCGGCCCGGCGGTCCAGCCGGCAGTCCGGCATCATCAGATGCGACACGACGTAAAAATTCCCGTGCCCGTAAAAACCGTAGGCCAGCTCCAGGCTGCTGAAATGGCTGTCCAGCTCCCCGCGTTCCAGCGCCTGCTTGAACAGCGAATGGACCACCTCAAAATTGCGCTGGCACTTGTCGAGATAGCGCAACTTCGGCGGCACCTCGCCCGGCGCGGCAAACGCCGTGGCGAACGCGATGCGCGTCAAATCGCGGTTTTTATAGAAATAGCCGAACAATGCCGCCAGCACCTCAATCAGTTGTGCGCGCAGGCCCTTGCCGCGCGCAATTGCCTGCTGCACGATCTGGAACCGCTCGTCGTGCGCCTCGTTGACGAGTGCCTCGAACAGGGCGGCCTTGTCGTGAAAATGATAATACAGCGCCGGCTTGGAAACCTTCGCGTCGCCGACAATCTGCTGGATGGAGGTGGCCGCGTAGCCGGCGTTGGCAAAATGCTTCAACGCGGCGCGCAGAATCTGCCGCCGCGTTTTGGAGGTTGCCGTTGCCTGGACCATAAAACTTACCGAACGGTAGGTATAAACCCGTCGGTTGTCAAATTCTTTATTTGCCGGCGGGAGACCGGCGGGGCTTCAGGCGGACGGCGGCGGCTTCTGCGCCAGCCGGCTGTGGCGCGCGCCGTAGAAAAAGTAGATCACGATGCCGGCGAGAAACCAGACGAGCAGCCGCACCCAGGTCATCAGCGGCAGATACATCATCAGCCCGAAGGCGGAAAGCGCGCCCATCGGCGCCACGAACCAGACCCACGGCGTCCGGAATTTCCGCTGCAATCCCGGCTCGCGCACCCGCAGCACCAGCACGCCGACGGACACGATGACGAACGCCAGCAGCGTGCCGATGTTGCACAGGTTCCCGGCGTCGCGCACCGGCAGGACGGCGGCAAAGAAGGCCACCACGATGCCGGTGATGATGGTGATAATCCACGGTGTTTTGAAGCGCGGATGCACACGGCTGACGAACGGCGGCAGCAGCCCGTCGCGCGACATGCTCCAGAACACGCGCGTCTGCCCCAGCATCATCACCAGGACGACGGAGGAGAGACCGGCGATGGCGCCGAGCTTGATGATGCTCGCCATCCAGCCCATGTTCGCGTGGTCGGCGGCCAGCGCAATCGGCTCCGGCACGTCCAGCTCGCGGTAAGGCACCACACCGGTGGCAATGCCGGAAACCAAAATGTAAAGCACGGTGCAGACCAGCAGCGAACCGATGATGCCGATGGGCACGTCGCGCCGCGGGTTTTTCGCCTCCTGCGCGGCGGTGCTCACCGCGTCGAAGCCGATGTAGGCAAAGAAGACGAGGCTCGCGCCGCGCATGACGCCCGACCAGCCGAAGCTGCCCCATTTGCCGGCGTTGAGCGGAATAAACGGATGCCAGTTGGCGGGGTTGATGGCCTTGGCCGCGCCGAAAATGAAGAGCAGCACGACCCCGATTTTGAGAATGACGATGAGATTGTTGAACCCGGCCGATTCCCGGATGCCGACGACCAGCACCACGGTCACAATGGCGACGATGATGATGGCGGGCAGGTTGAAAATGGCCGTGACCTGATGCAGGCTCGCCGGGTCCATTCCGGCGGCGCTGATTTGCCTGGCCAGTTCGCCGCTGAAAACCGCCCAACCGACCTTCATTTTCAGGATTGCGGCGAGCGCCACCGGGATTTCAATCAGATGAATGCCGCGCGCGGCGGAAAGTTCCGGGGGGATTTGAATTCCGAAATCCCGCAAAAACGAAACCATGTAGCCGGACCAGCCCACGGCCACGGCAATCGCGCCCACCGCGTATTCCAGCGCCAGGTCCCAGCCGATGATCCAGGCGAACACCTCGCCCAGCGTGGCGTAGCCGTAGGTGTAGGCGCTGCCGGACATCGGCACCAGCGACGCGAATTCCGAATAGCACAGCGCGGCGAACGCCGAAACGATGCCAGCCAGCGCGAAGGAAAGAACCACCGCCGGTCCGGCGTTTTGCGCCGCCGCCGTGCCGGTGAGCACAAAAATGCCCGTGCCGATGATGCAGCCAATGCCCAGCAGCACCAGATTCAGCGGCCCCAGCGCGCGGTGGAGGCTGTTGTCGGTCAACGCCTCGGCCTGCAGGCTGGTGACACTTTTGCGGCGAAACAAATTCATTCGGGACAATTCAGCTTGTCTTGGCGCTGCTTAATGAATTGTCCGCGCTGGAAAGTCAAGCGAATGAAACGGATTTTGCCAACCCATTTGCCACCACAATCAACCCCGTTCAGGATTTTTGGTTGGCAAAATCGAGAACGGTGAAGGCAAAAGCGGTGAAGGGGAGCTGAAAATGCCAATGGTCGTTGGAGTTGGCAATTTGGCAGGCAGTATAATCAGTTTGTGACGACCTGCCAGAATCCGCCCTCGGTTCTTGACCATGCATTTGTCCCGATACGATCTTTAACCTTTGTGCTTATCTGCTTCGCTGTAGAATAATCAGGACTCAAAAGATTACGTTCCGATTTAGGCACGCGACTCTCGTAGAAAAGTGTAGCGCTAAAAACCTCCATACCCAAGGACTCCTGAAGTCGCTCGGTCTGCCCACGCTCCGCAGCTAAATACAAATATGTCATAACAGACATCTCCTCCGCATAACGATCTCGATCTGCATATCGTCGCGATCGTTCGGCAGCACTATATCCAATCCGGTAAGCGGCAAACATCAGGCCAGCCAGAGCAACAACAATCGCTAGTTTCTGAATCATACGGAATGATGCCCAATTGGTAATGGTTCGAACTATTGCGATCTATTTCAAACCTGCAACAATTTAATCTGCTCGCTGTCCTTCTCGACGAACTTCCGTCAAGCCGCCGCCAACTCAACCCGATCCAAGGCAGCCTCGAATGCGCGGAGAAGTTTCTCCTTTTGCCGCACGACGGCATCTGCCGGGGCCAGTTTCTTTTCCAAAGACAGGCCGGATTGCGGCTCGGTGAGGCGCAGGATGCGCTCGCCGTTCATCAGTTTGATGAGGTCGAACTGAATTTTATCGCGGGCAACCATAAATTCATTCTCCTTTAAATCCGTGGAATTGCAACAGGAGATTGAGATTGGCGGGCGAAGCACTGCCCCAGCGTTTATGGGCGTTCTGAGCGGCCCGCTCAAAATCCGCCTCATTAAAATCAACGACAGCGTCAGGTGGATTGGCGATGGCGACGGAAGCGGCTTCCAGAATTTCGTGGTAGAGCGTGATGGACAATTCCTCCTCGCTCAAACCAGAGCGGATGAGCAGTCGAAAATCGCGGACAACGGCGCTCGTTTGCGCAACGGCTTCGCGTCCGATTGCATCCACAATCGGGTCGTCCGTCAATTTGATATCTTTGATGACAAATCCGCCGTGAAGCTGGAGGTTTTTGAATTGTTTGAGGTCAATCACGGCAACACCCCGGCTCAAACCTGCAACAATTTAATCTGCTCGCTGTCCTTCTCCACCGCCTCGCCGAGGGTTTGCGCCTGGCGTTTGCGGCGCTCGATGATGTGCTTGTCCAGCACCGGGTCGTAGGGCACGGGATATTTGCCGTCGTAGCAGGCCATGCAAAATCCCTCCTTCGGCAGGCCGGTGGCCTTGACCATGCCCGGCTGCGAAAGGTAATGCAGCGAGTCGGCGTTGAGATATTTTCGGATCTCGTCCACGGTGTTGTTCGCCGCCATCAGCTTGCTGCGGTCGGGGAAATCAATGCCATAGACGCACGGGTGCATGTGCGGCGGGCAACTGACGGCGACGTGGACTTCCTTCGCGCCGGCCTCCTTGAGCGTTTTGACGCGCGTCTTGCAGGTCGTGCCGCGCACAATCGAATCGTCCACGATGATGACGCGCTTGTCCTTCACGAGCGCTGCGATGAGGTTCAGCTTCACGCGCACGTCGAAGTCGCGGATGAGCTGCGTCGGCTGGAGGAAGCTGCGCCCGACGTAGTGGTTGCGGATGAACGCCATTTCGAACGGGATGCCCGACTGCTCCGAATAACCCATCGCCGCGACCACGCCGCTGTCCGGCACGGGAATCACCAGGTCGGCCTTGACCTTGTGTTCGCGCGCGAGCTGGCGGCCCATTTCCTTGCGCACGTCATAAACGCTGCGCCCGCCGATCGTGCTGTCGGGCCGCGCGAAATAGACGTATTCAAAAATGCAGAACGCGCGCTTCTGGTGCTGGGGAAACGCCTGCACGCTGGTCAGGCCTTTTTCGTTGATGATGACGATTTCGCCCGGTGCGACGTCGCGGACGAATTTCGCCTGAATCTGGTCGAACGCCACCGATTCGCTGGCCAGCACCCACGCGCCGTTCACTTTGCCGATGGACAACGGCCGGAAGCCGAACGGGTCGCGCGCGCCGATCAATTCCTTTTCGGTCATGATGACGAGCGAATACGCGCCCTCGATGCGCCGCACCGTCTGGACGAGCGTGTTTTCCATGCCGCCGAGCGTCGGCTGCGCCAGCATCATGATGATGATTTCGCTGTCCACGGTCGTCTGGAAAACGAGGCCGCGGGCTTCAAGCTCGTCGCGGAGCTGGGCGGCGTTGGTGAGGTTGCCGTTGTGGGCGACGGCGATCTGGCCGCGCGTGCAATCCACGGTGAGCGGCTGGGCGTTGCGCAAATTGGACGAGCCGGTGGTGGAATAACGCGTGTGGCCGACGGCCACGTTGCCGACGAGGTCGTGCAGAATTTTGGGATTGAACACTTGCGGCACCAGGCCCATGCCGTGATGCTTGAAAAATTTCCCCTCGTGGCAGGTGACGATGCCGGCGCTTTCCTGCCCGCGATGCTGGAGCGCGTAAAGTCCGTAATAGGCAAGTTCGGCGGCATTCGGATGACCGAAAATGCCGAACACGCCGCAATAATGTTTGGGGTAAATTTGCTGTTGCATCGCCCGCGCCGCGGAATTCTCGCAAACGCGGATGGCGGACGCAAGAAGGAAGCGGATTGGCGGGAAACGGATTTGCCGCAGAGACACGGAGGCGCAGGGAGAACAAAAAATATCAAACTCTGTGTCCCTGCGTCTCGGTGGCTAAATCAAGCCGGGCGTGTTGACAAAAGGCTTCAGCTTGGCGGCCAGTTCCTCCGGCATCCGCTTCGGTTTTTCGCCCGCGCCCGTGCAGGCGTGGAAGGTTTCGGCTTCGAGGATGAGTTTGCCGTGCTGGTTGGTGATGCGATGTCCGAAGTTCAATCGCACGCGCTCGATGAGCGTCGGCCAGACTTCAATCGCCAGCAAATCGTCGTAGCGCGCGGGCGACTTGAAGCGCACCCGCGCCTCGATGACGGGAAAAATCACGTCCTTTTCCTGCCATTGCAGGACGGTCGGGCCGAGTGAGCGGATGAATTCGCCGCGCGCCGCCTCGAGCAGATCGAAGTAGCGCGAGTGGTAAATGTGGTTGCCGACGGTGCATTCGGCGTAGGTGACGCGGTGCGTGTGGCGGAACATGGCCCAAGTTTAGGGTTCGGAATCCGGGGTTCAAAGTTTTTTCCGCTTGTTCTCAAATCCGCGGCAACCCAGGGGTGGGAACGATTGGAAAAAATAATTTTCATTTGCGCTGATGCCTTTTCCGGTTATGTTCTCGGGTAAGGCAGCGCAAGCCGTTCGCTTGCCAAGCCGGTTGTTTGCGATATTGTTTTTCATCATGGCCGTAACCAAAGTCAGCTCGGCGGTGCATTTTGTTTCCCGGCGCTCGGCGGTGAGCGGTCACGGTGGCGGCGCCAACGGACGCTGGGTTCCCAACACGGATGTCTATGTCACCGACACCGGCCTGGTCGTCAAGGTGGAGCTGCCCGGCATGAAAAGCGAAAACCTCGAAATCACCATCGAGGAAAACCGCCTGCGGATTTCTGGAAACCGTCCCGACTGCTGCCGCGCGCCGAAGTGCAGTTTTCTGATCATGGAAATCAGCTACGGCCCGTTCGAGAGCGTGCTGGACCTGCCGGCCGGCTATGATTTGTCCCAAGCCAAGGCGATTTATGTGAACGGCTTTCTGCGGGTTGACGTGCCGGCGGCGCATCACCCGCAGACCAAGACAACCAAGGTGCCGATAGCCGACGGAAATTGACCGCGCGTGAATCTTTTCCGGCGCGGCTGCTTTTAACAACTGATGGACACGACGACAACATCGCCGGAGACTGAGTTTGTCAGCATACTCGGCGCCGCCGAAAAGGCGGACGCGCCGCCGCGCATCTCGGCGCGGTCGCTGCCGGAAATGCTGCCCGTGCTCGGCCTTTCCGACATCGTGATTTTTCCCGGCGCCGTCGTGCCGCTGCTCGTCGAGACCGGGCCGAGCCTGAAGCTGATTGACGACATCGTGACCGGCGACCGCCTGCTGGCGGCCGTGCTCCAGCGCAAGGCGGAAGTTCCCGAGCCGGCCCCGGAGGATTTGTATGAGGTCGGCTGCGTCTCGCGCCTGTCCAAGATGGTGAAATTTCCCGACGGCACCGCGCGGGTGCTGGTCGAGGGTCTCTGGCGCATCCGCGTGAAAAATTTCACGCCGCCCGCGCCCTACCTGCGCGCGGCCTACGACTTGTTGCGCGATGAGACGGAAAATTCCGTCGAACTGCAGGCCATGCTTCGCAACGCGCACAAGCAGTTCGATGAAATCGCCAAAATGTCCAGCGCGCTGCCCGACCAGGTCAAAATCGCCGCCCTCAACACCGACCACCCCGGCCATTTCGCCGACCTCATCGCCGCAAACCTGAACCTGACCCTCGAAGACCGCCAGTTGCTCCTCGAAACCATCTCCGTCCGCGAACGGCTCCAGAAGCTGCTGCCCCTGCTCGGCCGCGAACAGGAGGTGCTGACGTTAAGCTCCAAAATACAGAACGACGTCGCCTCCTCCATCGCCCGGTCCCAGCGCGACTTTTTCCTGCGCGAACAGATCCGCGTCATCCAGCGCGAACTCGGCGACACCGACCCGAACGCCAACGAGATCAAATCGCTCCGCGAAAAGATCGAGCAGACGCCGATGCCCGGAGAAGCGCGCAAGGCCGCCGAGCAGGAACTCGAACGCCTCCAGCAAACCCCGCCCGCCGCCGCCGAATACGGCGTCGGCCGGAATTATCTCGACTGGATTTTGAATTTGCCGTGGGAAAAGGAGACCGGCGACAAGCTGGATTTGAAGGCGGCGGAAAAAATCCTGAACCAGCAGCATTTCGGCCTTGAAAAGGTCAAGGACCGGCTCCTCGAATTCATCGCCGTCATCAAGCGCCGCAAGCAAATCAAAGGCCCGATCCTTTGCCTCGCCGGTCCGCCCGGCGTCGGTAAAACCTCCCTCGGCAAAAGCGTCGCCGACGCGCTCGGCCGCAAATTCGCCCGCATCTCGCTCGGCGGAATGCGCGACGAAGCCGAGATCCGCGGCCACCGCCGCACCTACGTCGGCGCGATGCCCGGAAGAATCATCCAAACACTCCGCCGCATCGAAAGCCGCAATCCGGTCATCCTGCTCGACGAGCTGGACAAGGTTGGCGCGGATTTTCGCGGCGACCCGGCTTCGGCATTGCTCGAAGTGCTTGACCCGGAACAGAACAACACCTTCACCGACCATTATCTCGATTTGCCGTTCGACCTGTCGCGTGTGCTGTTCATCACCACGGCGAACTGGCTGGAGCCGATCCACGCCGCGCTGCGCGACCGGCTGGAGGTCATCGAACTTCCCAGCTACACCGAAATCGAAAAATTGCAGATCGCCCGGCGCCACCTCGTGCCGCGCCAGCTCGAGGAACACGGCCTCACCAGGAACGAAGTGAAATTCTCCGACGCCGCGCTGCGCCGGCTCGTCCGCGAATACACCCGCGAAGCCGGCGTGCGCCAGCTCGAACGTGAAATCGCCGCGCTCACCCGCAAGGCCACGCGCAAAATCATCTCCCAGAACGGCACGGCCTTGACGGTGAAGCTCGACGCCGCGCATCTGCCGGATTTTCTCGGCCACGCGCCGTTCGTCGCCGAAAGCGCGGAAAAAATCACCGAGATCGGCATCGCCACCGGGCTGGCGTGGACGCCGGTGGGCGGCGACATTTTGTTCATCGAGGCGACGCGGATGCGCGGGCGCGGCAACCTGCTTTTGACCGGCTCGCTCGGCGAGGTGATGAAGGAAAGCGCGCAGACGGCGGTGAGTTATCTCCGCAGCCAGGCCAAGAAGCTTGATCTGGATTTTGACGATTACGGCAAACACGATTTGCACATCCATGTTCCCGCCGGCGCGACGCCGAAGGACGGGCCGAGCGCGGGCGTGGCCATCGTGGCGGCGCTGGCGTCGCTGCTGTCCAAGCGGCGCGTGAAATCCGACATGGCGATGACCGGCGAAATCAGCCTGCGCGGCCGCGTGCTGCGCGTGGGCGGCGTCAAGGAGAAGCTCCTCGCGGCGCAGCGCTTCGGCCTGAAGCAGGTCATTTTGCCGGAGGGCAACAAATCGGACTGGCTGGAAGCGCCGGCGGAGGTGCGGAGCAAATTGAAGGCGCATTTCGTCCGGCAGATTTCCGAGGTGCTGCAACTCGCGCTCGCGCCGAAATGAGAACGAGGAGGAATTACTTCGCGAGGCTCGTCGGATTTTTCTCAATCCTGCTGGCCTCTATTGCCGCCACGGCGCAAACGACGAACGCCTTGTCCGACGCGGAAATTCAAGGCCGGCAGCTTGCCCAAAAACTTCTGGACCAGCGGCCAACGGAAAGTTTCACCAATACTGGAGTCCATCAGATTCGTGATGGTGGCTTACAACAGGAAGTTCCACTTAAATGTGAAACTGTCGTCACACCAACGAATTGGTATATTTTTTACGCTGCGGGAGTAGCCACCATAAAAATCAGCCACTATGGTTTTGGGCAAGACAATGAATATGAATTTCACGCAGAAGATGGCAAAGAATCAACTCCAAGTGGGAACGATTTAATGGCTTCATTTGCCGGTTCAGACTTTTGGCTTGTTGACCTCGGCTTGGAATTTCTCCACTGGCCGGGGCAGAAAGTCCTGCGCGGCGACACGGCGCGCGGACGGCTGTGCAAGGTCCTGGAAAGCACAAATCCCGATCCATCCACGAACGGCTATTCGCGCGTGCTGTGCTGGATTGACAACGAGACGTTCGGCATCGTCGAGGCGAAGGCTTACGACGCGCAGGGCAAACTGCTCAAGGAATTTTACCCGAAGGACATCAAAAAGGTGGATGGCCAGTGGCGGGTGGGCAGCATGGAAATTGACAACGTCCAGACCGGCTCGCGCACGCGGCTGGAGATGGACTTGAAGTCGAAGTGACGCGGCGCGCTTGACTTCGTTTTGCCGAATGCCCACGCTGCGCGGCTGGTTATGAAATCCGGCCTTTTCAAAATTTTTCCGGCGGCCTGTCTCGCCGTGTTTCTCACGGTGCAAAGCCTCGCGGCCCAAACCGACCCCATTTCCACGAACGCCGACGTGACGGCAAACGGTTATCTGCAAATCCAGGCGCAGCTTCACGACACGCAGATGGCGCTGGAAAAAAGCCGCGAGGAAGCCCGGCAAAGCGCCGCCGACACGACCGTGCGCATCCAGGCGCTCGAACAGGCCATCGCCGCGCGGCACGCCGCCGACCTCGAAGTGGCGCAGAAAAACCAGCAGTCCATGTTCATGCTCGCGGGCGCGTTCGGACTGACGGTGCTGGCGGCGGTGCTGTTCATGGCCTATCTCCAATGGCGCTCGGTGGCGCGGCTGGTGGACATCACCTCGCGCCAGAGCGCCGCGCTGGCGTCCGCCGGGGCCGTCCAGCAGCTCGCCGCGCCGGGCCGGGCGACAGTGGAGGTTTCCAACGCGCGCCTGCTGGACATTGTCGGGTCGCTGGAGAAAAAAATTCTCGAACTCGAAAGCGGCGGGCGGCTGCTGGCGGGGCCGGCGGCGAAACCCGACCCGCTCGCCGAGGGACAGGCGTTTTTGGACGCGAACGAAGCCCGGAAGGCGCTGGACTGTTTTGAAAAATTCCTGGCCGCGCAGCCGCAAAACCCGGAGGCGCTGGTCAAAAAGGCGTCGGCGCTGGAAAAGCTGGACCGCGTGGACGAGGCGCTGGCGTGCTGCGACCGTGCCATCGCCGCGGACGGCGCGCCGGTCACGGCGTTTCTGTTCAAGGGCGGGCTGCTCAACCGGTTGCAGCGCTATGACGAGGCCTTGAAATGCTACGAGCAGGCGATGCAGGCGCGGGAGAAAAAATCGGGAGCCAAAACGTGAGCACCGAAGGCGTGTCCGACAATAGCCCACAGTTTTAACTGTGGGTAAAAGGGTGAAATCAGAACAAGCCCCGCAGGGGCGAAAGAAATTGTCCATCCGTTGTTTCTGTCGTCCCTCCGGGACTTGAAATGATTTTGACCAAGAAACCCACGGTTGAAACCGTGGGCTATTTTCTTTCGTCCCGCCTTGCGGGACTGGAAAGGCGCAGTTTAATTGAAATTGATCCGGCTGCGCTCGGATTCGAGCTGGCGGCGGGTCATTTCGATTTTCAACTGGAGCAGTTCGCGGTTTTCCTTCGACTGCTCGGAAAGCTCCTTCTCCAACTCCGCAATCCGCTGCTCGTAGGCGCGGAGGCGTTCGAGCATCGGCGTCTGGACGGCTTCGAGCCGGCGCGCGAGTTCGGTGAGTTCCGCGGCCGCCTGCTGCTGGCCGGCGAGGAGTTCGCGGCGCTGGCTGGCCAGCTCCTGCACGACGGCATCCTTGAGCGCCTCGACCAGGTGCGATTCGAGGCTGGATTGCGCGGCCTGCAACACTGCGGCGACGCTGGGTGGCGGCAGGGGCTGCGTCCTGCCGTGGAGCATTTTGCGGATGGACTCGTTGGCGGCGATGGTGCCGTCGCGCCCGCAAACGGGGCAGTTCACCGCCACGGGCATCCGACCGTCCACCGGCTGCACCTCGAAGGCGTATTTCTGGCCGCAATGGCAGATGATTTTTATGGGAACCATGCCGGTCATGCGCCTTACCAGAGAAAAGATTTCTGCTCGCCGAGCAGCCGGTCGCCGTCCCAGAGCGTGACGCGCCACGCGATCAGTGAGCCGAAATTTTTCAAGTCATCGCCGCCAAGCGTCAGCGAAGTCCAGCTGCGGAAAAACGCCGGCGTGACCTGCGTTTCCAGAACGGTCTGGCGCGGCATGTCGTGTTCGCCGATGCCGCGCAGCTCGGCGCGCAGTTTCAATTTTGCGCCACCGGCGTTGGATGCCTTCCACAACACGTCGAAACGGATGGCGGAAATTTCATTGGTGTGCTGGCGCAGAAACGCCTGGTAGGCGTCGCGGTCGTAAAGGCTGGGCGATTTTGCGTCATGGCCCTTGAGGTCGAGAAACAGCGGCAGGACCTTGATTATGCGGCCGGTTTTTGCGGCGGGAACCGCTGCGGCGCTGTTCGTGTCGGCGAAGGCATCATACGCCCGCGCCGCCGCCAGCGAGCCAAGCAAAAGCAGAACCGTCAATAACCGTCGCATGGGGAAACGATAGCGGCCGGCGGTGCAAACTCAATCCCGATTTTGTCGCAAGAGGAATAACCGGGCACCAAGACGGAGGCGGAAACGGAAGCAGAGATTCCGGACACTCGCGGGCGAGCGGACACGGATTATTGTTTTCCTTTGACCAGCGCGGCGACCACCTGCGGATCGGCCAGCGTGGTGGTGTCGCCAATCTGGTCGGTCTGGTCCTCGGCGATTTTGCGCAGGATGCGGCGCATGATTTTTCCGGAGCGCGTCTTGGGCAGGCCGGGCGCGAACTGGATTGTGTCCGGCACGGCGATGGCGCCGATTTCGGCGCGGACGTGCGCGGCCAGTTCCTGTTTCAATTCTTCGCTCTCGGCAAAACCCTCCTTCAATGTCACGAAGGCATAGAGCGCCTGGCCCTTGATGTCGTGCGGCATGGGCGCGACGGCGGCCTCGGCCA
>CAZZPE010000053.1:0-16460 GCA_964655855.1 uncultured Bifidobacteriaceae bacterium
GACATCCGCATCGGCGACACCGTGGTCATCCGCAAGGCCGGCATGGTCATCCCGGAGATTTTTGAGGTGGTCAAAACCAAGCGTCCGCCCGGCGCGAGGGAATTTGATTTGTTCCGACACGTCGGCGGCAAATGCCCGGCGTGCGGCGGGCTGATTGCGAAGGACAAGGTAGTGGGGCAGGCTTCCAGCCTGCCAACTCATTCGGAACCAGAAACCGGCGGGCTGGAAGCCCGCCCCACTGAAGTCGCCTGGCGCTGCCAGAACATCGCGGGCTGCCCGGCGCAGCTCATGCGGCGCGTCGAGTATTTCGCGCAGCGGAAGGCGCTCGACATCGAATCGCTCGGCGGCATCGTGGCCGACAAGCTCGTCGAACGCGGCCTCGTGAAGGAACCGCTCGATTTGTTCGATTTGAAACTGGAAGTGCTCGGCAAATTGAATCTCGGCACGGACGACGAGCCGCGCGTGTTCGGCGAAAAAAACGCCACAAAGATTCTCGACGCGCTTCAACGCGCCAAGACCGCGCCGCTGTCGCGGTGGATTCACGCGCTGGCAATTTCGGATGTCGGCGAAGCCACCGCCAAACAGCTTGCCGCCACGCACGAATCGCTGGAGGCGCTCGCTGGTTCCGAAGTCCTGCGCGACATCCGCGATCTCGGCGCGAAGGAAAGTGAACGTGCCGAAATCAGCCCACGCTCGCGCAAGAATCCGCCGAAGGATGAAGCCGACAAGGCGAAACGCCAGCAGCGCGATGCGGAACTCAAAGCGGACATTGCAGCGATTGAATCGCGCCTCGAAGCTGGCGGCTTGAAGGCGAAGCTGGTGGAAGTCGGGCCGGTGGCGGCAGCGAGCGTGCTGGATTATTTCGCGTCGCCCGTCGGAAAGAAAGTTCACGCCCGCATCCGCGAACTGGGCATCAAGCCGACGAGTGAGAAGGCCGCCCTCGCCGCAACAGCAACCGGCGCGTTTGCCGGCAAAACCTTTGTGCTAACCGGCGCGCTGCCGACGCTGACGCGCGAGGAGGCAACGGCGAAAATTGAAGCCGCCGACGGCAAAGTGACCGGCAGCGTGAGCAAGAAAACGGATTTCGTTCTGGCTGGCGCCGAAGCCGGCTCCAAGCTCGACAAAGCCGGGGAACTCGGCGTTAAAATCATTTCTGAATCGGAGTTTTTGAAACTTCTTGGGAACGGCAAAAAAAGGGAGAAAACAACCGGGAAGACCGGCCAATCGGAATTGTTCTGAAACGAAAAAATTGATCGTGTCCAGAACCGCCCGCCCGGACCATCGCCAGTCCGGACGGTTCAGCTCAACAATTTTTCAAACCGCGTGGCGGCGGCGTCCCATTGCGCGGCGTCCTGCGGCGTGACGGTCTTCAGCTCGAAGGAATTGCGGACGACTTCGCGCGCGGCGGCCAGCGACGGCAGGTGGCCGAGCGCGATGGCCTGCACCAGGATGTTGCCGAGCGCGGTGCATTCGGCCGGGCCGACGATGACGGGGATTTTCAGCGCGTTGGCGGCGCATTGATTGAGCATCATGTCCTTGCTGCCGCCGCCGACGATGTGCAGCCGCCCGATTTTTTTGCCGGTGAGCCGTTCCAGCCGGCGCACGACGACGCGGTAAAACAGGGCGAGGCTTTCGTAAATGCAGCGCATGCAGGCGCCGTGGCTGGCGGGCACGGGCTGGCCGGTTTCCGCGCAGAACCTGGCGATTTTTTCCGGCATGTCGTCCGGGCTTAAAAAGCGCGGGTCGTCGGGGTTGATGAGCGAGACGAACGGCGGCGCGGCAGCGGCCAGTTTTTCGAGCGCGGCAAAATCGTATTTCGTCCCCTGCTTCGCCCAATGCCGCCGGCATTCCTGGACAATCCAGAGGCCGACAATGTTTTTGAGGAGGCGGACGGAATCGCCGTAGCCGATTTCGTTGGTGAACTGGAGCGAGCGCGACTGGTCGTTGATGACCGGCTGCGGCGATTCGACGCCGACGAGCGACCAGGTGCCGGAACTCAAATACGCCCAGCTCCCGCCAACGGCGGGCACGGCGGCGACGGCGGCACCGGTATCGTGCGAGCAACTGGCGATGACCTCGATCTGCGGCAAACCCACTTCGGTGGCGAGATTTTTTTTCATCGGGCCGAGCCGCGTGCCGGACGGGCAGAGCGGCGCGAACATTTCCTCGCGCAGATTGAGCGCGGTGAGCAGTTTCTTCGACCATGTTTTGGTCTGCGGATTGTAAAGCTGCGTGGTGCTGGCGAGGGAGACTTCGTTGCGGGCGACGCCGGAGCAGAAGTAATTGATTGCATTGCCGATGAGGAGGAGCTGTTTGGCGCGGGCGAGGCGTTCGGGCGGCTCGGTGGCGAGCTGGTAAAGGGTGTTCAGTCCCATGAACTGGATGCCGGTCTCGGCGTAGGTCGCCGGCCAGTCCACCTTGGACCGCACGTTTTCGACGCCGTAAGCCGTGCGCGAATCGCGGTAGCACCAGACCGGCGGCATGACGAGGCCGCGGTCGTCGTAGAGCACGTAATCCACGCCCCACGAATCGGCGCTGATGCTGGCGATGGGCAGCCGGCGCTCGGCGGCTTTTTTCAGGCCGGCCTTCAATTGTTCCAGCAGCCCGGCGAAATTCCAGTGCAGAGCGCCGGAGGTTTTTACCGGGCCGTTCGGAAAACGGTGAAGTTCCTCGACGGAGATTTTGCCGTTGTCGAGCGTGCCGAGGATGAGCCGGCCGCTGTCGGCGCCGAGGTCGCAGGCAAGATAATGTGTGGCCATAGAAAAATCCGTGCGCAGTTTAAGCCAAGGACGCATCGTGTCAAACCGGCGATGGCACCGGCAAAATTTCTCGACTTCGCCGCCCGATTGCGCGAGGGTGATGCCATGGATACGGACGAGCGCGACATTTTCCAGTTTTTGAAGACTTGGGGCACCAACTTCACCAACTCGAAGGAGATCGCCCGCCGCGCCGGCAGCAAGAGGAAATTTTACGAAGATCCCGAATGGGCCAAGCCGGTTCTGATGCGGATGGCGGAGCGCGGCATTCTGGAGAGCGACATTCAGGGACGTTATCGCATCAAGCTGATTTCCAGAAAGAAGCATGGCCAACGGTGGATTGCGCCCGACATCGCCAAAACCCTGCAGGAAGGCGGCGTGGAGGTTGAAACCGGCGGTGAGGGCGACATCGCCGACGACGAGTATTACGATCAATTGTAGCCGGCCTCCGCCGGGCCGGTTGAACCAGCGTCAATCCCATTCAAACCCCGGTTAACAATCCAGGCTCCTGTTCATGGCTGCGCCGCGCGATTTTTGGGCGCAGCCTGAAGGTGACGTTGTTGCGCACGGCGTTCTGGGTGGTGGTCTGCGTGGTGGTCTTCAAGCTCCTGCTCGTCCACGTCCGCGTGGACGGCATCAGCATGCTGCCGACCTGCCCGGATCAATCCGTTTACTGGGTCAACCGGCTTGCCTACGTCCGGCACGCGCCGCAGCGCGGCGATGTCGTGGCCATCCGCTTCATCAAAATGGACAGCGCCATCGCCCGGCTGGAGCCGCCGGGCGTCATGTTGCTCAAGCGCATCATCGGCCTGCCCGGCGAAACGGTCGCCTTTGTAAACGGCCGCGTTTTGATCAATGGCGAAATCCTCGACGAGCCTTACGAAAAATCCGGCTACGACTGGAACAGCGCGCCGGTCACGCTTGGCCCGGACGAATACTACGTCGTCGGCGACAACCGCTCCATGCCGCCGGAATACCACACTCACGGTAAATGCGAACGGAGCCGCATTGTGGGAAAAGCGATGCTATGAAAATCGTGCTGCGACTCATCCTGCTCGTCGCGCTGGCCGCGGCGGGCATCTGGCTCTGGACAATTCTTTTTCCCAGCCCGGAAAAAATCGTCCGCAAACGGCTGGCGCAGGCCGCCAGCGAGGTGTCGTTCAAATCCGCCGAAAATCCGCTCGTCATTGCGGCCCGCGCGGAAAGGTTCGCCGGCTTTTTCAGCACCAACGTGGAGATCAACATCAACGTGCCGGAGCTTGGCCAGCACAACCTTGCCGGGCGCGATGAAATCACGCAGGCCGCCGCGGGCGCGCGCGCGGCGGTCAGCAGCCTGACGGTGGAATTTCCCGACATGAACATCACGATCGGCCCGGACAAATTGTCCGCCGTCGCCGATGTCTCCGTGAAGGTGCAGGCCGCCGGCGAAAAGGATGTCTACGTGCAGGAAATCAAGTTCACCCTCCAAAAAATCGGCGGTGACTGGCTCATCACGCGCGTCGAGACGGTCCGCACGCTTTCCTGATGTTTGCCGCGCTGCTCACCACGCTGCTGTTCTCCCTGTCCGCCGTCTGCGCCCAGCGCACCGCCACGCGGCTGGGCGGCGTCGAGGCCAATTTCTGGCGCATTTGCGCCGCCTTTGTTTTCCTGGCGGTCTGGGCAAATATTTTCGGCACGGGCACGGCGGGCGCGGCCTTTTGGATTTTCATCTTGAGCGGGCTGGCCTGCATCGGCCTCGGCGACACGGCGTATTTTCAGGCCCTGCCGCGGCTTGGCAGCCGCCGCACCGTTTTGCTCACGCAATGCCTCACCGCGCCCGCCGCCATCGCGATTGAATGGCTCTGGCTCGGCACCAGGCTTCACCTCGCGCAAATTTTCTGCATCGCCGTGATTCTTGCCGGCGTGGCCGTCGCGCTGTCGCCCGGCGATCATTTAAAAATCGCGCCGCGCCGGTTGTGGCAGGGCATTCTGGCCACCGCCATCGCCGCGCTGGGCGGCGCGCTGGGCGCGGTCTTGAGCCGCAAGGCCTATGCCGTCGCGCACGCCGCAGGCGAACATCCTGATCCCGGCACGACCGGCTACCAGCGCGTCATCGGCGGCGCCGTCGCGCTGGGCGTGGTTTTTTTGATCGTGAAATGGCGGCATTCCCGCCGTCGCGGCGACGACGCGCAGATGGTGGATTCCTTTTCTGCGCGCGAAAAAGCAAGGCTTTGGCCGTGGATTCTGGCCAACAGCCTGGCCGGCCAGACGATCGGCGTGAGCTGCATGCAGTGGGCGCTCGAAAACACCCCCACCGGCATCGTCACCGCCATCATCGCCACAACACCCATCGTCATGCTGCCGATGGCGCGCGTTTTTGAAGGCGAAAAAATAACCGTCCGTCCGCTCGCCGGCGGTCTCATCGCCGTCGCGGGCGTGCTGGGCCTGACATTCTGGCGATGAAAATATTTCCCAAACTTGATCGTAATCGTAATCTTAATCCGGTTCGCCAACCATCACGATTAGGAGCAGGATTACGATTATGAAAACGGAATTGCAAACCGCCGTGGAGGCGCTCGGCCTGGAAAAGTTCCGCCGCCATATTTTTCTGTGCGCCGACCCGGCGGAGCCGAAATGCTGCGCGAAGGAGCAGGGTCTGGCGTCGTGGGAATTTTTGAAGCGGCGGCTGAAGGAGCTGGACCTCGCCGGGCGGGAGCCGCTGGTCTACCGGACGAAGGCCAACTGCCTGCGCGTCTGCATGCGCGGGCCGATCGCCGTGGTTTATCCCGAAGGCGTCTGGTATCACGGCTGCACGCCGGAAGTGCTGGAGCGCATCATTCAGGAGCACTTGATCGGCGGAAAAATCGTCTCGGAATTTGCCTTTGCCAGAAACCCGCTGCGGTGACTGCCGGCGGCGGATGGTTCATTTTTTTCTCGACATTGGGCGGAGGCAATATAAGGTTTAGCGCGTAAGAAGGGTCGGAATTTATGGCCAGATTGCTGATCAAAACGGCGGGCTTGGAGAACCGGATTCTGGAATTGCGTCTCGGTGTCAATCGTGTTGGCCGCGATCCCGATTGTGAATTCTGCATTGATCATCCCACGATTTCGACTCTGCATTGCGAGATGTCGCTGACGGGCGACGGCGTCTACCTCCACGATTGCAAGTCCACCAATGGCACGTTTGTCAACGGCGAACCGGTTCTGGAAGCCTGGCTGGACCCCGGCCAGACGGTGCATCTGGGCGATGTGGAGCTGTTCGTCGAGAGCACCGACGCCAACGTCGCGATCCCAAAATTCGAGCACCCGCGCCCGAAGCCGCCGGTAGTGCTGCCGGACGGCGCGATGATCTGCCCGCGGCATCCGCAGGAGCAGGCCACCTACCGGTGCACCTATTGCCGCGAGGTGATGTGCGGCAATTGCGTCCACATCATGCGCATCAAGGGCGGACAGCCGCTGTTTCTTTGCGTGCTGTGCAGCCACAAATGCGAACCGATTCAGGTGGCGGAGCCGAAGAAGAAGAAAAAAAACGGGCTGCTGGCGCTGTTCGACACGGTCAAGCTCAAGTTCAACTACCGCGCCGCCCGCGAGAAATCGCAGCGGTGAACCAGTGCCGCTTTCAAAAGCGGCTCGCCATTTTTTCCAGCACCGCAATCCAGAGCGGGTGTTCGTTCATGCACGGGATGCGTGTGAATTCTTTTCCGTTTCCAGCCATGAATTGCTCGCAGCCGCGGATGCCGATTTCTTCAATCGTCTCCAGACAGTCCGAGACGAACGCCGGGCAGATGACGAGCATCCGTTTTTTGCCTTCGGTCGCCAGGCGCGGCAGTTCGTAATCCGTGTAAGGCTTCAGCCACGGATCCCGGCCCAGCCGCGACTGGAATGACACCGACCATTTGCCCGCCGGCACGCCGGCCTTTTCGGCAAACAGAGCCGCCGTCCTGAAACATTGCGCACGGTAACACGTTGCGTGCGCCGGGCTGGGCGTCTCGCAGCAATCCGGCGTGGCTAGGCAATGACAGCCCGTCGTGTCCGACTTTTTGATGTGCCGCTCCGGGATGCCGTGAAAGCTGAACAGCAGATGGTCGTAATCTTTTTTGAGATAATCCGCCGCGCTTGCCACCAGCGCCGCGATGTAATCCGGCTGGTCAAAAAACGGCGACTGCACCGTAATTTTCATCTGCGGCGCCAGCCTGGCTACCACTTCCCGCACGCGCACGACGGCGGTTTCGTAACTCGACATCGCGTAGTGCGGAAACAGCGGGATGAGCAAAACCTCCGTCGCGCCCTTCGCCGCCAGTTTTTTCACCGCCGATTCGATGGACGGATTTTGGTATCGCATCGCCAGCTCCACCGGCATGTTCACCCGCTTTTGCAGCAACGCCTGAACGTGCTTGCTGGTGACGACGAGCGGCGAGCCTTCCTTCGTCCAGACTTTCTCGTAAGCGCGGGCGGATTCCCTGGGCCGGCGGATGAGAATCAGTCCGACGATGATCCGTCGCAGCAGCCACGGCGTGTCAATTACGCGGCCGTCCATCAGGAACTCGTTCAAATATCGCCGCACGTCGCCGACTGAAGTCGAGTCCGGCGAGCCAAGATTGACCAATAAAACACCTTTCATGCAGTGCCTAAAAATTTTCCAGCGCGCCCCGCGATGTTGACGCCCGACACAATCGAGTCGCCCAGCGAAACGCCGTCGCGGTAGTGTCCGGCGAAAAACAATCCGGGCACGGCGGCTTCGAGACCGTTCAGCAACTCGCGGTATTTGCCGTAGCCGACATTGTATTGCGGAATCGCCTTTGGATAAAGGGCGCAATGCCGGAAAACCGGCTTGCCCTTCACGCCCAGCAGCACGCGCAAATCTTCGCAGACCAATTCGACGAGCTGTTCCGGCGGCAGCGACGCCAGTTCCGGATACCGCTCGCCGCCGACGTAGCTGGTCAGCGTCAAATGACCGGCCGGCGCACGGTTCGGGAACAGCGCCGACGAAAAAATCGCACCCAGGATTTTGAAGCCCTCGATTTTCGGAATCAACATCCCGTAACCCAGGCACGAATGCGCGACATCCTCACGGCGAAATCCGAGAACCACGCTCGCCACCGGCGGATAGCGGATTTCGGAAAACGGCGAAGTGGCACAGGCATCTTGCCTGTGAATTTCAGTTTGCGCCGACACAGGCTGGAAGCCTGTGCCACCAATCTCCAGTTCCGCCAGCTTGTGCGCCGTGCCGCAATAAATCACCGCGCAGAATTCCGCTTCGCCGTTCGCCGTCGTCACGCGCCAGCCGTCGCCAGTCTGCGTCAATTTCGTCACCGAGGTGTTCAATTTCAACGAGTCTCCAAGCTGCGCCGCCAGCGTGTCCGGCAAAACCTGCAAGCCTTCGTCGAAGGAAAACTTCGGCGCGCGGTCCTTGGAAATCTCGCCGCGCCTTTTGCGTTCACGCGCACCGAAAATCTGACCCTTGATGAGCGAGCCGTAACGCGCCTCCAGTTCGGCGAGCCGCGGGAATGCGTGCTGCACCGAAAGCTTGTGCGGGTCGCCTGCGTAAATGCCGGCAACCAGCGCGTCAATCATCTGGTCGAGAAACTCCCGGTTCAGCCGGCGCACAACAAATTCCGCGATGCTTTCTTCCCGCCCGTCGCGTCGGCGCGGCACAAACGGTTCGCGCAGCAGGGCGAATTTTGCCCGCGCGCTCAAAATATCCGACGTGAAAATTCCAAGCTGGGACGGCATCGCAATCGGCCGCCGGTAGCGGACGACGTAGCGCGCCTCGGCCTCCGGGTCGGTGGCGAGCCGGCGTGATTCCAAGCCGGCGTCGCGGACGAGCTGCGCGATCTTCGGCGACGTTTCGAGAATGGTGTTCGGCCCGAACTCGGCGAGGAAACCGTCCTGGCGGAGGGATTGAATCACGCCACCCGCGCGCCCGCCGGCTTCATAAACCGTGACCGGCACGCCCTGGCGTTTCAGATAAAACGCGGCGGTCAGCCCCGTGATACCAGCGCCGATGATCGCAACGGGTTTCATGCGGCTACTCAAATCGTCTTCGAATGCCTCCGCTCGCCAGCCGGCGCGAGTGTGTTGTCAAAACACATCGCAATGTTGCGGATGAAGAGGCGGCCGGCATCAGTCACTTCGAGGCCGCCAGGCTTGAGCTTCACGAGACCGTCGTCGGCAAACGGCGCGAGCGCGGCGAGTTCCTTTTCAAAATGCTGCTCAAAATTGATGCCGAGTTTTGCGCTCATTGCGGCGAAATCGAGCGAAAGGTCGCACATCGTCCGCATGATGGTTTCGCGACGGATTTTGTCCTCGCCGGTCACGAAATACGCCTTGTGCAGCGGCACGTTGCCGGCGTCCACGGCGGCCTGCCATTTCGGCAGCTCCTTTTCGTTCTGCCAGTAGGCATCGGGCACCTGCGAAACGCCGCTCATGCCGAAGGCGTAAATGTCCGAGCCGGCACGCGTGCTGTAACCCTGGAAATTCCGCTGGAGCTTTTTCTCGCGCTGCGCCACCGCGAGTTCGTCGGTCGGCTTCGCGAAATGGTCCATGCCGATGTAAACGTATTGGCCGTCCGCCGTGAGCCGTTCGATGACGAGTTTCAACACTTCGAGCTTGGACTCCGGCGAGGGCAGGATTTTTGTTTCCAGAATTTTCTGCGACGGCTTGATCCACGGCACGTGCGCGTAGCTGAACACGGCAAGCCGGTCGGGCTTCATCTGCAAAACCGTGTCGAGCGTTTCGTTGAACGACTCCGGCGTCTGGAACGGCAGGCCGTAAATCAAATCCAAGTTGATTGAGCCGTAGCCGAGTTCGCGCATCCAATCCATCGCCTGCTGCGTCATCGCGCGCGGCTGGATGCGGTGAACGGCCTCCTGCACCTTCGGGTTGAAATCCTGCACACCCATCGAGGCGCGGTTGAAACCGATTTCGCGCAGCGCCACCATGTGCTCGCGCGTGAGCCGGCGCGGATCCACCTCGACGCTGGCTTCGATGTCCGGCGAAAACGCAAAATACTTGTGGATGATTTCGCCGAGCCGGCGGATTTCGTCCGGTCGCAAAAACGTCGGCGAACCACCGCCGAAATGGAGTTGGACGGCCTTGCGCTGCGGATTCAGCATCGGCGCCATTTTTGCCACTTCGCGGCCCAGCGACTCGACGTAGGCCATGCCTTGCGAGTGGTTGAGCGTGATGACGGTGGTGCAGCCGCAGAACCAGCAGAGCGTTTCGCAAAACGGGATGTGAAAATAGACCGAGAGGTCGCGCGGTGAGCGGTTGTTTGCCTCGATTTTCGCGGAAAGCTGCTCCCACGAAATCGCGTCGGTGAATTTTGTCGCGGGCGGATAGCTGGTGTAACGCGGCCCGGCCACGTTGTATTTTTTCACCAAATCCAGGTTGACGTTCAGCGCGGTCATTTGAAATTTTTAACGGTTTCGACCAGCGCGGCGATGTTTTCCAGTTTCGCGTTTGGGGGCACGCCGTGGCCGAGGTTGAAAATATAACCCCGCCGCCCGCGCATGACCTCCAGCAGTCGCAACGTTTCGGCGGCGACCTTTTCCAGAGTGTCATCGCCCAGCAGTGCCGGCGCAAGATTTCCCTGAAGGCCGATTTTGGCGGGCAGCAGCCGGCGCGCGTCCGCCAGCGGAAACCGCCAGTCCACGCCCAGCACACTCGCGCCGGTGGCGATCAAATCGTCCCAGTTGCCATGCGTGCCGAGCGAAAAAACGATGACGGGCACGTTGCCACCAAGCCGCGAAATGATTTCCCGCATCCAGCAGCCGGACGCCTCCTGAAATTCCGCCGGCGCGAGCAGCCCGCCATGGCTGTCAAAAATCTGAATGGCGTCCACGCCCGCCTCAATTTGCATTTCGAGATAGGCGGTGACGGCGGCGGTGAGTTTTTCAGCCAGCGCAAAAAAAGTTTTCGGCTCCTTGCGAAACAGGTTCAGGGCGCGCGTGTATTTCTCGGCGCTGCCGCCTTCCATCATGAACGTCGCCAGCGTCCACGGCGAGCCGGCAAAGCCGAGCAGCGCCGTGCGGTCGCCAATCTCCTTCCGCACAATCCGCAGCGCCTTGTCCACATAGCCCAGCTTGTCGCGAATCTGCCCGACGGAAAGTTTTTCAATGTCAGCCGGGCTGCGCACCGCAAAATCCATCGCGATGCCGCCGGTGTCGCGGAAACGGTAGGTTTGCCCCATCGCCTCGGGAATCACGAGGATGTCGCTGAACAAAATCGCCGCGTCAAATCCAAACCGGCGCACCGGTTGGAGCGTCACCTCGGCGGCGAGCTCCGGCGTCTGGACCAGTTCGAGAAAGGAATATTTTTCCTTGAGCGCACGGTATTCCGGCAGGGCGCGTCCGGCCTGACGCATGAGCCAGACGGGCGGGCGATCCACCGGCTGACGGACGCAGGCGTTGAGAAACCGGCGTTGGCCGGTGAGGCCGGTCGTGGCCGGCCGGGTTGCGGGGGCGGCAGCAGTCATGGCGGCAATTTAGCAGGCGCGGCGGGCTTTGAACAGCAACTTGCACCCGTTTTTTCGCGCAACTTTGTCCGGCGGACGGTTTTTAATTGAGCGGAATATGAAAAACGAACCGCAAGAATTGCGCGAGTTGCTTTCGCGCCTGCCAGATGCGCCCGTGTCGTCGAATTTCACGGCGCGCGTGATGCTGGCGGTCGAACTCGAGGAGCGGCAGGCCGCGCGGCGATGGAACTGGCATTGGAGCTGGCGTTCGCTGATGCCGCGGGTCGCCGTCACGTCGGTGGCGCTCGTGATGGCCGGACTGGTGGTTCAACAACACGAGGTCAACGCCCATCGCACACAGCTCGCCGAGGCTGTCGCGCGCGTGACCACCGCGCAGCCGCTGCCCAGCGTGGACGCGCTGCAAAATTTTGATGCCATCCAGCGCATGAGCCAGCCGGCGCACGCCGACGAGGGGCTGCTGGCGCTTGCTTCCGATTTGAAATGAGCCGTCCGCGTCAGCCGCGTTGGTGGCCCGTCCTTTGCGCGGCGGGGCTGATGCTGGTTTTGCCCGCGCCGGCGCAGAATTCCACAAACCTTTTTCCACCGGCAAAATCGTTCACTTTGCCGGCAAGCATCACTCCGCCGCTGCCGCAGACGCAGTCGCCGGTGTTTTTTTTCCGGCAGCTTCTGGCGATGACGCCAAGGGAGCGTGAAAATTACCTGACCAACCGCCCGCCGGAAATCCGCGAACGCATCCTCGCCAAGGTCCGCGAATATCTCGCGCTCGGCCCGGACGAGCGCGAGCTGCGGTTGAACGCGACGGAGCTGCGCTGGTATCTGCTGCCGATGCTGCGCGAATCGCCGGCCAACCGCGCCGCCCGCCTCGCGCAGATGCCGGACAACCTCCGCGACCTGGCCGCCAGCCGGCTCGAACAATGGGACGCGCTGACGCCGGAGTCGCGGCAGGAATTTTTGGACAACGAGCCAACGCTGCATTATTTCAGCCACGTGGATCCCGCCAACATGGCCGCCCCCGGCCAGACTCCCGCGCCCGGCAACACCGCGCAGGCGCGCTGGAACGCGTTGCCGGAGGACGAGCGCGAGAAAATCACCGCGCAGTTCAACCGGTTTTTCGACCTGACGCCGGACGAAAAACGGAAGACGCTCAACACGCTGTCCGACGCCGAGCGCGCCCAGATGGAAAAAACGCTCCAGTCGTTCGACAAACTGCCGCCCGCGCAGCGCCTTCAATGCATCCGCGCCTTCACCCAGTTTGCGGGCATGAGTCCGGCGGAACGCGCGGAATTCCTGAAAAACGCCGAGCGCTGGTCGCAACTGCCGCCCAAGGAACGGCAGGCCTGGCGCGATCTGGTCGCGCAGGTGCCGCTGTGGCCGCCGATGCCGCGCCCGTCCATCATGCCGCCGATGCCGCCCCATTTGACGCCGCACGCCCGTCTGACGGTGGCCACCAACCAGAACTGACCGGCGAATTCAATTTTCATTTCCGCCGGGACACTCTAATTTCCAACGGTGCATCCGATTGCTTTTCAACTCGGCCCGATCACCATCCACTCGTATGGCGTGATGATCGCGCTGGCGTTCCTCGCCGGGCTGTGGACGGCCACCCTGCGCGCCCGCCGCGAGAATATTTCCGCCGAAAAAATCGCCGACGCGACCTTGTGGCTGATGGTCGGCGCGATCATCGGCGCGCGGTTCGTTTATGTCACGACCTACTGGCGCGAGGAATTCGCCGACCGGCCGTTTTCGGAAGTTTTCATGGTCCAGCACGGCGGGCTGGTTTTTTACGGCGGTTTCATCGGCGCGGCGGTGGCCGGAGCCATTTACATCCGCTGGAAAAAAATGCCGCCGTGGAAAACCGCCGACGTCCTCGCGCCCAGCATCGCGCTGGGCAGCGTTTTTGGCCGCATCGGCTGCCTGCTGAACGGCTGCTGCTACGGCCGCCCGACGGATGCGCCGTGGGCGATCACCTTCACCAATCCGCAGGCGCGCGACCTCTCCGGCACACCGCTCGATGTGCCGCTGCATCCGACGCAAATTTACGACGCGCTGCTGAACCTGATCCTTTACCTTTTCCTCGCGTGGCTTTTCCGGCGCAAAAAATTCGACGGCCAGATTTTTGCGACTTATCTGCTTTGCTATGCTGTCACGCGCTCCATCACCGAATACTTTCGCGGCGATTACTCCAATCTCCATTACCACCTCGGCCTCACGCCGGCACAATGGATCGGCGTCCCGATTTTCATCGCCGGTCTCGCGCTCGCCGCAATCCTTTCACGCCGCACACAAACAAAATGAAATCCCCCATCTTCATCGCCGGGCCGACCGCCGCCGGCAAATCTGAAATCGCGCTCGCGCTCGCGGAGCAGCTCGGCGGCGAAATCATCTCCGCCGATTCCATGCAGGTCTATCGCGGACTCGACATCGGCACGGCCAAGCCCTCGCCCGCCGAGCGCGCCCGCGTGCCGCACCACCTCATTGACATCTGCGATTTGGCGGAATCCTTTGACGCCGCGCAATTCATCCGGCTCGCGCAAAAGGCGGTCGCGGAAATTCAGTCGCGCAGCCGCACTCCCGTTTTCTGCGGCGGCACAGGGCTTTATTTCAAGGCGTTCTTGAGCGGTCTCGGCGAGGCGCCGTCCGCCAATCCCGAATTGCGGGCCGAACTGGAAGCCGCATCGTTTGAGGCGCTGTTGCGCGAATTGCGCGAACGCGACCCGGAGGCTTACGAAAAAATTGACAAGCAAAATCCCCGCCGCGTCATCCGCGCCGTGGAAGTCATCCGGCTGACGGGGAAAAAGTTCTCCGAACAGCGGGCGGAGTGGAAATCGGAAAGTGAAAATCGGAAAGCGGAAAACTTCGTCTGCTTGACCCGCCAACCGGCGGATTTGCACGCGCGCATCAGCCGCCGCGTGGACGAAATGTTCCGGCGCGGACTGGTGGACGAGACGCGCGGACTGCTCCAGCACGGTCTTGAGCAAAACAAAACGGCGATGCAGGCCATCGGCTACCGGCAGGTGGTGGAGCATTTGCGCGGCGGGCCGGCGCTGGCGGATACGATTGAGCAGGTGAAAATCCGCACGCGGCAATTTGCCAAGCGGCAACTGACGTGGTTCCGCCGCCAGCTCGCCCCGGAGTGGATTGAATTGAAGCCGGGCGATTCGGTGGAAACGGTGGTCGCAAACTTGCCTTTCAACCGCGAATAGGAGAGTAACGTCGCTTAATTTTATGGAAATAAACAAAATTTATTTCCGTTATTTTTGTCTTTGCTTGCTTGCAATTGGCTGGATCAAGCCAACTTTCCTAAATTGTCAGTCTGAATTTGGCAATTTCAGGTCATCTTTCCTGGGATGATGACATGATTACGACGTTTGTCCGCAAGAAATCGCCAGTTGCTGGATTGAAATCCTCAAGTTTATGTCAACTCGCGTCATTTGAATGGAAGTCAATCTTGATTTCTTGATTATTTCCATACACACGGTAATATCCAGTCAGATTTCAATGAAATTCATCAGTATTTTCGCGAAATCTGCCATGCTTTTGGCAAGATTGGCTGTTTTTGCCCACAGGCAATCCGAAACTTTCGCCGGGTTGACCATCCCGTCAGCAAGCTCGCGACGTGAACGATTTGCCGCCGATCATTAGAAGCGGAGGGGACATCGCAGGGGTGAGGCGCGGTGGCTGGGTCTTGAAGCCTCACCCCCCTTTGTAACGCCGCGGGCGACGGTGGTAATGTCCTCATCGCCCAAATTCAATCCTCAACCCTTTTGAATCATGGCTTATGATCCAACCAAACCGGTGGACGACTCGCCGCTGGACGCGGCGGAAATGCGCGGCCAGTTGACCGCGCTCAAGGCGCTGATTGACGGATTGCAGGCGCAGATCGTGGCGTTGCAGACGCTGGTGAACCAGAAGGCTTCGCTGGATGACGTGAATCAGGCCGTTGCCGCCAACAGCGCGAGAAACGTGGACGGCTTTGTTTTTCGGGTGATGACGTTTCCGATCCGCCGCAAAAGGTGGAGGTGGAGGACATTCAGTCCCAGTTGAGCAGTCTGGTTCAAGCGTTGAGGCATTGAGTTGGTAAACGGCGGCAGCCAAGCCGTCACGCCCTTCAGCAACGTGATCGGTTCACCCAATGCGGTGTCAATTGGCCCATGCGCCCGACATTTTCGCCTTTTTCGCGCGCGGGATTTTTCTTAACTTCCCCGCGTGCATCGTGCATCCCTCAAATCCGCCGCGCGCCTCGTCGTGAAACTCGGCACGGGCGTGCTGACCGACAGCTGCAAGCAGCCCGACCCGGCGCAGCTCGGCCAGCTTGTCGCGCAAATCGCCGCGCTGCGCAAGGCCGGCAAGGAAATTGTGCTCGTCACCTCCGGCGCGGTCGGCGCGGGCATGGGCGTGCTCGGCTGCGAAAAACGCCCGACCGAACTTGCCGAGCTTCAGGCCTGCGCCGCCGTCGGCCAGTCGCGGCTCATGGCCAGTTACGCCGAGCTTTTCGAAAAACACGGTTTGCACGTCGCGCAGGTGCTGCTGACGCACGACGACCTCGAACATCACGAGCGCCACCTCAACGCGCGCAACACGCTGGTCACGCTGCTCCAGCGCGGCGTGGTGCCCATCATCAACGAAAACGACGCCGTGTCCTCGACGGAACTGAAGTTCGGCGACAACGACAAGCTCTCCGCGCTCGTCGCGGCGCTGCTGCCCGCCGATCTGCTCATCATTTTGACGACGGTGGACGGCGTCATTGAAAATTTCGGCGGGGCGAATTCCAAAACGATTCCGCTCATCGGGAAAATTGACGCCGGACTGGAAAAAATCGCGCGGGGCACGGACAGCGAAACCGCCGTCGGCGGCATGGCGTCCAAAATCCAGGCGGCGAAAATCGCCGTCCGCTCCGGCATCCCGCTTGTCATCGCCTCCGGCCGCAAGAAAAACGTGCTGGCCAGAATCCTGGCCGGCGAGACGGAAGGCACGCTCTTTGTCGCGCAGCCGGTCAAGATGCACAGCCGGAAGCGCTGGATTGCGTTCTTCCACCATCCGCAGGGCGCGCTGTTCGTGGACGCCGGCGCGAAGCTGGCCTTGCGCGAAAAGGGCAAGAGCCTCCTGCCGCCGGGCGTGGCGCGCTGTGAAGGCGAATTTGCCGTCGGCGACGTGGTGCGGATTTGCGACCTGGAGGGGACGGAATTCGCGCGCGGCATCGCGCGGTTCGATTCCGCCGCCGTGCGCGCCCGCAAGCTGCCCAAGGAGGA
>CAZZPE010000054.1:0-16424 GCA_964655855.1 uncultured Bifidobacteriaceae bacterium
GTTCTCTGACGCTCCATCAATTCATCCGTTCAAAAGAGTTTTGCAGAGGTCTCATACTGGGTGTGTTTCATCGGTGTTGCAGCAGCGGCCACTTTTGTTGTTTATTCCATCTATCGTTGTGCACAGGCAGCAAATCTTACCAATCCACCACCTCCGCCACCGCCGCCGCCGCCGCCGCCGCCGCCTACCAATTCGATTGTCGAGATTCTGCCAGCAATTTCTTCGCTGCCAGAACCCGGCGGTGCCGTTACTCTTGCATTTGATCCCGGCGTATCATATTTCCCCGTGACATTAGCCACCAACAACGATGCTAGTGTCGAACTCAAACAGGATATATCCACGAATGGCTGGACTGATTGGCAGGGGAATCCATATACATGGTTGTTCTTTACACAGACTGACCCCAGCGGGCCGCACGTTCAAACCAGCACGAATCTCCTCGATTGGACGGATGCAACCTATTCGGTGAATATATGGTTAAGCTCTTCCGTTTCACCCGACCCAAACCTCCTGCATTTGACAAATATGGTGACGGTGCTTTTTGATGGGAATGGCATTCCATTGGTCACGAATTGGTGTGCAGTATCTACCAACGCGCCCGCCAATGTTGGCGTGCCCCGGACTGCGCCGCTCATGTATTTTCGCGGTGTTACGCCGTAGTATTTATTGAACAATCAATCCTGTGCTGGCAGACCACGGGCAAAAGCTGTCTGCCATTTTCGTTGGTTCAATACGTCAGCAATCCCACCTCGCGCAGCCCCTCGTTGGCCAGTTGCCAGCGGCCGTTGCGTTGGACGACAAGGTGGCGGCACGGATTCGCCCTTTCCTCTGCCTCGTTGACCGACAGCAGTTGGATTTTCGCCGGGCTGCTGATTTCGGAAGCCGCGCGCGGCATCAGGGCAAAGGCGACGCCGTTCAGGTTCAGCGCGATTTCGTAGCCGGCCACGCCTTCCTTTTCGGCCCTGGGATTTTTCAGCACCAGCATCGGGTAGCGTTTCAAATAGGGGAAATTGGTCGCGCGGACGAGCACGCGGCAAAGCTCCGTCTGGCCGCGGATGAAATTCTGCAGGCTGAAGTTTCCGTTTGGATTATGCTCCTGCAAAAGGATTTCACGCGGGTCGAGGCCGTTGAGATTCTGGCCGTTCCATTCGCCGTGGTCGTTGCGTTCGCCGGGCGAGGCGGTTTTGAACCATGCGGCAAAGTTGTCGTTCACGAGCACGTTCAATTCAAAATGCACGTGCGCACGGTCTCGCGTGATGACCTCGGCGTTGGAAGTGCGGCCCATCGTGGCGATTGTTTCGCCCTGTCTGACCTGCGCGCCGACTTTCAATCCGGGCTGGGCCGCGCTCAGGTGCGCGTAAAGCGAATAGATTTCGACGCCTTCGACGACGTGGCGGATGACGATGTAATTGCCGTAATTCGAGAGCGACGGTTTCATGCTGATGTAAACCACCGTGCCGTCGGCGGCGGCCATGACGGGGTCGGTCGGGTCACCGCGCTGGTCGGTTTGGAGATGACGGATGTCGAGGCCTTCGTGCAAGCGCTGGCCGTCATTGCGGACGCAGCCGAAGCTGCCGCTGGTCCACGGCTTGTCCGGCGCGGTCGGCGCGAAAAATTTCAATTCGCTGCCGCGTTCATACAAAAAGTGGTTGGCCGTTGGAAATTGAAACGGCTCCTGCGCGAAAAGGGCGGCGCAAAAGAACAACGGCGTTGCCAGGGCGAGTCGAATCGCCCGTCGGACGGCGGAACAGGTCATTTCAACTGTTCCTTTTGGATTTTTTTGGCGACGTTGTTGAGGCCGATCACCAGTTGGTCGGCTTCCTGGCGCGACATGTCCGGCGTGAACGACAAGATGCCGTTGAAAATGCGGTGAGTGATGAGCGGCGCGGCAAGCCAGCGGCCGTCTGCCACTTTGTCGCTCCATTGTCCGAAGATGACCAGATGTTTTCCGGGGTTGTCGGCGGAGTATTGTTCGAGCATGAGCGCGCTGCTGTTGTCAAATTGAACTTCAACGGCAAACCCGCCGCCGCGCGTGTCAATAACCTTGGCCGCGAGGATGCTGTCTTCCGTCAAAATCGGTTCATTTGCTATGTTGAAGGTCATTGGATCGGAGCGCACAACGGAAACCATCTGGCTCGTGCCGCTGTTGTCGGTATTGATTTCGATGTGCACACGCAGCGCGCCCACACCCTTGCTCTTCTTGTCCGACTGGCAGCCGCAAAGCGCGGCCAGCGCCATTATTGCCAGAAAAAGATTGAATCGTCTCGTAAACACTTTCATATTGCACACCACAGAACCGCAACAAGCGAACAAAGTAAAGAATTATGGGCAGACAATACAACAAAGTTGAAAATCGGAAACGCCGGAACAGCTACATCAAACGCAAAAAATTGGTGATCAAGGCCAAGAAAGCGGCCAAGGTCAAAAAAACCGCCGCGCCAAAAGCGGCCTGACCGGGCGTTTTTAAGCAATTAAAAAGGCCGCTCGCCTGGGCGGCCTTTTTTTGGGTCATGGTGTGCCGCCGGTCAGTGCTTTGGCGGATCGGGCACACGTCCCGTGTGGCGCAGGTTCGCGCGAAACATCGGCCAGGAACTTTTCGCCAGCGGCGACGGTCCGTTGGTGGCAATCAGGGCGTGGAGAAGACTTCCTTCCGTCACATAAATAATCCCATTTTCGCCGATGGCTGGAGACGCGCCGACGGTGGAGTCCAATGTCAGGCGCCAGAGTTGCTTTCCGTCCGGTGCGAATGCCACCAGATCATGCCACGGCGAGAAATACACCGTCCGGTCCGCCGCGACCACCGGGGAAACGTTCATGGGCGAAACCCCTTCAAAATCCCAAAGCTTTTTTCCGTCCTCGGATACGGCCACAGATCCGTTGTCGGCCGACAAATAAATCACGCCCCGATCGTCGAGCACGGGCGAGGATTCCGTCGCGCCGCCGGTGTGCAGACGCCACCGTTCCGAACCGTCCGGACGCAGCGCGTAAAGGTTGCCGTCGGTGGAACTGAAGTAAATCGTTCCGTCCGCGCCGATGGCGGGCGACGAGCCGATCTGGCCGCCGGTGGCGAAGGCCCATTTTTTCGTGCCGGCGGAATTGAGCGCGTAAAAGTTTTTGTCATGCGAGCCGAAATAAATTGTTCCGTCCGCGCCGATGGCGGGCGAGGAATCAATGATGCCGCCGCTGGGAAAACTCCATTTCTTTGTGCCGTCGGGGTTGAGCGCGTAAAAATTGGTGTCCCAGGAGCCGAAATAAATCGTTCCATCCGCGCCGATGGCCGGTGAGGAATCCACCCAGGCGCCGGTTGGGAAGGTCCATTTTAATCTGCCCTGCGCGCTGACGGCGTAAAATTTCCAGTCGCGCGAGCCGAAATAAATCGTGCCGTCCTCCGCGACGGCGGGTGAGGATTTGATTTCGCGGCCGGCCTTGAAATCCCATTTGGGCCGGTCATCCGGCGTCACGGCAGCGAGGTCTCCGAGAAAGGTCGCCTGATATATTGTTCCATCGGGTGCGATGGCCGGGGACGAGGCGTTCCTGTTGTCGGGCAGCGTGAATTGCCACAGGTTGGTGGCCGGTTGCGCCGGGCAGACGATTGCCGTGTGCAGAAGAATGATTCCAACGGCGGCGCGGATTGAATGCGGCAATCTCATTCGCGAAGTTTCAGACTTCGAGTTCCCAGTTTCAAGTTTTCGTTCGTGGTGAAAATGGAAGGTTCTCGGCGCTTGAATGTTGGCGCTGAACACTTCATGCTTCGGGTGCTTATGAAAAAAGTTGTCATCATCGGTTCCGGCCCGGCGGGCTGGACGGCGGCGCTTTACACCGCGCGCGCGAATCTCCAGCCGTTCGTGCTCACAGGCGGGCAGCCCGGCGGCCTGCTCACCACCACGAGCATCGTGGAGAATTATCCCGGCTTTCCGGAGGGCGTGGACGGCTATGAATTGATGACGCGGATGCAGAAACAGGCCGAGCGTTTCGGCGCGAAGGCCAGTTTTGGCTCGGTTGAAAAAGTGGATTTTTCCAGGCGGCCCTTTGCGCTCGTTGTGGACGGCGAGACGGTCGAAGCCGATGCCGTCATCATCGCCACCGGCGCGAGCCACCGTCATCTCGGCGCGCCGGGCGAGGATTTGCTGGAGACCAAGGGCGTGACTTATTGCGCGACGTGCGACGGCGCGCTGCCGGTGTTTCGCAACCAGCCGCTCATCGTGATCGGCGGCGGCGATTCCGCGTGCGAGGAGGCGCTGTATCTGACGCGCTTCGGTTCGGTCATCCATCTCATTCACCGGCGCGACGCCCTGCGCGCCTCGAAAATCATGTCCGACCGCGTGTTGTCGAATCCGAAAATCAAGCCGGTCTGGGATTCTGTCGTGACGGAGGTTTTTGATGTGAAGCAGGACAAGGTGACCGGCGTGAAGCTGAAGAACCTCAAGACCGGCGCGGAATCGGTTTTGGATTGCGCGGGCGTTTTCATCGCCATCGGCCACGCGCCAAACACGGGCATTTTCAAGGGGCAGATTGAAATGGATGCCAACGGCTACATCATTCCCAAAAATGGCACGATGACAAACGTGCCCGGCGTGTTTGTGGCGGGCGACTGCTCGGACCATGTTTATCGCCAGGCCATCACGGCGGCGGGCATGGGCTGCGCGGCGGCGATTGACGCGGAAAGATTTCTGGCGGCGCAAGACCGCTGATTGCCAGAACGGCTGCTCGAAATATTTTTTGTAGCCGTCGCCCGGTAAATCGCGTCCAATGTTCGCATGAAATTGTTTCTTCTTGTCTCCGCCGTCCTGGCATTCGCCATCAAGGCTAATGCGGCTGATGCCGGTGCCGCCGGTGTGTTGAAAATCGGCACGACGGAGGCGACCAATCATTATGGCCAGGAAATGGTTGTGACGGGCAAAGTCGCGCAGGTCACCATCCGGCCCACCGTGACATTTTTGAATCTCGACAAGCCGTTTCCCAACTCGCCTTTCACCGTGGTCATTTTTCACGGCCACAGCAGTTTTTTTGGTGACGCAAATGCGCTGAAGGGAAAATCCATCGAGATAAAAGGCAAAATCAAAAATTATCAGGACAAGCCGGAGATCGCGCTGGACAACACCAACCAACTCACCGTGTTTGATTCCAAGGGCACGAACATCACGTCCGGCATCCTGCAAGCCACCAATCATGCCCCGGTTTTGCCGCAACCCACCAATGCCGTTCCCGTTCCTCCGGTGACACAGACGAACAGCTTTCCCGAAATCATGTGATGAATATCAATTTGCTGGAGCCTTCAGGCTACGGCAAATTTTAAGACCGGCGGCGGACTTGACAATGCCGCGGTTCCCGTGCATAGCCAGTCCATGCGCATCGGAGCCGTCATCCTTTTCAGCCTGTTCGTTCTGGCGCACGCCGCTGTTGCCGATGAAATGCTGCCGGTGCTCAAGGCGGGCGACCAGACCTACAGCCGCGTCACCGTCTTCAAGGTTTCCGACACGGACATTTATTTCACCAGCGACAAGGGGCTGGGCAACGCCAAGTTGAAGGACCTCGACCCGGCCCTGCAAAAACATTTCAATTACAATCCCACCAATGCCGTCGCGGCGGAACAAAGACAAAAGGCCGCCAACACCCTTTATCACGCTCAAATCATAAAACCGTCCCTTGCAGACCAGTCCGCCAGGGAAGAAGCCGCCGCCGACCGATCGGCAATCCGTCAGCCGGGCACCGGCAAGGCACTTTGGGCCAGATCCTTCCTGAACCAGAAGATGCCCGAATTTGTGGTTGAGAAATGGCTGAACGGCGAGCCGGATCACCGGGGCAAATTTGTCCTGGTTGAATTTTGGGCCACCTGGTGCGCGCCTTGCCGCGCCGCCATTCCAGATTTGAACCGGTTTCAGGCGGAATTCGGCGGCCACCTTGTCGTCATCGGCATCACCGACGAACCGGAGGCCGTGGTGCGGACATTGGTTGGCCCAAAGATTGAATACGCCGTTGCCGTGGACACACAGGGGCGGACGAAAAAAGCCCTGGAAGTGACCGGCATTCCGCACGTTCTCATCATTGATCCGCATGGCATCGTCCGATGGGAGGGCTTCCCGTTCCTGCCGGGCTATGAATTGACGGATCAAGTGGTGGCGGACGTCATCAACCAATACTCCAAATAGGTGGAGCATGTCATGATTCGGCAATCCGGGGTTGGCCGGCCCAAAACGGTCTGATTTTGATTTTCGGGCTTAATGAGAGCGGACTCACGTCTGTTGCTCACTGTTTCATGGGTATCAAACCATGATGGCAGCCGCCTTTATGGGGAAGTTGCCGTGATCGGGTCATGATAAGACTGATGGGAACGGAACAATTCCAGCAAGGTCTGATCACTTTTCAAGAGTTGTGTTTGACCGGTGGCGGATGCCATGGAACAGGCGATCTGCGCGATTGAAATGGCATCATCAAAATGGGAATCCTCGGCATACGCCGCTGCCAGAGCCAGAACGTTGTTGTGAAATCGAAAGCTCGTCATTTCGCACGATCGCGTCGCCAGCCGGATGGCATATTTGCCGTTCCTGAGGTCGGGGTCGGGATTGGTGGCAAAAGACCAGGCCAGGTCGTTGATAATGATGACGCAATTGGTGTCATTCTGCATGGCATCCAGAAAACTGGCGAAGCCGGCGGGATCTGAACGCGCCGCCGCAAGGAAATTGTTGATGACGCATGGTTTTTGTTTCTTCAAAAAAAGACTTTTGCCCAGATCATATTTGAACGGTTCGTTTCGCGGTTCGAGTTCAACGGCTTTCAAGAGGGACGGAATGGCGTCGCACTCCCGCTTCAATTGAATAAGCGCCATGCCCAGATCGTGCCGGGCCCAGCTGTTTTGTGGCTTCAGTTGTATCGCCTTCTCGTAATGGCTGATGGAGTCTGGAAGACGGCCGTTCAGCGACATGATCTTTGCCAGGACAAATTGCGACTCAAAATAGTCGGGATAGATGTCCACCGATTTTTGGAGTTCAACCCATTCCTGGGGGTCGCTGTCGGGCGCCAATGAGATGGCAAGGCAGTAATGGGCCATGAAATTCTTCTCCGTGACGGCGATGGCCCGGCGCCAGAGTGTCTTGCTGTCCTTCCAATAAACAATCTCTGCGCGCGTCCTGAACATGCACACGCCCAGAATCAGGACGAGAACCGCCGCAATCAGGACGTTCCGCCGCCACCATTGTTTTGACAGGTCGTCAAATGCCCACACCAGGAGCACCAATATGCCAATCATCGGAATGTAGGTGTAACGATTGAAAAGTGAATTCGCCCCCAGCGGTATCAGGCCGATCACCGGCACCAGCGTTCCCAGATACCACAGCCACCCAAAAAGAAAATACGGCTGCCGCCGACGCAAGGTGAAGGCCAGAGCCGAGACTCCCAAAATCAACACCGCTGCAAACAGCAGTTCGCCGACCGGCCAAAAGTCGGGATAGGGATAAAGCGCGCTGAAGTTTGCCGGCCAGAACATTTTTCCGAGGTAGCGCGCATAACCCATGAGTGCCGTCTCCAGACGCATGGACAGGGGCAGTTGCAGGAAGAACGATCCTCCCGCTTTTGTGGCAGCGTAGGTGAAAATGCTCACCGGCACGACCAGCAGAAAGAAGGGGATTTTCTCGATTACAAGGCGTTTCAAATCGCCGGTTGGAAATAGCCCGTCGGGAATTCGTTTGAGCGGCCAGTAATCCAGCAGCAGCAAAAGGCATGGGAAAGTCACCAACATGCTTTTGCTCATCAGCCCGCAGGCAAAAAACAGCAGCGTCAATCCGTAAAACAATTTCTTCCTGCCGCCTTGCATTTTGGATTCCTCGGCATACCGGGCGTAAGTCCACAAGGCCAGCAGTCCCCAAAAGGCGCTCAAGACATCCTTGCGCTCCGAAATCCACGCCACCGATTCCACGCGCAGCGGATGCAGGGCGAACAGCGCCGCCACGATCAGGCTGCGCCACAACGCGCCGGTAATCCGTTTCAGCACCAGAAACAGCAGGACGCCGTTGGCCGCGTGAATCAGCACATTGGTCAGATGATGTCCCCACGGATTCGCTCCATACATTTCGAAATCCAGCATGTGCGAAATCCGGGTGAGTGGATACGAATAGGAATAATCGGTGCTAAACAGGGCCAGGCGCAGATTCTGCCAGCTCAAGCCGGTGTTCACATTGGCGTTCTTGAGGAAAATGGCCTCGTCATCAAAAATCTGGAAACCGGTTTTAAGAACAGGAGCGAACGCCCAAACCGTCAACCCAAACAACAGAAGACAAATCAGGAAAACGCCTGCCGGCCTGTGAAAGAATACATTCGCCGATTCGAAGAAAGGCCTCTTCGCATCGCCAGCCCGGCCGTTGGAGGGGATTTTGCGGGAAATTTTGTCTTTCATCGGGTTGTCAGGAGCGAGATTAGACAAGAGGCGCGGCGGCGTCAAACGCGACGCGGGCCAATCCGGCGGATAACGGCAGCACAAAAAATGTGCGGGGTTTGGCAATTTTGTTTTGAAAAACGTCATTGACCGTGGAGGGCGTGTGGTTAATAATGCGGGTTCGGTTGAACGTAACAAATTAATTTAGAACACATAAAAAATTATGGCAGTGAAAGTCGCAATCAACGGGTTCGGGCGCATCGGTCGCTTGGTCTTCCGCGCGCTCATTGAACAAGGCATGGTGGGCAAGGACATCGAAGTGGTCGCCGTCGGCGATATCGTTCCGGCGTCCAACCTGGCGTATTTGCTCAAGTATGATTCCATCCAGGGCCGCTTCGACGGCACGGTTGGATCGGAAAAATCCGCCGCCGACAAGACGGACGATGATGTGCTCATCGTCAACGGCAAGAAAATCCTGGTGGTCAGCGCCAAGACGCCCGCCGAATTGCCTTGGAAGGCGATGGGCGTGGATCTGGTGATTGAATCCACCGGCCTGTTCACGGACGTGGAGAAGGCCAAGGGCCACATCACTGCCGGCGCCAAGAAGGTCATCATTTCCGCCCCGGCCAAGGGCGACTGCCTCACGGTCGTGTTGGGCGTGAACGAGGGTAAATACGATCCGAAGCTGCATCATGTTGTTTCCAACGCGAGCTGCACGACGAACTGCCTCGCGCCGGTTGTTTATGTGCTGCTCAAGGAAGGCTTCGGCGTCGCCGAAGGCCTGATGACGACGATTCACAGCTACACCGCCACGCAAAAAGTGGTGGACGGCCCGAGCAAGAAGGACTGGAAGGGCGGCCGCAGCGCGGCGATCAATCTGATTCCGTCAACGACTGGCGCGGCCAAGGCTGTGGGCCTGGTGCTGCCGGAAGTCAAAGGCAAGCTGACGGGCATGTCCGTCCGCGTCCCGACACCGACGGTTTCCGTGGTTGACCTGACCGTGAAAACGGTCAAGGAGACGAGCTACAAGGAAATCTGCGCTGCAATGAAGAAGGCCAGCGAGACCTATCTGAAGGGCATCCTCGGCTACACGGAGGACGAAGTGGTCAGCAGCGACTTCATCCATTGCAAGCTGTCCTCGATTTTCGACGCCGGCTCCGGCATCGAGCTGAACAGCAAGTTCTTCAAGCTCATCAGTTGGTATGACAACGAGTGGGGTTACAGCTGCCGCGTCGGCGACCTCATCAAGGTCATGCTCAAGAAAGGGCTGTAAGCCGAACAGAATTCAAAAAGGCGATCCGGAAACGGGTCGCCTTTTTTTGTTTAACCGCAGATGACGCGGATGAAAACATTTTTTCGTGAATTCTATGAAATCTGCGGTTCAATTTTTCGTCTGCGGCGTTTCCTGAATCACCTTTTTTCCCTCCAGCTTCTCCAGCTTGGGCGCGATGACAAGCTGGCAGTAGGGCGCGCTGGAATTGCTGTCGAAGTATTGCTGGTGGTAATCCTCGGCCTTGTAAAACTTCTTCAGCGGCACGATTTCCGTCACTATCGGGTGCTTGAAATTGTCCTGCGCGGCGAGCTTTGACTTTTCCGCCTCAAGCTTCTGCTTTTCGTCACGGTAAAGAATGATGGAGCGGTAGGACGTGCCCTCGTCCGCGCCCTGACGATTCAAGGTCGTCGGGTCGTGCGCCTGCCAGAAGACTTCGAGCAAGTTGTTGTAGGAGATTTTCGCGGGGTCGAAGACGATTTCCGTGACCTCGGCATGGCCGGTTGTTTCGGTGCAAACCTGCTGGTAAGTTGGGTTCTCGGTGGTGCCGCCGGCAAAGCCGCTGGTGACGGAAATGACGCCGGGCAGCCGTTCAAAGACGGCCTCCATGCACCAGAAGCATCCGCCGCCGAGGTCGGCGATTTCAGTTTTGTTTGTGTTCATGGAATTGGTCGGTTGCGCGGACGCGGAAAAATAAACCGAGCCCACAGTCAATAAAAAACAAATCATCCTTTTCATTTTAACTGTAGCGGCGGTCTGTGACCGCCAAAGGCGACGCTCGCAAAGCGTCGCTAAAAATCTATTTCCGGCTTGTCCAGGTGTTCGCCCGGTGGCAGGTCGGCAAACTTTTCAAAATGCTCCGGCCGGAGCGGCTCGGAAATCACATGCTCGCCGCCCAGCCATTTGCCGAGGTCCACCAGCTTGCAGCGGTGCGAGCAAAACGGGCCGAATTTCCCGGCAAACCAGTCACCGGTCTTTTTGCACACGGGGCAAACCACTCCGCGCGGTTTATTTGGTTTCGCTGGCAATCGCTTTGATGTCATTGACCACGCTTGCGGCCTCGTCCGGCGATGCGCCGCCATCCGTCAAAATCTTTTGCACGCCCCTGAAAATCATCTGCTGCTGCGCCGCCGTCAACTGCGAGCCGTTGAAGGCGGCGTGGACAAACTGTGCCAGTTTTGGCTGCGGTGCGCGGAGTTTTTCCTTTCCGGCAATGGCCGTTGCCAGATCATCGGCCAGCTTGGCAATGGAGGCCGGCTGCGGCTTCGCGCCTTGGGCGGCGATGGCCAGATCGTTCGTCAAGGATTGCTTCTGGGCGGTGAGGGGATCGGCGGCGGGTGCGTTGCCGATGGCGACGAAATCGTTGCGCAGGTTGTCAATGTTCTGGAGCGTGGCCTGAAGCGCAGGATCAACGGGCTGATTCGGATTGTTTTGCGGCGGCGCAGCGGGCTGCGGATTGTCCATGAGCTGCTGGTTGGCGGCGGTTTCCCTGGCGGAGGCGTCTTTCGCCTGTCGGATTGCCTCCGAATAAGAATCCGCCAGAAGGCTGTTTGCCACGAACAATGCGCAGGTGAGTGCGATCAACGGCTTCATAACTTCAGTGATTTGTGGTCAAGATAGCACCTTTTTTCGAGAGCAGCGAAACATAATCTTCAAGAATGTCTTCGCTCTCGTCGAGGGCCGGATCAAATGTCTGCGCCTTCGTGATGACCGCATCGGAATGCGGCTTGGCGGCGGGCGCATTTGTTTCCGGCGGATTCAGAAGGATTCCGGCGACAACCTCGTGATTGGTTGTCATCGCCGAAACACTTCCATTCTGGTTGGTGGTGATCAGCAAAACATTTGCGTTGGTGGCGAGCATCGGTTCGGGCGCGGCCAGGCCGGGCTGATCGCAATTTTCCAAGGTGATGTCGTAAATCGTTTCATCCGGCAGCGGTCGCACGGCCCGTTCCGCCGCCCGCAATTCTTTGCGGACATTTTCAGCTTGGCGCTGCTGAATGGCCTCCTGCTCATTCAGGGTGGCGGTCTTGTCGGCCTGCAATTTTTGATACTGCGCGATGTCCTGTCGGATGTATTGAAAATCCTGGTTGGTGGCGGTGCGCGTTTCCGAGCGCTGGCACAACTCGGTGAGGCAGGGCTGGACCAGATTCAGGCTCTGAAAATCCACGGGCGCGTTGGTGTCACACGGCAGCGCGTTGTCGAGCGCTCTCTCGCCGATGTCGGCGTAGGAATTCAAGGCGTCTGGCAGCACGATGTCCGGCTCGACGCCCTTCAACTGGGTGGAGGTGCCGTTGATGCGGTAAAATTTCCGGATGGTGATTTTGAGGGTGCCGGGGTCGTTGGTGGCGGTTGGCGTGGCCGGCCAGATGAAATTGTTGAGGCGCGTGAGGCTCTGCACCGTGCCTTTGCCGTGGGTGGAAATGTCGCCCACAATGACCGCGCGGCCATAATCCTGCAGAGCCGCGGCGGCGATCTCCGCTGCGGATGCGCTGAACCGGTTGATCATGACGACGAGCGGACCGGAATAGAGCGCCGCGGAATTGGTGACGGTGTCCACCTGGATTTGTCCATCGGTGCTGCGCGCGAGAACGACGGGGCCTTCCTTGATGAATAGGCCGGTGAACTGGATGGCCTCCTCAAGCGAGCCGCCGGGATTGTTGCGCATGTCGAGGATGATGCCGCCGACATTTTCCGCCTCGAGCTTCTTGATCAGCTTGGCGACATCCACGGAAACAAAATTGTGCGCGTTTGAATCCATGGGCGCGTAAAACGACGGGACGCCGATGACGCCAATCCGGTTTGTTCCGCCGTGGCCGTCGGGTATTTCGATGAGCCGCGCCTTGGCTTCCTGGTCTTCAAGCTTGATTTCGTCGCGGGTCAAGACCACCACATGGCGCGATGCCGGATCATCCTTTGCCTCGATTGTCAGCCGCACCTGCGTGCCTTTGGGGCCGCGGATCAACTCGACGACCTTGGGCAGTTCCATGTCCACGACATTGACGGGCGGCTGGTTGCTTTGCGCGACGGCGATGACGCGGTCATTTTTGTTGATTTGCCTGCTTTTATCCGCCGGCCCGCCGGGGATGAGCGAGTCAATGGTGCAGTAACCGTAGTCCTCGGACAATTGCGCGCCGATGCCACCAAGCTGCAGGCTCATGCTGATGCGAAAATCCGCCGCATGCTGCTCGTTGAGATAGTCCGTGTGCGGGTCGTAGGCGTGGGTGAGCGCGTTGAGGTAGGCTTGCAGCACATTGTCGCTGTCCCAATTGGTGAAATAGCGGAGGGTCCAGTTGTAACGCCGCGCCAGTTGTTCGGTGATTTCCGCATTGGCGGATTTGGGCAGCGGCAGGATGGCGCCGCTGTTGGTCGGCGACACCTCGCGATCCAATTTTTCCTGCAGGAATTCGTAACGCAATTGCTGCCGCCACAGCTCCTGCGCCTCGGCCAGATCCTTCGGATACGGCGCGTGGCGGCGGTCGAGCGTGATGTGTTCGCCGGTGTCGAACTTGAAGTGATCCTGTTTGAGCAGCTTGTCCACATAATCCGTGTGCTGCGTCATGCGTTCCACGACCCTTGCGAAAATTTCATAGGCGGGCGTGAGGTCGGAGCGTCCGCGTCCGCCGACGGTGAGCCTGTCAAGGTTCGTCCGGTAGTGCGCGAACTCGTCAATGTCGGATTGCAGGAAATTTTCGCGGCGCGGATCAAGCATCCCCACATAGCCGTCAAAAAACTTTTCGGACATGGCGGTGTCGAGCGACTGCTGGGAATACTGCAAATTCTCCATGAACTGCGCGGTCCGGTAGGCGATGCGCGAGTCATTGGGTCCGGGCGTCAGGATGCCCGGCGTCGTCGTCGTGACCGGGGTCGTTTTGGGGGCCGCGCAACCGGCGGCGATGACGAGGCAAAGCGAGACGGCCAGCGCGAGGGCCGCGAAGTATTTTGTTTTAAAAAAGCTCATTGTAATGGGCACAGCTTCGACCCAATGTAGCGTGATTTGTTCAGAAAGAAACCTTTTTGCGCGATGCCGGATGAAAAGCGGGTTGCAATTTTGAACAAAATTCCGACAATGCCCGTCCGAAAACAAAAACATGAAGACCATTATCTGGGCTGTGACTGTTTGCTTGAGCGTAGCCGCTGTGGACGGTTGCGCCGCTCCATCAAAAACCAATACCACTGCCAGTCATGCTCCGGCTGTCCGGATTCCGCCGGTTCTGTCCAGCGCCGGCACCAACGTGCTGGCCGACGACAAGTCGCGCTTGAGCTACGCCATCGGCATGATGTTCGCCGACCGCTGGAAGGAGCAGGGCGTGGACGTGAATCCGGAGCTGGTCCTGCGCGGATTGAAGGACGGACAATCCGGCGGGCCGACGTTGATGAGCCAGCAGGACATGCGCGACCTCATCAACAAATTCCAGAGCGGGCTGGCCGAACGGCAGCAAAAAATGCGCGAAAGTCTTCTGGTGAAGAACAAGGCCGAGGGCGAGGCCTTTCTCGCCGGCAACAAGACACAGCCCGGCGTTGTGACCCTGCCGGACGGATTGCAATACAAGGTTCTTGCCGGGGGCAGCGGCGAATCCCCCGGAGACAACGACATCGTGGCGGTGAATTTTCGCGGCACTTTTGTTGACGGCACGGAATGGGACAGCTCTGCCCGGTCCGGCAAACCCCTGCAACTGAATGTCGGCCAGGTCTTTCGCGGATGGAGCGAGGCGCTCAAGCTCATGAAGCCCGGCGCCAAGTGGCAGGTGTTCATCCCGGCCGAACTTGCCTTTGGCCCCAATGGATTTTCGCCGCGCATTCCGCCCAACGCCACGCTGATTATTGAGGTCGAACTCCTGACGATCCAGCATCCCCAGGCGCAGCCGCAACAGGCTGCCGCGCCGCAGCCCTCTTCCAATCCGCCCCTGACCAGCGACATCGTCATGGTGCCCTCCGCCGAGGACTTGAAAAAGGGTGCCAAAGTCCAAGTCATCAAGCAGGAAGACCTTCCGAAGTTTCAGCAGTCGCAGACCAACGCGGCGCAGTGACCGCCCGTCTTTGAACAATTTGCGCGGCGGCGTTGTCCATTCTCAACAATGGACAATGCACGTTTGCCTATGAAAAGTCTGCCAAAACCAGTGGTTGGGATTTTTGCCGCGCTGATGGGCGCGGTGGGAATGGTTTGCCTGTTTTATTTCACCGCCTGGGCCATGGATCCGGCCCCGGCCATCACCGTGGACAAAACACCCGTCGTCCGCGACGCCAAGGCCGTCACCAGCTATGCGCCTATTGTCAAAAAAGCCGCGCCGAGCGTCATCAACATTTTCTCAACGCACATCATCCACGAGCGCCTGTATCGGAATCCCATGTTCAACGATCCGTTCTTCCGCCAGTTCTTTGGCGATCCCTACGGACCAGACGGCGGCAGCCAGCGGGAAATCACGCGCAAGGAACAGAGCCTCGGCTCCGGGATTATCATTTCGCCCGACGGATATATCTTGACCGCCAACCACGTTGTGGAAGGCATGGATGAAATCAAGGTCGCCCTTTCCGACAACAAAAAAGAATACACCGCCACGGTGGTTGGCACCGATCCGCTGACGGACGTGGCCGTGTTGAAAATTGACGCCACCGGCCTGCCCGCCATCACGCTTGGCGACAGCGATCAGCTTGAAGTCGGTGACGTTGTGCTTGCGATTGGAAATCCCTTCAATGTCGGCCAGAGCGTGACGATGGGCATCGTCAGCGCGCTCGGCCGCAATGTTCGCGATTTCAACGGCGATGGCCGGGTGCATATTCAGGATTTCATCCAGACCGACGCGGCGATCAATCCGGGAAATTCCGGCGGCGCACTGGTGGATGCCCAAGGCCGGCTCGTCGGCATCAACACGATGATCAAAAGCGACACCATGGGAAATGAAGGCATCGGTTTCGCCGTGCCCGTCAATCTTGCCCGCCACGTCATGGAACGCCTCATCAGCGGCGGCAGGGTCACGCGCGGCTATCTGGGCATTCACATGCAGGACGTTGACGCCAGCATCGCCCCATTTTTCAATCTACCCGGCCAGAAGGGCGTCCTGGTGGATGACGTCATGCCCGGCACGCCCGCGGAAAAGGCCGGGATCCAGTTCGGCGATTTTATAACCGAATTCAACGGCAAGGAGGTTGACGACAGGAACAGCCTGCAACTGGCGATTTCCGAATGCGCGCCCGGCTCCGATGCGACATTGACGTTGATTCGCAACGGCGCGGCCAAATCGCTCGCCTTCAAACTGGCTGAACTGCCCGGTGAATCCGCTCAAAACAGTCAGGTTCCATCCGCTCCTGCTTCAACCAATGCCGATGCTCTCGGCGGCGTGGCCGTGACCGATTTGGACCGCCAGGCGCGACTGGCGCTGAAAACGCCCGCCAATCTTCAGGGCGCGCTCATCATGGAAGTGGATCAAAATTCCAATGCCGCCGAGGCCGGTTTGCGCCGTGGCGATGTCGTTCTGGAAATCAACCGCCAGCCCGTGCGCGACGCCGATGCCGCCGTCAAATTGTCCGGGCAGGCCGGCGGCAAGCACATTCTCGTCCGGATCTGGCGGCGCGAAGGCGAGCTGGACGGGACGCGATGGCTGACTGTTGACAGTGCTGGCAGGTAATCCGAAGAAAGTTGCAGGTTGCGGACTGCGGGTTGCAGGCCGGCGGGTGGTTGAACTTGCAGCCGTCAATCTGTAACCTCCAGCCAGCAATGCCAGTTCAATACAAAGATTATTACGAAACCCTCGGCGTCCCGCGCACCGCGAAGGATGACGAAATCAAAAA
>CAZZPE010000055.1:0-16395 GCA_964655855.1 uncultured Bifidobacteriaceae bacterium
GGAAATTTACGCCGACGACGTGAAATGCACGCACGGCGCGACCATCGGCCAGTTGGACGAGGAATCCATTTTTTACCTGCGTTCGCGCTGCATTCCCGAAAAGACCGCGCGGCGGATGCTGATTCACGCCTTCGCCGGCGAAATCATCGAGCGCGTGAAATGCGGGCCGGTGCGCGAGGTGATTGACAAGCTGGTGTGGAACCGGCTCGAAGCGAATCCGTCGCTGGCGCGAAATGTCTAAACCATAATGACGAATGACTAAAGAATTTCCAAATATCCAAATGACCAACGGTTTCAAACTTGTCATTTGGGTTTCGTCATTCTTTAGTCATTAGAATTTAGTCATTCCATTCTTGGCCATGTTTGACGACATCAACGATCTTTACCAGCAGGTCATCCTGGACCACTGCAAAAAGCCGCGCAATTTCCACGAGATGCCCGCGGCCACCTGCTCGGCGCAGGGCCACAACCCGCTTTGCGGCGACAATCTCAAGCTGTTCCTCACGCTGGAGGGCGACGTCATCAAGGAGGCGAGTTTCGTCGGCTCCGGCTGCTGCATTTCCAAGGCGTCGGCGTCGCTGCTCACCGAATTTGCCACGGGCAAAACGAAGGCGGACGTGGAAAAAATGTTCGAGCGGGTCCACGAAATGGTCATGACCGGCAACGTGGCGGGCGACGTGGGCAAGCTCGCCGTGTTCGCCGGCGTCCACAAATATCCGGCGCGGGTGAAATGCGCGATTCTCTCGTGGCACGCGCTCATGGGCGCGCTCCAGGGCGAGGCCCGGCCGGTCAGCACGGAAAACGAACCGGCGGATTGATCTCATCCGCGTTTGCGGCGGCGGCGTTGAGCAGGTAGATTGAATCCCATTTTATGAGTCCGAATGAAGCAAAAATTCTGACGCGCGACGTGGAGGCCTCGGTGGTGCCCGTCGGCACCAAGGTCACGCTGCAAAAAGGCGGGCAGGCTTACGTCACCCAGTCGCTCGGCGGCGCGTTCACCGTCGTCGTCAACGGCAACATGTTCCGCATTGACGGCAAGGACGCCGACGCGCTCGGCCTTCAAATCGAGGCCGCGCCGGCCGCGGCCGTTTCCGGCCCGGTCACGCAGGAGCAGTTGGAAAAGCAAATCTGGGAGGCGCTCAAGACGTGCTACGACCCGGAAATCCCCGTCAACATCGTGGACCTCGGCCTGGTTTACGACTGCCACCTCACGCCCGCCGGCGAAAATAATTTCAAGGCCGATGTGAAAATGACCCTGACCGCGCCCGGCTGCGGCATGGGTCCGGTGCTCGCGCAGGATGTGCAGAACAAGCTCATCTCGCTGGAGCCGATTGACGAGGCAAACGTCGAAATCGTCTGGGACCCGCCGTGGAATCAGGGCATGATGACCGAGGCGGCCAAATTGCAGCTGGGACTACTTTGAGCCACGGATGAACACGGATTGAACACAGGTTTGAAGATGTCATTTTCCGCGTTTCATCCGTGTTCGATCTGTGGATGATGAATTCAATGAATAATACCGTTGACTGGGCAAAACTGCGGGCCGACTTTCCGATCCTCGATCAGAAAGTCCATGGCAAGCCGCTGGTTTATTTCGACAACGCCGCCACGTCGCAGAAACCGCGCGTGGTGATTGACGCGCTGGTGCATTATTACGAACACGACAACGCCAACGTCCATCGTGGCATCCACGAATTGAGCAACCGCGCCACCGCCGGCTACGAGGCCGCGCGTGCCCGCGCCGCGAAATTCATCAATGCCAGATGCGCCGACGAAATCATCTTCACGCGCGGCACGACCGAAGGCATCAATCTCGTTGCCAGCTCTTGGGGCGCAAAAAACATCAAGTCCGGAGACGTGATTCTGCTCACGGAAATGGAGCATCACAGCAACCTCGTGCCGTGGCAGATGATCGCCCGGCGCACCGGCGCGAAGATTGCCTACGTGCCCGTCACCGGCGACGACGGGCTCCTTGATTTATCGAAACTTGAATCGGTGTTGACGCCGCGCGTCAAAATTTTTTCGATGGTCCACATTTCGAATTCGCTCGGCACGGTGAATCCCGTCGCCGAACTTTGCGCCCGCGCGCGGAAGCTCGGCATCGTCACACTCGTGGACGGCGCGCAAAGCGCCGGGCATCTGCCGGTGGACGTGCAGGCCATCGGCTGCGATTTCTTCGCGTTCTCCGGCCACAAGATTTGCGGGCCGACCGGCATCGGCGTTTTGTGGGGACGGCAGGAACTGCTCGACGCCATGCCGCCGTATCAGGGCGGCGGCGAAATGATTTTAAGCGTCGGCTACGACAAGACCGAATTCAAGCCCGCGCCGCACCGGTTCGAGGCCGGCACGCCGGACATTTCCGGCCCGATCGGGCTGCACGCCGCGATGGATTATCTCGACGCCATCGGCCGCGAAAACATCTGGCGGCACGACCAGGAACTCGCGAACTACGCCTATGAAAAGCTGGCCGCGCTGAAAAACATCCGGTTGTTCGGGCCAAAACCTGTAGTGGGACAGGCATCTTGCCTGTCCAGTCCCAGCGGGCAATTCACAGGCAAGATGCCTGTGCCACTACCGGGCCGCGCCGGGCTGGTGAGTTTTCTGCTCAAGGAAGTTCACGCGCACGACGTGGTGACGCTGGCGGACCAGGCGGGCGTGGCGTTGCGCGGCGGGCATCACTGCACACAGCCGCTCATGCACAAGCTCGGCGTGGAATCCACCGCCCGCGCGAGTTTTTATTTTTACAACACACAGGCCGAGGTGGACCGGTTTGTGGAAGTGGTGAAGGAGATTCAGAAGTTTTTTGGGCAATGATGCAATCGTCTATTCCAAGAATTTAACTCTGTGATACGAGAGATATTTAGCGGTTTCAGCAGAAGGTTTTTTGGAAAGCTTTTTCCCAATGACTCCAAAAATCTCTTGTTCTGATTGCGAAAGTTTTGACGACACAAGCATCGTTCCAGAATCGTCGAATGAAATTAAACCTGCATCGAATAATTTGTGCAGGTTGGCCGTCAGAAGAAGCCCATTGCTTGGATCAAGTCGTTGAACATCGTTTGAATCCGCCCACCGTTTTATGTGTGATGCTTCAAGAGCTGCCTTCGTGGATGCACCAGTAACAGAACAGCGGTGATTCCAGAATTCTCGAACATCTGATCCAAATTTGCCCTGACCAACACGGGCATTTTTCAGTTCTTGTTTAGTTGTTGGGCCAGTTGCCTTGTCCGATTCGATTTTCTTGAAGTCTGCAATTAGCGTGCTCACTCCCAATTCGCTTATGGGCAACCGTCCTAAAATCCGCGCGTATGTATACCTGTCATCCTCCTCCTCTAAATTTCCGATAATAAGTAGCTGCTCGTCGTCGAAAGTTTTTATTTTCACTTTTTTAGCTTTTGGATCAATAAACTCACCAAGGACTCCGAAGCATTTGGCACCGCGCCGTATGGCCTCAAGATGTTTAAGCCGTTCATTGTTGCCGTTAGATTTCCACCCTTTCCAGTAGACCAGGAATTTTACTCCGTCGGCATCTTCAATTTGCTCACTCTCCCAAACCTTAAGAAACACACGATTATTAGCCAAATCCATTGCCCCATACGACCATTGAGGATTTTTCAGTTTTACTCCGAGTGTTTCTTCAAAGAAGCGACTAATCCCTTTAGCGTGATGAGTGATCTTCCACATATTTTAATGTGCGTATAATTGTTTACTTCGCAGAAGGGGCCATCGGATTTGCGCGCGGGACGGGTGTGCATTTTTCACATCTCATGATTTGGAATTTGCGCCTCGTAAAGATTTTGTCGAGAACAAATCACTTGGTTGCCAGCCCCGTTCGGGGCGACATCTTTGTAGAATCGCATCCCAGAACATTTTCAAGCTCCGTCAGGAGCGGCATATTCCATGAGCCGGCTCGCGAGGACGCTCGCCCCACCAAATTTTAGATGCCGCTCCTACGGAGCTTGTGATTTCCCGAAACGTAAAACTACAAATATGCCGCGCCGATGGCGCTTTGATTTATTTCTGCGCCGGAGCCGCCGCCGGTTTCACACGCGGGACGGGCGTGTGTTTTTCGATGTGGCTGGCGGTGGCCCATTCGGCAAGCTTGGCCGGATCGTTTTTGTAAACATTGGGCACGATGGTTTTGAGGACGTGCAGGGCAATCGCGGCCTTGCTGGCGGTGTCTTCCAATCCGCCGGTGGCCCCGGCCTGCGCGCCCGTGCCCGCGCCCTTGGCCTTGATGGCCGTCTCAAAGTCGGTGATGTCCGTGCCGAGTTGCGTGATGAAGGTGGTGGGCAGGCCGAGGCTGATGAATTGCGCGGAGAACGCCGGCGCGTCGGTTTGAAAGGCGCGGGCGGAATTGAGCAGCGCCTGGTCGCCGCCGCTGCGGGGCATGAGGAACTTTCCCTCCAGTCCGGCCGTGCCCAGCAGCGCGAGGGAATGCGCGGCGTCGGCGATGTGGTGCAAATCGTCGTGGAGATGAAAGCGTCCGGCGACCTTGGCCAGGACGCCCGCGTGCGCGGATTCGCCGCCGGAAACCTGCGCGGCTCCGAGCGTGGCGGTCTGCGGCACGGCGGCGCTGACGAGGGCGAATTGCTGTCCACCCATCTCGGTGGCGGGAAAATCGGCGGCGTATTTTGCGCCGAAGGCGGAGACGGTTTTGAAGGTTGCGGTGAGGCTGGCGATTTTGTGTTTCATGATGAGATGCTTTTCAATTCTTATTGTTAAGTTTCTCTTCCTGAACGAGCGAAGGGTTGAGGACGATTTATACGCCGGTTGTCGGCGGGTGCAACAATTATTTTTGCCATTCGGATTTCGTCGCAGCGGATGTGAGTCCGCTCATTTCGGGCCGGGGAAAGATTGGAGCTGACTCACGTCAGCTGCCACATCGCGCCCAAAAAGCCTTAAAAACGACAGGTTTTGCCCGCACGGATCGAAAGACCGCCGCACAGACGGGAAAACGGTTGCACGGGCGGGAAGTTGGCCCGCACGAAACGGGAGATCGTCCGCACAGGTCGGGAAATCGCCGCACGAACCGGAAAACGCGCGCACGGATGGGAGGATTGCCGCACGGAAATGGAAATAGCCCGCACAGATTGATGGAATGGCTGTGGGAAGCGATTTTCACGCGCACGACGTGGTGATACTGGCATCCTGCCAGCCGGGAAAAGCCGCCGGAACGAACACACGGCCATCGCCCGCCTTGAGATGCACGCGGCAGATGCTGACGCCCGCCCGGAGCAATGGGGCCGGGATTTTTGCCGGAGTTTATGCGTGATTCATCGGGTTGTGGCCGTGGCTTTGCCGGCGGCCAATTTGCGCTGAATCACCGCGTCCAGTGACGCTTTGCCTGCGCCGTGGATCAGCACGACGAGCGCGAGGCCGATGGCGAGCAGGTGATATTCAAAGCCCTCGCCCTTTTGGCTGCCAAACCAGTTCATGAAAAAACCGTTCGCCCAGTGAACGGTGGCGATGGCGACGACCATGTTAACGGCGATGCCGAACGCGGCCACGCGACCGAGCAGTCCGGTGATCAGCCCAAGCGAGCCGGCGAACTCCGCGAGGATCGCCAGAAAAGCGAGCGCGGCGGGAATGTGCATGGCGCCGGTGAAGGAGTTCATCGTGCCGCTGAAGCCGTAGCCGCCGAACCAGCCGAGCATTTTCTGCGCGCCATGCGGAAACATCACAATGCCGAGCGTGAGCCGCGCGATGAGCGGCGCGGTGCTGTCGCTGGTTTTGAAGAGAAACTGGATTGCTTTCATAAATCACCTGTCAGTTTGTTTTGATTTGCCGGAGTTATTACTTCAGCTTTGCGGCAAGCGTGGCGACCCGGCGTCCGAGCAGTTCGCCGGTGAGTTTATCCGCCGCGTTTGGTGCGACGTCCGTCGGCTCCTGTCCGGCCTGGGCCATCACGCCGCTGTAACTGCTCAAGCGGTTGATGCCCTTGTCGTTCATCGGCAGTTCAGGCATTCCGACCCAGACCATGCCGTGCTGCATGGCCAGGGTGAAAAAGTAATGCAGCGTGCTCAACTTGTCGCCGCTCGGGCCGCTGGAGACGGTGAAACCCGCCGCCAGCTTGTCTCGCCAGGCGCTCCGATACCAACGCTCGCCCGTGGCGTCGGCAAACGCCTTGAACTGCGCCGCCGGGCCGCCCATGTAAGTCGGGCTGCCGAAAATGATCGCGTCGCTGGCGTCGAGCTGGGCGAAGACAGCGTCGTTTTTGTAACGGCCCTTCGTGATATCGTCGCCGCTGATGGCGATGAGGTTGGTTGTTACATCGGTCACGGAGGCGGCTCCCCTGGTGACGGCTTCGGCCAGTTTGGTGGTGTGGCCGGTGCCGGAGAAGTGGATGATGGATACGGTGGTCATGGTATTATTTTGGTTTTTGTGTTGTTGTTTAGTTTAAATCGAACAGGAGCACTTGCGACGGTCTGGCCGCCGCCAGTTTGAGACCGGCTTTTCCGCTGACGGCAGCGGCATCGCCGCCGGAGAGGGTTTTGCCGTTCAGTTTCACTTCGCCTTCGGCAACGTGAATCCACGCGTGCCGGCTGTCCGCCAGCGAATGGGAAACGGTCTGTCCCGTTTCCAGCTTCGCGAGCCAGAGGTCGGCATCCTGATGAATCGCAATCGAGCCGTCGCGTCCCGTTTTGCTGGTCACGAGATGCCAGGTGCCGGTCGCGGCGTCCTGGAGCGATTTTTCACCGTAGCGGGGAGTCACGCCCGTGCGGTCGGGCTGAATCCAGATTTGCAGCAAATGAACCGCCTCGTCCCTGGCGGGGTTGAACTCGCTGTGCTGCACGCCCGTGCCGGCGGCCATGTATTGCACCTCGCCGGCGCGGATCACGCGGCCGTTGCCCATGGAATCCTTGTGCTCCAGTGTGCCGCCGAGGATGTAGGTGATGATTTCCATGTCGCGGTGCGGATGCGTTCCAAAACCCATGCCGGGCATCACAAGATCGTCGTTGATGACGCGCAGGCTGCGGAAGCCCATCCATTGCGGGTCGTAATAATCCGCGAAACTGAACGTGTGATACGTGTCCAGCCAGCCGTGTTCGGCGTGGCCCCGTTCATTTGCTTTCCGAATTTTCATCATGGAAAGACCATCCACCCCGCCGGTGGATTTGAGAAAGACCAAGTTTCTTGCCTTAGCATAACCAGAGAGTATGCTCGATGACGAAATGGAACTCCGCCATCTCCGCTATTTCGTCGCCGTCGCGCAAGAGGAAAACGTCTCTCGCGCCGCGCTGAAACTGCACGTGTCACAACCGGCCTTGAGCCGGCAGATTCGCGACCTGGAGGGCGAACTGGGCTTTGCGCTTTTGGAACGCGGTGCCAAATCCGTGCGCCTGACCGGCGCGGGGAAAACTTTTCAGGGCGAGGCTCGCGCCGTTCTCCAGCGCGTGGAGGAGGCGTTGAAAAAAACGCGCGCCGTGGCCACGGGCGGGCGCGGCGAAATTCACGTCGGTTACGCGCCGTCACTCACCGTGCGGATTCTGCCGCCAACCCTGCGCCTCTTTCAGGCCGGGTCGCCCGACGTGCGCGTGCTCCTGCATGATTTGTCCACCGAGGAGATGCTCGCCCGGCTGCGCGAGGGCGCGTTGCAGATCGCCTTTCTTGTGCGTCCCACGCGGGCCATGTTGCGCGGGCTGCGTTTCACAGAGCTCCTGCGCGATTTCCTATGCCTGGCCGTCGCGCCCAAACATCCCCTGGCCCGGCGGCGAACCGTGAGGCTGGCGGAGCTTGCGCGTGAACCGTTGATTGCTTACAGCCGCAAAGAGTATCCCGAGTATCACGAATTGCTGGCGGAATACTTCACGACCATCAAAGGCAGACCGCAAATCGCGGAGGAACACGACGGCATCACCAGCCTGATCGCCGCAGTCGAAGCCGGTGGTGGCGTGGCGCTGGTGTCCGGGTCCGTGGCCTGCCTTGCCGGGCCGCGCCTGAAGCTCATTCCTGTTTTGCCCGCGCCCGAGCCTTTGGTCGTTGGCGCGGCCTGGTCCAAGGACGGGCCGGCTCCCGCTGCGGAACGATTTTTGAAATGCGCGAAAGAGGCGATCTCGAAGAAATCATGACGCGGAATCTGGCCCGGCTTCGCCGGGGAAGCCACAACTTGGATGCAAGGCTGGCAGATCTCCATTACAGCATCATGGGGATTCAGGTCGGAACTGTTCGGGCGATTTGCTTGATATGGGACTCGGCCTGCAACCAGTGCTCAAGTTCACGGCCTTGCGGACGGCCCTCTTGTTCCCAGATATTATAGGCATAGAAGGCAATGCTTTCAGTGGTGATTTGATGATCCGCGCAGCCTGCCGGGGCGGTGGAAACCCGTGCGACCATCGCCGGCTCGGTAATTTGGCGGCTGGTGCTGCCGGTGGCTTGAGTGCCCGTCGGACTTTTCTTGATCTTGGATTTTAACTTCAACTTCATAATTTTCTCAATTGGTTGTTCTGTTCGGAAACTGAAAATCAATCGGGGAAAGCTTAAATTGGATTTGTTACGACCCTGTGCTTTTCAAGTGTCAATTTGGAGAATTTGGCGGCCGACAGTCGCCACAGGCAACCCCGTGACGTGCTGGCTGTGGTTGCGTCGGAAAGAGATATGACACAGGTGGCAATGATGTCATTAACCAAGTCCTGCCACGTCCGCGTTGCCAGCTTCAAACCGGTCGCGTTCAGACAGACTCACGCCCGGTTGAGGCTGATGGAGGCGGTTAATTGTTGGCCAAGGCGCGGGCGGCATCCGTTTCCTTCTTTGCCTCGGCATAATCCTTTTGGAATGCGTCGCTCTTCCTCATCTGCTTGACGATGGCTTGCGCGAGCACGCGTCCGGCATAAATATCCGTCGGATAGTGGCGGGCGATCTGCACGCGGTGCCAGCCGATGCTGCGCGCCTCGGCTATTATGTCGTCGTGCCTGTCCGGCACCAAATCGGCGAGCACCAGCGCCAACACCATGGACTCGGTGGAATGGCCGCTGGGATAACTGAAGCTCTTTTCCAGCTTGCCATTGGCGAGGCTTGGGTCGGTGACGTAAGGGCGGGGACGTTTGTAGAAATCCTTGGCGTTATCGGTCACGGCCTCGGCGTCCTTCTGGACTCTCTCAAAAAAGGCCGCGGTCCTGGGCAGGTTGTTGGATTGAAAATATGCGCCGATGGCCGGGGTGAAGGTGAAGATTGAAAATTTCTTTTGTGAATAGGCGATGGCGATGTCGTTGCTGCCGGCGGCATGATAGACGGCGCGAACCTCCTCCATGTCGGCGGCCTGTTCCGCCGAATCGGGCAGGGGTGGCGGCGCAAGCAGGGCGGTGGCGTCGGGTTTCTTGCCGGTGAGGTAGTGAAGCTGGCTTAATTGGACCGGCTGACTCGGTTGAGCCATCGTGTCGTCCGCACGGAGCGGCATGGTTGTCGAAACGGCGAGCCACACCAAACTCGTCAGACAAATTGAGCGAGAATGCAGATTCAATCGGGTCGGTGATTTCATTTTTGTAGTTGTTTGTTCAAGGGACGGTGATGCCGCTGCAATCCCAGTTGATGTCGGGATTGCCGGGGTCTTTGCCGGAAGGGTTGACGACGTAGGCGTATAGGAAGAACTCCACGTGGCCGTCGGAAAAGGTGATGTTTCCACCCTGATTATGGCGGGCAGAAAAACGCGTGGTGTAGCAATGGGGCGTGGCAAGATCAACCTGGTTGGCGGCACTCCCATTAAACGGCTTTTCGTCCGAACGGTTGCGGACATCGGAAAAAAGGACGAAGGCCGATGAATGGGCAATCATGGTGGATTTGAGTGAGGCGGCACTTGGCTCATTGGCGAGTGATTTTGAATTCATCGAGTAATTGAAAAGCGGGCGATCCTTTGAAACCACGTCGTATTCAGGAGTGGTGCCCGGAGATTTCTGCGTGTCCACCGGATCAATGCCTTGGGCAACCGCTGTGGGGCAGGTGAAAATGGATTTTTCGGTTGCAAAACCGGTCGGATTGGCGACCCATTTGTAAAGAGGCTTTCCACTTACATAACGGGGAAGGGCATTGAACCAAACATCATTTCCCTGTCCCAAATTGTAAAATGTCTGGACATCGCCCCACTGGGGGTTGTCCTGTTGTATGGTCGAAGTCACCTGGTATCTTGGCCAGGGGAAGGTCTGGTCGTAGTCGTTCAAATACAGGTTCATGGCAATTCCCCACTGTTTGAGGTTGCTCACGCAACCAATACGCTGCGCCATGTTTTTTGCCTTGGCGAGCACGGGCAAAAGAATGGCCGCCAGGACGGCAATGATGGCGATGACCACCAGCAGCTCAATCAGGGTGAATCCACGGGTTTGTTTATGGCTCAAATTCATATTTCGGGCTTTAAAGCTTTCCAATCGGGAAACGCTTTTCTCTCCACCGGGCACATGATGAACCGTCCATGTTACAATCAGATGTCAACATTGTAGCAATTAGGAAACATGCTTTATTCGCCTTCTCATGACGGAGTGAAAAAGACAAAACAGGGCGGGAATGGCTTTTACCTGACCGGCAGGCCTGATTTGTATCATGAAGATGGTTTTGTGCAAATTAATAAATCTTCTTTTTACAATCTGACTATTTTATTCATCAACCTTGTCGTGGTCTGTAACCGTTTTGTTACATTTTCGTAACCCTGCCGCCGTTGAGCCCTCGCCAAAGCCTGCTAGACTTGCCTCCTGATTTTTGAAGGAAAATCAAAAACCAGAGCAAAGGTGAGCCCAAACCATCAATTACATAATCTAAAATGAATCTTAAAATCACACGCAAGCTGTCTAGCATGGCCGTTTTGTCCGCCGCCGCGCTGCTGGCGATGACGCCGGCAGGAGTGAAGGCGGCCTTTACAGTTGGCAATCTGGCCGTCGAGCAATTGCAATCGAACCTCACCTCTTCCGCATTTTCAATTGTTGAATTAAGTCCTTACCACACCAACTCATCGCCCGTCACCAGCAACTCCGTCCCCTCAACCGGAGCGAGTGCCTTGCGCCAAACTTCAGCCGGCACCGCCGGCAGGCTGGCTCTCACACAGGATCGAACGCTGATCGCCTTTACCGGTGCCATTGACGGAACCGGTGTTGCGGACGAAACCTCCATCACCAATCGCGGTGTTGGGACGTTTGATGCCAATGGCAGATACACCTTGCAGGCGAACTACACCAATTCGACCGGAAGCGGGGATCAGACCCGTAGCGTTACGAGCCTGGACAATAAGACATGGTATTTTGGTGACAAGGCCGGCATTTATACCAACGGTATTAATACACCTCTTAATACTACGAATGTTGGATCGTTCAGGTGTTTTGGCGGCACGGTCTATGCCGCGTCAACGAAGGCAAAGGCGGTCGTTTCCACCGTTTCGGCCAGCGGGAGAAATCTCACGGGTTTGCCGGGTCTGCCAGCCGATGCCAATGTGACGGATTTTTACATGATTGTGTCCGGAAACAATGGCAGCACAAATGACATTTTGTATGTCAGCGATGGGACCACAGTCAGCAAGTATTCGTTAGTCAGCGGATCTTGGGTGGCCAATACGCCCAATGCCTCTCTCGGGGTCACTGCTGACGGGATTTGTGCCATCAATAATGGCGGTGGCGCCTATCTCTATGTCACGACCGGGGCGGGCGCGACGGGTTCGGGCGGAGGCGGTGTCATCAAGGTCACCGATACGGCCGGATATAATGCAGCTCCTTCCATCAACACCGCAAACGACGTGACGCTCTACACCAATGCAGCCTATCTGAAGGGCATTGATTTTGCACCGATACCCAACTTGGCCGTCGAGCAGTTGGCCCAAAATGCCACCTCGACTGCATTCTCCATTGTTGAATTAAATCCCTGCCAAACCAATTCATCGCCCGTCAACACCGTCGCCATTCCCACAACCGGGGCGAGCGCTTTGCGCCAAAGCTCCGCCGGCAGCACCGGCAGGCTGGCGCTGACCGCAGACAGAACGTTGCTCGCGTTCACCGCCGCCCAAGACGGAGTTGGTGTTGCAGATGAAACCACCGTCAATTTACGCGGCGTTGGGACAATAGATTCCAGCGCCAGCGGCGACTACACCTTGCAGACCACTTACACCGGACTGGGAGGTTCCACGAAGAATCAGACCCGCAGCACGACCAGCTTGAACAATGTAATTTGGTATGTCGGTGACAAAGGCGGCATTTATACGAACAACACAACAAGTCCGCTTAACACGACCAACATTCGTCCTGTGAAGGTTTTTGGCGGCCAAGTCATTGCCTGTGCGGCAACCTCGGGATCGGCCAACCCATCGGTCCTTAGCACCGTCTCGGCGGATGCAACGACGCTAACGCCTTTGCCCGGTTTGGAGTCGACGTTGGACAGCGCCGCTTTGGACTTCTACATGATTCAGTCTGGAGTCAACGGCACCAATTATGACATCGCTTATGTTAACGACGGGACATCAATCAGCAAGTATTCGTTGGTCGGCGGGTCATGGACGCTCAACGGCACCGCCGCGCTCGGAGTTACCGCTGATGGTATTTGCGCCATAAACGTTGGTGGAGGCGCAAACCTCTATGTCACGACCGGAACCGGTGGTTCCGTTGTGGAGATCACCGATACGACAGGATATAACGTGGCTCCGGCCATCACCACCGCAAACAATGTGGTGCTCTACGCCGGGGCGCCCTATCTCAAAGGCATTGATTTTGCGCCGGTGGGCGGTTCATCAGCGGCCAGTTCGCTGAATATTCCGCCCGTGCTCACTCCCGATGTCAGTGCCACGGCGGATGGCCCATTCACAAACACCTTTACCGACGATCCGGTCTGGCGCACAACCATCACCAACATCACGGTGAACAGCGTTGTGCTGTCACCTTCGGCTTACAATACGAATTATCCCGGCAAGATTATATTTACGCCGGCAGCCTCCGCCCTGCTGCAAAGTTCCGGTTCCAAGAGCGTGGTCATTTTTGCAACCAATTATAATTCGGACGCGGTTTCGCAATTCATCGGACCCGGTGCGCCAAAACAATTGTCCATCACGACGCAACCTGCGGCGCCTGCCGGCAATGGCGGCACGCTGGTCACACAACCCGTGTTGGCGATTACGGATCAATATGGCAATCCGGCCAACAATGCGGCCACTTTCACGGCGTCCGTCGGCTCCGGGACGTGGAGTTTTGGAACCGGCAGCGGCGCCATTCTGTCGGGGGTTGGCGGAACGGCCACCTATACCAATTTATCGGCCACCAGCACAGCTGAAGTGTCCGGGGCGACCATCACCTTCACCGTGACCGGTTCTGGTTTGGGCGGCTTGCCTTCGACAACGACGAATTCGTCCGGTTTCACAATCCCCGCGCCTCCGACCGCGTTCACGCCAGGCAATCTGGCCGTGCTTCAGGAGGATCTGGCGGTGAAGAATTCGACCTTCAGCATTCTTGAGTTGAACCCCGGTGCCGCCAATCAATTCTCCCCAATCAACACCTTTGCCATCAGCGCCACGGGGGCGAATGCCTTGCGCCAAAGCAGCGCCGGCACCACCGGCAGACTGGCGGACAGCGAAGACGGGTCACTGGTGTGCTTTGCCGCGTTTGAAACCCAGGACGGCTCCTTGGTGACGACCCCGGATGTGACCACCGTCAACCCACGCGGCGTTGGAACGCTGAATGCCCAGGGCGCCTATGTCTTGCAGACGTCCTATACTGGAATTGGCGGCAGCACTGGAAACCAGGCCCGCAGCGCCACCAGCCTGGACAACACGAACTGGTTTATCGGTGACAAAGGCGGCGTTTATACTAACGGCCTCGCCAATCCGTGGATTGGTGGCTCAAGCAGTAATGTCCGTTCTTTGAAGAGTTTTGGCGGCACCGTCTATGCCTTGCAGCAGTCGTCGTCCACATTGAATGCCACTGTTCTGCAAATCGTTCCCCAAGCCGATGGGACCATATACGTTGGTGGTTATCCGGCCATAAGCGGATTCGGAACTCTTTATCCTGTATCCGGATTTCCTGAAGATCCCGTCCTGCTGGACTTTTATATGATCCAATCCGGCAACAATGGCGGCAGCTATGACGTTGTCTATTACATTGACGGCACGAACAACGCCTCCGGCGCCATTTTCAAATATTATCTTTCAGGAACCGACGACAATGGTTTGCCTGCGTATGCATTGGCAGGCATGGCGAACACTCCGAATGGCGGTGATGGTCTGTGCGCCGTCACCAATGCCAGCGGCGGCGTTGACTTGTATTACACGACGGGAAGCGGCGGCGTCGCCGGGAACAGTCTCGTCAAGGTGACGGATTCCGCGGCATGGAACCAACCGCCCAGTCTGGGCGCGTTCCAAACGAACTACACCGCGTCTTCGCAGGCCACCTTGAAGGGTGTTGCATTCGCGCCCGTGCCGCCCGGCAATGCCGCTGCGGTCACCACGCCGCTTGTCATCACCGCCGGCACGACGCACATCACCGGTTCCGGCGCGTCCGCCACCGCGCAATTCAGCTTCAACAATACGCCTGGCTTGATTTTCACGATTTTGGCGACCAACAATATCGCTGCGCCTGCAGCCACCTGGCCGGTCATTCAAACTGTCGCGGATAATCCTCTGAATTCAGGTCATTATTACTTCACCGACCCGAATCCGGCCACCAACTCAACGCGCTTCTATATTCTGCGCCAGCCGTAAGGACCTAAAAGTCCCAATTTGAACAAAGCAGGGCAGGCAAAAGTCTGTCCTGCTTTTTGTTCATTTTATACCGATCATCCGGCGCGTTTTAAGCCGGGTGCAGCGACTTCAACCGGGCGGCGAAGGCGTGATCCAACTCCCTGCAAATTTGCTTGTGCACTGTGTCCACCGGTTGCGTGCCGTCAACCATCACGACAAGTTCCTTGCAACGGAACAAGTCAATGATCGGCTGGGTCTTGGCATGGTGTTCCTTGAGCCGTTCTTGGATGGCGTTGGAATTGTCGTCCGGGCGCGACACAAGCCGGCCACCACAAACGTCGCAAGTGTCCGCGACCTTGGGGCGATGGGAGATCAGGTTGAAATCCAGCCCGCACTTTGAGCAGAGCCGCCGGCTGAGCATGCGCTCGATGACGGCCTGATCGGGCACTTCGATGTTGATCACCGCATCAATGTCGTAAGATTCGAGAAAAAATGTCGCCTGGGTGACGCTGCGGGGAAAACCATCCAAAATAAACCCGTAGTTCCAATCATGCTGATCCAGGCGTGCACGGACCACCTCTTCCACAATGTCATCGGACACCAATTGGCCGGCGTTCATGATGCGCTGGATGCGCGCGGCCAGCTTGGTATGGCTTTGGATGTTCCAGCGGAAAATGTCGCCGACCGAGATGTGAACGAGGTGATAGGCCTTGCAGAGCAGCGCAGCCTGAGTGCCTTTGCCCGATCCGTTCGGGCCCATGATAATATACTTGTTCATAATTTTTCTATGTTCCTGATGTTGATTACGCATTCGCCGATCCTGCGTAAAGCTTCGAACGTGAAATTCGCGCTCCTGACGGCGCAGCCCACCAGCGGCGGCACAAACTCCACCATCATATGCCATAACATCGGCATGACGTTGAACCGGCCGGCGTAAGCGGTGCTCAACAGCACCGCCGGGCCGGGTTCGGGCAGCCCATAAACCTGCGCCAGCGGAAACTCTTTTTTCCTTGCCATATCACCATTTCTCCCAATGCACATAGTCGCCGTTGAACCGGGTGCGTGGCTCCTTTTCCTCGCCGGGGCGCCCGATGGCGATGCCAGCCACGGGAATGACCGCCGTCGGCAGCGCAAGGATTTCCTTCAGCCTCCGCACTCGGTCTTCGCGCGGATGAATGCCCAGCCAGCAAGCGCCCAAGCCCAGAGCATGCGCGCAAAGCAGCAGGTTCTCAATGGCCGCCGAACAGTCCTGCAACAGGTAGCTCAACTGCCGGTCGTGCGCCGCGTCGAGGTCGCCGCAGACGATGATGCCCAGCGGGGCTGTGGCCAGCATCGCGCCGTTAGGCAAGGCCACCGCGATGGCCGACAGTGTTTCCTTCTTGCGGATGACCACAAACCGCCACGGGTCTTTGGCGACCGCCGAAGGTGCCGCCATCGCCGCCTGCAAAAGCCGGGTGATTTCCGATTCGCTGACTTGGCCGGGCGCATACACCCGGATGCTCCGCCGGCCGAGAATGAATTTAAGCTTTTCGTCTGGTGTGGTGCTCATGATCGCAATTCTCCTTTGAAGGCGCACCTGCCAGTCGCGGCAAAACGTAGCGAAGACGGAAGGATGGCGGAAAGCGAGGCGTCCAGAGGCTCGTCTGCAAGTTCAGACAGTGTTTATATTGCGGGACAAAAAACATAGTCTGCCGACTAGCCATTGATTTAGATGGTGCCGACGGAGGGGGTCGAACCCACACATCCTCACGGATACCAGATTTTGA
>CAZZPE010000056.1:0-14591 GCA_964655855.1 uncultured Bifidobacteriaceae bacterium
CGACGGCGGATTTGCCGGCGTTTGAAAATTACGCGATGAGCAACCGCACCTACCGTTATTTCGGCGGCACGCCGGAGTTCGCGTTCGGCCACGGCTTGAGCTACACGAAATTCAATTACGCCGCCGCCGCGCTGGACAAGGCCAGATTCACCGCCGGCGACACCGCGAAAATTTCCTTCACGCTGAAAAATTCCGGCAGGCGCGACGGCGACGAGGTGGCGCAGGTTTATTTTCGGCACATGAATTCCGCGCAGCCGCAGCCGAAGCTGGCGCTGTGCGGATTTGCGCGGATTCACCTGGCGCAAGGGCAGGGCGCGCGCGTCACGATGGACATTCCGGTGGAACGGTTCCGGAGCTGGGACACGGCCAAAAAACAATACGTCGTCGAGCCGGGCGATTACGAGCTGCTGGTGGGCGCGGCTTCGGACGACATTCGCCTGCACGCACTGCTGAAAGTTGTCGCGCAAAATTAAAACAGGATTCCATGCGAACCGTCCTTCAAAAATTCATGCCGATGTTCGGCGCGATTTTCGTCGCCGCAAACCTTTCCGCATCCGCTGCGACGGGCTTGAAAATTCAAAAGCAGAGCGATGGCGTCGTGTTGACGATGCCCTCCGGCACGCTGCGGTTGCAGGTGTGGTCGGACCGGATCATCCGCGTGACATTCGCGCCGGGAAACAAATTGCCGGAGAAAAAAAGCTTCAGTGTCATCGCCAAACCCGAAAAAATAAAATGGCAGTTGAGCGAAACGCCGGACGCGGTGGTCTTGGAGACGCCGGCCATCCGCGTGCAGGTGGATAAAAAGACCGGCGCGGTGGGATTTTTTGATTTGAGCGGCAAACCGGTTTTGCTGGAGGCGGAAAATGGCCGGGAATTTTCACCGGCCGCCGTGACAAATTACAACGGCACGGGCGTGCGGCAAAAATTCATCCTGCCGGCAGACGAACGGATTTACGGCCTCGGCCAGCATCAGGCCGGCATGTGGAATTATCGCGGGACGACGGTGCATTTGCAGCAGCGCAACATGGAAGTCGGCCTGCCGGTGCTGGTGTCGGGCAGGGGCTATGGCGTGCTGTGGGACAATCCGGCGGTGACGGATGTTGACGTTGGAAAAACCGACGGGAATGTTCTCTCATGGGATTCCGAGGCCGGCGGTGCGGTGGATTATTATTTCATGTTCGGGCCGTCGGCGGACGGCGTGATCCGTGATTACCGCGAATTGACCGGCGCCGCACCGCTGATGCCGGAGTGGCTCTGGGGATTCTGGCAGTGCAAGGAGCGCTACCAGTCGCAGGCCGAGATGACGAACATTGTGGCGGAATACCGCAAGCTCGGCGTGCCGCTCGACGGCATCATTCAGGACTGGCAATACTGGACAAACGGCGGCTGGGGTTCGCACGCGTTTGATCCGGCGCGCTATGCGAATCCGGCGGAGATGGTGGAGGACTTGCACGCGATGCACGCGCATGTGCTCATTTCGATCTGGCCGAAGTTCGATCTCGGGACGGAAAATTTCACGGAAATGGAAAAAGCCGGCGCGTTGTATCCTCCGGTGCTGCCGAGCGTTTATCCGAAGGGCCAGCAGAAATGGTATGACCCGTTCAACGCAAACGGCCGGAAAACCTACTGGTCGCTGGTCTCAAAAAATTTGTTCAGCCTTGGCTTCGACGGCTGGTGGCTCGACGCGTCGGAGGGCGAATTCGGCGGCAAGTGGGGCGAGTTCCGCGCATTCCAGACCGCCGCCGGGCCGGGCGCGGAAGTTTTCAACGCCTACCCGCTCCTGCACACGACAGGACTTTATCAAGGCCAGCGCGCGCAGACTGACGCCAAGCGCGTCGTCATCCTGACGCGCTCCGCCTACGCCGGGCAGCAGCGCAATTCGGCGATCACCTGGTCGGGCGATATTCGCGGAAGTTGGGCGGTGTTCGCCCGGCAAATTCCCGCCGGGCTGAATTTTTCCATCAGCGGCATTCCGTATTGGAACACCGACATCGGCGGATTCACCGGCGGCAACCCGACGAATAAAAATTATCAGGAGCTGTTCACGCGCTGGTTTCAATTCGGTGCGTTCAATCCCATGTTCCGGGTCCACGGCACGGGCGCGGGCAAGGAATTTTGGCGCTGGGACGAGCCGACGCAAAAAATCCTGGCCGATTACATCAAGCTGCGTTACCGGCTGCTGCCCTACATTTATTCCGCGTCGTGGCAGGTGACGAGCGCCGGCGGAACGATGTTGCGCCCGCTGATGATGGATTTCGGCGGCGACACCAACGCGCTGGACACCGGCGACCAGTTTTTGTTCGGCCCGGAAATCATGGTCAGCCCGGTGACGGAGGCGCGCGCAGTCACGCGCAGTGTTTATTTGCCGGGCAGCGGCGAGTGGTATGATTTCTGGACAGGCAGACGAATTGCAGGCGGACAGCGCGTTGAAACCGCGTCGCCGATTGAAACACTGCCGCTGTTTGTTCGCGCCGGGAGCATTTTGCCGCTCGGCCCGGTGGTGCAATATGTTTCCGAAAAACCGGCCGATCCGGTTGAGCTGCGCGTTTATCGCGGCGCGGACGGCGCGTTCACGCTTTATGAAGACCAGGGTGACAATTACGGTTACGAGAAAGGCGCGTTCGCGACCATCCCGCTGACGTGGAACGAGGCCGCCGGGACGCTGACGATTGGCGCGCGCAACGGAAAATTTCCGGGAATGTTGAAGGAGCGGACGTTCCGCGTGGTGTTTGTGAGTGAAAATCACGGCAGCGGCGGCGATGAAACGGAACGCGCCGATGCGACTGTCAAATACGCCGGAAAAGTGGTGGCAGTGCAAGCCGGACAATCTCCGAAGTGAACCGCGCCGGGAAACTTTGAAGGCCCGGCTGCCCGCCGGCTCAACGCATCCGGCGGAAGATGTCCGGCGCGACGCCCAGCGCGCTTTTGAAGGCGCGGGAGAAGTGAAACTGGTCACTGAAGCCGGCGCGTTCAGCGATTTGTTTCACGAGCGCGCCGGGCTGCTGGAGCCATTCGGCGGCGAGGTTCATTTTCAGGCGCAGCAAAAATTGGTATGGGCTTTGGTGGTCGTAGCGCTGAAACAGCCGGCACAGGTAGGCGGCGTCCACGTGGCATTCCTCCGCAATCTGCCGGAGCGTCTTGAGCCGCTGGGAATTTTTCTCGATGTGCTGGCGGCATTGCTGGTAGGTCGTGAACGAAAGAGTCTCGATGCCCGCGCCGGGCGCGCGCGATTCGGAAATTTTCAACGCCAGGCATTCCAGCAGTTTCGCGCACAGTTCCATGCCCTGGCGGCCGCCGCGCTGGCCGCACCGGATCAATTCGTCAAAGAGATTCTGGAGGTCGTTCGGCGGGAATATTTGCGAGACGCTTCCCGGCGGCAACTGGCAATGGTGGAGGAGATTCCTCGATTTTGAGCCGGCAAAGTCCACAAAATACTTGACCGGCGGCTCGGTGGCGTCGGCGGTGATGTTCTGCCGCACGCCGGGGCCGTAGGAAAAAATGCAGCCCGGCTGCAAGGTGTGGCGTCGGTTTTGCAGCCTCAGCAGGCCGCGCCCGCGGACGACGTATTCAATCGAGTAAAAGGGAAATGTCGGGCGCTGGATTTTGTAGTCGGGCGTGCAATGTTCGCAGCCGCCGCTGACGACGGACAGGGGCGCGCGCTTCGATGGGTTGAGGTTCAGGTAAAACCGGCGCGCGGCGGAGACCTGCGGGGAGAAAAATCCCGGCGCCCCGGCGGCGGCAGGCTCTGTTGGAGCGGGTGGCTTCATGCGGAAAAGTCAATTATCGTCATGCGCTGGCCAACTATCGTCATTTCCACGCATGGGTGTCCAGTGTATTTTCATGGCACAGGTTTGAACATCAACAAACAATGATTATGGAAAATACAAAACGACTTGTCGAAAAAGACCCGCCGATGAAAAAGGATGATTTGATCGTCATCACCGGCGCGGGTGGCTTCATCGCCGGCAACCTGGCCCGGTATTTCACCAAAAAAGGTTTCACCAACATCCGCGCGGTGGACAAGAAGCCGCTTTACGAGTGGTATCTGCACACGCCCGGCGTCCAGAACCTCTGTCTGGACGTGAGCCTTGAGGACAATTGCAAGCGCGTCACCGAAGGCGCGGTGGAAGTTTACAACCTCGCCGCCGACATGGGCGGCATGGGTTTCATTGAGCGCTTCCGCGTGGAATGCCTGCGCAGCGTGCTGATCAACACCCACATGGTTGAGGCGGCTTATCGCGCCGGCGCGCGGCGTTATTTCTATTCCAGTTCCGCCTGCGCCTACAACACGTTGTTACAGCAGGATCCGAATGTTCGGGCGCTGAAGGAATCCGACGCATATCCGGCGATGTCCGAGCGCGGTTACGGCTGGGAAAAATTGATCTCCGAAATGTTCTGCCAGGAATACTGGCACGAGCGCGGCATGAAGACGGCCATCGCCCGTTTTCACAACGTCTATGGACCGCACGGCACGTGGGACGGTGGCCGTGAAAAGGCGCCCGCCGCGTTGAGCCGCAAGGTCATCGAGGCGATTGACACCGGCAAGAATGACATCACGATCTGGGGCGACGGACATCAGACCCGCAGCTTCATGTATATTGATGACTGTGTGCAGGGCATTGACAAGATCATGCACTGCGATGATTTGATCGCGACGCCGATCAATCTCGGCTCCAGCGAACTGGTTTCCATCAACGAGCTGCTGACCAAGATCGAGAAAATCGCCGGCGTGAAAATGAGGCGGCATTACGACCTGAACGCCCCGCTGGGTGTGGCCGGCCGCAACAGCGACAACACGTTCATCAAGCAGGTTCTGAAATGGGAACCGAGCACCACGCTCAACAAGGGGCTGGCGGAAACCTACAAGTGGATCAAGGAACAATACCACCATCGCAAGGCCGGCAAACGCGTGGGCATCGGCTGATGAAAAATCACGCCACTTCGCCGGTCGGCAAAGTGCTTGGATCAATTCCCAACCGCCTGCAACTCGCGGGCGGTTGGATTGACCAGCCGTTCGTTTCGCAGCTCAACCCCAAGCCGCCCGGCTCGATGGTCGTGGTGCAGATCGAGCCGAATTTCCGGCCGATGAACCGGTCCGGCATCGCCAGCGGCACGCGCGCGATTGCGATGAGAATTTGGAACGGCAAACTGCCCGGTCGTCCGCCGGAGGAGCTGGCGCGCGAACTTTACGAGGTTGAAAATAAAGGCAAAGCCGAGCCGAGCGGCTCGCAGGACATGATCGGCTTGGTGTATCCCGGCGTGAACCGGCTGGACTACGACTTCAAAATTCACGGCGGCGTTTTTCCCTCGCACATCGAATCCTGCAACAGCGCGAAGGTCGCGCGCTGGTTGAGCGGGATTCTGCATGTGATTCCGGTCGAACCGCGTCCGGAGGGCTACAATCCGCTCGGCATAAAAAATTTAACCTCAAAATGGGTCTCCAAGCTCGGCCAGTCCGGTCAGGACTGTTACAACGCCATCCTCAAAATGGACGCGAAGGCGCTCGGCGCTTCGTTCAACCTGAACATGAAATGCTGGGAAACACTGTTGCCGCACGTCGTCCGGCATCCGCTGCTCCGGCTGGATTTGATGCCGCTGCTGGCGGCGTATCAGCGGCAATACTTTGGCGCGATGTATTCCGGCTGCGGCGGCGGTTATTTGATCGTCGTCTCGAACGAGCCGGTGCCCGGCGCGTTCAAGGTGAACGTGCGAGTTGCCTCAAAATAAAAAATGAAAACCCTTGTGAAACTGAACCTTGCACTCGCCAGCCTGGCGATCGCCGCCACCTTGTCCGGCTGCGTCTCGCCCTGCTCGAAGTGCAAATGCACCAAAATCGAAACGACCGGTTCGACCAACGTGGTTCACGACATCGCGACCGGGCCATTCAAGCCGGACTGGAATTCGCTGACGAATTACCAGACGCCGGACTGGTTCCGCGACGCGAAATTCGGCATCTGGGCGCACTGGGGGCCGCAATGCGAGCCGGAGGAGGGCGACTGGTATGCGCGCAACATGTATATTCCCGGCCAGGCTGATTACAATTTGCACATTGCGGAATACGGGCATCCCTCCACGAACGGCTTCAAGGATGTCATCCACGAATGGAAGGCGGCGAAATTTGATCCCGACAAGCTGCTGGCATTTTACAAGAAGAACGGCGCAAAATATTTCATGGCGCTGGCCGCCCATCACGACAACTTCGACAACTTCAATTCCAAATATCAGCCGTGGAATTCCGTCGCCGTCGGACCGCACAAGGACTTGATCGGCGGTTGGGCGGCGGCGGCGCGGAAAAACGGCCTGCGCTTCGCCGTCAGCGTCCATTCCTCGCACGCGTGGTCGTGGTATGAAGTCGCGCAGGGCGCAGACAAGGACGGCCCGTTTGCCGGCGTGCCTTACGATGGCAAGCTGACCAAGGCCGATGGTAAAGGTCTGTGGTGGGACGGGCTCGACCCGCAGGATCTTTACGCGCAAAACCACACCCCCGGCAAAAAACTGGTCTGGGATTGGGATCCCGCGCAGGGCAGCAGCGTGCCGGACGCGGCTTACCAGCTCAAATTTTTCAAGCGGGTCAAACAGCTCTGGGATGACTACCAGCCGGACATGATTTATTTCGACGACGACGTGTTGCCGCTGCACGGCGTCACCGACGACATCGGCCTCAATCTCGCCGCCCATTTTTACAATTCCAGCATCCAGTTGCACGGCCGCAACGAGGCGGTGATGAACAACAAAATGTTGAACGACATGCAGCGCGAGGCAATGGTCTATGACATCGAGCGCGGCAAGGCGTCCGGCATCCTGCCGCTGCCGTGGCAGACCGATACCTGCATCGGTTCGTGGCATTACAAACTCGAACGGTTTCTGAAACATGAGTATGTCCCCGCATCCACCGTCATCCGGATGCTTGCGGACATCGTGAGCAAAAACGGCAATCTGATGTTGAGTGTGCCCCTGAATCGCGACGGCCAGCCGGACGCGGATGAAATTAAAATCGTCAGCGACATTGGCGCGTGGATGAAGATCAACGGCGACGCGATTTATTCAACGCGCCCCTGGAAGATTTATGGCGAAGGCCCTTCGACCGTCGTTGCCGAGAAAGGACAATTCGGCGGCCAGGCCGTCGAGCAGAAGAAACCGTTCACGGCGGAGGATATCCGTTTTACGCAGTCCAAGGATGGCAGGACGCTTTACGCCATCGTGCTGGAAATTCCGAAGGACGGCCGAGTTACCGTGAAATCGCTCGCCAGCGGTTCGGCCAACTGGCCGGGCGACATCGGCAGTGTGCGTCTCGTCGGCGGCGGCAAGCTGCCGTTTACCCGGGATGCCGGCGGCCTGCACGTTTCCTTGCCGGAAAAATTTGACGGCAAAATCGCGTTCGCCTTGAAAATTCGCGCTTAAAATGTCCGCCCAAAAACAAGTCGTGGTCAGCGGCGTGTTTGATGACATCAAGTCGCGCGATCTGCGGTTTCTCGAAGAATCCGCCAGGCTCGGTGAACTGACCGTGCTGCTCTGGCAGGACGAAACGCTGCAAAAACTCACCGGCAAGGCGCCGAAATTTTCGCTGGCGGAACGGCGGTATTTTCTGAACGCCGTCCGCTACGTCAGCCGCGTGGTTGAGGCCGATGCCGCGGCCAATTTTGACACGCTGCCGAAAAATCTGAAGGCGGACATCTGGGCCGACACCGGCACGACGGCGAACGCCGCGCGCGAAAAATTCGCCGCCGAAAACAAAATCGCCCGCCGCGTTTTCTCGCCGGATGAATTAAAAGGATTTCCCGAGCCGCCGCCGATGCCGTCCGCGCCGGGGCGAAAAAAAATTATCGCCACTGGCTGCTACGACTGGTTTCACTCCGGCCACGTGCGGTTCACCGAGGAGGCTTCGGCTTATGGCGATCTTTACATCTGCCTCGGCAGCGACGCCAATGTTGCCCTCCTGAAAGGGCCAGGGCATCCACTGTTGTCACAGGAAGAGCGACGTTACGTCGTCGGCTCCATCAAATATGTGAAGCAGGCGCTCATCACAACCGGCTCCGGCTGGGTGGACGCCGACCCGGAAATCAAGCGCCTCAAGCCGGACATTTATGTCGTCAACGAGGACGGCGACAAGGGCGGCAAGCGCGAGTATTGCCAGCAGCTTGGCATCGAGTATCTCGTCCTCAAGCGCACGCCCGCGCCCGGCCTGCCGAAGCGCAGCAGCACGGATTTGCGTGGGTTTTGACGGCGCGCGCAAATTGCGTGCGGATGTCCGCGCGCGATTTGTTGCTGTAAAGTGGAGCAACCTTGAATAGTTTTATCGCCATGAACAAAATCCTTTTCGCCACCCTGTTTTTTTGTGGTGCAATCGTGGCATGCTTCGTTCCCAACTCCGCGCGGGCTGCCGGAATGCCCTCGGACGCGCGCCAGCAGATCAACTTCAACCGCGATTGGAAATTCCAACTCGGCGACCATCCCGGCGCGGAGGCGGTGGCGTTTGACGACGCGAAATGGGACGACATCGGGCTGCCGCATTCCTTCAGCATGCCGTATTTCGAGTCATCGAAATTTTACACCGGTTACGGCTGGTATCGGAAGCATTTTGACGTTCCGGCGGAGTGGTCCGGCAAACGGCTGTTCCTAGAATTTGACGGCGCGTTTCAGGATGCGGAAATTTTCATCAACGGCAAATCCATCGGCGAGCACAAGGACGGTTACACCGGATTTTCCTTTGACATCACCGGCGCGGTGAAAACGGGCGGCAACGTGGTGACCGTGCGGCTCAACAACAACTGGAATCCGCAGCTCGCCCCGCGCGCCGGCGAGCACGTTTTCAGCGGCGGCATTTACCGCGATGTGCGGCTGGTCGTCACCGCGCCGCTGCACGTCACTTGGTATGGCACATTTGTCACCACGCCGCAGGTTTCGGCGGAGTCGGGCACGGTGAACGTGAAGACGGAAATCCGCAACGACGGCGCGGCGGAGAAAAATTGCGCGCTTCAGACCGACATTTTGGATCCCGACGGGAAAACCGTCGCAACCATTTCCAGCTCGCAAGTCGTTCCCGCCGGAACAACCGTCACATTCGACCAGACCACCGCGCCGGTTGCCAAGCCGAAGCTCTGGCATCCCGACCATCCGTTTCTTTACACGGCAGTCAGCAAGGTTTTTGACGGCAAAAATGAATCGGATCAATTTGAAACGACCTTCGGCTTCCGCTGGTTCAAGTGGACGGCGGATCAGGGATTTTTCCTGAACGGCGAGCATTTGTATTTCAAAGGCGCTGACGTGCATCAGGATCACGCCGGCTGGGGCGACGCCGTGGCGGACAGCGGTTTTCACCGCGACGTGAAATTGGTGAAGGACGCGGGCTTTGATTTCATCCGCGGCTCGCATTATCCGCATTCCCCGGCCTTTGCGGACGCGTGCGACGAACTGGGCGTTCTCTTCTGGTCGGAAAATTGTTTCTGGGGCATGGGCGGCAGGTCGCCGGACGGTTATTGGAATGCCAGCGCCTATCCGATCAAATCCGAGGACGAGCCGGCGTTTGAGCAGAGTGTAAAGGACAGCCTGCGCGACATGATCCGCATCAACCGCAACCATCCGTCCATTGTCGCCTGGAGCATGTGCAACGAGGTTTTCTTCAGCGAAAAATCAGTGCTTCCCAAGGTCAGGACTTTTCTGACCAACCTCGTCGCGCTCACGCATGAACTCGATTCCACGCGGCCGGCGGGCATTGGCGGCTGCCAGCGCGCCGATCTGGACAAGCTCGGCGACATTGCCGGATACAACGGCGACGGCGCTCGGCTGTTCATCAATCCCGGCATTCCAAACCTCGTCACCGAATACAGTTCCGTTCGCGCCGTCCGTCCCGGCAAATATGGACCGGCGTGGGGCAATCTCGTCCAGGGGCCGGGCGACAAAACGCAGCCGTATTTCTGGCGCTATCCGTGGCGCAGCGGCGAGGTGCTCTGGTGCATGTTCGACCACGGCAGCATCGCCGGCGACGAGGGCAAAACCGGCATTGTAGATTATTTCCGGCTGCCGAAGCGCGCATGGTATTGGTATCGCAACGAATACAACCACATTCCGCCGCCGGACTGGCCCTCCGGTGGCACGCCCGTTGCGCTCAAACTTTCCGCTGACAAAACCACCTTGAAATCGGCGGACGGAACGGACGACGCGCAAATCATCGTGACGGTTGTGGATGTAGACGGCAGGGCATTGAGCAATTCGCCGCCGGTCACGCTGACGGTTGCCTCCGGCCCCGGCGAATTTCCGACCGGCCCGGCGATCGCGTTCGCGCCGGATTCCGACATCGCCATCCGCGACGGGCAGGCGGCGATGGAATTTCGCTCCTATTATTCCGGCAAGACGGTGATTCGTGCCAGTTCGCCCGGACTCAAGGATGCAACAATCACAATGACCACCCTCGGCGGACCGGAATTCATTGCTGGCAAAACGCCGCCGGCGCAACAGCGGCGTTATGTCCGTTACTCCGGCCCGCTGGAGGCTGTTTCAACGACACCGGCCAATTCCATTTTTGGCCTCAACAATCCGGTGCTCGCGAGCAGCGAAATGGCTGAACACACCGCGCGATTCGGCGATGATGGAAACGCTTCCACGTTCTGGCAGGCGCAGGACAACGATTCGAGTCCGTGGTGGCAGGTGGATTTGGAACGCGCGGTGACGATGACGGAAACCAAAATCACCTTTCCGTCGGAAGCCAATTACCGCTACAAAATCGAGGTTTCAAGCGACGGTCTTGTCTGGACGCCGGTTGCCGATCAAACCCAAACCACCAGCACGGACGAAATCCGGACGGATGTTTTTGCGAAAGAAATCAGCGGACATCTCGTGCGAGTGACGTTCGCCGGCAAACCGGCGGCGATTGCCGAACTGGAGGTTTCGGGCCGGCTGGCGGCGCAATGATCACCTCCGCCAGTCCAGACAATTGATCGGCACCGAAATGTCCGACGCGCTGCCTTGATAAAACACTCCGGCGTCCGTTTTCTCCATGGCGGGCGCTTAATTGTCCAGCGCCTCGCACTCGCACCCGGCGTATTTCTCCAGCAGCCCGCCGTAAATCTTCGCGGCCTTTTTGTCCGGGCGGATTTCGCTGTTCGGAACCGGCTTGCTGAAACCGGCGGTGAGCTTTTCCCAGTTCATCTCTTTTCCGGTGTTGGCGAGCCAGCCGTGCGCGGCCATCAGGGACGCGCCGAGCGCCGCGCTTTTGGAGACTTCAATCCGCAGCACCCGGCAGTTCATCACATCAGCCATGACCTGCAGGAGCGAGAGGTCGTTGGACGCGCCGCCCGTCGCAAAAATCTGTTTCGGCGCGACCTGCATCCATTGCGAGTGCAGCCGCATGGACATCATCTGCGCCTCGAAAATGGCGCGGCAGTTCGCGGCGGCGTTTTTTTCGTCCAGATCAAACCGGTGGACGCCCGGCTGGTTGACGCGCGGGACGATTTCCGCCTCGAACCACGGCAGCAAAATCCCGCCGTTGTTGCCGGGAGGCGTCTGCGCGACAAGCTCGCCGAATTTTTTCCAGTCGGAAATTTTGTAGAGGTCGCGGATTTTTTCGCGGGCGAGCGAGCCGTTTTTGAAGCAAATCAGCGTCATGTAGCCGCCGGCGGGCGAACCGAAGACATGGCCCTCGCCGTTTTCGTCCGTGTGGCATTGTTCCATCGTGCCGAAGAAGGTGTCGCTGGTGCCGAGGCTGATGGCGGCCTGGCCGGGCTTGATGAGGCCGAGGCCGATGACGCTGGCGGGATTGTCGCCGGTCCAGACGGTGGCGAGCGCCTCGGGATTCAGCCCGAATTTTTGGACGAAATAGGAACTGACCGGGCCGATGGCGCGGCCGGATTCCGCGAGCAGCGGCAGTTTTTTGACGAGGCTGGGCGCGGTGGCCTTGAGCGCGTCGTGGTTCCAGTTTTTCCGGCGGATGTCCATCAGGTTCATTCCCGCGCCGTCGCCAAAATCAATCGGCGCGATTTTCCCGGCGAGCAGCGACGCCATGAACGAGCTGACCAGCGCGATGCCGGCGGTCTTTTCGTAGGCCTTCGGCTCGGTCTTGTAAAACTTGCGGATTTGCGGGCCGGTGAACCGCTCGAACGTGTCCGAGCCGGTGCGCGAGGCGGTGAACTTGATGCCGTCGAGCTTTTTGCGGATCTCGGCGCACTCCTTCGCGGTCGAGGAATCCATCCAGATGGGCGAGGTCTTGCGCGAAAACACGCCGTGCAGATTTTCCACCAGGGATTTCTGCGGGTCCAGATTCTCCAGCACGGCGGCGGCGCGGTCGTTGAGATAAACCGAGCCGTGCTGCTGGCCGCTGCCGCTGACGGCGAGGATCTTGCCCAGCGGCACGCCGTCCTTTTTCATCTGCCCAAAAACCACGTCGAGCGCCTCCGCCCACATCAGCGGCGGGCTGTGTTTGACGAGCGGGTCGCGGTTGGGCAGCACGCCGTTTTTTGTTTTGTAATGCGGCAGCGCGCGGTCAAAGTTCAGGGATTGTTCGTAAACCACCTTGCGCGCGTCGAGGTCAATGACGACGGCGCTCAGGCTTTGCGTGCTGGAATCGAGTCCGAGAAATAATTTGGCCATGAGAAATTTGAATGTTCTTTCTGTCAAGCAGGGTAACAAGAAAATTCATCCAAACCAGCGAAAAACGCGGATTCTGTCTGTCGCCAAGAAGAGGGTGTCTGTCAAGAAATTGAACAGCCGGATATACGGGCCGGGATCGGGGAAAGCGGAGACGTCACCGCCAAGGCGCGGAGGACGCCAAGAAAAGCAAAAACGGAAACGTGAGACCGGAGACCTGAAAACAAAATCGGAAATACGGAAGGGAGAAAACCGGACTGATCCGCAGATGACGCAGATGAACGCGGTTTGCCACAGAGGCACAGAGACGCAGAGCCGTTTGAAAACAATCACCTTGAGACCTCTGCAAAACCCGTCCTCGGCTGTGGCGGCGGTCTGTGACCGCCGTGGTTTTCTCGAAAATTTATTTTCCTTCGGCGCTCACAGGGCGCCGCTGCGGGGGTTTTGCAGCGGTCTCCACCTGTGAAAATCTGTGTCCATCCGCGGCTGAAAACCTTGCGCACGGGCGGCACACCGGAAAAGCATTGTCCCGGGCGGCGGGCGGCCAAACAAACTCCAGGTTTGCGTGCCTTGACCGCATGACCACCGCCCGGTTTGGGTGCCGGTGTCTTCACCGGCAAAAAACAGTTGGGGATCATCCCTTGAAGGTCCATGGATTCAACCCTCCCTCCCCAACTCGCCGGGCTAGGTGGCCATGAGCGAGACGGCGGTGCTCCAGGGGCTGTATTGCGTGGAACCGCCAACCGCCCGGATGCGCACGGAATAGACCGTCCCCGGCGTGAGATTGGGGATGACGATGCCCTTGGTGTTTGGCCAGATGCCCACGTCCAGCCATGACCCCGTGCCGGTGCAATACTGCACATGATACGCCTTGGCGCCGGGCACCGCCTGCAAAAAGACCCCCAACTGGCCGGAGATGGAATTGTCCAGGCTCACGCTCGCGGGCGCGTCCAGCGCCACCTTGCTCCGGCCCCACACCACCACGTCAAAACCCGACGTCAGCACCTGCGATTCCGTGAGGGTGAGGCTCTGGATGTAGGCGGCAATCTGCCGCAGCGCCACCACCAGCGTGTCGCGCGCCTCCTGCATCGCCGCCGTGTCCTTGGGGCCACCCAGCGCGGCGGCGCCCATGGCGTTTTGATACGCCATTTGCAGCGCGGTGAGCGCCGCAACGGTGATCGGAAGGTTGGGGAACAGCGGGTTGGTCTTGAGACACGCGATCACCAGGATCGCGAAGCTGTTCAGTTCATCCTTTGAATAGGTCGCAAATGTGAGCGCGACCCGAACCGTCTTTATCATAACCGTATTCAGTTTCCCCTGGAACAAGACAGCCGTCACACCGACAAGCATGACGACCGTGGCACAATTCTGGAGTTAGCATCGTTTATGCCAACCATGTGAAATGTTTCACAAGCCGTGCCGCCTCCAAAACACTTCATCTTTGTTCCAAAACACTTTTGCCCGGAGACAAAACACATCATCTTTGGAGCGGAACACTTCATGTCTGAAACAAAAATCATCATGTTTGCCGCAAAAAACTTCATGTCTGAAACAGGACAAATCATGTTTGGAATGAACAACTTATGTCTGGAACAATACACTTCATCTTTGAAGCAGAACACTTCATGTCCGGGAAAAACAATTCATGTCTGGAACAGAACACATCATCTTTGGAGCGGAACACTTCATGTCTGAAACAAAACATTTCATGTTTGAAACAAAAATCATCATCTTTGCCACAAATACCGGAAAATCGCCCTCAAACCCCGGTTCCTGCCCGTTCAGACGCCGGTTGGCAGGCTGGACTGTCATGTTTTAGAACACGGTGTCTGTCAAGAAATTGAACAGCCGGATACACAGGCCAGGATCGGTAAAAGCGGAGACGTCACCGCCAAGGTGCGGAGGATGCCAAGAAAAGCAAAAACGGAAACGTGAGACCGGAGACCTGAAAACAAAAGTGGCAAAAACATTTTGGACGTGGCAGCGAACGTGAGTTCGCTCATTCAACTCCG
>CAZZPE010000057.1:0-14399 GCA_964655855.1 uncultured Bifidobacteriaceae bacterium
ACGCTGATTAAAACCCTGCGGAAGTTTTCTCAAGGCGGTGGAAAACCGGCAACACACGGCTTGCCAAATCCTTTGCATTTATTGCACTGGATTCAGGCCAGCTTTTGTGTTGAGTCGTTGAGTTATGGTCGTGGGTATTGGTGTTGGTTTGCGGTTCATACAACCCAAGTGTGGCGCTGTTTCGCTTGGCCGCCAATGACCATGCCATCTACTATCAACGTTCCGCGCCGTTTTCCCCCGAATCACACGTTGAACTTGAACAGCATCACGTCGCCGTCTTTCACGACGTATTCCCGGCCTTCCATCCGGTAAAGCCCCTTTTCGCGCGCGACGGCGACGGAACCGCATTTCATCAAATCGTCGTAGGCCACGGTCTCGGCCTTGATGAAGCCGCGCTCGAAGTCGGAGTGGATCACGCCCGCCGCCTTGGGCGCGGTGTCGCCGGCGTGAATCGTCCAGGCGCGGACCTCTTTTTCGCCGGCGGTCAGATAAGTTCGCAGGCCGAGCAAATGATAGGTGGCGCGGATGAGGTTGCCGGCGCCGGATTCCTCCACGCCGAGTTCCTTGAGGAATTGCTTCGCCTCGTCCGGCGCGAGGTCGGTGAGGTCGCTCTCGATTTGCGCGCTGATGACGACGGCTTCGCAGGCGAGGTGCGTCTGGACGTATTCGCGCACTTTCAGGACAAATGGATTTTTGTCGGCGGTCGCCAAATCGCCTTCCTTGACGTTGCAGGCGAAAATGGTGGGCTTGTCGGTGAGCAGGAAGAAATTTTTGGCGACGACTTTTTCCTCCGGCGTGAGCTGGACGGCCAGCGCCAGTTTGCCGGAATTGAGCACGGGTTCAAATTTCACGAGCACGGCGTCCTCGGCGACGGCGGCCTTCTCGCCGCGCTTCACGTCCTTGGCCAGTTTTTCGCGGCGCTTCTTGATGTTGTCGAGGTCGGCGATGACGAGTTCGGTGTTGATGATCTCAATGTCGCGCACGGGATCAATCGAGCCGGTGACGTGGTGGATGTCCGGGTCCTCGAAGCAGCGGACGACTTGGACGATGGCGTCCACCTCGCGGATGTGGGAGAGGAATTTGTTGCCAAGGCCCTCGCCGTCGCTCGCGCCCTTGACGAGGCCGGCGATGTCCACGAATTCAACCGCCGCTGGGATGATGACGGTGGTTTTGGCAATTTTGGCGAGCGGTTCGAGGCGCGCGTCCGGCACGGTGACGACACCGACGTTCGGCTCGATGGTGCAAAAGGGATAGTTTGCCGCTTCCGCTTTCCGCGTGCGGGTGACGGCGTTGAAGAGGGTGGATTTGCCCACGTTGGGCAGACCGACGATTCCGGCTTTAAGCATGATATTAAAAGGATTTGTGTCGTAGCATTTGCCACACGATGTGCGCGCCGTCAAAAAGTCCGAAGGCCACGAGGCAGATGCCGGAGAGGTGTTGCATGCGCAGCAGCGTCTGCGCGCTGAACCGTCCGTGGCCGCGCGAAACGCCGTAGCTCAACGCGCAAAACCAGGCGTTCGTGCCGAGCGCGACGCCGCAAATGCACGCCACCTTGGCGGAAAGCGTGTCTTCCACCCAGTCGTGCGCCATGAAGTTCGCGGCCAGCACAATCCACGTCAGCAGGACGCCGAGATTGCCCATCACAATCACAAAGCCGGTCGCGAACGCCGACCGCGGATGTAATTTGACTCCGAGGCGCGCCTCGATTTTTTGCGAGGCGGCGTCCAGTTTCGTCGGCACGTTCACGGTTTGCGCCATGAGAAATTTTCCACCGATGAACAGCAGGAAGACGAAGGTGAAAAGCTCCATGGACGCCTTGACGGCGCGGATGGTGAAGAACGACGAAAACCCCGTGAAGGCGATGGAGCAGTAAATCAGCTCCATCACCGCCGCGCCGAGGCCGATGAAGAGCGCCCAGCGGAAGCCGCGCTGCGAACCCTCGTTGAGGATGGTGAGGTTGATCGGCCCGACGGGAATCGAGGAAAACATCAGCGCGGTGATGAGACCGGCGAGCGCGGCGTGCAGGATGGGCGGCAGGTCGGGCATCAGCTTTCCGGTTCGTCGTCTTCCTCCTCGATCTCACGCCGCCAGGCGCGCGAGAGGCTGGGCCGCACAAAACCGTAAATCAAATACACGGTGAAAAACGCCGGCAGGACGTAATAAAGGATTTTTTCCTGCAGAATCACGATGCAGCCGACGAACAGCGCCGCGCCGATCATCTTCGTGAACGTGCTGGTCGAGCGCAGCCCCAGTGCCTTGAAGCTGGGATACCGCACCGTGCTCACCATCATCGCCGACAGAAACACGAGCACCGCCGCGATGAAGTAATTCCAGTGGCCGAGGTTTTTTTCCTTTTCGTTGAAATGAATGATCAGCAGCGTCAGTGACGCCACCAGGCCCGCCGCCGAGGGAATCGGGAAACCCAGAAAATCCTTGCTGCCGCCCTTGGCCGGCATCGCGGCCAGGCAGTTGAACCGGGCCAGCCGGAACGCGCCGCACAGCAGGTAAATCGAGGCGATGAACCAGCTGACCCGGTGGTATTCGCCGAAAACGTCCGCCAGCACGACGCGCTGGACGAGAAATGCCGGCGCCACGCCGAAGGAAACGAGATCGGCGAGGGAATCAAACTCGCGTCCGAACGGGCTTTCGATGCCGCCCATCCGCGCCACGCGCCCGTCGAACAAATCAAAAATGCAGGCGAGCAAAATGAAGGCGAGCGCCAGCTTGATGGGCATCCAGTTGACGTAGCCGGAGTCGTCTGGCACGAGGTTCGCGTCAACAATCTTGGTCAGCGCGACGAAGCCGCAGAACAGGTTTCCCGCCGTCAGCAGGTTCGGCAGAAAATAAATTTTCAGCTTCCCGTCATGATCGTCGGGCGGCGTTGTTGGAGAAATGGATTCGCTCATGGTCAGTCAAAAGAGGCAATCACCGTTTCGCCGCCGACCACCCTGTCGCCAAGCTTGACCCGGATTTTGGCGCGCAACGGCAGATAAAGGTCCACGCGCGAGCCGAACTGGATGAGGCTGATGCGGTCGCCGCGCTGGAGGTCGTCGTTTTGGGCGACCCACGGCACGATGCGGCGCGCGATCAGCCCGGCGATGAGGCGCACACCGATTTTTTCGCCGGACGGCTCGCCGGCATTAATTCCGATGAGCACATTTTCGTTGAACTTCGCGCTGTCGGTCCTCATCGCGTTCAGATACTTGCCGGGCGTGTGCTTGAACAGCGCGACGCGGCCCGTCACCGGCGCGTTTTGCACGTGAACGTCAAACACGGAGAGAAAAATCGAGACCCGCCGGCATTCGCCGCCCATGAAATCCGGCTCGGCGGTCGTGTCAATCACGTCCACCTTGCCGTGGCCAGGCGAGACGACGAGGTTCGCGCCGCCCGGCACAACCGGGTTCGGGTCGCGGAAAAAATAAAGGGTGAACCCGACGAAAAGCCCGCACAGCGGAATCAAAACCCACGCCAGGCAATCCATCACGACGGGATTTTTGCCCAGAAACGCCACGGCCAGCAGCAGCAGCAGCGCCACGAAGGCGAGGCCGACAAACTTCCGCGCGGTCAACGCGGCTTTTTCCGAGTGTTTCACGCGGCCATGATAAAATTTTCGCGCGCGACTTGCAATTCGGCATTTTGGGTGCAAGTTGGTTCCCGTCGCGCAATCCGGCGCCGTGCCGGCGTTGCGGCGGCAACAAAACCAAACACAAAAATTATTATGTCACTGCACAAACCTGATTTGACGAAGTTCCCGCCGCGCAGCCCGCGCGTGCGACTGGGCGGCTATGTGATCCTGCCGCGAATGCTGGACAAGGGCCGCGCGGCGCTCGCGGGCAAAAACGGCGAATATCATTACGCCTGCCCGATGGACCAGCGGTTTCTGGAATTCGTTGGCGTCAATCCGGCGGCCTTGAAAAAGCAACTGACCAAAAGCGACGGCGAAGTGCTGGCGTGGATTGAGAGGAACGCGAAGCGCAAACGCTCGCCCCAGGAAATCGCCGCGTGGTCGGCCTTTCAGGAGCAGCGCGCGCCGATGGACGTGGAATCGCGCGACTATTTCAACGGCATCCACCGATCCGCCGCGCCCAAACGCGAGGACATCGCCACCTGGTTCGACGTGCTGGACGTGGACGATTTCGTGAGCTTCGGCGGAAAGGCCTGACGGAATTTACGGTTTGCGGTTGACGATTTACGAGAGCGGGAAATTAAGCCCGCCTCGTAAATCCGTCGTGGCAGTGGAAGCATTGAGGCAGGTGCGGCCTATCCTCTAATTATCAGTGGCTCCAAGGTGGTATTTGGTTCGTGCTGGATGAAGTCAAATACTCAATAAGCTCTGATGCGCGTCGGATGTCTGATGGATCCGTGAGCAGATCCTTCAATGCGGTCACCATTTGGAGCGACCACTTGTCCTGAAGCATCTGCGCTTGATGTTCTGTGGCGTGTTTCAGGATTGTGTGTGCAAGATTAGCCTGATCCTCAAGTTCATCTTTAGTAAGACCGTTCGTAAGTGATTGAAACTCGACAAGGCGCCAACTCAAATTCCAAGTGGCCATTTCATGCGCCCTGAGGGGCTTACCACGGTCCAATTCAACAAGGGTCAAGCCTTCTTCGGAGATGCTGTTAACGTAACTCTGGTAGAGCTTACGCTGGGGCGGCGAATCCGTGCTACATCCAACAGCAATCAGGAGCCATGGGAGAACGATGATGATAATTCTTCTCATGCGGTTAATGATGCCTAACCAGATAAATAGTGGCTGGTATCACAATCATTCTGCTTAACTGGACAAACCTATTCCCGCCGCAAATTTCTGTCCAGCCTGATGTTGGTTTTGAAATTCGTCCATTTCCGGTTTCGCGGGCCGCGCCTCAAAAAGCACAAGCCCGCACATTTTTCATGTGCGGGCGGCTTCCGTTGGTTTAACGAAGTTTAATTGATCAAGCCTGCGGACGGGCTTCCGCCGGAGCGGCGGGCGGGGCCACGGGAGTCTCGCTTTTCCACGCCTCGATTTTTTCGATGCGGTGCCGGTGCTTGGCGCCCTGAAATTCAAATTCCACTTCCTCGCCGATTTTGTGGTTCAGCATCGCTGCGCCGACGGGCGAAAGGTAGCTGATGACGCCCTTGTCCGGGTCGGAATCCCACGCGCCCAGGATGGTGAACTTCTCGGTCTGGTTTGTGCCGAGGTCGGTGGCCAGCACGATGCTGCCGATGGCGACGGCGTCGGTCGTGGTGTTGGAAAAATCCGTGCCGCGGGCGCGCATGATCTGGGATTCCAGCTCCTGTTTTTGGCGCATGAGGATTTTCTGCATTTCCTTGGCGGCCTTGAATTCGTGGTTTTCGCTCAAGTCGCCGTAGCTCCGGGCGATGGCGATTTCCTTGGAATTGGCCGGGATTTTCTTCTGCACGAGTTCCTGATATTCGAGGCGGCGGCGCTCCAGGCTGTCCCACGAAACGAGCAGCGAGCTTTCCTGCTTGGTCTGTTCGCCGCTGACGAGCGACTGGACGGCGGGATGGGCCTTGACGAGCCGCGCGAGCAGCGAGCGTTTGTCCATGTCGTCAAACACGGTCGAAAGTTGCAGCGCACGGGTCAAATCCTTGATGACCTCGATGTCGGCGGAGGCGGTCAGTTCGCCGAGCAACTCCTGGTCGTCGAGGATGAATTCGCGCAGGCGGTTGGAGCGTTTTTCGTTGAACTGGTCGCGCTCCATTGACGTGATCATGGCGCGGAACACCTCCGGGCCGAGGATGTCGGCAAACGAGTCGTTGCGGTCGCGGCCGAGCCAGAGCAGCAGCTCGCTGCCGGCGGTGTGCTGGCTGACGAGCCGCGCGAGCGCCTCCTTGAGCAAATCCGTCTTTCCGTTCTGGACGAGCAGGCTGGCCAGTTCGCGGCACAATTTTGCGGAGACGGCATTCAACGCGTTTCGCACCATCTCCGGCCAGCGATCGGGATTCGCCGTCTTGAACGATTCCAGCGCGCGGTGATGTTTTGCGGAGGGGATTTGTTCCATTACCTGGCCGAATTTGATGCCGTCCTGCAACCAGATTTGGGATTCGGTGACTTCTTCCGCGGCGGGTGGCAAGTCCGCGATGGCGCGCAGATCGTCCCGCATGAAAACCGCCTCCAGCGCCACCGCCGGCTGCGTGCGTTGGTGCGAAACGATGTCCGTGTCCAGCGCCGCGATGATTTCACGCGCCACCGCCGCCTTGTCCGGCAAATCCGGGGCAGCCTTGAGCACCTCGGCAATCACCACGATGCGCGCCCTCAATCCCTTTGCCGCGCGGAAATCCGCGAGCAGCCGGTCTTGCAGCGACATTTCCTGCGCCTGAAAAACGACCGGCTCGGTTTTTTTTGTCGGCACGATGAAATGGCCGTCCTTTTTCATCTCGCGCTTGGCGGTGTCCCACCACTTCTTCCAGTCGTCGCTGATGACATCGGGCGAGAGCACCTGCTTGATCTGATCCGCCGTCGCCCGGCCGTCGTGGCTTTTCAACACCACCTTGATCAATTCGAGATGATGCGCGGCCAGTTGGCGGACGCCTTCGAGGTCGTTGGTCTTGCGGGCAAGAATGTGGTCCTTGGGAATCGGTTTGAGCATTTCGGCGGCGAACGCCAGATCCATCGTGTGCCCCGGCTTGCCGGCGAAATCAATCGTGAACCGGGCGAACACCGTGTCCACCGTCTTGATTTTGCCAAAGCCCCAGCTCCGATGGATGCAGCAGCCGCTCTCCGCCAGGGTCGTCAACGGCTCCACATGGCGCCCCTCGATTTTGCCCGCCGCAGCCAATTTTTCAAATTCTGCTCTCATAATAAAATCGCATTCTTCCCGTCACCAACTCACAATACTCCATTAAACGTGATGAACGGACAAAATCCAAGACAAATTGCGGCCAGAATTTTAGGACGGCGCAACACCGGCGGCGAATTCACTGAAAATCTGCTGGAAATCGCGCTGGCCGGCGCGCGGCTTTCGTCCGCCGACCGCGGGCTGTGCCAGGAAATCGTCTACGGCGTCGTCCGCTGGCAGGCCGCGCTGGACTGGCTCGTCGCGCGAAAGACCGGCGGGCGCGAACAGAAATCCGGCCTGCAAAATCTGCTGCGCCTCGGCCTCTACCAGATTTTCTGGCTCGACCGGATTCCCGACCACGCCGCCGTCCACGAAACCGTCGAACTCGCCAAGCAAGGCGGCTTCGGCCCGCAGGCCGGATTCATCAACGCCATCCTGCGCGGCTATTTGCGCGAGGCCGACGAAACCCGGAAGCTGCTCGCCGATTTGAAGACGACGGACCCGGCGACCGGCTGCTCGCATCCCGGATGGCTGGTCGCCCGCTGGCAAAAACATTTCGGCGCGGCAAAGACGGCGCAACTGCTCGACTGGAACAACACGCCGCCGAAAACCTTCGCCCGCGTCAACTCGCTCAAAACCGACGCCGGCAAGCTGGTGGAAAAATGGCGCGAGGAAAATGTGGAATACGATTTTGTCCGGCGCGACTGGCTGGAGGAGAATCTTGTCTTCGAGTTGAAATCGCATCCGCCGCTGAATTCGCTCGGCAGCTTCCGCGACGGCTGGTTTTACATTCAAGACCCCGGCACGCTGCTCGCGCCGCGCGAACTGGGCGCGCAGCCCGGCGAAACAATCCTAGATTTGTGCGCCGCGCCCGGCGGCAAAACCACCGTCATCGCGCAGCTCGCGCGCAACGAGGGCAAGATCACCGCCTGCGACGTTTCCGAAGAACGGTTGAAACTGATTCTTGAAAATTGCGCCCGTCTTGGCGTGACTTGTGTTGAGACCACTCAAAATTCAGAATTAAAAACTCACAACTTAAAATTCGACAGAATTTTAGTGGACGCTCCCTGTTCCAACACCGGCGTCATGCGCCGCCGCGTGGACTTGCGCTGGCGGATACAGTTGGCGGAAATTTCGCGGCTGCGGCAGGCGCAACTGGATTTGCTCAAGCTCGCCGCGACCAGGCTGAAGCCCGGCGGCGTTTTGATTTACAGCACGTGCAGCCTGGAGCCGGAGGAAAACGGCGAAGTGGTGGCGGAATTTTTGCGCGAACACGCCGGCTTCAAACTGGAAACCGGGCGCGCGTTGCTGCCGTTTGCGGACAACGTGGACGGCGCGTATGTTGCGCGCCTGAAACATTCAACCTGATTTTGAATTATGGAACTCGACCTCGAAAACAAATTCGCCGACCGCGCCTATCCGATTCTCGCCAGCCTCGTCACGCCGCGTCCCATAGCGCTCGTGACGACCATCAGCGCCGACGGCCGGGTGAACGCCGCACCGTTCAGCTTCTTCAATCTGCTCGGCGCGAATCCACCGGTCTGCGCGTTCGCGCCCGGTGACCGCGATGACGGCACGCCCAAGGACACCGCGCTCAATGTCCGCGCCATGCACGAATTCGTCGTGAACCTGGTGGACGAATCCATCGCCGAGGCGATGAACCAGTGCGCCGCCACCTTGCCGTTCGGCGAAAGTGAATTGATTCGCGCCGGCCTGACCGCCGCGCCGTCGTCGGTCGTGAAACCGCCGCGCATTGCGGAATCGCCCGCGAGCCTGGAATGCGTCGAATGGGGCACGCTGCAAATCGGTGGCAATCGGGTTGTCATTGGCTTGATCAAGCGCCTGCATCTGCGCGATGAATTGTTTGACGCGGAGAAAAAACGAGTGCGGACGGAAAAGCTGTTCACCATCGGACGCATGGCGTCGCCGCACTGGTATTGCAAGACGCGCGACCGGTTTGAAATGAAACGGCCGGATTGAAAGGCAATGAAGAAGTTAGAATGCAGAATTAAGAAATAAAACAAGACGGACGACTGCGCAGCTTATTCTTCATTCATCATTCTGCCTTCTTCCTTGGCTTTTCACATCCCCATGATCTGGTAACCGCAATCCACGTAAATCACTTGGCCGGTGATGGCCGCCGCGCCGTCGCTGGCGAGAAAAGCTCCCGTCGCGCCGAGTTCTTCCGGCAGCACGTTCCGCTTGAGCGGTGACCTAGCCTCGTATTGCTTGAGCATCTCGCCGAAACCGGCGATGCCGCGCGCGGCGATGGTGTTGACCGGACCGGCGCTGATGCAGTTCACGCGGATTTTTTTCGGGCCGAGGTCGTAGGCGAGATAGCGGGTGCTGGCTTCGAGTGCGGCCTTGGCCACGCCCATGACGTTGTAATGCGGCACGACCTTTTCCGCTCCGTAATAGCTCATCGCCACGATACTGCCGCCGCCGGTCATGAGCGGCGCGGCGGCGCGGGCCAGCGCCACGAGCGAATACGCGCTGACATCGTGCGCCACGCGAAACGCCTCGCGGCTGGTGTTCACGAATTCGCCTTCGAGCGCGTCCTTCGGCGCAAACGCGACGGAATGCAGGAGTAAATCCAATTTGCCAAATTTCGCGCCAACTTCGCTGAACACGCTGGCGATCTGGTCATCCTTTGTCACGTCGCACGGCAGGAGCAGCGTGTCGCTGCCGAATGTCTCGGTGAGCTCCGTGACGTTGTCCTTGAGCCGCTCGCCCTGGTAGGTGAAGGCGAGCCGCGCGCCCTCGCGCGCCCACGCCTGCGCGATGGCCCAGGCGATGGAGCGATGATTGGCGACGCCGAACACGATCCCGGTTTTTCCTTCAAGCAATGGCATAAAATTCGTTATGATGTTGAACAGTCAAACTGTTAAAGCAGCCAAGCATAGGAAAAACGACCGGCCGCTTCAACCTTTAATCATCACGCCGCTTAATGCTTGAAATAAAGCTCCTCGGCGTTCCACGTCGCGCGGTAGGAGCTTAATGGCGTCGCCCGCACGTTGCCGATGTCGGAGCGGATTGCGGCATAATACATCGGCGTGACGGTGAAAATCATGGGCTGTTGATCGGACAAAATGTCCTGCACTTCATTGAACATTTTTTTCCGGGCCGCATAGTCAAGGGTCTTGTTCTGTTCATCCATCAAATGATCAATCCGCGCCTCCCAATCCGTCGAAGGCGTTTTCTGACGCGGAAACCATTCGTGAGTGAAGCCGTCGGATTTGAGGACGTTCATGCTCGAAGACGGATCGGCGCCTCCTCCTCCGATGCTCAACAACATGCATTCGTAATCGTGGGTGTCGTCAATTTTTGTGACGAGCGTGTTGAACTCGATCGGTTGAAAAACGACCTTGATGCCGATGTTTTCCAGATCCGATTTGATGAGCACGGCGGTCTTTTCGCGCGCGCCGTTGCCGACGTTCGTGTTCAGGACAAATTCGATCTTGTTGCCGTCGGCATCGGTCAGAAGATCGTCGCCATTCCGCTTTTCGATTCCAATTTCCTTCAGCAATTCGTGCGCCTTGTCCAGGTCGTGCGGATACGCCCGGGTGTTCGGATCAAACCATTTCTTGTTGCCGGGCGTGACGTAGCCATAATTCGGAATCGCGCGGCCGGAATAGACGGATTTGATGATGGCATCGCGGTCAATGGCATAGGAGATGGCCTGCCGGAATTTCTGGCTGCGAAACCATTCCAACTTTTTCGGATCCACCAATGGCTGGCCGGTTTTCGCGTCCACGTTTGTGTTTTCGTTGAACCAGATGAAAGCCGTTTCCAGGCCGATGCCGGGTTCGAGCAGGTTGAATCTTCCCTTCGCCGACTCGGCTTTGAAATGGTCGTATTCGTAGGGATAAATGAAATCGTCGGCATCGCTCTCGCCGCTCAAAAAGCGCAGCGACATGGCGTTCAGGTCCGGCACGACGGTGTAAACAATGTTGTCAAAATAGGGCAGGCGCTGGCCTTTTTTGTCCACCTCGCAGTAATACGGGTTGCGCTCGAGCAAAATATACTGCGACGGCTTGTAATCCTTGATGCGGAACGGCCCGCTGCAAATGATGTCTTTGGGATCCCAATTCACGCCGTAAGCCGAGGTGAAGGTTTTGTCGGCAACCGTTTTTTCCAGGATGTGCTTTGGCAAAATCGTCACGCCGGCGCCAAAATTTTCCAGGAACGGCGCGACGACTTCCGGCGTGACGACCTGAACCGTCAGATCATCCAGCTTCGTCACCGCAAAATTTTTCCCGTCCACGCGAAGCGCGTCCGCCATGACCGGATTGAAGTTGGTATTGTAAATCAGATCGTTGCAGGTGAACACCACGTCGTCCGCCGTCAACGGTTCGCCGTCGCTCCAGCGCAGGTTTTTCCGCAGCTTGAACGTCCATGTCTTGCCGTCCGGTGAATTGGTCCACCCATCCGCCAGCCCCGGCGAGACCTCCTGTGTGGACCAGTCAAAACCAAGCAGCGCCGCGAACAGGTGCTGGTAAATCTCCTCGGACGATTGTTCGTTGCCGGTGACGGGGTTGAATGTTTTTGGATCGCCATACAACGCCATGACAAACCGTCCGCCGGGAACGCCCGGCGGGCAATCCGCCACCAGCGGCGGGTCGGGCAGCGGATAGCTGGCGGCGGATTTTTCCGGCGCGGGAGCCGGATTTTTTCCGCAACCGGACAGGCAAAAAATGACCAACGCAAAAACGGCGGCCACTTGGGCAAAATTCTTCATGCGACAAATCTAGCCGCAGATTGCCGCGGATGAAACACAGATTTTCCCCGCTGATGGCCCGGCTTTGTGGATGCCTTGTCCGTGTTCCATCCGTGGCAAAAATGATTCTCGCGCGAGCCGGAGATTTTTGCCACGTTTCACGGCGTTATTGCGATGTGGTCATTTGTCCTGAAACGGCTGTTGCACATGATTCCGCTCCTGCTGGGCGTGTCATTGCTCACGTTTCTGCTCATGTCGCTCGCGCCCGGCGACTACTTCACCGCGCTGTCGCAAAACCCGCAAATCTCGCCGGCAACCATCGCCCATCTCAAGGCGCAATTCCACCTGGATCAGCCGTGGTATGTCCAATACTTCTACTGGTTCAAAAGCATTTTGCACGGCGACTTCGGCTACTCGATGGCCTACAAAATCCCCGCGACCTCGCTCATCGTCCAGCGGCTGTGGAACACGTTCCTGCTTTCGTTTCTGGCGCTCATCATCGCCTGGGGCATCGCCATCCCGCTCGGCATCTGGGCGGCGGTCAGGAAAGATTCGTGGGTTGACCGCGGCTGCTCGCTGGTGGCGTTTGTCGGCTTGTCCGTGCCGGACGTGCTGCTGTCGCTGCTTGCGCTGTGGTTCGCGGCGGCCAGCGGCTGGTTTCCCGTCGGCGGCGCGCAAAGTGCGCTCTATGATTTCATGCCGCCGGCGCAACAATTCTGGGACCGCGTCCACCACCTCATTTTGCCCGCGCTCGTGCTGGCCGCCGCCGACATGGCCGGCATCATGCGTCAGATGCGTTCCAATCTGCTCGACACGCTCCGCGCCGAATACGTCACCGCTGCCCGCGCCCGCGGCCTCGGCGAAGGCTGGGTGATTTACAAGCACGCCCTCCGCAACGCCATCAACCCGCTGCTGACGATTTTTGGCTACTCGCTCGCCGCGTTGTTGAGCGGCGCGTTCATCGTGGAAAACATCATGGCCTGGCCCGGACTCGGACGGCTGACGATGGAGGCGTTCTTCGCCAAGGATTCCTACCTCGTCGTGGATTGCGTGGTGATGGCCACCGCGCTGCTGGTGATTGGCAATTTCATCGCCGATCTGCTGCTCGCCTGGAGCGACCCGCGGATCCGGCTCAAATAAATGAACGAAACCGCGCCAATTCAATCCGCGAACGCAGAGCAGCCGCTCTCGCCGTGGCAGTTGTTCCGGCGGCGCTTGAAACGCCGTCGGATCGCGATGGCTGGCGGCGCGATTTTGATTGTTCTTTATCTCGTGGCGTTGCTCGCCGGCTTTGTCGCGCCGTATGGCTTCGACCGTCTGGACACCAATTACTCCTTCCATCCGCCGATCTGGCCGCGGCTGCAAGGCCTTCATCTGGTGGTGCCGCGTTACGAGCAAGCCGGCAGTGTTTTCAACTATCACATCGTGGCAAACGACTCGAAGCCGCTGCATTTTTTTGTTCGTGGTGACAAATACACATTGCTCGGCCTCATTCCCGCCACAATTCATCTGTTCGGCACCGGCGACAAGGATTACCCGGTTTATCTGCTCGGCGCGGATCAGTTTGGCCGTGACGTCTTTTCGCGGCTGCTTTACGGCTCGCAGATTTCGCTGTCCATCGGCATCGTCGGCATCGTTCTGTCGTTTGCCTTCGGGATGATCATCGGCGGCATTTCCGGCTATTTCGTCGGCGCAACGGACACCGTCATCATGCGCCTGTGCGAACTCATCATGTCCATCCCGGCGCTGTATCTCATCATCTCGCTGCGCGCCGCGTTCCCGGCAGACATGAGTTCCGCGAAGGTCTATGCCATGATCATCATCATTTTGAGCTTCATCGGCTGGGCGAGCATGGCGCGTGTGATTCGCGGCATGACGCTCTCGCTGCGCGAACAGCAATTTGTCCTGGCCGCCCGCGCCCTCGGCCAGTCGCACCTCAAAATCATCGTGCGCCACATTTTGCCGAACACGTTTTCCTACGTCATCGTCGCGGCGACATTGAGCGTGCCGTATTACATCCTCGGCGAAGTCGTGTTGAGTTTTCTCGGCGTGGGCATCCAGGAGCCGAGCGCGAGCTGGGGCAACATGCTCACGGCCGCGCAAAACACCGAGTATCTGCGCAATTATCCGTGGCTGCTCGCGCCCGGCGCGGCGATTTTTGTCACCGTTCTCGCTTTCAACTTCCTCGGCGATGGATTAAGAGACGCCGCGGACACGAAGTCGTTATGAATTTGCTCGAAATCAAAAATCTGAAAATGGACTTCGGCAAAGGTGCCGGGGCTGCGCGTGCCGTGGACGGCGTTTCTTTCAACATCGGCACTGGCGAAACCGTCTGCCTCGTCGGCGAAAGCGGCTGCGGCAAAACGGTGACCTCGCTTTCCATCGCCCGGCTCGTGCCGACGCCGCCAGCGAACTATGTCGGCGGGGAAATTTTGCTGAACGGCCAGGACACCTTGAAAATGTCCGCGCGCGAATTGCAACAAATCCGCGGCGGCGTGGTGAGTTACGTTTTTCAGGATCCCGGTGCGTCGCTGAATCCCGTTTTCCGCATCGGCAACCAGATCAAGGAATCGCTCAAGCTGCATCGGCCGGAAAAGGCGAACGACACCGAAGTCATCCGACTGCTGAAACTCGTCGGCATTCCCGCGCCGGAATCGCGCATCAAAAATTATCCGTTCGAGATGTCCGGCGGCATGCAGCAGCGCGTGATGATCGCGATGGCGCTGGCGAGCGAGCCGAAACTGCTCGTGGCCGACGAACCGACCACCGCGCTCGACGTGACGATTCAGGCGCAGATTCTGGATTTGTTGAGCGAGCTTAAGCAGCGGCTCGGCATGGCGATTCTGCTCATCACGCACAACCTCGGCATCGTCGGCGACATGGCCGACCGCGTGGCCGT
>CAZZPE010000058.1:0-13639 GCA_964655855.1 uncultured Bifidobacteriaceae bacterium
TTTGACCGCGAGAAATGCGTCCACTGCGGCGCGTGCCTGTGGAACTGCTCGCAGGCGAACCCGGAAAATCCCGAACGCATGAACATCGCCTTCCGCGCCGGCACCGGCGGCTTGCACTCGGCGGAGAATTGAACAAGAATATAAAATCACCAATCTTGTTCCCCGTGTCATCAGTAGAGCCGCCAACGAAATAAACACATGAAAAAGGCCATCACCGGCTTGGTTGTCAGCCTTGCGACTTTGACTGGGATTTTCCCGCTCGCCGCCGCCGATGAAACGCTCCAGGAACGGCCCATTACCGCCGATCTCCGGCAGGTCCAAGGCCCGCTCGACACCACGTTCAAGCAATGCGTGGGCGCCGGCCGCGCCAACGAGGGGCTGCGCGCCGACTGGCAGCGGCAACTGGCTTATGTCCACAAGGAATGCGGCTTCACTTACATCCGGATGCACGGGATTTTCTGCGACGACATGGGGGTTTATCGCGAGGACAAGCAGGGGCGTCCCGAATACAACTGGCAGTATATTGACGAACTCTATGACTACCTTCACAGCATCGGCATGAAGCCGTTCGTGGAATTGAGCTTCACGCCGGGGGCGATGGCCAGCGGGCGGCAAACCATTTTCTGGTGGCGGGGCAACGTCACCCAACCACGAGACCCCGGAAAATGGGAGGGGTTGATCCGAGCCTTCGTCGCGCATTTGAAGGAGCGCTACGGCGATGACGAGGTCCGCACCTGGTATTTCGAGGTCTGGAACGAGCCGAACTTGAGCGGCTTCTTTGCAGGAACGCAGCAGGACTATTTCAACCTTTACGCTGTCACGGCCCGCGCCATCAAGAGTGTTTCCGCCGATTACAAGGTCGGCGGCCCGGCCACGGCGGGCTGCGCGTGGGTGCCGGAATTCATCCATTTCTGCGACACAAACCACACGCCGGTGGATTTCATTTCGACGCACACTTACGGCGTCGAGAGCGGTTTTCTGGATGAACATGGCGACACCGGCACGGTGCTTTCACAAAATCCCAACTCCATTTTTGGCGAGGTCAGGCAAGTGCGCCAGCAGATTGCCGAATCGGCTATGCCCCAGATGGAACTGCACTTCACCGAATGGAGCACGTCCTACACGCCATCCGATCCGGTTCATGACAGCTACCACAGCGCGGCTTACATTCTAGACAAGCTCAAAAAATGCGGCGACGCCGCGCAATCCATGTCCTACTGGACGTTCACGGACATTTTTGAGGAAGCCGGCCCGCGCTGGGAGGCGTTTCACGGCGGGTTCGGCCTGATCAATTACGAGGACATCAACAAGCCGTCGTTTTACGCCTATCAATTTTTGAACCGGCTCGGGCCGACGGAATTGAAGAACAGCGATCCGTCCTCGTGGATTTGCGCCGACAAATCCGGCGGGGTGCAGGCATTGGTTTGGGATTTCACCAACACGCATCCCGGCAAGAACGTGCACAACCAAGTCTTTTACAAACAAGATTTGCCGTCGCGGCCCAAAAACAAGGTCACGCTCAACCTGTCGCACCTGTCCAGCGGCAAATACACTCTGGAAATTTACAAGGTCGGCTACCGGGTCAACGACGCCTATGACACCTACCGTGATTTAGGCTCGCCTGCGCAACTCACGAAAGCGCAGGTCGCTGAAATTAAAATCAAAAACAACGGCGCACCGCTTTCCAATGCCACCGTGACAGTTGGCAAGGACGGCGTGTTCCAACAGGAATTCGACCTCCGCGAAAACGACGTCGTGCTGTTGACGCTCCAGCCCCTGCGCAAACAGCCCAAATGATTGGAACAAACTAGAAACGCGACATCGCAGGGCGCAATCTGGTCACGTTGCAATTTGATGAGCACAGCCTGTCAAATTGTCGTTTGAGGCAGCATTGCCCTCGATCTGCTGCAAACGCTTGAACCCGCCCGCTGATTTGTGACTGCGGATTCACGGCCGGGCCGGGCCGCCGTAAGGAGGTTTCATTTGCTCAACGCGGGGTTTGAAGTTGAGCTTAAGCCGGGTTTGGTGCATCATTCCGTCGGCAGATTTGCGGGCAACTGAAAGAAAATCAAAAACCCTTCTGCCGACCGCCCTTAATTGAGGGTGGCCTACACCAACAACGGATCCTTGACGCGGCTTCTGCGGCCGGAAGGGTCGCAATATGTTTGACTGATTATCTATGAGAAAAAATGTGAAGAAAGTCGGAATTCTGACGGCAGGCGGGCTGGCCCCGTGCCTGAGCGCCTCCATGGGCTATTTGATTGACAACTACACCCGCAAGGCGCCGGAGGTGGAGATCATTTGTTACGTCAACGGTTACATGGGATTGTTGCAAGGCAACAGCCTGAAGGTGACTCCTGCGGTCCGCCAGAATTGGAAGGCGCTGGTTGAGCAAGGCGGCAGCCCCATCGGCAACAGCCGCGTCAAGCTCACCAACGTGAAGGATTGCGTGAAGCGCGGACTCGTCAAGGAGGGCCAGGACCCGCAGAAGGTTGCCGCCGACCAACTGGTCAAGGACGGCGTGGACGTGCTGCACACCATCGGCGGCGACGACACGAACACCGCCGCGGCCGACCTCGCGAAATTTCTCAAGACGAACAACTACGATCTCACGGTCGTCGGAATGCCCAAGACGATTGACAATGACGTGATTCCGATCCGCCAGAGCCTAGGCGCATGGACGGCCGCCGAGCAGGGCGCACTGTTCTTTGCCAATGTCGTGGCCGAACACAACGCGAACCCGCGCATGCTCATCATCCATGAAGTCATGGGCCGCAACTGCGGCTGGCTCACGGCGGCCACCGCCCTCGAATACCGGAAGCTGGTGAAACAGATGGCCTTCGTGCCGGAAATCGGCCTGAGCCGCGAACGTCGGGAAGTTCACGGTGTTTTCATTCCCGAAATTGCCCTCGACATTGCCGCCGAGTCCGCCCGCCTGCGCAAGATCATGGACCAGCACGACTGCGTGAACCTGTTCGTCTCCGAGGGCGCGTGCGTCTCGTCCATCGTTGCGCAGATCGAGGCGCGCGGTGAAGAAGTTCCGCGCGACGCCTTCGGTCATGTGCGGCTGGACAAGGTCAACGTCGGCGCGTGGTTTGCCAAGCAGTTTGCCGAGATGATCGGGGCGGAGAAAACGCTCGTCCAAAAGAGCGGATATTACAGCCGCGCGGCCGCCGCGAATGCCGCCGACCGGAAGCTCATCAAGCGCTGCGCCACCAAGGCCGTGCAATGCGCCTTCGCCGGCAAGGGCGGCGTGGTGGGCGAAGACGAGGAGCGCGGCGACAAGCTCCGCGCAGTCGAGTTTGAGCGCATCAAGGGAGGCAAGCCCTTCAACGTTCAAACCGAATGGTTCGTGCAAATGCTCAAGGAAATCGGCCAGCCCATGGGCGCCGTCGTCCAGGTGCAACACTGATCATCAGTTTGCGTGGCGGGAGAACGAGCCGTCCCCGCCACGCGCAGTCCGTCAGGTTTTGACTTGTTGCGCCGTTCCGGTGCCCGGGCTTGTCGCGTCGCCGGCCGGCGGGGCCGGCTTGGGCTTCGTCACCGGCTGGTTGATGCGGTGCATTTTCAGTTCGGCGTAGATGGATTGCGCGAGGCCGGACTTCGTGAAGCCGATTGTCTTGGCCCCCTTGATTTTAAAGAATTTCTCCAGGTCCGCCGCCGTGAAATGCTGCACCACCGGATAATATTTGAAATCCAGCAGGATTTCCGCGCGGACGTTTTCCGCGATGTCCTCGGTGATCAGCACGAAATGCAGCTTGCCCTTGTTGTGGCGCAATTTCTCGCGGCCTACGAGCAGGATCGCCGCCCGCAAAACGAACGGAAACAACCGTTCCACCGGTCGTGCTGGAGCCTCGTCCTTCATCATGCCACTTTCACCTTCACCTTGATTCCCTTGATGCTGGCGCGGTTGAGCTTGGCGATGATGCCGCTGGCGTGCTCGGCGGCGACGTCCATGAACAAATGCCGCTCGCGGACATCCACGGTGCCGACAACCTTGCCCGGCAGGCCGGTCTCGCCGGCAACGGCGTTGACGATGTCAATCGGGACGACGCCATTTTCCTGGCCCAGGTTCATCCAGAGGCGCGTCTGATCCGGCGGCGTCGCCCGGCTCGGCTTGGTTTTCGCAACGGGTTTGGGCGCCGGCTTGAACGTCTTGCGCGGCTGGGGCTTCAAGGAAGCCAGGATTTCCTGGTCGGAAAATGTTTTTGGAACTTCCGGTTTCACTGCCGCCGGCGGTTTGACTTCCAGCGGCACAACCGGTTTTTCCGCCGATTGCGGAGGTGCAATCTTGAAATGGCGCGCCGGGGCGGACCCGCCTTCGGCCGGAAGCTTCGGCGCGGCCGGGACCGGCGCTCCGGCGGCGGCCGGCTTTTCCGGGCGCGGCAATTTTGCGGCCGGCGCGGCAACACGCGGCGGCCGGACCTCGCGGCGGTCGGCAAAACGCTGCGGGCGCTCGAAGCGCTCGCGGCTTTCGTAGCGCGGGGCGCGACGGTCATCCCGGCGTTCGCGCGGATCGTCGCGGAAACGTTCGCGCTCCGGGCGTTCGGGGCGGTCGAAATCCACGGCGCGCGACGCGGCTGCGGGCGCGGGCGCGGCTTCGCCGCTTTGCAATTGGGCGAGGCACGCGGACGCGATGTCGGTGGAGGTGAAGCCTTCTTCCATCAGCCGGCCGATCAACGGGTCCTGCCGTTTGAACTCGCCGCTCTTCAGCAGCGCGCGGAGCTTGTCGGCAAACACGTTTTCCCGCGCCTCCTCGACCTCGGCCTCGGTGGGAACCCGGCCGCGGTTGATGCGCGTGTTGGCGTAGCGCTCGATGTTGCGGATTTGAAACAGCTCGCGCCCGGACACGAATGAAATCGCATATCCGCTGCGGCCCTTGCGGCCGGTCCGGCCGATGCGGTGGACGTAATCCTCGCTGTCGTAGGGCAGGTCGTAATTGAACACCACCTCCACGTCGTCCACGTCAATGCCGCGCGCGGCGATGTCGGTGGCGACAAGAAAATTCAGGCCCGATTTGCGGAACTTGTTCATCACGCGGTCGCGCATGTTCTGCGACATGTCGCCGTGAAGCCGGTCGGCCATGTAGCCCTGCGCCTCGAGATGATCCACCAGATCGTCCACCATGCGCTTGGTGTTGCAGAAAATGATGCCGAGCTTGAAGTCGTGGATGTCCACGAGCCGCGTGAGCAGCTCGATTTTGTAGCGGCGGTCCACCTCGTAATAAACCTGCTCCACCGTCGGCACGGTGAGCGCCTTGTGCTCGATGCAGACCTGCTTGGCATCGCGCGAATACTTCTCGATCAACTGCTGGATGGGCCGCGGGATGGTGGCGGAGAAAAAAACGGTCTGCCGCTCCTTTGGCGTGGCCTGCAGGATCAACTCGATGTCGTCGCGGAAACCCATGTTGAGCATCACGTCCACCTCGTCGAGGACGACCAGCTTCACCTTTTCGAACCGGAGCGTGCCGCGGCGCATGTGATCCATGATGCGGCCCGGCGTGCCGATGACGATTTGCGCGCCCTGCTTCAGCCCCAGAAACTGGCGTTCGTAGGACTGCCCGCCGTAAATCGGCAGCGCGTGGACGCCGCGCTTGAACAACGCGAGCTTGTGGACCTCCTCGGAAACCTGCACGGCCAGCTCGCGCGTTGGCGACAAAATGAGCACCTGCACCGCGCGCAATTGCGGGTCGGTCTTTTCGATGGCGGGGATGGCGAACGCGGCGGTCTTGCCGGAGCCGGTCTGCGACTGGCCCACGACGTCATGACCGGCCATCAGGAGGGGAATGGCCTCGGCTTGGATCGGCGCGGCCTTTTCAAAGCCGAGCTTGTCAACGGCCTTGATCAACGCCTCGGACAGGCCCAGTTCGGAAAAAAGTTTTGGTGTCATGCAATATTTTCGCTTCTGGTTCACTATAACAGACAATCGCCGTGGAAACGAGCGCTTATTCCGGCTGGCAATATGGGACTAAAAAACAACACCATTCGCGCCGGCGCGGGGGTCTGGCGTCCAACAGTGAACCGACAGTTCGTGGATGGATTTTTTAATTGAGCTTAAGACACGTTTGGCACAAGGTGGTGGCATGAAACGGACATTATCCATTTTCGCCGTCGCATTCATTGCCGGCAGTCTTTTTGCCCAGCCCATTGACCTGCCCGCCCCGCAAAAAACCGGCGGCATGGCGCTGATGGAAGCGCTGGCAAAGCGCTCCACGGCGAGAGCTTTCGATTCCAAGGAGCTTTCTTCCCAACAGCTTTCCAGCCTGCTCTGGGCGGCTTTCGGCGTCAATCGGCCCGACGGCAAGCGCACCGCGCCGTCCGCCAACAATCACCAGGAAACCGATATTTATGTGCTGCTGAAATCCGGCGCGTATGTTTATGACGCCATCTCAAACAAGCTTGATCTGGTGGTCGCCGAGGACATCCGCGCCCTGGGCGGAACGCAGGCTTTCGTGAAGGACGCGCCGGTGACGCTGGTGTTTGTCGCCGATTTCGCCAAGATGGGCAAGGGCAGCGACGACGGCAAAAAAAACACCGCCAACATTGACGTCGGCTACATTTCGCAAAACGTCTATTTGTTCTGCGCCTCCGAGGGCATGGTCACCGGGGCGAGAGGTTCGGTGGATCGGGCGGCGCTGGGGCCAAAACTGAAACTGCGACCGGATCAAATGATCGTTTTGGCGCAGTCGGTGGGTTTTCCAAAGCCTTGATCAAACCCTTTTCGCGCGGAAAATTAAATGAACATTTCCATCATCCTGGCCCACCCGAATCCGGGCAGCTTCAACCACGCCATCGCCGACGCGGCGGCGGACACCCTCCGCCAAAACGGCCATCATGTCATCCTTCACGATTTGTGCCAGGAACAATTTCCACCGCTACTTTCCGCCGCCGAACTCCAGAAAAACGCGAAGCTGGAGCCGGTCATCGCCCGGCACGTCGCGGAAATCGTCCCGGCGGATGGCATCATCATCGTGCATCCGAACTGGTGGGGCATGCCGCCGGCGATTTTGAAGGGCTGGATTGACCGTGTGCTGCGGATGGAAGTGGCCTACCGGTTTGTGGCCAACGATCAGGGCGAAGGCGTGCCGGTCGGATTGCTCAAAGCCAAGGCGGCGATTGTTTTCAACACAGCTAACACGCCGGAAAACCGCGAGCGGGAAATTTTCGGCGACCCGCTGGAGGCGCTCTGGAAAAAATGCATCTTCGATCTGTGCGGCGTGAAAAACGTCCAGCGCCGGACGTTTTCGGTGGTCATCACCAGCACGCCGGAACAGCGCGCGCAGTGGCTGGCGGAAGCCCGTCAGATTGTTCATTCGCAATTCCCCGCCCGGAGTTGATGGATTGCCGCGGTCGCGGCGCATTTCAACTTTTCATTTGCCCGGAAAATAAGGATTATTGCGCCAACACATGAGCACTGCGTATCAAATTGTCGTTTGCGGCAGCATCGTCCCCGATCCGCTGCAAACCCTTGAACCCGTCGCCACACCCACCGGTCCGGCGTTGAAAAATGAAATGATGCTGCCCGCCGTCCTCGATCCGTGGGCGGGCCACGCGCTGTTTGAGGCGGCGAACCTCGCCAAAAAACTGCCCGGCAGCAAAGTCTGGCTCGTCAGCCTCGGCCCGAAGGCCAAGCTTCAGCAGGTCATGATGACCGTCGCGCAGAAAGTGCCGTTCGAACTCGTCGCGCTCGACGGCCCGGCCAGCGGGTTCACCGACGCCACGGAAACGGCGGCGGCGCTCGCCGATGCCATCGCCGCGATTCCGGGTCTCAACAAATCCAGGCTGCTGGTTTTCGGCGGCTGGGAATCCGCCTCGCGCGGCGCGGGCGCGACAATGCAAATTGTCGGCGAACGCCTTGGCATCACGGACCAGTTTCAAGGCGTGGACCAGCTCACGGTGAACGCCGACGGCTTGCTGGAAATTCTGGAGCGCATCGAGGGCGGCAAACATCAAATTTCAAAATGCGCCGGCGCGCCGGCGGTGCTGGGCTGGGCCACCGGCAATCTGCCCGAACCAAAAAACAACCCGCAGGTTGGCATGGTCAACATGCGCACCGTGATGCCGGCGTTGCAAAAGGCCAGGCCCACGAAGCTCACCGGCGAAGGCTTGAGTTTTGCCGGCGTGGCGCTGCCGAAACAATTGCGCGAAACCCAAATCGTGAAGGACAAATTGCCGGACGACATCGCGCAGGAAATCGTGGAGTGGATTAAGAAGTGAGTGAACCGTTAAATCGTTGAATCGTTACACTGTTAAAAATATGGAAACCATTCTCGTTCTTGCCCACACGGAAACCGACGGTTCGCTTGCCAAGTCGGCGCGCGAAGCGTTGCACGCGGCGGCGACACTGCACAAGTCGTTCACCGGCTCAAAATTCGTCATCGGCCTTATCGGCGAAAATGTCCAGGCAGCGGCCAACTCCATCGCGGCCTGTCCGGCGACGAAATATTTTGGCGTCACCGGCGCGGAGTTCACTCAACCGCGCTACGCCACGGACGCGACGGCGGCGGAAGCGATTTGCAAAGTGGCGCAGGCGACAGTCGTCGTCGCCCCGGCGACGTCGCGCTGGGCGCGCGTGCTGCCCGGCGTCGCACAGCGGCTCGGCGGTCGTGCGGATACGCACGTCACCGGCGTGGCGGTCGCGGATGGAAAAATTTCCGTCAGCCGCTGGTATTACCGTCAGCGCATGGAAGGAGTTTCAACCCGGACACAGCGGCCGTGGTTCATCGGCATTGATCCCGGCAGCCAGGCGGCGTGCGAGTGCGGCGCGGGCGCGGCGACGGTTGAAAATGTTGCCGTTCCGCTTTCCGATGCCTGCCAGCGGACGACGGTGGTCGGCGTGCGCGCGCCGGCGGCGGACGCGCAGACCATCCGGCCCGACGCCCAACTCTTGTTCGTGACCGGCGCGGGCTGGACAAAAAAACAGGCCGACGGCCAGACGCATCTGCCGGAGGCGGAAAAATTGATTCTCGATTTCCTGAAAAAATCGCGCGCCTCGCTGGGCAGTAGCAAATCGCTGGTGGATTTGGGCGGCGAGGGCCAGGCGGTGCTGCCGTTTTTGTCGCACATGAATCAGGTTGGCCAGACCGGCGCGACGCCACGCCATGCGAAGGGCTTGAGCACCTGCTGTCACGGCGAGGAGCCGCACACAGTTGGCTGGCGTTTCATCGGCGAGCGCCGCGCCGTCAATCTGGATCCGAACTGCGGCTGGGCGCGCGGCAAGGCCGACGTGCTCTACGTTGCGGATGCGTTCAAGGTCATGGCGAAGATCAATGAATTGCTGGCCGCCACCGGAACGGCGTAATATCAGCCTTCGCCCAGATTTTTCTCCAGCAATTGGGCAAGGCGCGGAGGCGACAGAATGGTGATGGCCTGGCCTTCCACTTTGATGAGCGATTGATCGCGGAATTTGGCGAGCGTGCGCGAAAACGTTTCGCTGACGGTGCCAAGTTCGGCGGCGAGGGTCCGTTTGGTAATACCCAGCTTGATTTTCACCGGCGCGGGCTGATGCGGCGTGGGGCAGCGTTTCAACAGCCAGTTTGCCAGCCGGGTCTCGACATCTTTCAGGGTGAGGTCTTCAATCTGGCCGACCAGCGCCCGCAGATGACCGCTCATGGAGGCGAGCATCCGCAGCGCGAGTGCCGGCTGGCGCTTGATCAGGGCCAGGATGCCATCTTTCTGCACCGTCAACACCTGCGAGGAACCGATGGCGCGGGCGTCGGCGGGGTAGCCGCGTTCCGTGGCGAGCGCGGCTTCGGCGAAGGATTCTCCCGGTCGGAAAATGTGAATCACCTGTTCCTTGCCGGCGGCGTTGACGCGGTGAACATTGATGGCTCCCCGCTGGACGATGTAAAAGCCGTGCGCCGGTTCGCCTTCGTGAAAAAGATATTCACCATCCGCCAGCGGACGCACCACCGTTATGGCGGCAATTTTTTCAAGATCCGCCGCGGGCAGCCCGGCAAACAGCCGGCAGCCGCGCAGCGTGTTGACGACGGCGGTTTTTTTCAGCTCAACCAGCGGGCTAGACATCGGGCGACATTGAACCATGCCGCCGCCAAAAGTAAATCCGCGCCGCCAGTTTTTTTAATGACTGCAAACCAGCGGCTCCGGCGCGGCGGTTTCCGGCAGGGGCTTGAGCTTGGTGATTTGGATGCGGAATTCGTCCGGGCCTTGCACGAGATATTTCCATTCAAACGCGCCGGGCCAGAGCTCGGCAAACTGTTTTTGCATCCGCGCCGGGTCGTGGTTGTTGATCAGCACAAACGCCGCGCCGACCGGCAGCGCCTGCCATTTGGCGATGACCTGGCCGTGCTTCACCGAGCAGGGAATTTCGCGACCGTCAAAGATTTCAATTTGATGGCTCATAAATATTTCAAGGGGCGTTGGGTGACAGCGTCAGCAGCATGGAAAACGGCTGCGTTGCGCAGACGGCGTGCGGCAGATTCGGCGGCATGTAAAGCAGGTCGCCCGTTTTCAACTGGTGGGGTTTTCCGGCGAGGGAAAATTCGCATTCGCCGGACAAAATCTGGACGAGCGCGTGCTGGGTGGAGGTGTGCTCGCTCAATTCCTGCCCGGCGGCAAAACCGAACAGAACGACGCGGCAATCCGCCGTGCGGAAAACGGTGCGGCTGACAATGCCGTTTTCCGCGAACCGGGTTTCATCGGCGAGCGAAAGAATTTTCAGCGCGCCGGCCTCGATGAGCGGTTGTTCCTTCATAAAATCAAGCCGTCAGTTGCAGGATGGAATTCAAGTCCTGTTCCGCCGTTTTGATCGGCATCAGGTTGAACTTTTCATTCAGCACCTTCAGCACATTCGGCGTGACGAATGCCGGCAGCGTCGGCCCCAGCCGGATGTTGCGGATGCCGAGGTGGAGCAGCGTGAGCAAAATCGCCACGGCTTTTTGTTCATACCACGACAGCACAAGCGACAGCGGCAAGTCGTTCACGCCGCAGTTGAATGCCTTGGACAGCGCGACGGCAATCTGGATGGCGGAATACGCGTCGTTGCACTGGCCGATGTCCAGCAAACGCGGGATGCCGCCGATCGTGCCGAAGTCCAGCTTGTTGAAGCGGAATTTGCCGCAGGCCAGCGTCAGGATCACGCAATCCTTCGGCACGCTCTCGGCGAACTCGGTGTAGTAATCGCGTCCGCTCCGCGCGCCATCGCAGCCGCCGACGAGGAAAAAATGCTTGATGGCCCCGGTCTTGACGGCATCCACGACTTTGTCGGCAACACCGAACACGGCGTTGTGCCCGAAGCCGACGAGAATGGTCTTGTCCGGTCCATCTTCCGCGAATCCCGGCGCGGCCAGTGCGGCGGCGATGACCGGCGAGAAATTCTGATTGGCAATGTGCGTCACGCCCGGCCAGCCGACAAAGCCGCTGGTGAAAATCCGGTTCTCGTAATTCGCCTGCGGTTCCTGGATGCAGTTGGTCGTCATCAGAATCGCGCCGGGGAACCGGGCGAATTCGTCTTTTTGATCCTGCCACGCGCCGCCGTAGTTGCCGGCGAGATGCTTGAATTTTTTCAATTCCGGATAGCCGTGCGCCGGGAGCATTTCGCCGTGCGTGTAAATGTTGATGCCTTTTCCTTCCGTCTGGATGAGCAGTTTTTCCAGGTCTTTGAGGTCGTGGCCGGAAACGAGGATCGCCTTGCCGCGCAAGGGTTCCACGCGCACCGGCGTCGGCACGGGATGGCCGTAGGCGCCGGTGTTGGCCGTGTCGAGCAGTTCCATGACTTTGAGATTCACCTCGCCGCACTTGAGGCAGAGCGCGAACAGTTTTTCCACCGACGGAATTTCTTCCGCGAGATAAAACAGCGCCTCGGCGATGAAGGCATGGACGGAATCATTTTCGTGGCCGAGAACCAAAGCGTGTTCGGCGTAGGCGGCCATGCCCTTCAGCCCGTAAAGCAACAACTCCTGCAAGCCGGCGATATCCGCGCCAAACCGTTCGCGGCGCGTGAGGCTCGACACCGCCTCGCCCTGGGCGAGGAGCGCTTCCGTCGTGCGCGCGGGCGACCAGGTGGCCGGGCCGCGGATTTCTGCAACCGTCTGGCCGGCCTTGTGCGCGGCATTTTCGTAAAGCGTCCGGGCGCGTTCGCGCAGTGTGATGGCCCGGCGGATGGTTTTCTCGATGGCCGCGTCGTCAAAATTCACGTTGGTCACCGTCACAAACAGCGCTTCGAGCAGAAACCGGTCAAGTTCCGCGTCCGTCGCGCCCAGCCGCCGCGCGCGGTGGCTGAATTGTGCAATGCCCTTGGCGGCATGGATCAGCAAATCCTGGAGAATGGCGGTGGATTCGGTTTTGCCGCACACCGCGAAGTCGGTGCAGCCGGTGCCCTTGGAGGTTTGTTCACATTGAAAGCAAAACATAATTTTTGGTCTTTTTTTTGTTCCACCGCGTTGGCGGTGATTGATGTGGAAAGAATACCGTATGACGGCTGCTCCGGCTTTGACTCAAGTCAAAGGAAACACAAATGCGCCGGTGGCCGGCGTTCGCGTTGAATCAGCCGGCTTCACCCGCGCCGGATCATCAGCGTCAATTCTGCCTTTGCCATCGCTTTTGAATTATTGTTAAGCTCCGCCCATGCTCTCAAAGGTCTGTTCCGCCGCGCTCAACGGCATTGAAGCCTTTCCGGTCGAGGTCGAGGTCAACGCCGGCTGGGGCGACACACTGATTGTCATCGTCGGGCTGCCGGACGCTGCGGTGAAGGAATCGCGCGATCGCGTGACGACCGCGCTCACGAATTCCGGCTACAAATTTCCCATGGGCCGCACGACCATCAACCTTGCGCCCGCCGACGTGAAAAAAGAGGGACCGAGCTTTGACCTGCCCATCGCGCTCGGAATGCTGGCGGCCAGCGAGCAAATCGAAACCGACCAGCTTGATAATTTCATCGCCGTCGGCGAACTCGCGCTCACCGGCGCGGTGCGAAGTTGCAAAGGCGTTCTGCCGGTGGCGATTCGCGCCAGGGCCGACGGAAAAATTGGCGTGCTTGTTCCCGCCGAAAATGCCGCCGAAGCCGCCGTCGTCGCTGGCTTGCAGGTCATCCCGGTTCAGAATCTGCGCGAGGCGGCGCAATTTCTCGAAGGTGAAATCAAAATCGCGCCGGCGAAGGTGGACATCACCGCAATCTTTGAGCACAAAGACGACGACGAGCTGGATTTTGCCGAGGTCAAGGGACAGGAAAACGTGAAGCGCGCGCTGGAAATCGCCGCCGCCGGCGGGCACAACGCGCTGCTCATCGGCCCGCCGGGCACGGGAAAATCCATGCTCGCCAAACGGCTGCCCACGATTCTGCCGCCGCTGACCTTGGACGAGGCGCTGGAGACGACGAAAATTCACAGCATCGTCGGTCTGCTCGCGCCGGGCCAGGCGCTGGTGACGAGCCGTCCGTTCCGCGCGCCGCACCACACGGCGAGCGACGCCGGGCTGCTCGGCGGCAACATCAATCCAACGCCGGGAGAAATTTCACTCGCGCATCACGGCGTTTTGTTCCTAGACGAATTGCCGGAGTTCAAGCGCAGCGTTCTGGAAACGCTGCGCCAACCGCTGGAGGAGGGCCGCGTGACGATTTCGCGCGCGGCGGGCACAATGACCTTTCCGTCGCAATTCATGCTGCTGGCGGCGATGAACCCGAC
>CAZZPE010000059.1:0-13583 GCA_964655855.1 uncultured Bifidobacteriaceae bacterium
AGGAGCACGTCCTTGACCTCGCCCTTGAGCACGCCGCCCTGGATGCCGGCGCCGATGGCGACGACTTCGTCCGGGTTCACGCCCTGATGCGGGGGTTTGTTGACGAGTGAATGCGCGGTCTCGACGACCTTCGGCATGCGGGTCATGCCGCCGACGAGCACCAGCTCGTCAATTTTCGCCACGTCCAGGCCGGCGTCCCGCAAACACGCGGTGACCGGCGCGATGGTGCGCTCGAAAAGCTTGTCGCAGAGCTGTTCCATCTTCGCGCGGGTGAGCGTTTTCTGGATGTGTTTCGGCCCGCTGGCGTCGGCGGTGATGAACGGCAAATTGATGTCGTAGCTCTGCGAGCTGGAGAGCGCGATCTTGGCCTTTTCGGCCTCTTCCTTGATGCGCTGGAGCGCGTCGGGCTGCTTGCGGAGGTCCATGCCGGACTCCTTTTTGAACTCGTCGAGAATCCAGTCCATCAGGCAATTGTCCCAGTCGTCACCGCCGAGGTGCGTGTCGCCGTTTGTGGCCTTCACCTCGAACACGCCGTCGCCGATTTCCAAAACGGAAATATCGAACGTGCCGCCGCCCAGGTCATAAACCGCGATTTTTTCGTCCTTCTTCTTGTCGAGGCCGTAAGCAAGCGACGCGGCCGTCGGCTCGTTAATGATGCGGAGCACCTCGAGTCCGGCGATTTTACCGGCGTCCTTCGTCGCCTGGCGCTGCGAATCATTGAAGTAAGCCGGCACGGTGATGACGGCCTGTGTGATTTTTTCGCCGAGGCGCGTTTCGGCGTCGGCTTTCAGCTTGGAAAGAATCATCGCGGAAATTTCCGGCGGTGAAAATTTTTGCGGCTTGCCGTCCACTTCGACCTCGACGGCGCAATCGCCATTGGAAGCCTTCACAACCTTGTAGGGCATGCGTTTGATTTCTTCCTGCACCTCGTCAAACTTGCGGCCCATGAAGCGCTTGATGGAATAAATTGTGTTGCGCGAGTTGGTGACGGCCTGGCGCTTGGCCGCGTCGCCGACGATGCGCTCGCCGCCCTTGGTGAACGCGACAACGGACGGCGTGGTGCGTTTGCCCTCGGAATTTTCCAGAACCAACGGCTCGCCGCCTTCCATGACAGCCATGCAGGAGTTCGTGGTTCCCAAATCAATGCCTAATACTTTTGCCATAAAAAATAGATTTCAGTTCAATTATCTGCTCCCTTGTCCACGCAATTTTAGTGCCGAAACGCTTAATTCGTAGAAAATGGTGAATCTCGTTGAAAACAAAGGCGGGAATTAAAATCCGAGTGTTTGCTTGGAAAGCTGAAATATGCGCCAAATGCGCCATAATGGCGCGGCCATAGTGCCGTTTGGCACGGTTTGGTGTAGAGTTCGGCCTGTGGCCGAATCGAGCCGCAGGCTCGACGCTACATCATTTGCTTCCCGGTTTGACCACTGGAATCGCCGCCAGATCCGGCGGCAGTTTGTCCGGGGCAAACGCCTCGACTTGGAGCGCCAGCAGGCTGGCAAAAGGCACGCCGAAATCCACCGTGCCGTTCGAGCGGTCCACAATCGTGGCCACACCGACGACCTTGCCGCCGTGTGCGCGGACAATGTCAATCGTCTCCTGCACGCGGCCGCCCTTGGTCACGACGTCCTCAACGACGAGGATTTTCTCGCCCGGCGCGATTTTGAATCCGCGCCGCAAGACGAGTTTGCCGTCCTCTTTTTCGGAAAAAATAAACCGCACGCCGAGCTGCCGTGCGACTTCCTGGCCGATGACCAGTCCGCCAAGCGCGGGTGCGATGACGGTGACGGCGCCGAGCGGGCGGGCCTTGCCGGCCAGCGCGCCGCCGATTTTTTCGACGATGGGCATTTGTTGGAGCGCGAGGGCGCATTGAAAGTATTGGCGGCTGTGCAGGCCGCTGCGGAGGATGAAATGGCCCTCGAGCAGCGCGCCGGTGTCGCGAAAAATTTGCAGAATTTCATTTTGCGTCATCGCTCCAGTTTCCAGTTTCCGGTTTCCGGTTTCAAGTCAATCCGCAGATGACGCTGATTTTCGGGTTTCATTCCGGTTTTAAAATCTGTGCAATCTGCGAAATCTGCGGATAACATTCGTCCGTGCCGAAGTGGATCAAGTTCATCCTCGCCGTCCTGCTGCTTCCGGTTTGCGCCGGGGCGGCGATGGCGTTGTGGCGGGTGCTGTGTGCCGCCGGCCGGGCGGACCTGGTCTGGGTGCCGCTGCTGGCGGGCGCGGCGTGCTGGCTCGTGATTTTCCTGATGCTGCCCAAACCGATGTGGCTTTATGTTTTCGGCCATGAACTGACGCATGCGCTGTGGGTCTGGCTGTTCGGCGGACAGGTGAAAAAATTGAAGGTCAGCTCCAGCGGCGGCCATGTCGTCATTTCCAAGAGCAATTTCTTCATCGCTCTCTCGCCGTATTTTTTCCCGTTTTACGCGGTCTGCGTCGTCGCCGTGTTTGCGCTGGGAAATTTGTTCTGGGACTGGCAGGGTTACCTCGTCTGGTTTCATCTGTGCGTCGGCGCGGCGTATGCGTTTCACCTGACCCTGACGTGGCAGGCCCTGAAGACCGAGCAGTCGGACATCACGTCGCAGGGCTGGCTGTTTTCGGCGGTGATTGTTTTTCTCGGCAACGTCTGCGTGCTGTTGTTTGGCGTGCCTTTGTTGAACACAAATGTCCGCCTGATGGGTGTGTTTGGCTGGTGGTTTGAGGATTCCGTCCGGATTTTTCACTGGCTGGCGCGGGCGGTTTGATTTTCCCCGGTTGAAAATTGTTGAAATTCAGTCTTGAAATTAAATGCGAATAGGGTCAAATCCCCCAAGGACGCACCTATGGACCTGGCTGACATTTTAAGCGAAGCGCAAATCCTTCCCGATTTGCAGGCGACAAATCGTTGGGAAGCGATTGACGAGTTGATTGATGTCCTGGTGGCCACGGGCAAAATCCAGCCCGCCGACCGTGATGCCGTCACCGCCGCCGTCAAGAAACGCGAAACCTCGATGAGCACGGGCATTGGCTTCGGCATCGGCATTCCGCACGCCTCCACGGATTTGATTTACGAGGTCGTCGGCGCGCTCGGCCGCTCCGGCAAGGGAGTGAATTTCGACGCGCTGGACAACCAGCCGGTAAAACTCGTCATGCTGTTTCTCGTGCCGCAGGGCCAGTTCCAAAAACATCTCCACACGCTGGCCAACATCGCCAAGCTCCTGCACAAGGCGGAATTCCGCGACGCCCTTGAAAAGGCGCCCGGCGCCGATGCCATGCTGTCTGTCATCCGCGAAAACGGGAACAAATAGCCGGACGGCGGCACCGGCCTTTCGCCCCAACACTCCGGGGCAAATAATCCTGCGTTGACGATTCACGATTCACGATTCACGATTCAGCGCGATGCTTCCGCACAAACAAATCGAACTCCGCCTGCAGCAGGCCGTCCGCGACATTTTGCCGGATGCCGGCGTCTCCGCCATCCTGGTCCGGCCGTGCGACGCGAAATTTGGCGACTACCAGACCAACGCGCTCATGTCGCTCGCCAAGGCACGGAAAATGAATCCGCGCCAGCTCGCCACAGACACGCTGGCCCGGCTTGATGTTTCCGACATCTGCGAAAAGGTGGAAATCGCCGGCGCGGGCTTCCTGAATTTTCGCCTCAAAAATGCCGTCCTCTCGCAATCGCTCGAAGCCGCCGCCCGCGGCGAACACCTGTTTTTTGAGAAAGCCGCGTCCGCGAAAACGACCGTCATTGACTTCAGCTCGCCGAACGTCGCCAAGCCGATGCACGTCGGCCACATTCGCTCGACGATCCTCGGAGACTGCCTCGCGCGCACGCTGCGCCTGCTCGGCCACCGCGTCATCTCCGACAACCACATCGGCGACTGGGGCACGCAATTTGGCAAACTGCTCGTCGGATGGAAAAAACATCTGGATCGCGCCGCGCTCCTGGCCGATCCGATTGCCGAAATGGAACGGCTTTACAAACTTGTCAATGCCACCGGCGAGGCCGATGAAAAGGTTTTGGAAGAAGCGCGGCAGGAATTGGTGAAGCTCCAGTCCGGCGACGCAGAAAACCTCCGCATCTGGCGCGAGATGATTGCGCTGTCGCAAAAGCAGTTCGACACGATTTACGCCCGGCTCGGCGTGAAGTTCGACCACGCGCTAGGCGAAAGCTTTTACAATCCGAAACTGAAGCCGCTCGTGGACGAACTGCTGGCCGGAGGCATCGCCCGCGAAAGCGAAGGCGCCATCGCCATTTTCTTCGACGACGATCCGCAATTGAAAAAACATCCGGCGCTCATCCGCAAAAGCGACGGCGGGTTCAATTACGCCACGACGGATCTGGCGACGCTGGCGCACCGGCTGGAAACGTGGAAACCGGAAGAAATCGTTTACGTCACCGACGGACGGCAGCAGTTGCATTTCCAGCAATTGTTCGCCGCGTTCAACAAATGGCAGTCTGTCAATTCCGCACTCCGCACTCCGCACTCCGCACTCAAACTGGCGCACGTCTGGTTCGGCTCGATTCTCGGCGAGGACGGCAAGCCGTTCAAGACGCGCAGCGGCGAGACCGTGAAGCTGGCCGATTTGCTCGACGAGGCGGAGGAGCGCGCGTTCAAGATTGTTTCCGAAAAAAATCCAGATCTGCCGGAGGGGCAGCGCAAGGAAATCGCCCGCGTCATCGGGCTGGGCGCGGTAAAATACGCCGACCTGCTGCCGAATCGCCAGAGCGACTACGTTTTCAGCTGGGACAAGATGCTCGCACTCAACGGCAACACCGCGCCGTATTTGCTATACGCCTACACCCGCATTCGGAGCATTTTTCGCAAGGCGGAGGCTGATTCCGCAATCCGCAATCCGCAATCCGCAATTGTTCTTACTGCGCCGGAAGAAATCGCGCTGGCCAGGCACCTGCTGAATTTCGGGCTGACGCTGGAGGCGGTGGCGGAGGAATACCGGCCTAATTTCCTGTGCAATTACCTTTTCGAGTTGGCCGGTAAATTCACGTCGTTCTACGAAAACTGCCCGGTGCTCAAGGCGGAAGAAACGGTGCGTGAATCGCGCCTGGCGCTGTGTGATTTGACAGCCCGCGTTTTGAGGCTGGGCCTCGAATCGCTTGGCATTGAAACCGTCGAGCAGATGTGATCAGCTCAACCGCATCGGCATGACGACGTAGAGGAACGGGCCGTTGATTTTCAGCACGCCGGGGCTTAATTCGTCAATCAGCTCGAAAAACACCTCGTCCTCGGTCAGCGCGGCAAGCGCGTCAATGAGGTAGCGCGGGTTGAAGGCGATGGCCATTTCCTTGCCCTTGTAATTCACTGCGAGCGTTTCGCGCGCCTCGCCGACTTCCGGCGAGTTGGCGGTGATGGCGAGGTTGTTTTTCCCGAACGTGAGCTTGACGGAGTTCGCCTTCTCGCTGGTCATGATTTCCGCGCGGCGCAGCGCCTGTAAAAACTCCTCGCGCACGAGCGGAATCCGCTCCTTTGTCTCGGCGGGAATGACTTGGCGGTAATTTGGGTAGTTGCCTTCGATCAGCTTTGTGATGAGCAGGACGGAAAAACCCTTGTCGTCCTTCATCTCAAAGGAGGCTTGGTTCTCTCCAAATTTAATTTCAACGTCGCCTTTGTCTTGCATCAGCCGGTTCAATTCACCAACCGCCTTTGCCGGCACAATGAAATCTCCACTGCTCTTTTCTGAAATATCCACTTCCTCGTCAACGAGCGCCAGCCGGCGTCCATCGGTGGCCACCAGCGTCATTTTATGGTCCTTGAGGCTGATGAATATGCCGTTGAGAACATATCGCGATTCGTCCGAAGACACAGCAAATGAAGTTTTGCGCATCATCGCCTTGACGGTTTCCTGCGGGAGTGAGACTTTTTTGTCGTCTTTGAATTTCGGCAGCGGTGGAAATTCATCCGCCCCCAATCCGTGAATTTTATAAAAGGAAGCTCCGCAACGGACGCTGCTGACGTTCTTGTCGTCCACTTCAATTTCAATTTCACTGCCGTTCAATTCACGGGTGATGCCAAAAAGCTTCTTTACCGGCACCGTTGTGGCTCCGGGTTTCTTAACTTTAGCCTCAACCGAGCAGGAAATCGTCACATCCAAATCCGTGGCGGTGAACTCGACGCGGTCTTTTTCGGCACGCAACAGCACATTGGACAGGATTGGCAGCGTGGTCCGCGTGCTGACGACATTTTGAACTGCCTGCAGACCGGCGAGAATTTGCTCCTTGGTGATGGTCAGGTTCATGCGCGTTTAATAGTATTCTTTTCAGGTTAAAAACTAACCGTATTAAGGGGTGTGAATAATGCAAACAACTCCGCGTGTCAAGGATGCCGCTACATTTTCTAAAGATGAAATCATTATTCAAAACAGACTATAGAAACCAGACAGATTGAAAAGGCAAAGTTCTTCACCAAAATCACAATTCATTCACAGAGACCTGGACGGTTATTTCCAAGTTGTGCTCGGCGGACCAGTTCAGGAAGAAAGTCGCAGACAAAATCCACATCTTCTTCAGTGGATTCGCGACCCAGGGAAAAACGCACAAGGGAATTAGATAAAGATTTCCTGCCGCTGGCCATGATCACATGGGAAGGCTCAATGGAACCCGCGGAGCAGGCGGAGCCACTTGAAGCGCAAACGCCTTCAACATCCAATCCCGCCAGCAGCGAAATGCTGTCCGCACCCCGAACGATGAAGGAAACCGTATTTTGAAGACAAGCATCAAGCGGGCTGACAATCTCACAGCCGCGAATTTTCTCAATGGAATCAGCCAGTTTTGAACGAAGAATTTTCATTTTTGGGGATGAAAAAACCGGCGGCTTTACAAACCGTTCCAAGGCTTCTACAAAACCGTAAATAATCGCAAGATTTTCAGTTCCGGCGCGTCGTTCGTTTTCTTGTCCGCCGCCAAACAAAATCGGGTCAGGATGAAGCGGAGATTTTATGTAAAGCAGCCCGGAACCTTTCGGGCCGTGGAATTTGTGAGCGCAGACGGAAACCAAATCCGCGTTGAACTGGCCAATGTTTTCAAACGGCTCCTTGCCAAACCACTGAACCGCGTCTGTGTGGAAAACAATTCCGTGCTCACGGCAGATCCCACCAATTTCTGCGACTGGCTGGATCGTGCCAATTTCATTGTTCGCCGCCATCACGGAGACCAAAACAGTGTCTTTGCGGATCACCTTTTTCAAATCGTCCGGCGAAACACGGCCGTCCGAATCCACCGGCAGCCGTGTGACTTCAAAACCCTCAAATTTTTCGAGATAATCAAAGCAAAGCAGGACTGCGTGATGCTCCACGGCGGACGTGATCAAATGCCGGCCTTTTGGCTTGAGCAGGCGCGCCGCGCCAAAAATCGCAAGGTTGTTTGATTCCGTTCCACCGCTGGTGAAGATGATTTCGCCCGGTTTGGCGCCGAGAAAAGTTGCCGCCCGGTCGCGCGCTTCGTCCAGCAGCGCCCGCGCCTTTCTGCCGACGTGGTGGACACTGGAGGGATTGCCCCAGACGCCGTTGAGAAACGGCAGCATCGCGTCGCGCACCGCTGGATCCAGCGGCGTTGTGGCGTTGTAATCGAAGTAAATGGTCCGCGGCACCCGCGCATCTTCAGGAATCCGCGCCCCGACGACGAGAAAAAAGCGGACAGGCCGGAAAATTTTCAACAAACGACAAAAAAACGAGAAAACCGCCCAACTCCGTCTCCCGCGCGTCAATCGCGCGGTGCGGAGAGATTGACAAGCCGGGTGGAAAGCTTATTTTGCCATGTCTGTGACAACAATAGACCATGCCACGAAAGAGTTGATATGCCTGAACGCGCTGCCGCCGCGCGTTTGCGCTGTCGTGCGGAGCATTGAAACCGAAGACGGGGAAACCAAGCGCCTCAAGATGCTCGGCGTTTGCGTGGGGCGCCGCGTCGAGCTGGTCAAGAGCGGCGATCCGCTGATTCTGCGCGTGTTCGGCTCGCGGCTTGGCCTGTCGGCCTCGCTTGCCGCGCGCGTCCACGTCGAAGTTTGCGAGCCCGGCCATTGCGCGTTGCGTGAGAGTGAATGCGCATGAGCGACGCCGGGAATAGCCTTTCCACACCGGCCTGTGGTTGCGAGGAAAACAATCCTCCACCGCGTCTGACGCATCGTGCCTTCACGCTTGCCTTGGTCGGCAATCCAAACGCGGGCAAGACAACGCTGTTCAATGCATTGACCGGCCTGCATGCCAAGACCGCCAATTTTTCCGGCACCACCGTGGAGCGCAAGGTTGGGCGCGTGCATCTCGGAGGCCGGCAGGTGGTCGTCATTGATCTGCCCGGACTTTACAGCCTCGACAGCACCTCGCCCGAGGAAAAACTCGCCAGTGACGCGCTGCGCGGGCGGCTGGAAGGACACGCCAGCCCGGACGCCGCGCTGGTCGTCGTGGACGCGACGAACCTCGAACGGAATCTTTTTCTGGTCAGCCAGCTTCTCGAACTGGACCGCCCGGTCATCATCGCCCTGAACATGATGGACATGGCCCGGCGCGAAGGCATCCGCATTGACGTTGCGAAAATGCGCGCCGAACTCGGCTGCGTCGTCGTGCCCATTTCCGCGCGCACCGGCAAGGGGGTTGATCAATTAAAAATTGAACTTGGCCGGCTGGCCGGCGGCGCGATGCCCGAGGCCGTGACACACACCAAGCCGAACTGCGGCAAATGCTCCGGCTGCACGTTTCAGGCGCGTTATGACTGGACGGAAAAAATTTCCACGCGGGTCATGGACGCCTCTGCGGTGAAGCGGTCGGAATGGACGGAAAAAATTGATGAAATCGTCACGCACCCCGTCGCCGGCGTGATGGTCTTCCAAATCGTCATGGTGGTGATTTTCGCACTGATTTTCTGGGTCGCGCAGATTCCAATGCACCTCATTGACCATCTTTTTGCGACGATCGGGTCTTGGGTCGGCACGATCATTCCGGCCGGGGACCTGCAAAGTCTGATGGTGAACGGTGTCATCGGCGGAGTGGGCGGCATTTTGGTTTTCCTGCCGCAAATCTGCATTTTGTTTTTCGCGCTGTCGCTGCTTGAAGACACCGGCTATTTGTCGCGCGCGGCGTTTGTGATGGACAAGGTCATGCGGCGCTTCGGGCTGCCGGGCAAGGCGTTTGTGCCCATGCTTTCGGCGCACGCCTGCGCGATCCCCGCCATCATGTCCACGCGCGTCATCGAAAACCCGCGCGACCGGCTCGTCACCATCCTCATCACGCCGCTGATGACCTGTTCGGCGCGAATTCCGGTTTATGCGATGGTCACCGCGCTGATTTTTCCCAATTCGCCGGTCAAGGCCGCGCTGATTTTCACCTCGGCCTATGCCATCGGCATCATGGCCGCCTTGGGAAGCGCGCTGCTTTTCAAGCACACCATCCTGCCCGGCGGCAGCAAGCCCTTAATGATTGAATTGCCGCCCTACCGTCTGCCCAGCCTGCGCACTTCACTGCTCCACGCGCTCGACCGCGCGAAAATTTTCGTGAAGCGCGCCGGCACCATCATCCTCACAATCTCGCTGGTTTTGTGGGCGCTGTCGCATTACCCCAAATCCGAGCCGCCCGCCACCGCCGTCAATCTCAACGCCCAGGCCGCGCAGCTTGAAAAATCCGGCGCGACCGCGCAGGCCGGCGAAATGCGGTCGGACGCCAGCCGGCTAGCGGCGCAAAGCGCCCTGCAAAATTCGTTTGCCGGCCACATCGGCCACGCCATCGAACCCGTCCTCCGGCCGCTGGGATTTGACTGGCAGATCGGCATCGGCATCGTCAGCTCCTTCGCCGCGCGCGAAGTCATCGTGTCCACGCTCGCCGTCGTTTATGGCGTCGGCGAGGACGCCGCCGACAACAACCGCACGTCGCTTTACGACACGCTGCGCCGGGCCATGCGGACGGACGGCACGCCGGTTTTCACCACCGCCACCTGTTTGAGCTTGCTCGTGTTTTACATCTTGGCGGCGCAATGCCTTTCCACCCAGGCCATCGTCCGCCGCGAGACCAACAGTTGGAAATGGCCGCTGTTCCAGATCGCCTACATGTCCGGCCTCGCCTATGCCGCCGCGTTCCTCGTTTTCCAAATCGCGAGCCGGTTCACCGGGTGAAATTGATTTATGATCCATGATTAATGATTTATGATTTGTCCGTTGTTTGCGAATGCGGGAAAAAATCATCAATCAACAATCGTAAATCATAAATGCAGACCCGGGTCAAAATTTGCGGCATTACCAGCCTCGCCGACGCGCAGGCCGCCGTCGCGGCGGGCGCGGACGCGCTGGGCTTCAATTTTTTCGAAGGCAGCCCGCGCCACGTTTCGCTGGGAAAAGCGGCGGAAATTGCAAAACAAATTTCCCCGGCAGTTCTGCGCGCCGGCGTTTTTGTGAACGCGCCGGCGGAATTCATCGCGCGCGCCATCGGCGGGTGCGGCCTGAACCTGCTGCAATTTCATGGCGACGAGCCGCCGGAATTTTGCGTGCAATTCGGCCTGATGAGCATGAAGGCGTTTCGCATCCGCGACGCCGCATCGCTGAAGGAATTGGCGGAGTTTTCCACCGACGCATATTTGCTCGATGCCTTCTCGCCGGGAGCGCGCGGCGGCACGGGCGAGAAATTCAGATGGGAGCTGGCGGTGGAGGCGCAAAAGTTCGGCAAGCCGGTTTTTCTCGCGGGCGGCCTGACGCCGGAAAACGTCGCCGACGCCGTGCGGAAAGTCCGGCCGTTCGGTGCGGACGTTGCCAGCGGCGTGGAAAGCTCGCCGGGGAAAAAAGACCACGCCAAAATCCGCGCGTTCATCGCCGCCGTCCGCAACGCCGACCAAACATGAAACGCATCGCCGTTTTTTGCGGTTCCAACCCGGGCGTCCGTCCGGCCTATGCCCAGGCGGCGCAACAGCTCGGCGAATTGCTCGCGCGCGAAAAAATCGAGCTGGTTTATGGCGGCGGCTGCGTCGGGCTGATGGGCGTCGTTGCGGACGCGGCGTTGAAAAACGGCGGGCACGTCATCGGCGTCATTCCGCGGTCGCTCGTCATCAAGGAAGTCGTCCACGAAAAATTGCCCGACCTGCGCGTGGTGAAAAACATGCACGAACGCAAGGCGTTGATGGCGGAGCTGGCCGACGGTTTCATTGCGCTGCCCGGCGGCTACGGCACCTTTGAGGAATTCTGCGAGGTGCTGGCGTGGAGCCAGCTCGGCTACCACCAAAAGCCTTTCGGCCTGCTCGACGCGGCGGGATTTTACCGCGGCCTGCTGGAATTTTTCGACCATGCGACGCGCGAGGGGTTCATCCGGCCCAAACATCGCGAGCTGGTGCTGGTGGAAGAGGATGCCAAAAAGCTGCTGGAGCGGATGAAACAATTCCGGCCGCCGTCGGAGGTGAAGTGGGTTCAACCGCCCCGGCGCGGGTCTTCATCCGGGGCAAAAAACGGACGCCGGGAAAACGGCTGAAGAATTATTCATCTGCATAATTAGACGCGGAAATAGAAGTTTTAAAAACGGCAACATTGGAGTTTCATGGCGACCGGGTTGTGGTATCATGCAACGCACGATTTTCGAACAATGAAAATTTCAGTTCCAAGAGAGACAAGTCCCGGCGAGAACCGCGCTCCAATGACGCCCGATGGCGCTGGCAAGCTCGTCAAGCTCGGCGCGCAGGTGGAGGTTGAGGCCGGCCTCGGCGCCGCCGCCGGTTTTCCGGACGAACTTTACACCAGGGCCGGCGCGACGATTTCCGCCGACCGCAAGGCGCTCGTCGGCTCCGGCGACATCGTTCTGCGCCTGCGCAAGCCGCCGGTGGAGGAAATTGCGTTGCTCAAGCCAAACGCTATCCACGCGAGCCTGCTTGATCCGTTCAACGAAAAGGAATTGGTCCAGAAATTCGCCGAACGCGGCGTCAGCGCCATCAGCATGGAATTCATCCCCCGCACGACCCGGGCGCAGAAAATGGACGTGCTGTCGTCGCAGGCGAACCTCGGCGGTTACGAAGCGGTGATTTTGGCCGCACGTTATTCCAACAAGATTTTTCCGATGATGACCACGGCGGCGGGCACGATTCTGCCGTCGAAAGTTTTCATCATCGGCGTCGGCGTGGCCGGCTTGCAGGCGATTGCCACCGCGAAACGGCTTGGCGCGAAAGTCACCGCCTACGACACGCGGCCCGTGGTCGAGGAGCAGGTGAAATCGCTCGGCGCGCAATTCCTGAAAATTGATCTCGGCGAAACCGGCCAGACGAAGGACGGCTACGCGAAGGCGCTGACGGAGGAGCAAATCCAGAAGCAGCGCGCGGCGATGAACAAGACCTGCGGCGATTCCGACGTGGTCATCACCACCGCGCAGGTGTTTGGGCGCAAGGCGCCGGTGCTCGTCACCGCCGAAATGCTCAACGCCATGAAGCCCGGCAGCGTGGTGATTGACATGGCGGTGGAAAGCGGCGGCAACGTCGAAGGCGTCGTTTATGACAAGGTGACCGACCGCCACGGCGTGAAAATCATCGGCATCGCCAATTTGCCCGGTCGCGCGCCGCTGCACGCCAGCCAGGTTTACGCCGCGAACCTCGTGGCGCTCATCGAGGAATTCTGGGACAAGAAGGAAAAGGTTTTCAACCTCAAGCTCGACGACGAAATCATCAAGGGCTGCCTTGTCACACATGGCGGCAAGATTGTGAACGAAAAACTCCTGCCCAAAACCAGCTAGAATTTATGGATACGAACATCCTCTTCATCTTCGTCCTCTCGATTTTCGTGGGGTTTGAAGTCATTTCGAAAGTGCCCTCGATGCTGCACACGCCGCTGATGTCCGGCACCAACGCCATTCACGGCATCATCCTGTTCGGCGGCATCCTCGTGCTGGCGGACGCGGACGGAACGCTGGCGCGGACGCTGGGTTTTGTCGCGGTCGTGTTCGGCTCGGCCAACGTCTTTGGCGGTTTCATGGTCACGGACCGCATGTTGCAGATGTTCAAGAAAAAGAAATAACATGAGCTCCACCATCGCTTTAATTCTGATCGGCGTCGCGGTCCTGTTCATCCTCGGCATCAAGTTCCTGAGTTCGCCGAAGACCGCGCGGCGGGGAAACCTCGTGGCGGCGGCGGGAATGGTGATCGGCTTCATTATTTTGAGCAAGCCGGACGGCGCGAACATCTGGACGCAGGGCTGGACGTTCAATTACACGCTCATCGTCATCGGCATCATCGTCGGCCTCGTCATCGGCGCGCTGGGCGCGTATTCGGTGAAGATGACCGCGATGCCGCAAATGGTCGCGCTGTTCAACGGCCTCGGCGGCGGTGCGGCGTCGCTGGTCGCGAGCCTGGAATTTTTGAAAAAAGCCCAAATGCACCCTTTTCCCGGCATCATGCTGACAGTATTAGATGATGTCCCGGCGGCCGTCACGATTCCGATGCTGTTTGCCACGCTCATCGGCTCGCTGTCGTTCGCCGGCAGCATCATCGCGTATTTGAAGCTGGAGGGAAAATTTGAGAAACCGCACACGTTCCCCGGCCAGAACTTCCTGAACGGCCTGATTTTGCTGGTGATTCTCGGCCTGTGCGGCTGGCTCACCTTCAACGCCACCGGCCACAACGCCGTCGTCGC
>CAZZPE010000060.1:0-13521 GCA_964655855.1 uncultured Bifidobacteriaceae bacterium
TGCCGATTCGCGATTCGACGCGCGCATTTCCACTTTGCGTTCTTCGCGTCTTGGCGGTTTAATATGCCCGCATGAAAATTGTTTTAGCTTATTCGGGCGGCCTCGACACCTCGGTGCTGCTTTCGTGGATCAAGGAAAAATACAACGCCGAGATGATCGCGTTCTGCGCGAACATCGGGCAGGAGGACGAACTCACCGGCCTCGAAGCGAAGGCGCGCAAAACCGGCGCGTCCAAAATCTACATTGACGATTTGCAGGAGGAGTTCGCGCGCGACTTCATTTTTCCGATGTTGCAGGCTGGCGCAATTTACGAGGGCCAGTATTTCCTCGGCACCAGCATCGCCCGGCCGCTCATCGCCAAGCGCATGGTGGAGATTGCAAAGAAGGAAAAGGCCGACGCCATTGCGCACGGCGCGACGGGGAAGGGGAATGACCAGGTGCGTTTCGAGCTGACCGCCGCCGCGCTCGCGCCGGACTTGCAGGTCATCGCACCTTGGCGGGACGCTTCCTACCGCAGCCAGTTTCCCGGACGGCAGGAGATGATTGATTACTGCGCGCAGCACAAGATTCCCGTGCAGGCCAGCGCCAAGAAGCCGTTTTCGAGCGACCGGAATCTCCTGCACATTTCCTACGAGGCTGGCATTCTCGAAGATCCGTGGATGGATGCCGGCGATTTGAAATTTCGCGGTTCGTTCACGACGCTCTCCGTATTTCCCGAAGACGCGCCCAACAAACCGGAGTTCGTCCTGCTGGATTTCGTGAAGGGCAACTGCGTGGCCGTGAACGGAAAGAAATTGAATCCGCTCGGCGTGATGAAGACGCTCAACAAGCTCGGCGGAAAACACGGCGTGGGCCGTGTGGACATGGTGGAGAACCGGTTCGTCGGCATGAAATCGCGCGGTGTGTATGAAACGCCCGGCGGCGCCATCCTGCATTTCGCGCACCGGCAGATGGAGACGCTCACGATGGATCGCGAAGTCATGCACCAGCGCGACGCGCTCATTCCGAAATATGCCGAGCTGGTTTACAACGGCTTCTGGTATGCGCCCGAACGCCTCGCGCTCCAGGCCTACGTGACCGAGAGCCAGCGGAACGTGACCGGCACCGTGCGCGTGAAGCTCTACAAGGGCAACATCATGGTCGCCGGACGCAAATCGCCGGTGAGCCTCTACAACCCGCACATCGCCACGATGGAAGCCGACCCGACCAAGGCCTACAACCAGAATGACGCCACAGGCTTCATCCGGCTGAACGCCTTGCGCCTAAAAGTCGCGGCGAAGGTAAATGGGAAGAAAAAGTAAAAAGCGTCTCCGAATTGTCGGAATATTTTTAGGAACGGGGACGGGTTTCGACTGCCGAGTCAGGTTGCGAACGCGGTTCTGTCCCCGGCAAAAAAAGCGGCGATGCCGAAGCATCGCCGCTTTTTTGAATCAGCCTGCTTACCAGAACTTGATGTAAAACAGGACGACGCAGGCCACGACAATCAGGCTCAAGACGACGTCCAGGGCGTTCCAGCTTTCGCGCGTGGCGGTCTTTTCCGCCGGCGTCGCGCCATACCATGTGTATTTGATGGTTTTGGGATCCGGCGCCTTGGTCATGAGGCTGATGATGACCATCAACGCGGCGGTGAGCACAAACAGACCTTCGCAGTAATACAGCCAGTGAATGTTCCAGAAGTCGAACATGATGGCGTTGTGCGCGGCCTTGATGGGGGCGATGCCGGCGTTGTATTGATCCAAGGTGATGACCTTGTGGTAGAGATCGCCCTTGAGCTTGGTCACCGCGTCGGCGTCGTTGCGCATGACGAGGTCGGCGGCGAGGCGTCCGAAACCGCCAATCATGCCGATGACGAAAGCCCACAATGCGGCGGGGGCGGTGGCGCGTTTCCAGAACACGCCCAGTCCGAACAGGACCGCGATGGCGGGCGAGAGGTAGCCCTGCACGTTTTGCAGATACAGGTAGAGCGGCATGTGGAGGTTTTTGATCACCAGCACCCAGCAGATGCCGACGAAAACAATCGCCGCCGTGGCGATGCGGCCGACAATCACCTCGGTTTTGCCGGAGGCGTTCGGATACCATTCGCGGTAGAAGTCCATCGTGAACAGGGTGGCGGACGCGTTGAATTTGGATCCGAGCGACGCCATCAGTGCGACGATCATGCCGCAGGCCACCATGCCGCGCAGGCCGTGCGGAAGAATCTGCGCCACGAGCGAGGTGTAGGCGGCGTCGCCACTGGTGCTGAAACCGACGCCCGGCGTCTTGGTCAGCGCAAACGCAATCATGCCCGGCACGAGGAAGATGAACACCGGTGTCAGCTTGAAGAAGCCGGCGAGGATGGTGCCGCGGCGGGATTCCTGCTGGTTTTTTCCGGCAAGCACGCGCTGGACGATGTATTGGTCGGTGCACCAATACCAGAAGCCGATGATGGCCGATCCGGGCAGGATTGCCAGCCAGGGCCAGTCGGGATCGTTGATGGAGCGGACGAGGTGGACATTGCTGCCGACAGTCGTGAGGGTCGCATGCCAGCCGTCAATGAGGCTGCCGTGACCCAGAACGCGCAGTCCCATGAACAGGATGCAGACGGAACCAAGGATGAGCACCGGCGACTGGAGCACGGCGGTATACATGATGACGCGCATGCCGCCAAAGACCGTGTAAAGCCCGGTGGTGAACGCCAGTCCCAAGGCGATGGCCCAGAAGACATCTATGTCTCCAAGAAATGGAACGTGAACCGTATTTACGTTCAACAAGGTGCGGATGACGACGTCGCCGGCGTAAATGGTGGCGGCGATTTTTGTCAGCACCAGGCTGGCCATGGTGAGCAGGCTCAAGACATTTCGCGAACCGCGGCTGAAGCGGAGTTCGAGAAACTCCGGCATGGTGAAGACCTTCATGCGGTCGTAGAGCGGCACAAAGGCCCAGCCCAGGATGAGAATCCAGTAGGCGTGCATTTCCCAGTGGGCCATCGCCATGCCGGTGGCAAAACCCGCGCCGGCCAGACCGACGAGGTGTTCGGAACCGATGTTGGAGGAGAAGATCGAGGAGCCGATCTGCAGCCAGTTGGCGTCGCGGCCGGACAGGAAGTAATCCTTGCCGGACTCGTTCTTCTTCCGCATGGAATACCAGACGGTCAGGATCATGCCGATGGCAAAGGCGATGATGACGACCAAGTCCAGGCCGTTGAACACAGTGCCGTTCATTCCCCCCGCCACGGACGCCGTGGCGAGGGAGTTGGTGGCCACGTCCAGGTTGTTGGTTGCCGCCAACACGCTGTTGGTTATTTCGTTCATAGAATTTGGATTGTTCCGGCCTGATTACTCGGCGCTGAATTTATACTCGATGATATTGTGGTAGATCTCGCCCGGCTTGAGTTCCACCGACGGGAAATTCGAGTGGTTCGGCGAGTCGGGATAATGCTGTGGCTCCATCGCAATAGCGGAACGGCGTTGATAGACCTTGCCATCCTTGCCGGTAAGGGTGCCGTCGAGGAAATTGCCGGCGTAAAATTGCAGGCCGGGTTCGTCGCTCCAGACTTCCATCACGCGGCCGCTGTTCGGATCGGTCACGCGGGCCATCAGGCCGAACTTGCCGGCCGGTTTGTTGATGACCCAGTTGTGGTCGTAGCCGGGGCCATATTGCAGCACCGTGTTCTTGTCGTTGATGCGCGCTCCGATCGCCGTGGGTTTGTGGAAATCAAACGGCGTTCCCGCCACGGTGGCGAATTCGCCTGTCGTGATCAAGGCGCTGTCCACCGGCGTGGTCTTGTCGGACTTGATATAAACCAGGTCGCCGAGGATGTCGCCGTTGCCCTGGCCGGAAAGGTTGAAATACGAATGATGTGTCAGGTTCACCACCGTCGGCTTGTCCGTCGTCGCGGTGAAGGTCAGCTTCAACGAGTTGTCGTCGGTCAGCGTGTAAACCGCCGTGACGTTCAGGTTGCCGGGGAAGCCTTCCTCGCCATCCTTGCTCAGATAATTCAATTCGAGCCGCGGGCCGTTCGGTCCGATGTCCGCCTTTGTCACCGTCCAAACCACCTTGTCAAAGCCTTTCACGCCGCCGTGCAGGGTGTTTCCGTTGTTGTTGCCCGCGAGGGTGTAGGTCTTGCCTTCGAGCGTGAACTTCGCGCCGCCGATGCGGTTTCCGTAGCGGCCGATGAGCGCGCCGAAATACGGATTGGATTTTGCATACGCCGGGGTCAAATAACCGTCCAAGCTGTCGAAACCGAGAACGATGTCGTCGAACTTGCCGTTTTTGTCCGGCATGGTGAGCTTCTGCAAAATGCCGCCGTAGGTCATGATGCGCGCCTCGGCGCCTTTGGAATTGCACAGTGTGTAGATTTCAACCGGTGTGCCGTCCGGGGTTTTGCCGAAGTCGGCTTTCGTGATGGTGGATGTTGTGTTATAGGCAGACATGGATGCGCAGCCTGCCAGAGAAGCTGCCAGCAGTCCAGCCGCTATTGCTTGTGGGATGTGGTGGTTCATTTTGGTGTTTTTTGGTTGTCGGGATTTTGGATTTGTTGCACGACGCTTTCCGGCACCGCCAAAACGGCTCCGTGCCGGATGCCTGTCGGGAAAGTCACGGTCGGCGAAATGTCCTGCCATGTTTTCATGTCGGCGGATTTGATCGCGCCGTAGTATCTGGGACTGGTGTAATGGTCAAAGTAGACGAAAGTCTCGCCGCCGATTTTTATCGCCGTCGGCCCCTCGACCCAGTTCGTCGAAATCGCCGGGCTGGCCGGGCCAAACGGCCCCTCCGCGGAATCGCCCACCGCGATGCGCAGGTTTTTCTTCACCGGATTCTTCGTCTCGTCCTTGACGATCAGATAATACCTGCCGCCGTCCGCCAGCATCGTCGCGTCAATCACATTGAAGCCGCCGTCATACAGCAGCTTCGTCGGCGAAAAGTTCGTGAAGTCCTTCGTCGTGACGTAATAAATCCGGTGGTTGTAGCGGATTCCCTGGCTCTGGTCGCCGGAGTCCTCCGTCGCCGGGAATTTTCCGGGAATCGTCGTCGCCCAGAACACCAGCCACCGCCCCTTTGCCGTGTCATAAAACAATTCCGGCGCCCAGACATTTGCCGCCGTCGGATCATTTTCCATCACCGGAACCGCGCGTTCCTCCGACCAGTGGACCAGGTCCGTTGAACTCGCGTAGCCGAACACCGTCGGGCGGCCCCAGCTCGTCGTCCACACCATGCGGAACACGCCGTCCGGCCCCAGCCGCAAACACGGATCGCGCATCAGCTTGCCGCCGACCTGCGGTTCCAGAAACGACCTGCCGTTCGGCGCCTTCAATTCCGTCCAATTCAAGCCGTTCGTGCTGGTGGTCAAAAACAGGCCGGCCTGGCCGTTCGGCTCGCGGAAAAACGAGAAGAGGAAAACATCATTTGTGTCTGCCGCAAAACCGGCCGACACAAATGCAAAAAACAACACGCCGGCAACGGCACGTAGCCAATTCAAAGTTGGGCGTTGAATGTTGACTGTTGACTGTTTCATTTCCCTTTTTACTTCTGTCCGTAATACGCCTTCGGGCCGTGCTTGCGCAGGAAATGTTTGTCGAGCAGCGCCGACGGCATGGGTTTGATTTTGGGATTGAGGCGCAGGGTTTCGGCCGCCAGTTGCGCGACGAATTCCAGGACGCACGCATTATGCACCGCGTCGTTTAAATCCTTGCCCCAGGTGAACGGTCCGTGGCTCGCCACCAGCACGGCCGGATGCTGCATCGGGTCGAGCTTCGATTTCTTGAACGTCTCGACGATGACGTGGCCGGTGTTTGCCTCGTAATCGGTTTTGATTTCGGCGGGCTTCATCGCGCGCGTGCAGGGCACGGTGCCATACCAGTAATCCGCCTGCGTCGTGCCGTAGGCCGGAACCGCCCGGCACGCCTGCGCCCACGCCGTCGCGTGCAGGCTGTGCGTGTGGACAACGCCGCCGATTTTTGGGAACGCGCGGTAAAGCACCAGATGCGTCGGCGTGTCGGAACTCGGCTTGAGGTAGCCGTCAACGACCTTGCCGGTCTCCAGCGAGACGACGACCATGTGCTGCGGCTTCATGCTGGCGTAAGGCACGCCGGACGGTTTGATGACGACGAGGCCGCGCTCGCGGTCAATCGCGCTGGCGTTGCCCCAGGTCTGGATGACCAGACCCTCCTTGACCAAATCAAGGTTCGCTGCGCAAACCTGCTGCTTTAGTTCCTCAAGCATGGAGATAATTAAGATTATTTACGAACCCGGTTGCGAATGTCAATGAGTTGCTTCATCACGCCGTAAAGATTGCCGTTCCAATCCTTCGTGCCGAAGGCGTCGTGCAATTCCTTGTAAAGCGCGTAGAGCTGCCTGTAAACCGCGTGCGCCTTCGGGTTCGGTCTGTAAATGACCGGTTTCAGGCCGGTCATCTTCTTCTGCGCCGCCGCGTAGTTTTTGTGCGCACCGGCCACCACCGCCGCCGCGATGGCCGAGCCGAGCGCGCAAGTCTGCGCCGAACGCGACAGCTTCATCGGCCGGCCGGTCACGTCCGCGTAAATCTGCATCGTCAGCGGGCTTTTTTCCGCGATGCCGCCGCAGTTCACGATCTGTGAGATTTTCACGCCATATTCCTCAAACCGGTTGATGATCGTCAGCGCGCCGAAGGCCGTCGCCTCCACCAGCGCGCGGTAAACTTCCGCCGGCGTCGAGTAAAGCGTCTGGCCGACCAGCAGCCCGGTGAGGCGTTGATCCACCAAAATCGTGCGGTTGCCGTTGTTCCAGTCGAGCGCGAGCAGGCCGCTTTCGCCGGGCGCGAGCTTGAGCGCCTCCTCGTCCAGCTTGCGGTGCGACAGTTTTTCGCCGTGCGGCTGGATGTAATTGACCCACCAATTGAACAAATCGCCGACGGCGGACTGGCCGGCTTCGAGACCGAAATATCCCGGCAGCACGCTGCCATCCACGATGCCGCAAAGTCCCGGCACGTCGGCCAGCTTGCCGGTGTTCGCCGCGATGGAAATGTCGCAGGTGCTCGTGCCGATGATTTTTACCAGCGTTCCGGGTGTGACGCCGCTGCCGACCGCGCCGAGATGGCAATCGAACGCGCCGACGGCGACGGGAATTCCCGCCGCCAAACCGGTTTTCTTCGCCCACGCCGCCGTGAGTCCACCGACCGCGCGGTCAATCGTGTGAACACGCGGCGTCAGACGGGCGCGCAGTGCTGCGAGCTTTGGGTCGAGCTTGGTCAGAAATTGGGTGTCGGGATAGCCGTTCCATTTTGCGTTCCACATCGCCTTGTGACCGGCGGCGCAGACGCCGGCGATGAATTTATCGGGATGCTCCGTGCCGGTGAGTGACGCGGGAACGAAATCGGAAAGTTCCACCCACGAATGCGCGGCGTCGAAAACCTCCGGCGCGGTGCGCAGGCAATGCAACAGCTTGCTCCAGAACCATTCGCTCGAATAGGTGCCGCCGCATTTGGCGAGATATTGCGGGCGCATTTTTTTTGCCAGCGCGGTGATTTCGACGGCTTCATTGACGCCGGTGTGATCCTTCCAAAGCCATGCCAGCGCGGCGGGATTGTTTGCGAATTTTTTCTGGAACACCAGCGGCTGGCCATCCTTGTCCACCGGCAACGGCGTGCTGCCGGTCGTGTCCACGCCAATGCCGATGACCTGGTCGGCGCTGAATCCCTTGACGGCTTTTTTAGCCGTGGCGAGCGCCTGCTTGATGGTGGTTTCCGCGCCGGCGAGATAATCGGCGGGATGCTGCCGGGCGAGGTTCGGGTCGCGCGACAAAACCACGCCCTGCGTGCCGTGGGCGTAAGTCCAGACGGCGGCGGCAATTTCCGCGCCGTTGGCGACGTTGACGATGAGGGCGCGAACGGAATTCGTGCCGTAGTCCAGACCGATGGTGTAACGAGGGTTCATGATGTGATAAATGGAGTTTGGTGTCGGTTATTTTACGCGCAGGACGGTGAATGAGTTTGCCGGAAATTCGTGCTGAAACTTTGCGCTGGAAATTTTCAACACGCTTTGCTTGGGCGAGATTATTTGCGGCGTGGCAAAGGAATTTTCATCACCGGGCTGGCCGGCCAGAACCGTGAGTCTGGCGCTGCCGGAAATTTTGCCCATGCCGGCCAGATTCAACTGCACGGCGGCTGGTGCGTTGTCGCCGTTGACAACTTTGAGAATGATTTCCCCGCTGGCGTTGTCGCGCGTGGCGGAGGCGAACAGCTTCGCGCCGGGCGCGGAATCCAGTTTCACCGGCAGCACCACGTCGCCGTGGTTGAGGCTATAAAGCTGCTGCACGTAATAATTGGGCGTGCGATAAACGCCCATCGTGTTGACCCAGATCAAATCCGGCGTCCACTGCCAGGCGTCAATGTTGGCGAAGAGCGGCGCATAGCTCGCCATGCGCACCACGTCGCCGTTGCGTTCCAGGCCGGTCATGCAGGCGGCCTCGGACAGCGCGCACTCCAGGTTGTTGCGGTTTTTCACGCTGACGGTTTTATCGCTTTGCGCGGCGTATTCGCCGAAGAAGACTTTCGGGCCGTTGCGGTCGTAATTGTCGTAGCGATGCGTGTTCTCGAAAAACCAGCTTGGATTTGCGTAGCAGTGCTCGTCAATGATGTCGGCGTGCAGCTCGCGCAGCTTTGACCAGGCGAACTTGAACCGGTTGTCCGACGGTTCGGGACCGGCGGCGGAGACGAGCTGGATTTCCGGATGTTTCGCCTTGATCGCATTGGCGAACAAAATGTAGCGGTCAATGTATTGCTGGCCCCATTGCTCGTTGCCGACGCCGAGCATTTTCAAATGGAACGGTTCGGGATGGCCCATCGCCGCGCGTTTCGCGCCCCAAGTCGTATTGGTTGCGCCGTTGGCAAATTCAATCAGGTCGAGCGCGTCCTGAATGTAAGGCCCAAGCTGGTCGAGCGGGCAGAGTTCGGCGGAATTGAACTGGCAGGCCATGCCGCAGTTCACCAGCGGCAGCGGCGATGCGCCGATGTCCTCGCACAGTTGGAAGTATTCGTAGAAGCCGAGGCCGAACGATTGGTAATAATCCGGCGTGGGGCGGTGGACAAATTCTGTGTTCCAGCGGTTGACGAGCAGCGGGCGTTCCTCGACCGGGCCGATGGTGTTTTTCCACTGGTAACGGAGCTTCAACACGGAGCCTTCCACGATGCAGCCGCCGGGGAAGCGCAGAAAACCCGGATGCAAATCGGCCAGCGCCTGCACCATGTCCGCGCGCAAACCGCCGGGCCGGTTTTTCCAAGTGTGCCGCGGAAACAGCGAAACCATGTCGAGGTCAACGATGCCTTTGCCGTCCATGACAATCGCCAGCCGCGCCTTGGGGTCGGTGTCTTTGGGATGCAGCGTGGCGGTGTATTTTTTCCAGCCGGAGGAGAAATTGGTCAGTCCCACCGAGTCGAGCAACGTGCCGTCGCCGCCGTAGAGTTGCAGCCGCAGGACCGGTGAGCCGTCCACGCCGCGAATCTGCGCGGAGAAATCATAAGTTTCATCCTTGCTCACGCCCATGCCGCGATAGCCTTCGTTTGAAACACCAAATGGCGCCGATCCTTCCGACAGAATCCGCAGATAATGCGGATTGGCGGCATTGAACGGCTCGTCGTTGCGGATGGACAATTCGCCGTGGGCCAGATTTGGATGAATTTCGATCCAGCCCATCATCGGGTCGGGAAATTCAAACCCGCGATTTTTCACCAGCTCGGCGTAAAGCCCGCCGTCTGCGCCGAAATTGATGTCCTCGAAGAAAATTCCCCACATGCCGGGATTGAGCTGTGCGCCCGGCTGGTCCGTCTGCACGGTGATGGACGCGGCTTGCGCCAGGCCGGCGACCAGCATCAATGCAACGACCGATGACGAATGACGAACAAGATTCTTCATGTTTATTTTGTTGTGCGCAGGACGCGCAAACCGGTCAGGCCGGCAAATGACTTGCCCGGGTGGACGGCAAATTTCACGGTGACGCATTGTTTTCCCTGCGTGAGCGCCGGTGCCAGCGGAAACATCGCGTCGTTTGCGCCGACCGAGGCGTCTCCGGCTGCGGGCTGCGCCGACATGATTTGCCCATCCACGAGCAGGTCAAAATTGGCAGCGCCTTGTCTGCCGTCACGAAACGAAGCGACGAGTTCCAGTGGTTGTCCGGGCAATACTTTGACCTGGTAGCTGAACCAGCCGGCGGCCTGCCGCCATTTGAAGCCGTAGGAATCACCGCTCTGGGTTTGTTCCCCCTGCATCTTGTGGTCGGTTTCGGATTGTTCCTCGCCGGGATGAACGGCATCCACCGCGCGCGCCTCCTCGGCCATGCGCCGCGCCTCCTCGGCGGCAAACTTGGCGGCCTCCACCCGCCATTCGGCCTCGGTGAGGAGTTTCCAGTAAACCGTGTAGCGCTGGCGGTGGATTTGATAAAACGGCTCCAGCGTCACGTCCTGCGGCCGTCCGATGCCACGCGTGCGAAACGTGAGCGGCCGGCCGGGAACCGGTCTGACCTGTTTGAGCAATTTGTCCGCTGTCGTCACCAACACCGGTGCGGCCGGATCCGGCACGTTGTTGAATTGGGTCTGGGTGGTGGCCAGGGGCTCCGGCATGTTGTTGGTGCCGAGTTCGCCAGCCAGCACAATCGGACCGTAAAGCAGCGCGGCCTCGTTGGTGGAGTCCGGCAAGAATTCGGTATGCAGCCGCATCGGCATTTGGATTTTGACGGTGTCGCCGTTGTGCCATTCGCGGTCGAGTGTGAAGTAGCTGCCGGGCGAGGATTCGATTTTTTGCTTCCGTCCGTTGATGGAAACTTTCGCGCCATCCACCGCCCATACGGGATGGCGGACTTTCAATGAGAATTGCACCGGCTTCTGCGCGGTGATTTTCAGGATCGTGGTGTCGCTTTCCGGGAACCGGGTTTCCTGACGGACGGAAATTCCCTTGTCCGCCCAGTTCAATTCAGAAGCGATGAACAAATTGACGTAGAGCGAATCCGGTCCGTGATAATAAATCGTGTTGCCGTATTTGGAATGGTTTTCCATGCCAGTGCCGACGCAGCACCAGAAGGAATTTTCCGGCGTCGAATACACCTTGAAGTGCCCGGGCTTGAGCGACATGAAATAGGTGAACATGTCGGTGTCCGGGTCCTGCGAGCCGAGGATGTCGTTGTAAAGCGCGCGCTCGTAAAAATCCATCTTCGCCGCGTCCGGCTCCAGCGCGAACAGATCGCGCGTGAGCTTGAGCATGTTGTAGGTGTTGCAGGTCTCGCACGTTTCGTCACTTAAATGGCCGCCAAACTGGTTGGTGGGGAAGAAATGCTCGCGGTCGCTGTCGCCGCCAATCACATAGGAACGATCCAGCGCGACGGCGTTCCAAAACGTGTTGGCGGCGGTCAGGAACTGCGGTTCGCCGGTGAATTCGTATTCGCGGGTGATGCCGACGATCTTGGGAATCTGCGTGTTGGCGTGCAATCCGTTCAGCTTGTCCTCTCCGTGTTCCAGCGGGTCGAGCACTTTCTGGTGGTTGAACGCCCCGGCCAGTTGCAGGTAATTGGTGTTGCCCGTCACGCCGTAGAGATTGGCCAGCACCTCGGTCATGCCGCCCTGCTCGGTGTCGAGCGTCCGTTGCATTTGTTGCGGCGTCAGGCGGTTCACGCGGAACTTGGCCCAGTTGGCCATGTTGGTGAGCACTTCCAGCGCCTGCGCGTTGCCGCAATACTGGTGGGCATCCAGCAACCCGGCCATGATCTTGTGCAGCGTATACCACGGCGCCCAGACCGGCTTGCCCTGCTCAAGCTGGTCAATCATCGTTTCGGGAAACGCGGACAAATAGCCCTCATGAAAACCCGCCGCCGGAGAATGGCTCTGGCATTCGGCCAGTCCGGCGACGAGATTATCCACCTGCCGCTTGAGCCTGGGGTCGCCGGTGCTGGCGAACATCATCGAACACGCGGACAGGTAATGCCCCACCGCGTGCCCGCGCAACTGGCAGTCCGGCGCTTCCCACCCGCCATACGGTTTCGCGTCCGCGGGCAGCCCGACGTTGACGCGGAAATTCCGCAACAGGCGGTCCACGTCTAGGTTTAACAGGTATTGCTGATCCCGGAGCATCGCGTCGCGGAACGGTCCGTCCAGCAGCCGCACCTGCGACAAAGGAAACGGCTGCGCCTGCGGAGCGACAGCCGGCGTGATGTCGCCGCGTGAAAAGGTCGCCGCCAAAACAGTGACGGCAACGAGCATTTTTGCCTTCAGCCTTTTCACGCGCATGGAATTTTCTCGATGAGCTTGACTGGGTTGAATCAGGAAACCCAGCCGCTCTTCAAGCCGTAGGCGCAGTCGTTCCAAACCAGTTCCTGCTTGAACTGGCGGAGCTTCGTGTCGGCGTCAATGACGACGACTTCAATTCCGGCGATGGCTGCGAAATCTTCGAGCATTTCCGTGGTGACGGCCTGGCTGAAGCCGGTGTGATGCGCGCCGCCGGCGTAAATCCACGCCGCGCACGCCGTCTCGAGGTTTGGACGACATTTCCAGACTGCCTGCGCCACGGGCAGTTTCGGCATCGGCTGTTCGGGTTTGACGGTGTCCACTTCGTTGATGAGCAGGCGGAAGCGGTTGCCGAAATCCAGCAATGACGCGTTCAACGCCGGGCCGGCGGGCGTGTTGAAAACCAGACGCGCCGGCTCGGCCTTGCCGCCGATGCCCAGCGGATGCACCTGCAACGACGCCTTGCCATCCGCGATGCTCGGACAAACCTCCAGCATATGCGCGCCGAGGACGACCTTGTTGCCGGGCGCGAGATGGTAGGTGTAATCTTCCATGAACGACGTGCCGCCTTTGAGACCGCTCGCCATAACCTTCATCGCGCGGACCAGCGCGGCGGTTTTCCAGTCGCCTTCCGCGCCAAAACCGTAGCCGTCGGCCATCAGCCGCTGCGGCGCGAGGCCGGGCAACTGCACCAGCCCGTGCAAATCTTCAAACGTCGTGGTGAAACCCTTGAATCCGCCGTTTGTCAGGAATTCGCGCAGGCCGAGTTCGATGCGCGCGGCTTCGCGGATGGAATTGTATTTCTTCCCGCCCTTCAAAACTTCCGGTCCCACCTGGTAGACTGCCTTGTATTCCTGGCAAAGTTTTGAAATTTCGGAATCGCCGACTTCATTGATGACTTTCACCAAGTCGCCGATGCCGTAGCCGTTGACGGCGAAGCCGAATTTCATCTGCGCGGAAACCTTGTCGCCCTCGGTCACGGCCACTTCGCGCATGTTGTCGCCGAAGCGGCAGAACTTCGCGGTCTGCCAGTCGGCCCACGCGGCAGCGGCCCGCGCCCACGCGCCGAGCTTGAGCTGCGTGGCTTCTTCCTGCCAGAAACCGACGACCACCTTGCGGTTCAGGCGCATCCGGCTCCAGATGAAGCCGTGCTCGCGGTCGCCGTGCGCGGCCTGGTTCATGTTCATGAAATCCATGTCAATCGTCGCCCACGGAATGTCGCGGTTGTATTGCGTGTGCAGATGCGCCACCGGCTTGCGGAGCTGCTTGAGGCCGTTGATCCACATCTTCGACGGCGA
>CAZZPE010000061.1:0-12959 GCA_964655855.1 uncultured Bifidobacteriaceae bacterium
GTCGCGCAGGCACCGCCCTCCAGCATCACCAACGCGGATTTCCAGTATTGGGAAAAGAACCTGCAATTCTGGATCAAGACCGATGCGTCCGGAAACTTTTCAATTCCGAATGTGGTCGCCGGGACGAATTACACCTTGTTCGCCTTCGGTCCGGGCGCTGCCGGAACATTTCGATCGCAGCCGCTGACCGGAAGTTCCTTCAGCCTGTTGAACATTCCGGCGTCGCCGTTCAGCGTCACGGCCGCGGCGGGCGCGACGACCAATCTCGGCACGATCATCTGGACGCCGACGCGCGTCGGCCCAACGGTTTGGGAAATCGGCGCGCCGGATCGTTCCGCGCACGAGTTTTTGCACGGGACGGGCACAGAGACAAATGGCTGGTGGTATGGCGACATCGGTCTCAGCCCGACGCAGCCGAGTCCAAACTGGATGAGGAGCTTTGATTTCGCGGCTGATTTTCCCACCGGCCTGGTTTATACCGTCGGCCAAAGCCAGTGGGCCACCGGCTGGAATTTTGCGCACACCGCCCTGGGCACCAACGCCGCGAGCACGGAGACGTGGAAGGTGTTTTTCAATCTGCCGCAGGCGCCGGCCAACGGCGCAACCGCCTCGCTTTACATGGGATTTGCCGCCGATTGGCAAGGTCCGGTCAAAGTGGTTCTCAACGGTTACACCGTAACTTCCGGCGTCACTCCGCCCAGCGGCGCCGACGACACCATGATCCGTCTGGGCATCCACGGCGTGTTTTCGGATGTCCGGCTCAACGTTCCCATCGCCGACCTGAAAGCCGGGCAAAACGAAATGGACTTCACGATGAATTCCACCGGCTCGGTTGAGCGGAGCGCGATGTATGATTACCTGCGGTTGGAACTTTCCAGTTATATTCCAGCCCCACCGTCGAACCTGCCGGCAAATGTTACTAACTCCCAAGTCGCCTTGAGTTGGACAGCCATGTCCGGCGCGACGAGCTACACCGTTAAACGCGCGGCCAGCTTGAACGGAACTTACACCGTCCTCGCCACGAATCTGTTCGCTCCCGTCGTTGGCAGCGGAATCACGAATGGAACTTACTTTGACTCAGCCGCGCTCGTCGGGACGAATTATTACATCGTCGCCTCCGTCAATCCCAACGGTAGCACCAACTCGTCGCCGGTCAGCGCCGTGGTGACCTCGGCCACGCCGCCGCAAATCAGCAACGCGCAGTTCCAGAACGGAAATTTTGTGTTGAGCGGCGGCGGCGGAACTCCCGGCCGGCCTTATTACCTCCTGACCTCGACGAACCTCGCCCTGCCACTGGCGCAATGGACGCCGATCTTGACCAATTATTTTGACGGCGCCGGAAATTTCGGTTGCACCAATTCCATCATTCCAAATGCACCACAGAACTTTTATTTACTCCAACTGCCATGAGCCGCATCATGGCCCGCGCGAAAATTATTCATTTCCAAATGAACTCAAATACCGCCAGAACTGCCGCTGCGCTTTTCCTCGTTGCCTGGGGATTGGCCGCATCCTGCCCAGCCCAGACCGCGAGCCCCGCAAATGGCGCGCCCGCCTTTCGCCCGGAGCTGGTTTTCAAGCCGCACGGCAATTTTGAAGACAACGTTGCGCGGCCCTTGCGCTACTGGCCGGTGGCCGGCGATTTTGTCATCACCAACGGCGTGGAATTTTTCAACCGGCCGCTGTATTGCCTGAATTCCAGCTTCCGGATTGACGGCGGCGACAAGCCGGAGTTTTCGCTGTATCTGCCCGGTCGTGGCGGCAATCTGCGGCTCGGCATCAAAACCCCCGCCGGCGTAAAATGGCTCAACGCCGCGCAACAAATCGTCACGCGCTACCGTCCCGGCTCGCTGCTTTACGCCATCCGCGATCCGCTGCTCGGAGACGGTGAATTGGATTTAACCGTGCTGCCGATGAGCGAAACAAAAGGCGTCATCGCGCGGGCGGAATTGCGTGGCGCGACGGCGGATTTAATCTGGGCCTTTGGCGGCGCGAACGGCCAGCGCGGCCAGCGCGACGGCGACATCGGCTGCGAACGCCAGCCCGTCGCGGAATTTTTCCAGATGCAGCCGGAGCAGTGCCGCGACGACGTTTTTTCCATCACAACGAACACGTTCATGCTGCGCGACAACAAAACCGCCATCGCCGGCGTGATGCCATCGGGCGCAACTGTGTCCCTGGCTGACGCGACAAAATGGAAAACTCCGGATGCGTTGCTGGCTTCCGCCAACGCGCCGGCGGAATTGCCCGTGCTTGTCGGACAAGTCGCGCTGCCATCCAATCAGCCGGTTTATCTCGCGCTGCAGCAGTTGGCGAGCGGCGGCGGGACGGAACTGCCGGTCTATCGCGACGTGAGCAAAAATCAATTTGCCGAGACCAACGGCCAGCCGGTTTCGGTCTATTCGGAATCGGATTTGCCGAGGGTTTTTGACGAGGCCGAAAAGCATCGCCAAGCCATCGCGGAAAGGGTGGCCGTCGAGACGCCGGATCCATTCATCAACGCGGCGGCATCCGCGCTTTGCATCGCGGCGGACGCGGTCTGGGATGATGCGCAGCAATCCTACATGCACGGCGCGGTCGCGTGGCGCACGCGCCTGCTTGGCTGGCGCGGGCAATATGCCGGTGATGCGCTCGGCTGGCACGAACGCACGGCGGCGCACTTCTCGGGCTTTGCCAAAAATCAAAACACGAGCCCGATTCCCGAAACCATTCCGCCCGCCGACGAACAGTTCAATCTCGCGCGCAGCGAAGCCGCCATCCACTCGAACGGCGACATGTCGAAAAATCATTACGACATGAATCTCGTCGCCGTGGACGCGTTCTTCCGGCATTTGCTCTGGACCGGCGACACGAATTACGCCGCCGCGATGTGGCCGGTCATCGAGCGGCATCTCGCGTGGGAACGCCGGCTGTTCCGCCGCGAATTCGGCCCGGACAAGCTGCCGCTTTACGAGGCCTACGCCGCAATCTGGGCCAGCGACGATTTGAATTACAACGGCGGCGGAACCGCGCACGCCAGCGCCTACAATTATTTTGCGAACAAAATGGCCGCGCGCGTCGCGACGATTTTGGGCAAGGACCCCGCGCCTTATCAAACCGAGGCGGATTTGATTTTGCGCGGCATGAACAAATATCTCTGGCTCGCGGACGAGGGGAATTTCGGCGAGTCGAAGGATTTGCTCGGCCTGCAGCTCGTCCATCCGAACTCCGGACTTTGGACGTTTTATCACACGATTGATTCCGAGGTGCCGACGCCGGAGCAGGCGTGGCAGATGTCGCGCTGGATTGACAACAATATCGCGCATATCCCGATCCGCGGCGCGAATGTGCCGGACGAAAATCTGTTCACGTTGCCGGAGACGAGCTGGATGCCGTATCAATGGTCGCTCAACAATGTCGTCATGGCCGAGGCCGCGCACACGTCGCTCGGCTTCTGGCAGGCGAACCGGCCGGAAATCGCGTTCCAGCTTTTCAAGGGCGAGCTGCTGGACTCGATGTTTCTCGGCCTGTGTCCGGGAAATCTCGGCTGCATGACGTCGCACGACATGGCACGCGGCGAGGCGCAGCGCGATTTTTGCGACGCCATCGGCGTCAATTCCCGCGCGCTGGTCGAGGGGCTTTTTGGCGTCAAGCCGGATGCACTGGCGGGCAAACTGAAAATCGTTCCCGGTTTTCCGGAAAAGTGGAATCACGCCGGCATCCGGCATCCTGATTTCAACTTTGAATTCCGCCGCGATGGTTTGAAGGAGACTTATCTGGTGGAACCGAATTTCTCCAAACCGATGAAATTGGATCTTCAGATTTTTGCGCGGGGGGACGTGGCGAAAGTCACCGTCAACGGGAAAGCTGCGAAATGGAATTGGATCGAGGATATTTATGGCGCGCAGCGGATTGAAATTACAAGTCCGGCGGCGAAAAAGTTCAACGTGGTTGTGAATTGGCACGGCGAAATCCCCTTCCCCTCCGCAAAAATCGCGCCGGAAGCCAAGCCCGCAGCGCCAGAAAAAATTGAGGCGTTTGACTGGAGCCAGAAAGTTTCCGCCGCCGATAAATTTGAATCCATCAACCTCGCGCCGTTTTTCAACGACAAGGTCACCCAGATTTTCCGCAATGAATACCGCTCGCCGCGCTCGCCGTTCGCGTCGCTGGCGACGCCGGATCACGGCATCGGCGGCTGGTGCGAGCCGAACGCCGGTTTCGATGTGGACGATTCCGGCCTGCGCGCACTCGCGGCGAGAAACGGCGGGAAAATTACTCTGCCGGATGGAATTCCGTTCGCGACGCCGGGCGAAACCGGCGCGAAGAACATCATTTTCACGTCGCAATGGGACAATTATCCGCGCGAAGTTTCCGTGCCGCTGGCCGGAAAATCGCCGCGCGCATTTTTGCTGATGGCCGGTTCGACGGACGCGATGAAAAGCCGGTTTGACAATGGCGAGGTGATTGTGACCTACACCGACGGCACGATCACGCGGCTGGCTCTGAACAATCCGGTGAACTGGTGGCCGGTTGACCAGGATTATTTCATTGACGATTTTGCGTTCCGCCGGCCGGAGCCGCTGCCGCCGCGCGTGGATTTGCGGACGGGGAAGATCCGCATTCTCGACATGGCCGCTTTCAAAGGCAAAGGCGGGAAAGTTCCTGGCGGTGCGGCGACGGTTCTGGATTTGCCGCTCGATCCGGCGAAGGAATTGAAATCGCTGACCGTTCGCGCGCTCGCCAACGAGGTGGTCATCGGCCTGATGAGCGTGACGCTGGCGCGATGACGGGTTGGCCTTGTCTTTGCGACTGGCGGCGGGCATAGTTGAATTCATGAACCGCCGCGGTGAAACAACAGTGTTCGCACTGATTCCGGCGCGTCTGGCGTGGGTCACGGCGCTGGTGCTGGGAGTGGCATTGCGGGTCTGCGGTTCCGGGCTTTCCGGGGAATATCTCACCGATGTGTGGACGGCCGACAACGGCCTGCCCGACAGTTCCATCACGGCCATTGCCCAGACACCGGACGGCTATTTGTGGGTCGGCACTTACAATGGCCTGGCGCGGTTTGACGGGATGCGTTTTGTGACCTTTGATCCGGAAAACACCCCGGCGCTGGCTCACGCGCGCGTGCGAACGCTTTCCGTGGACAATCAGGGCACGCTGTGGATCAACACATTTGACGGCTCGATGACCTCCTTGCGCAAGGGAGTGTTTGCCCGGGAATGGACCGGCGCGGAAGGGCTGGATCCGGATGTCTCGCTGGTTTCATCGCGGTCGAACCGGATCACATTTTTGCTGCACCGCGGGCTTCTCCGCCGCAGGGTGCAGCCGGCCCCGGCGGGAACCGGCTGGGAGGATTTGATTCCGACCAACCGGAGCGTTGCCACGCTGTGCGTGGAGGATGGCGCGGGCGGGATCTGGTATCGCGGTTCCGACAAACTGTTGTGGCAGGTGACATCCAATGGTTTCGATCTGAAGCCGCAAACCAACGGGCTGGCGGGAAGCCGGGTCAATTGCATGACAACGGATCCGCGCGGCCGGTTGTGGGTGGGCACGGACCGGGGCATCGAGATGTGGAACGGAATCCGGTTTCAAACCGTCACGCCCACCAACACCGAAACCGAATTGCCGGCGGATGTGGAGTTTTTTTCCGTTGCCAGGAATGGCCGGTTATGGGTGGGTGCGGACGGCCATGTGCGCGAGGCGGTTGGCGACCGGTGGGTGGTCGAGGCCGAATCGCTCAGGGATGTTTTCACCAACAATTTGGGCCGGATGGGGGCGCGGGCCGATCATCGCGGCGGCGTGTGGCTTTACGATTATGGGCGGGGATTGACGCATGTTGCCGCCGACGGCCAGGTGTTGAAATTCGGTTCGGCAGAAGGTTTTCCCGGCGATCGGGTCAATTGTTTCTTTGAAGATCGCGAGGGCAACTGGTGGGCGGGGCTGGATGCCGAGGGTTTGGTGCGGATCCGCGAGCGGCGGTTTCAAACCATTGACATGGGCGGGCAGGCTTCAACAAGACCGGCCCGATCCGTCTGCGAACAAACCAACGGCGCCATCTGGATTGGCACGCTGGGCGGCGGTCTGGTCCGCTGGCAGGCGGGGGTATACACGAATCTGACGATGCCCGGCGGGACGGGCAAGGGTTTTGCCTTTTGCGTCTGCCCGGATGCCGTCGGGCGGCTGTGGGTGAGCGTGGGTGACGAGGATTTGTTTGTGAGTGAAACAAACGGGTTCAAACGGGTGCTGCCCGTGGTTCATGGCGTGAAGGCGATTCTGGCGGACAAGGCGGGGCGGATTTGGGTCGGCACCAAGAACGGGCTTTATGTGGCCGACACCGGATCAACCAACGTCAACATTTTCAGGCACAATCAGGAAATTGGCCGGAACGGAGTGCGGGCGCTGGCGGAGGACGAACAGGGGAATCTGTGGGCCGGCACAGAAGACGGCACCCTTTTCCGAGTCGCCGTCGGCAGCACCAATTACATCACCACGGCCTTCCGTCCCGCCGACAACAAAACGCCGCAGGCGATCTGGTCGCTGCTGTCCGATAATGACGGCACGGTCTGGGTCGGCACTTTTAGTGGCGGGCTGCTGCGCTTTCGGGACGGGAAATTCACGCGCTTCGGCATCAGCGAAGGATTGCCCGACAGCATCATTTGCCAAATCCTCCCCGACGGTGCGGGCAATCTCTGGATCGGTTCCCATCAGGGAATTTTCCGGGTGGCGAAATCGGCGTTGAATGATTTTGCGCGCGGCACGATCCGGTCCATCCCCTGCATGGTTTATGGCCGGACGGATGGCTTGCCTTCGCTGGAATGTTCGGGCGGCTACCAGCCGGCGGCCTGGCGCGGCCAGGACGGGCGGTTGTGGTTCACGACGATCAAGGGGGCTGTTTCGGTCTTGCCGGACGAAATCCATCCCAACCTGCTGCCGCCGCCCGTCGTTATTGAGGAAATACTCATTGACGGGAAAGGACTGGATGACACAACCGGGGCGCAGGCGCAACCGGTTCCCGCCGGGATGGTTTATAACCGCGACAGAAAAATTCTGGAGGTGCCGCCGGGGAAGCATCAATTTGAGTTTCGCTACACGGGATTGAGCCTGGTTTCGTCCGACCGGGTGCAGTTTCAATACCGGCTCGAAGGGGCGGACGAGGACTGGGTGGATGCCGGGACGCGCCGCTTTGCCCATTACAACTTTCTTCCGGCTGGCACCTACCGGTTCAATGTCATCGCCTGCAACAGCGACGGCGTCTGGAACGACATCGGCGACGCGCTGACGCTGAAAATCCAGCCGCATTTTTACGAGACCTTTTGGTTCCGCATTCTGGCCGGACTGGTGGTGATCGGGCTGGTGGCGGGAGCGGTCTGGTATTCGGTCGCGCGGCGGTTGCACCGCAAGATGGAGCAACTGGCGCGGCAGCAGGCGGTGGAACGGGAACGCGCGCGCATCGCCAAGGACATTCACGACGACCTCGGCGCGAACCTGACGCTGATCGCCGTGCTCGGCGACCTTGCCAAGCAGGAGAAAACCGTTGAACGCATTGAGAAAATGGCGGGCACGGCGCGGCAGGCCGTCAAATCGCTGGACGAAATTGTCTGGGCGGTGAATCCGCGCAACGACACGCTGGCGCACCTGATTGATTACACGGGACAGTTTGCCGTGGATTATCTCCGCGCCGCCGGCGTGCGCTGCCTGCTGGATGTTCCCGAACAGGCTCCGGCGCGCGAAGTTCCGACCAATGTGCGCCACAATGTCTTTCTCGTGGTGAAGGAGGCGCTGCAAAACATCGTCAAGCACGCCAGCGCCACCGAGGTGTGGCTGCGCATCAACGCCACGGAACAGGGCTTGAAGATTGTGATTGAGGACAACGGCGGCGGTTTTGAGCGGGTGCCGGAGGACCCGTTGGCCGACGGGCTGCGCAACATGCGACAGCGCATGGCCGAACTGGGCGGCGAGTGCCGGATTCAAAGCCGCGTCGGCGTGGGCACGGAAATCGTCGCGGAACTGCCCTGGCCGCCCGGTTGAGCGGATTCATATCTTCATCCGATGGCGGATGAAATTTTTTCAGGCACAATTAAACAGGACAAGTCGAAACATCATGATCAACCTTGCCATCATCGAGGACCAGCGCGAGATGCGCGAAAGCCTGGCCGAATGCCTGGGCCGCGCGCCGGGGTTGCGATGCGTCGGCGCGCACGCCACCGGCGAGGAGGGATTGCGCGACATCCCGAAGGAAAAGCCGGACGTTGTGCTGATGGACATCAATCTGCCGGGCATGAACGGCATCCAGTGCGTGGCCCGGTTGAAGGAGCGCATGCCCAACATCCAGGTGATGATGCTGACGACCTACGACGATGGCGACCTGATTTTCGATTCCCTGCGCGCCGGCGCGAGCGGCTATCTGTTGAAAAACATGCCGCAGCAGGAGCTGGTTCAAGCCGTTCAGCAGGTTCACGCCGGCGGCGCGCCGATGTCGCTCCAGATCGCCCGCAAGGTCATCAATCACTTCCACCAAGCCCGGCCGGCCACGGAACTGGAACAGCTCACCGCCCGCGAGCTGGAGATCCTGCGACTGCTGGCCAGGGGCCACATGTATAAGGAAATTGCCGAACGCCTGGCGATCAGCATGAGCACGGTGCGCACCCACATCACCGCCGTCTACGAAAAACTCCACGTCCACTCCCGCACCGAGGCGGCGATGAAGCTGGCCGGGCGGGAATAGAGAGCGGGCGTTCGTTGAACACCGGCGCTCGTCCCGCCATTGGTGGGGCGAGGCTGCTGGCGAGCACTCGCCCCACCCAATTTGATAATTAACACCGTTGCTGACGGGGCTTAATGCGTGCTGTCGCCGCAACTGACACAGTTGCCAGCCCTGCGGGCTTGAAAAAATCTGTGTTTCATCTGTGGCCAGAAATTCGCACTCCCCCTTCGCCGGACAATCCGTGCCTATTCCATTTCGAGACATATTCTGTCAGATTTCAGAACAGGACGGGCCAAAACACCCCCGTTTAACCGCCAACTGACTTCTGTTTTGTTGAAAAAGCCTTTCGAGTTGATGAAAAGGCCTTTCAAGTTGTCGCAAAGGACTTTCCATTTGATCCAAAAGCCTTTCAAGTTGGAGCAGGACATTGTGTCCGGGGCGGCGGCCTTTTCGAGTTGTCAGACAGGCCTTGCAAACTGGAACAAAAGCCTTTCGAGTTGTCCCAAAGGACTTTCAAGTTGAGGCAAAGTCATTGTCTTTTGTGACAAAAGCCTTTCCCGCCGCCAGAAATGCCATTGTTTTTGAGCCAAAAGCCTTTCGAGTTGAAGCAAAGGACTTTCAAGTTGTCATAAACCAAAAGCGAGTTGGAACGAAACCTTTTCGTTTTTGAGGCCCGGAGACGGTTTGCCGCCCGAGATGGTCTTGAAGGCGCAGATCACGGCTATGCAGGCTGCCGTCGCCCAGTCGCAGGCGGGGACTTTGGCGTCTGGTTGGACGAAGACTCGCATCAAAGCCGGGGGGTCTGTCTCGGATAAACATCCGATGGATTATCTGTAGGAGATGGGCTAACTTGAACCAAACTAGAGTCATACAATTTAACCAAAAAAACGCACAATGATCATGCAGACCGCAAGAATGTTCAAAACCGCGTGGCTTGTCGCCACGCTGTCCATCACAGGCTGGGCAACCGCGCAGGCGGCAAACATTATCAAAAGCGACACCACGACGATGGACGTCGCTGCTGACTGGAGCGGCACCGCTCCAACGTCTAGTAGCATCGGCGAGTTTGACGCCACACCCTTGGCGGGCACCTTGGCGGCCATGACCTTGGGTGGAAATACTACCTTGGGAGGTCTTCAATTCGATACCATCATGACCGGCCCGCTGTCGATTGCCAGCGGCAATACGCTGACGATTGGTGCTGCCAGCGCTAATTGCATTAAAATGCAGTCGGGCAGTCCTGGCGTGACTTTCAATTGCGCCCTGACATTGACTGCGGGAGCAAATACTTGGACTGTGCCTTCGGGCTCTACATTGACGATTAATGGAACATTGACCATGGGTGCCGGACAGGTGTTGACTGTCGCAGACAGCGGCACCGTGACTGGTTCTACTCTCAGTTTCAACACTGGAAACGGAACTGGTGGAGTCATTATGACGGGTAGTGGCACCTATTCAGGGCTGGATCTCAATATCCAAAAAACCAGTGTTACCACCACAACGGTTCCCACAGCGTCGAGCCCAGTCGTCCCGGCGACGACCAGTGGCCTATACGTCAATGGACCTAGTATGTTTTTGAATACGCTGGAGATTAGCTCTGGAAATGGCGGCTGTAGCGGTCGTATAGACAACGGTGCCGTAACGGTTACCAACACGGTAATAATTGGCAGATCAAGCTCCGGGACCCGCGGGGCCTATTTTGAAGTCAATGGAGGCAGTTTTACTTCGACTAATACGGTTAATGGCGTTGTGTTAAGCCCGAACAATGGCACTACTGTCAATCTGAGCGAGTTTTATGTAGCGGCCGGAACAGCCACTGTCGGTCAGTTGGTTTTTGGAGCCAGCGCCGACACCGTCGGCGGAACGGGTTTCATGCTTGTCAAGGGAGGCAATTTATATGTGGGCAGTGGTGGCATCGTCAAATCCAATACGATCAGTGCCTACACCGCCACGGTTTCATTGTTCAGCGGTCTCTTGGGGGCAACAGCTGATTGGATCTGTCCGCTTCCGGTGGCCATGAGCGGCCCTGCTGGCACAGCGTTCACCATCCAGGCAGCCGATGCTTCAAGCGTCGCCCATAATATCTCCTTGAGTGGCACTGTCTCTGGTTCGGGTTCCATCTCAAAAACCGGCAACGGCACTTTGCTTTTGAGCGGGACCAACACCTATACGGGCAGCACGCTGGTGAACGCTGGAAGACTGGCATTGGATGTGAATGGTTCTGTTGCCAGTTCGAAAATAATTGTCGGCAGCGGCACCACTTTCGACGTATCAGCTGTCAGCGGTGGCTTTGTTCTCAACAATCAAACCTTATCCGGCTCCGGCGTGGTCACGGGCGCGGTTTCCGTCGCCTCTGGCGCAACCATTGACCCTGGCAGCAATACGTTGACTGGCACCTTGAGCTTTTCAAATTCCGTCACGGAAAGTAACGGAGGTGTTATCAATCACTTTGACATCACCGGAGCACCGAGTCCCAACAACGACCTGGCAATCATCGCCGGTGATTTTGATGTGAGCGGCACAAATACAGTAGACATTTTTGGCGCATCGTTGGTGACCGGCACCAACTATATCCTGATTCAATATGGCGGCAATTTCAACGGCGGCCTCACCAACTTCGCGCTCTCAATAGGCAGCCCCGCCGGCACTTTGACCAATGACCCCGTGGCCAAAACCATTTCGTTCATTCCACAGGCGACCTTGCGCGGGCCGACGAATACCATCTGGATCGGCAATCTTGTGAATACCAATTGGGACAACGCCAGCAGCACGAACTGGCTGAACACCAGCAGCGGCGGGTTGGAAATCTTTATTGCGGGTGACAGCGTCCAATTCACGGATGCCGGGGCCAGCAACTCGCCGGTCAATATTGTTGGCGTCGTCCAGCCCACCTTGATCCTCGTGAACAGCCGGTCCAATTATGTGTTCGCCAGCACGAATGGAGGCTGGATTGGTGGCGTGGCAAGTCTGACGGTGACCAATACCGGGACGCTGACCATTGCTTTGCCGACCAACACTTATACCGGCAACACGACCATTGACGGCGGCAGCACGCTCGTTGTGGCGCAAGTGGCCAGCGCCGGTCTGCCCAGCGCGATTGGCGAAGGCAACCTGATCATCAATAATGGAACCTTCAGCTATGCAGGATCGAGTTCGAGCGTGAATCTCGGCGCGACCCTTGGAAATGCGTCCTCGGTCATCAACGTTGCCAGCAGCACTCTGACTTTGGGCGGCACTTTGACGGGGCCGGGCGCGCTGACCAAAACCGGCAATGGCCAACTCACCTTGAATGGCACGGGGAATTACGTCGGCGGAACGCTGATTGCTGCGGGCACCCTCCGGGCCAATCCCGCCTCGGCAATCGGCACAAATGTGCTGACCCTGAATGGCGGGGCGACTATTGCCAACTTTCAATTCGCCAGTGATGCGCAAACGCTCAATAATGTTCTTAATGTTGCGGGAACAAATAATTCCGTAACCGTCGGCGGAAACGATACGGTTAGCGTCATTACCGGAAGCGGCAAGTTGAACGTGGAAGGCACCAATGTCCTGCTTTTAACCTTTCAAGCTCCGGATATGACCGCCTTCACCGGCACGATTTACTGGGACACCATTACCACCAACCGCTTCTTCCCCAGCAGCGGAACCAGCGTCAATGCCCCCAGCACCACATTTGATTTGGGAATTGGTTCGGGCGTGTTGTTTAACCGCGATGGTGGCAATTACCATATGGGTGCGTTGCAAAGCAGCAGCCCAAACACCCAGGTCCGCGGCAGCAATAATTCCGGGTCGGCCGGCACCACTTACTACATTGGTGAGAAGGGCTTGAGCACCACTTTCGCAGGCGTCATAAGGAGCGGCACGGCTGGCGGCTCAACCTCCATTGTCAAACTCGGCGCAGACACCTTCACCTTGACTGGCAATAATTCTTACGGTGGCACCACCACGATCAGCAATGGTGTTCTGGCTCTGGCCTACAATGGATCAACCGATGGCTCGATTGGCAGCAGCGCCACCATCAACGTCACCCCGGGTGGATTTTTGGATGTCTCCGGTCGCAGCGACCAGACGTTGCAACTGGGAGCCTCCGCCACCCAACAACTCGTTGGTCGCGGAACGATCAATGGCAGCCTGAACGTGGGTGGCTCCGGCACTGTGGCCCCTGGCGGCGGGCCTGGCGGCAGCACCGGCACGCTGACGGTGACCAACAACGTCATTCTTGGCGGCACGACGTGGATGAAGCTCAATCGCGCCAGCAGTCCGAACAGCGACC
>CAZZPE010000062.1:0-12602 GCA_964655855.1 uncultured Bifidobacteriaceae bacterium
TGGGCGACGTGGTGCTGCTGGAACTGCTCAAGGCGCGCGGCCTGCTGCCGAAATTTGACGCGACCACGGACATTTTCGTTTTGATCGAAGACGAGGGCCTGCGGGCGCAATCGCTGAAACTCATCCACGACTTGCGCGCGCATGGATTCGCCGTGGAATATCCGCTTACGCCCGCCAAGCCGGACAAGCAGTTCAAACGCGCGCAGGAATTGAAGGTGGCCCACACCGTGCGCCTGGAAAACAGCGACTATGTCCGCATCCGGGATTTCAAGACCCGCAAGGAAATTGTCGCCGGCACCAACGATGTGGCGAATCATCTGGGATGAGACGGCTTCCATACCGAAGCCGGAAAATCTTAAAACACGGAAGGCGTCCGGAAGCGTTTTTGCCGGAAATGCCTATTTCTTCAAGCCTTCAAGGACCAAAAGAACGAAGGCGTTTTTTTGGTAGGTGAACGACTGACAACTGACACGCAGATTCACCCTGGCCGGTTTGCCCTGCCGGTTCAGCACCATTTTCGCGCAATGGCGCGTCACGGACCGGCCCCGGGAAGCCTCGCTCACCGCCTCGCGCAAACCGCAGCGGGAACACGCCGGCGAACAGCCGCATCCTCCCGGTGACTCCTTTGCGTGGAGGCACTGCAACACATCTCCTCCGCGTCGCTGTTTTTTGGTCCGCCGGCCTTCGCCAAGCAGTCGCGCGGCGGCCGCGTTGTATTCGAGGATGTTGACGTCTCCGTCAACCACAAAGACCGGCAGCGGCATGGCGTCGAACAAAGCGCGGTGCAGCCCCTGATCCAGAAATTGAACATCAAGCCTGCTCATCGAGGCCGCATTTTGGCACAATTAATCCAAAAGCGCAGTAAAAAAAGCAGGCCTTAATTTCCGCAAACGAAGCCGGGAATCATTTCGCTGGCGGCGGGGTGTAAACGGGCAGCGTTCCGGCCAGTGCCTGCTTCACGAACACGCCGTATCGCGGCGACGGCGTGTAGTTCCAGTCCGAAATCAGCGCCGGCCCAGCGGCGGGGTGCAGATCCCAGGCGGTGTAAGACCACTGGTGGTCGTCAATGGCCTGCAAAACGTGCAGGAGCCAGTTGTCGGCAGGCACGCGTTTGCCGGGACCGGAGTTGCCGCCGAATTCGCTGACGATCACCGGCAGTTTGGCGGTCGCCCGCTCCATTTTTGCAATCCACGCATTCACGCTGTCGCCTTTGTTGTCGTAGCAGTGGTTGGCATAAATGACGCCGTTGCCCTTGGGATCGGAAAGTTGCCGGCCAGCCAGAATGCCGGAAAAATCGTAGGCCCAATCGAGTCCGCCGGCGATGACCACATTCTTCGCGCCGGTTGAGCGAATGGTGTCCAGCAGCTCCTGCATCCCGACGCACTGGTAATTTTTCGCCACCGCACCCCGCTGATTAGGCTTGTCCAAAATTATTCCACCCTTGAGCCAGACATCCCAGGAGACATCGTGCGGTTCATTATACAAGTCGAACAGGACAGCGGGATTGTTGGCATAAATCGGCGCGAAATCCTTCCAGAACGCGACGCTGTTCAGGTCGGGCATCGAATGCTGGCCGATGTTCCGGCCCCACTCGTTGCAATCGGACCAGTGCAGATCCAGAACAATGTAGCAATGCTGGCTGGCACACTCGTCCACGACCTGTTGAACCAATTCGCGATAAGCCTTGCCGCCATCGTGTTGTTCGGGCGCCTTGCCGAACCAGCGATCCTGCGAAAGCGGAAGGCGGATGATGTTCACATGCCAGTCGCGGATGGCCACGTTGACCGTTTGCAGGATGTGTCCCCCGCCATCGCTGGTCCATTCGAGGCTGGCGGCATTGACGCCGCGCAACCGCACCGGCCTGTTCTTGCCGTCAAGAATCCGAGTGCCCGACACCTTCAATGGCAGAAGCCCGGCCGGGGCGTCCGGCTTCTCCGCGACCGATGGCGACCGGCAGCCGGTGGTGGAAACCAGAACCGTGGCGATGAGAATCAACACCGCGTTGGAAAATAAGCACTTCATAATTTTGGGGCTTCGACAAGGATGATTGCTTTGAAAAGCGCCTGTGTCAACGGCAACAAAAAAGGCGGAGCTTTCGCCCCGCCTTCGATAAATAGATCTGTTGAATTACTTCGCCGGCGTGGTCACGACTTTTTCCTGCTTTTCATTCACCAGTGTCGCGCCCTTGCCGAGGCGTTTGCGCAGGTAGGTGAGCTTGGCGCGGCGCACCTGGCCCTGCCGCTCGACTTCGATCTTGTCCACGCGCGGCGAGTGCAGCGGGAAAATGCGCTCCACGCCCTCGCCGTAGCTGATGCGGCGGACGGCGAACGTCTCGTTCAAACCGTGTCCGCGTTTGCCGATGACAACTCCCGCAAAAATCTGGATGCGTTCCTTGTCGCCTTCAACGACCTTGGTATGCACCTTCACCAAGTCGCCGACCGCGAATTTCGGGTCGTCCTTGCGATACTGTTCCGATTCAATTTTGTCTTGTAATGCCTGGTTCATAAATCAGTTTTTAATTTTCAGTCTTGAGTTTTGAATTGGCCGTTTTTAGGACTAAAAACTTAAAATTCAAAACTAAAAATCTATTCCATCAAATCCGGTCTCTGTTTTTCCGTCCGCAGCTTCGCCTGTCCGCGCCGCCATTTTTCAATCTCGGCGTGGTTGCCAGACACCAAAACGTCCGGCACCTTCATTCCGCGAAATTCAGCCGGCCGCGTGTATTGCGGATATTCCAGCAGCCCCTGGCTGAACGATTCGTCGCGCGAACTCTCGTCATCGCCCAGAACTCCGGGCAGCAGCCGCGTCACCGCGTCAATCACCACCATCGCGGGCAGCGCGCCGTTCGTCAGCACATAATCGCCGATGGACAATTCGTCGTCGGCCAGCCCTTCCCGCACCCGCTCGTCAAAGCCTTCGTAATGGCCGGTGACAAGCAGCAAATCTTTTTCCTGCGCCAGTTCCCGCGCGATCGCCTGGCTGAACTTCCGCCCCGATGGCGAAAGCAGAATCACTTTCGTTTCCGCGCGCTTCAAACTTTCCACCGCCTCGAACAGCGGTTCCACTTTCATCAACATTCCCGGCCCGCCGCCAAACGGCTTGTCGTCCACCGTCTTGTGCCGGTCATGCGTCCAGTCGCGCAACTGGTGGATTTTCAAATCCAGCAGGCCGTTTTTGCGCGCCCGCATGATGATGCTTTCATCGAGCGGCCCGGCGAACATCGCCGGAAACAAAGTGAGCACGTCAATCTTCATGCGTGCCAAAATTTTCTATCACCGCGCCGGCTTGTCCTCGACAATCTCCACCGAGCAGCGAATCCCCTTTTTCGCGCTGCCGGCGAGCAGCAGCGACCGGATGGCGTTGATCGTCATGCCCTGCCGGCCGATGATCTTGCCCACGTCCGACGCATCCATCCGCAGCTCATAAACCGTCAGCCCGCCGCGCTCCACCGGCGTGACGCTCACGGCGTCCGGGTGTTGCACGAGCCCTCTGACGACATATTCCAGAAACTCCTGCATGGCGAAAATCAAGTCAGGCCGCCGGGGCCGCCGCCGCCACCTTGCCGGCCTTCTTGATGAAGCTGGCAACGGTGTCGCTCGGTTTCGCGCCCTTGCTGACCCAGTATTGGGCGCGATCCAGCTTCAGCGTGAAATTATCACCCTGTTTCAGCGGCTGATACGACCCGATTTCCTCGATGAACTTGCCATCGCGCGGACTGCGGCTGTCGGCCACCACAATGCGGAAATACGGGGAATTCTTGGCCCCGACACGCTTCATGCGAATTTTTACAGACATAAATGTTTCAAAAGAACGTGGAAGTTAGCCGCCCGCCCGCCGGATGGCAAGCTTGTTTTCTCGGAAAAAACGCCGCTTGCTGTCCGGGTCAAACGCTGGTTTGCTTTCGGGCATGAGCAAGCCGTATGAGGAAATCCTGAATGGCGATCCGCTGCCAAGATCCGCGCCGGGCGGACGGCACGAAATGATCTGCGACCGCCTGCACGCGGCGATGACCGCCAGCGTGGCGAACCTGGCCGGCACCCAGTTGCTCGCGCCGCGCACCAAAATCCAGGTCTCCCGCTCCACGGCCATTTGCCCCGACCTCGCGCTCGTGACCCGGGCCACCGGCAAACTCTGGCTGGCCGTGGAAATTATCAGCCGCGACGACCATCGCACCGACACGGTGGTGAAAAAGGAGGTCTATGAACAAATCCGCGTGCCGCGCCTGTGGATGGTGGATCCGCGCTACGACAACGTGGAGATTTACCACAGCATGGAGTTTGGGCTGGCGCTCAAGGGCATTCTCGCCGGCAGCGAGGTGCTGACGGAAAACCTGATTCCCGAATTCCAATTTGTCATCGCCGCGCTGTTCGCCGACCTGCCCGGCGCGGCTTGAACCGTCCGATTTTTATTTGAATGGGAAACCGGGGCAAGCTGTCTTATTGTTGACAACAAGGAAACAAAATAACCTATGAAAAAATCAATATTGGTCTTGATCGCCGCCGGCCTGCTGCTGACGGTCGGCGCGTCGCGGCTCTTCGCCGCCGACAGTTCGAACAAGGAAATCACCCTCACCGGCATGGCCGTGTGCGGCAAGTGTGTGCTGCACGAAACCCAGGAATGCCAGAATGTCCTCCAGATCCAGAAGGACGGCAAGACCGTCAACTACTATCTGGCGCAAAACGACATCAGCAAGGCGTTTCACAGCAACATCTGCGGAACAGCCGGGGAAAAAGTGACGGCCACCGGAACGGTTTCCGAAAAGGACGGCAAGCAGGTGCTGACCGTTTCCAAGATTGAACCGGTGAAATAAGCAAAGGCAGAATGAAGAATGAAGCAGTGCAGCAACGGGCACTGAATTATTTCTGCATTCTGCCTTCTGAATTCTTCCTTTCCCGGCAGCGGCGGTTGAATTTTACGCAGTCCTCGTATTTCACGCCGGTGCCGCCGAAGATGTCCAGCGCGGAGCCAATCGTAAGATCAATCTTCCCGCGCCCCAGCTCCGTGACGGATTCCAAATCCGCCAGCGAGTTCGCGCCGCCGGCGTAAGTCGCCGGGATCGGCGTCCAGCCGCCGAGCTTCTCCACCAGCTCGCGGTCAATGCCGCGGCACAAGCCCTCCACGTCCACCGCGTGGATCAAAAACTCCGCGCAGCTCCCGGCGAGCTTCTGCAAATTTTCCGGCGTGACGGCCAGTTCCGTGAATTTCTGCCAGCGGTCGGTGACGACGAAATAATTTTCCGCGCGTTTCCGGCAGCTCAAGTCCAGCACCAGCCGGTTTTTGCCGACGGCTTTCACCAGTTCATCCAGCCGCGCCCAATCCACCCGGCCTTCGCGGAAGACCCAGCTGGTGACGATGACGTGCGACGCACCGGCGTCGAGCCAGCCGCGCGCGTTCTGGGCGTTCACGCCGCCGCCGATTTGCAGGCCACCCGGAAACGCCGCCAGCGCGGAGCGCGCCCCGGCGTCATTGCCGGAGCCGAGCTGGATGACGTGGCCGCCCGTGAGGCCGTCGCGCTTGTAAAGCTCGGCGAACCAGCGCGCCGGTTTCTCCGAGACAAAATTCGTGCGCAGGCCGGCGTCGCCGAGCGTGCCGCCGACAATCTGCTTCACTTTGCCTTCATGCAGGTCAATGCAGGGTCGAAACATCCCGCTGAATGTAGCGGCGGTTTGCGGCCGCCGCATTATTAAAATCAGCGGCAAACCCGGATTGACGTCGGCAAACATCATGCCCACACTTTGCGCGACCCATTTAACCGGAAGATCGAACCGGCGCAATAAAATGACTTCAACGAAAACAACCAAAATCATCGGGCTGGCCGTCGTGGCGGTGTTAGTGCTGGCCGCCATCACGTTGACAATTATTTTCCGGCATAAGATCGCGGACCGGAGCACGCTGGCCGGCGGCAGGCGCGCCATCGCCAGCCACAAAGCCGCGCCGGTTGACATGACTTCCAATTACACGACGCCGGCCTCCTATTTTCCAAAAATCACCCGCTTTCCCGCCTGGGCGACCGTGCCCACCGGATTTCAGGTGTTCGACAACGTGCCGCTCCAGATCGGCGGGATGATTTGTCTTTGGGGCGACGGCAACGCAAAAATGGGAATCGTCTTTCCCGAACAAATTCTTGGCATCGCCGTGAACCAGAAGTTCGAGACGCTTTACGTCTATCACGGGGCATTCTTTACATCGCCGGAAAACACACCGGTTTGCGACGTGGTGTTCCGCTACGCCGACGGCTCATCGGTGACGAACGAGTTGCTTTACGGCGCCGACATCCTCGACTGGAACGCCAAGAACAGGGGCAAAACGGCAATCGGTCCCACCGGCACGCATTCCAAACTGGCCTGGGTGGGCGGAACTTCCAAGCCCGGCACCAAGCAGCCGCTGCGCTTCTGCCTGACCGCGATTGAAAATCCCCAGCCGGACGTCGAAGTCGCCTCCATTGATTTGTTCTCCTGCAAAAGCCGGACCGCCGCCTGCATCATGGCGATGACGCCCGGCCGCTCCGGGCTGATGAAGTGAAGAATTCCCGCGTGGAATCAATGCGACGCCAATAGTTGCGTTCCGATAAAAAAGCGGCCTCCGTTTCCGAAGGCCGCTTGCGTTTTAAGATTTGTTTTCAACTCACGCGTAAAGCGGGCCGAAATTCTTGCAGGCGCGATAATCCGCGCCTTCCAGATCCGCCGTGCCAAACGCCGACCAGGTGCTGGGCCGGAACACCTGTTCCGCCGCGACGTTGTGCATGAAAACCGGGATTCGCAGCATCGCCGCGAGCGAAATCAGGTCCGCGCCGACGTGTCCAAAGCTGATGGCACCGTGGTTCGCGCCCCAGTTGCTCATCACCGAATAGACATCGCGGAAGGCGTCCTGCCCCGTCAGCCGCGGCGCAAACCAGGTCGTCGGCCACGTCGGATTCGTGCGCTGATCGAGCGTGTGGGTGACGTCCTCCGGCAAATCCACGGTCCAGCCCTCGGCGATTTGCAGCACCGGGCCGAGGCCCTTGACGATGTTCATGCGGCTCATGGTCACGGGCATTCCGCCCTTGGTCAGGAAGCGCGAAGACCAGCCGCCGCCGGGGAAATACTCGGTGATGGACGGATGCCACGTCGTCGCGTCGAGACATTTCTGCGCCTCGTCCTTCGTGATTTCCCAGAATGGCTTCATCGCCGGCTGGCCGTCACGCTCCTGCTGGCCGGTGCCGTCAAGGGTGGTTGCGCCGGAATTGATCAAATGAATGATGCCGCCCGCCGCCGCGCCCTGAAGCTCGTGCCCGGTCACGCGCTTGACCGCCTCGGGACTCCAATACGTCCGCACGTCGGAGAAAATCTGCGCGGTGTTGGTGAGCAGATGGCCCAGCAGCATGGCCACGCCGTTGAGGGAATCATTTTCCGTGGCGACGACGTAAGGCGCGCGGATGCCATTCCAGTCGAACGACGTGTTGAGGATGGCTTCGAGAAAATCGCCGTTGGGCTGGTAGTCCGTCCACTGGCGCTGGCCCTGAAAACCGGCGGCGATGGCGTTATGTCCGTTCGCCTCCTCGCCGAAGCCCATTTCCGCGAGCTTGGGATTGCCGACCATGAGGTCGCGGACAATCATCGCGCACTTCACGGATTTTTCCCACTCGCTGTCGAGCTGCACGCGGGAGCGGGTCGTCTTGGGCGAATTGTAATCCCTGCCCTCCTTGCAATTTTCCTTCACCCACTTGAGCGCTTTTTTGTATTCGGCGGGATCATAAATGCCCTTGTCCATGCGGCGGAGAAATTCCGTCATGTCAATCGCCTCAACCCTCATGCCGAGGTAACTCTCGAAAAACGGCTGGTCCACAATCGAACCGGCGATGCCCATCGAGACGCCGCCCATGCTCAAATACGATTTGCCGCGCATCGTCCCCACCGCGACGCCGGCGCGGGCAAATTGCAGGATCTTCGCGGACACGTCGGCGGGAATGGTCTTGTCGTCGCCGTCCTGCACGTCGCGGCCGTAAATGCCAAACGCCGGCAGCCCCTTTTGCGAATGCCCCGCCAGCACCGCCGCCAGATAAACCGCGCCGGGCCGTTCCGTGCCGTTGAAGCCCCAGACCGCCTTGGGAATCAGCGGCGTCATGTCCATCGTCTCGCTGCCGTAACACCAGCACGGCGTGACGGTGAGCGAAAGGCCCACGCCCTCGCGCGCGAACTTCTCCGCGCAGGCCGCGGCCTCGGCCACGCCCCCGATGCAGGTGTCGGCGATGACGCATTCCACGCGCCCGCCGTTCAGGTAATGCAGGCTGGACGAAATCAGCTTCGCGGCGGACTTGGCCATGTCCATCGTCTGCTTTTCGAGCGACTCGCGGACGCCTTTGCGCCGGCCGTCAATCGCGGGCCGGATGCCGATTTTGGGAAATGAACCGATGAGTGGGGGATTTTTCATAGTCGTGTTGGTCATGTTTTGCTGCCCGATAAATTTCAAACCGCAGCCCTGGCTTTGATTCAAAGCATCAGTTCCGGCTGCGCGAATGGTTTAACAAGACGGAGCCCGGCTGTCACTGAAGTTTTTTCAAAAGGTGAACCCGCTGACGGCGGCAGCAGACGAAGTGGAAAGCTCAGTAATCGTTGTATAACTCAAACCGTCCATAAACTCAAGGCGCAGTCGGCGTTGGCTCCAGCGCGGTGTCAGGCATCGTCATCTCTCTTGCCTCTAACTCCACGATAAATGCAGCCTATACCAAGATAAAGAACAAGAACCACCACGGCCCAAAAACCAATAGGGTTTCTTGTCACATGAAATGTAATGTTGTAACCCCGGAAAGCCGTAATGTGCCCTTTGTAAATGGAAACCAATCCCCAAACGACAAAGGCAGAACCAAATGCGACCGAAAGCGCTCTCCGCCACATTTTATTGTCTTTGAATGGTTCAAACAGAAACATACGCATGATGCCTAACGAAAAAAGCTGAGCCACCGCCGACTCGCGGCGTGAACCGCGATAGCGGAACGGACCGCGCCAACGGCGGTTGGCTCCGGCGACTTGTTAGGCATCAGGCTCATAACTAACTCTTGCTCTTTTTCGTGCCGGGCAATCTGCCAAGCAAACCGAGAACCAAACCAATCATCGGCAAACAGAAAAATAAACCCAACCAAATCATACTAACGGTTATCTGGGTAGATGATGACAAAGACTCCAAACCTGCTCGCATCAGCAGCGGGAAAACAAAGTAAGCAAACAACCACGCCACGACTGGGAATGCAATAGTCCAACCGATGATAATGAATGCTCTTTTCATAAATGTTCGATGATGCCTAACGAAAAAAGCTGAGCCACCGCCGACTCGCGACGTGAACCGCGATAGCGGAACTGCAAGCGCCAACGGCGGTTGGGTCAACTGTTGGCTTTTGCACACAGAACTATGTATGTCAAATTCGGTCTTTTCAAGCAAAGATTTAGTCCCCGAAAGCTCATACCAGTCAATCCCAAAACTTTAGGCGATCACCTTCTTTTGAAACGCATCGAAGCTAACCTTTCGCAGGCGGAAATGGCTATAAAATCAGGCGTGAGCGTGCGAAAGGTAAAGGCATGGGAGCATGATCATATCGAGCCCACCGAAGCCGAATGGCAGGTCTTGGCTGGCATTTTGCGCCTGGATTCGACATTTCCAAAAACCTGAACCTTATCGCCAGAGTCATCTGTTGGGTTTTACACGCGCAAAAATACCAATATAATTTCTCATTTTCAGATTTTTCAAAATCGCAAAGTCAGAATAAACGCCTTCTCATTTGCGGCTTTTGATCGGCAAAAGCGGCTGTTTTCAACAGCTTCCACGATGCTGAAATTTTAACCAGTGAGAATGGCCGGACGTTTATTTCCAATTCCGACATCCCCCGATGAATCGAATCAACACATCATTTTGGTATGTTTTAGGGAGAGTTTGTCGTGCCAGTCCATTGTTGCCACAGTTTCTGCTGAAGCGGACGCCGGCGCAAGTTCCGCTTATTTGAAAACCGCCACAAATCCGCCGTTGGGTTTGAGCGTCACGTCAAATTTTTTATCCGCGCCCAGGCGCACATCCTGTTTGGCGAACAACTGGTCCCCATCGCCGTCAGTGACCAGTTGACCAGCTTTGGCCCCTGAAAGCGCGCTTAAATCCAGTGTCAGTTTTTTCTCCACCGGCTCGCCGTTGATGCCGGCGACATACCAGTGACCACCGCCTTTGCGTGCCAGCACGGCCAGTTTGCCGGGGAAGCCGTCAATGAACTTCGTGTCGTCCCAGACCGACGGCACGTGCTTCATGTAATCTTTCACGTAGTCGGGCATCTTGGCCATGCCTTCGGGCACGTCTACGTAATGCTGGATGCCGGAAATGAAAATCACCGAGAGCGCCAGCTCGAACGCGTGTGTCGTTTGCAATTTTGTCTTGCCGATTTTATTCAGGCAAACCGGCGTGAAATCCATCGGGTCAAACAAATTTCGAGTGAAGGGCAGCATCGTGGCGTGACTGGGTTCCTCGTCCGCGTTCGTCTGTTGGAACGTGATATACTCGAAGCCCCGGATGGCTTCCATGCTCATCAATTGCGGATAGGTGCGTTCCCAGCCGCGCGGGGTGGTCGCGCCGTGGAAATTCAGGAGCAGTTTGAATGGCACCGCGTCGTCGAGGATGTCGTGATAATAATCGATCATCGGCTGGCCGTCGCCACCAAAGAAATCAATCTTCACGCCTTTGATGCCCATTGCCTGCAACCGGCCGAATTCCTGCACACGGCTTTCGTGCGTGAGCAGTTTGTCGCGCGGCGTCTGCTTGACCGTGTTCCAGTCGCCGGCGGAATTATACCAGAGCAGAATGCCGACGTTTTTAGTGCGGGCGTAATCGGCTAGTTCCTTCATTTTGTCGTAGCCAATCTGCCGGTCCCACCAGGCGTCAATCAGACAATACGACCAGCCCATGTCAGCGGTGTAATCAATGAATTTTTTCTGCGTGTCAAAATTCGCCGAACGGTCGCCGAGTTGCGGCCAGCTCCAAGCGGCCTTGCCCGGCCTGATCCAGGAGGCCCGCGGGAGCGTCGCCTTGTCTGCCAAATCCGTGCCCAATGTTGATTCGGCGATTGTCTTGAGGCTGCCGATGGTGATGACGCGCCATGGTGTAAGCCACGGTAGGCTCGACGACGGATTAACCGGCTGACTGTCAATCGTCTCGCGAGGGTCGGGAAAGCCGACCGAATACTCGCCGTCCGGCGATTGGTCGCGCAGCCGCGTCGCACAATACGTGCGCCCCAGCGATGCTTCGGTGACAGCTACCCATGTCTCGCCCGACTGGAACAGTGCCGGATAGACCCAGCCTGCACCGAGCGTGGACGGCGTGCTGACCGGAATCGCCTTTTGATAAAACTCCTCGTAAGCCGGATTGGAGGAGCCATAGCCGGTTTTCGCCACCTGCATCGGCTGTAACCATGCCTTGGCGTCCGGTTCAAAACGAAATGTCGTGACCTCTTCCTTTAGGCTGTAAATGTTCGTCGAGGTGCCAGGGAAAAAATAGCGGAAGGCCACGCCATCATCCGACACTTGGAAAATGATGTCCATTTTTTTGCCGTCCACCGTGGCGAGATGAAACACCTGCCGGTTGGCGTGGTAGGCGTTTATGCGCCTCTTCGCGGTCAGGATTACATATTTGTCTTTGACCGACGTGATTCTGGATTCACCAATCAGAACCAGTTCTTTTGAAAAATCCGCGTCGTCACGAATCAGCCCAAGCCGCGATTCGCGCAACACGGTTTGGTCATCCCGATTGATTTGATAAACCGGCGAGCCGACGGTGTTCATCTTGAACTCTACCGCCAGTTTTCCGTCGGGGCTGGAGACGATATTTGTCGGTTGCGCTTGGAGAAACCCGCCGGCCAGAAAAAATGTTGAAAACAACACATGGCGAAAGAATAGCTTGAAAGAGAAGTGCAAAGCTTTCATGTTTTGAACCGCGATTGATATACCAGACAAATTTGTGGCGCAATCAAAAATGGACATCTTACATTTTTGACAGGGAGTTGATCCTGTTTTGAACCATGTTGGGTCGGCTCGCTACTTTCACAATGTTAGAATACAGGGATTATTTGCGCAATTAGCGGAAGTATTGGCTCCAGTATCTGAATAGTATGCAAAACTAGAATCTATGAAAAAGCCAACAGGCAGTGTGTTCCGCGCCGGTGACCAATTGGACGCGGCTGCTGACGAACCAGTTTGATAGCAGCGACAATTTCAATTTTACGAATGGCTTGAACACCAATTCGCCGCAAAGTTTTTATCTGTTTGAATCGCCCTAAAACTCATGAAAGGAAGCCCAGTTACCGTGTCTCGCAAGTAATTTCAATAACCCGGCTCCATGTGAATCGTGCGCGGCCAAGTAAACTCATCACCTTTCCACAAACACCAGTTCAATGAAACCTTTCTATTCGTGTTTGAGAATCATCTTTGCTCTGGCGTTGATGGCTGGTGGCTTGTATGCGGAATCAATCTCGCCACCACCAGTTGTTTCCATCGTCGCCGATTCGGTGCCCGGCCAGCCGGCGCAGCATGGCATTGATAAAATGAGACCTCTGCAAAACTCTTTTGAACGGATGAATTGATGGAGCGTCAGAGAAC
>CAZZPE010000063.1:0-12406 GCA_964655855.1 uncultured Bifidobacteriaceae bacterium
ACCGGCTGGAAAACGCCGCGCTCGAATTTGGCTGGCGCGGCAAAAAATGGCGCGAGCCGCTGCCGGACGAATTTTCCGAACAGCTTCGCCGGAAAATCCTGCCGCCGTTTGAAAATTTCTCCGACCGGCTTGGCCGGAATCCATTCCAGCCGACCGGCGCGCAACTGGCCGAAGCCCTGCGCGAACTCTGGAGCGATCTGAAAGTCGAACGAACTCTGGAGCGTTGGACCTTTGACGAGGAAAAATCCGCAATCCGCAATCCGCAATCCGCAATTCACCAGACCGTTTGGGAGCAGATGAACGCCTGGCTCGACAATCTTATGCTTGCGTTTCCGAACGAGTCCCTGCCGCTGCGGGACTGGCTGCAAATTCTGGAGGCCGGTCTGGCCGGCTTGACCGTCGGCGTCATTCCGCCCTCGCTCGACGAGGTGCTGGTCGGCGCGATTGACCGCGCGCGCAATCCCGATTTGAAGCTCGCGCTCGTTTTGGGCATGAACGAATCCATTTTCCCCGCCGCGCCCGCGCCCTCCGCCATTTTGACCGAGGCCGACCGGGATGAGTTGGGCCGGGCGGTTTCGCTCGGCCCGGACTTGCGCGACCGGCTTTCGCGCGAGCATTTCTACGGCTACATCGCCTGCACCCGCGCGAGTGAAAAATTGACCGTTGCTTTTTCGCGCCACGACGCCGACGGCCGGGCGTTGAATCCATCGCCGTTCGTTGCGCAATTACAACGGACTTTTCCACAACTCCAAGTCGAAGAGTTTTCCGCCCGCTTCGACGGGTGCGACGCGGAACATGTGAACGAGCTTGTCGTGCCGCTGGAAACAATTAAAAACTCAAAATTAAAAATTGAAAATTGGGAATGGCTGCTGGAGCTTCCCGCGCTCAAGTCACTCGCGGAAAAACTGGCGCAATTGCGCGAACCGGATGAAAAGGAAGATCTTTCCCCCGCGCTTGCGGAAAAACTGTTCGGCCCGGTGCTGCAGACTTCCGTGAGCCGGCTGGAGGAATTCGCCCAGTGCCCGTTCAAGTTCTTCGTCCGCTCCGGCCTGCGCGCCGGCGAGCGGAAGCTGTTCGAGCTGGACGCGCGCGAACGCGGCAGTTTCCAGCACGAGGTCCTGAAAATTTTTCACGAACAACTGGCTGCCGAAGGCAGGCGCTGGCGCGACATCACGCCGCCGGAGGCGCGCGAACGGATTGGTGTTGCCGCCGGCGGGCTCATGGGAAATTTCCGGGCGGGGCTGATGCGCGACACGGCACGGACGCGGTTCGAGGCGCGCGCGATGACCGAAGCGTTGCAGGATTTCGCCGCCGTCATCGTGGCGTGGATGCGCGGGCAATATGAATTCGACCCGGCGGCGGCGGAACTGGATTTTGGCGGCAAAGATTCCCGCGCGTCCGCGTGGGAAATTGATTTGGACGGCGGGCGCAAGCTCTCATTGCAAGGCCGGATTGACCGCGTGGATTTGTGGCGCGACCCGGACGGCGGCGTGCTTGCGGTGGTGATGGATTACAAATCCGGCGGCAAGAAATGGGACGCGCTGCTGGTGGAACACGGCGTGCAATTGCAACTGCCCGCCTATCTGAACGCGCTCCGGCATTGGAAAAATCCGCGCGAAACATTCGGCGCGAAAAAGTTGGTTCCCGCCGGCGTTTTTTTTGTCAATCTGCGCGGCCAGTTCGAGGGCGGCAAAACGCGCGACGAGGTTTTGGACGCGGCCGACGCCCGCAAACTCGCGTATCGCCACCACGGCCGGTTCGACGCCGGGTCACTGCCAAAGCTGGATCGCGCCGGGGCTGCCGACCAATTCAATTACCGGCTGAATCAGGACGGCTCGCTCCGCAAAGGCTCGACCGAGGCGCTGCCGCGCGGCGAGTTTGAAAAATTGCTGGAAGGAGTTGAAACAAAATTGCAGGAAATGGGCCGCGCCATTTTTGACGGCAAGGCGAAAGTGGACCCGTATCGCAAAGGCACGGAAACGCCGTGCGAATTTTGCGATTATGTTTCCGTCTGCCGGATTGACCGGTGGACGCACGAGTGGCGCGTGCTGCGCGCGAAGGAAAATGCCGCATGACGGTGCGCGGCAAATCCGATCCCGGCTGGCCGGCACTGGTCGGGGAATGGAAGGCGACGCAGGCGCGGCTGCGCGGACGGATGATAATCACGCCGCTGGAGCCGCTGCCACGATTTGTCGCCGGGGCGGACTGCGCGTTTTCCGCCGACAAGCAGACCATCTTTGCCGCCGCCGTGGTTTATGACCGGGAAACGTGGCGCGTCGTTGAAATTGCCCACGCGACGCGACCGGCGGAATTTCCCTACATCCCCGGTTTCTTGAGTTTCCGCGAAGGCCCGGCCGTCAGGCAGGCGATTGGCGCGCTGAAGCACGAATTCGGCGCGATCTTGTTTGACGGGCAGGGATTCGCCCATCCGCGCCGGTGCGGCATCGCGTCGCATCTGGCGATTGAACTGGACCGGCCCGGCGTCGGCGTTGGCAAGAGCCGGTTGACTGGAACATTTGGAAAGCTCGCCCGAAAGGCTGGCGCGATTACACCGCTCTTGGATGGCGACGAACAGATTGGTGTTGCTTTGCGGACTCAAAAAGGCATTCGTCCGGTGTTTGTGAGCATCGGTCATCGTGTGGATTTGGATTCCGCCATCAAACTGGTTCTGGCCTGTTGCACACGCTACCGCATTCCCGAACCGACGCGACAGGCTGACATCGAGGTGGGGAAGCTGAAACAATCATCAGTGCAGAACAGGCGCGACGCCTGTCCTACTTTCTGACGTTGGCCGCCGCGCGGAAAATCCGCAGCCGGCCATAGTCAATTTTACCGCCGAGGGATTCAAAGACCGGAGACAGCGCGCCGGAGCCGTGCGCGCGGAAGGCGGCGGCGACTTTCTGTTTTTCGTCGCCGGTGAAAAACTTGTCTAAATCCACCGGCTCGCCTCGTTCGATGCCCTCGGCGATGTGGCCGTAAATGGTGCCGTTGGTCACGCCGCGTTCGCGGGCGATTTGCTCGACGGTCTGGCCGAAGCGGAAACGGCGCAGCGTTTCCCGCGCGGAATCGCCGAGGCTGCCGCGCGACGGCGGCGGCGCGGCGGGCGCGGTGAAGGAATCGTCGGCAAAAATCTGGCGGGCGTTCGTCTGCAAATGCGCGGCAATCTCGCCGAGAAAAATGTCGCCAAACTCGCGGAGTTTCTTCTCGCCGACGCCGCTGATGCGGGCGAACTCACTTTCGCTGGCGGGATAATTCCGCGCCATCTGCCGCAATGCCACGTCAGAGAAAATGATGTAAGCCGGCACGTCGCGTTCATCCGCCAGCTTTTTGCGGAGCGCGCGCAGTCGGTCGAATAAAACCTCGTCGCAGGAGATTTCGCCCGCGCGGTGGAGTTTTGTTTCCGGCGCGACGGCGGGCTGGGTGAGCGTAATTTTCTTCCGCTGCTTGAGCGCCGCCAGGCCGTCGTTCGTCAGTTCCAGCACGCTGAATTTTTCCGCCGTCTGCCGCAGAAAACCAAGCCGCACGAGTTCGCGTCCGATGACGGCCCATTCTGGTCGGCTGTGTTCCTTGCCGATGCCGTAGGTGGAAAGCTGCTCGTGACTCCACTTGCGGATTTTTTCCGTGTCCGCGCCGGTCAGAACCTCGACAACGTGGTTCAAGCCGACGCCGAAGCGTTGCTTCTCGCGGATGCGATAGACGCAGGAGAGAAATTTCTGCGCGGCGAGCGTGCCGTCAAACGTGGCGCGCGGCGAAAGGCAGTTGTCGCACGCGCCGCAATTAATTGCGGATTTTTCGGACGGAATACTGGCATCGAAATCCTCGCCAAAATAGCGCAGCAGTTCCACGCGCCGGCAGCCGGCGCACTCGGCGTAGTGGACCATCTGCTGCAATTGCGCACGGGCGATTTGCTGCTCCTGCAGGCCGGGTTTTTCGTCAATGAACTGCGTCTGCTTCACCACGTCGCCGGCGCTGAAGAGCAAAACACATTCGCTGGGCAGACCGTCGCGGCCCGCGCGGCCGGTTTCCTGGTAGTAGCCCTCGATGTTTTTCGGCAGATCGTAGTGGACGACGAAGCGGACGTTCGGCTTGTTGATGCCCATGCCGAAGGCGATGGTCGCGCAAATCACGCGCACGTCGTCGCGCAGGAAAAGCTCCTGATGCTCGGTGCGCTGCTTCGGCGTCAGCCCGGCATGATACGGGCGCGCGTTCACGCCATCCTCGGTCAGATTCGCCGCGACGCGCTCGGCGGATTTGCGCGACTGGCAATAGACGATGCCACCTTCCTTGGGCCGCGCGCGGAGAAAAGCCAGCAACTGGTCGTAAGGCTTGTTTTTCGGAATGACGCGGTAGGTCAGGTTCGGGCGATTGAAGCTGGCGACGTAAATTTTCGGCTCGCGCAATTTCAAGTGCGTGACGATGTCCTCGCGCACGCGCGTCGTGGCGGTGGCGGTAAGCGCCATGAAGGGGACTTTGGGGAACAAATCCCGCAACTGCGCGAGCTGGCGGTATTCGGGACGGAAATCGTGGCCCCATTCGCTGATGCAATGCGCCTCGTCCACGGCGATGAGCCGGACGTTCCAGCGCTGCAAATCTTCGAGGAAGCCGGACAGCATCAGCCGCTCCGGCGCGGCGTAAAGCAGGCGAAATTCGCCATTGTGCAGGCCGCGCAGCCGCTGCCGGCCTTCGCCCACTGCGAGCGAGGAATTCAGGAACGTCGCGGGAACGCCGCTGGCTTGCAGCGCGTCCACCTGGTCTTTCATCAGCGCAATCAGCGGCGAGACGACCACGGTGAGGCCGTCGTGCGCGAGCGCGGGAAGCTGGAAGCAAAGCGATTTGCCGCCGCCGGTCGGCAGCAGCGCGAAGACGTCATTGCCCGCGAGCGAATCGCGGATGATTTCCTCCTGCAACGGGCGGAACGAGGTGAACCCGAAGTATTGCTTCAGCAGCGGGAGCAGTGCGGGAACTTCCGATTTCATTCCTGTCAAAGTGAGAAAGACAAGATGAGCATGGTCACTGCATCAATGCACGATAGAACCGCGCTGGTGGAACAATTCCGGCAGCGTCGAGGAACTGATACGGATTGGCGGATAGATTGGAAATGGAACGCAAATTGATCCAGTTTGTTCCTGCCAGATTGGTGCTGTATTGCACGATGAAATTGCTGCTTAACATTCCATTCAAATTCAGTTGAGGATAACCGGCGAGGATTTGAAACGACACCACTGGCGGGACAATCACCGTCAGCATGGCATTGGAACTTATCACACCGCCCGCCGAATTGGTCACGGTAACGGAATAATTTCCGGTGTTGGTGGCAACCACCGCCGGAATCGTGTAAACGGAATTGGTCGCGCCCGGAATGTTCGCGCTGTTAAACCGCCATTGATATTGGAATGGTGCCGAGCCGTTGGCGGAAACAGTGAAAAATGCGCTACGGCCAAGCAAGACTGTTTGGTTTGTTGGCTGACTGGTTAAATTCGGCGCAAACACAATCACCGTCAGCACTGCGTTGGAACTCGTCGCACTGTCATAGCCGTTGAAAACCTGAACGCTGTAATTGCCGGACTGGTTGGTTTGAACATTCGTCAATGTGTATGACGAAAAATTTGCGCCGGTTGTGGGCGACCCGACCGGAGAGTTGCCAAAATACCATTGAAAAACAAGTGGCGAAGCGCCGTAGGCTGTGGCGGAAAAGGTCACGTTGCTTCCAATGCCTATAGTCTGGTTTTGTGGTTGCGTCGTGATTCCGGGCGAGTCAATCACCGTTAGCGTCGCGCTGGAACTCGTTACAGTGCCGTAAGAATTGCTGACAATGACCGAATAAGTTGCTGCATCGTTGTCTGAAATACCCGTGATGGTCAAAGTGTTTGTAGCCGAACCGAAAATGTTGCCGCTATCAACAAGGTTTGCGCCGTTCTTTTGCCATTGATAACCCACTGGAAATAAATTTGTCACATTGACAGTGAATATCGCTGCTGAACCGGCATAATTAGTCTGGTTTTGCGGTTGAACGATGATCAAAGGCGGAAGCAATAAATGATACACCGTTCCATCACCACTACTGCCGCCTGTTTGAGTCGAGCCGTAGAAATTGTCGACACCGTCCAGTGTCGGGACAGCCGCAGGCCCTCCGATGCTGCGGTTGAAAGAAACAACCGTGGTTAAAATGCCATTCGTCGTCAATTGGAACACTGTCCCATAACCGTAATCACCGCCTCCAGAAGTTGTCCCGTAGAATATACCGTTAGTTCCAAGCAATAGATTGCTATTTGGATACATTCCGTTGGTGCCGTTGAAAGAAACCATGGTTGTTAATTGCCCATTGGGCGTCACCATAAATATCGTTCCATCACCGAAGTCTCCTCCTCCTGTAGTCGTGCCGTAGAAATTCCCATTTGTTCCCAGAGTCAATGCAGCTTTTGGCTGCACCCCGTTGTAAGAGTTGAAAGAAAGTAATGTGGAAAACGTGCCACCTATCGTCACTTCGAATACAGTTCCCATACCATTGCGATATGTGGAATTAGTGATTCCACCAAACGGAGTCGTGCCGTAGAAATTGCCATCATTGCCCAATGTCAATGCGCCGTATGGATAACCACCGTTGGAGTAAGGAGTAGCCAGCGTTGTCAGCACCCCATTGGTTGTTACTCTGAACACCGTCCAATCTCTACTGGTAACGATCGCCGCAGTCGTGCCGTAGAAATTGCCATCATTTCCTAGCGTCAACCCCGAAAACGGATTTTCACCATTGTTGCCGTTGAAAGAAACCAGTGTAGTCAGCGTCCCATTGGTTGTCACTTTGAACACCGTCCCGCCACCGCCACCGCCGCTGCCGCCTGATACAGTCGTGCCATAGAAATTGCCGTCATTGCCTAGCGTCAGCCCGGAAAGCGGGGTTTCTCCATTATTGCCGTTGAAAGAAACCAGCGAGGTCAATGTGCCATTCGTCGTCACTTTGAACACCGTTCCATAATTGTTGGTGCCGCCATATTGGGTCGTGCCATAGAAATTGCCGTCATTGCCCAATGTCAGCGCACCACACGGATTCTGGCCGTTGCCGCCAGTGAAAGAACAGAGCGTTTGCAATGTCTGCGCCCCGCCAGTAGCCGATTGCAGAAATGCCGCACACAGCAGGCAAATGTGAATCAAATTGCGTTTGGCTTTCATGCGCCAGCCATTTTCAAGAATTAGGCGTTGACACCTTGTTTGCAATAGGAGGTAGGCAAAGTGCGATTAAAAGAAGGATGAAGAAAAAAGTAATTATCAATGCCAGAACCACAAAATAACAAATGCAAGGTGCTGCAAGATTTTTCCACAGAAAATGGCTCCAGAGAATAGTGAGTCCATAGGGGACAAGAAGTGCAACATCTGTGGTGGATCTAAACTTTTTGCTAAATATAGGATGTTTAGGCCAATGGAATTCTCGCTGTTCAGAAACTTTCCGAAAGTCAGATTTAAGCCGATTGACATACCAGAGGCTTGCTGCCTGCACATACATCCAGATCAGACCCAAGCCCACTGCCGCTCCTGACAGAAGCCCTTGGTGTTTTTCAAAGGAAAACAAAACGAAGAGTCCCGCATACAATGTGGCGAAGCCAGAAAAGCGCGTCCAGTAATACTCCTGTTCGAGAGCGATCTCTTTGTTAAGCATTTCAAACTTTTCACGAATGGTCATGGGTTTCGTCGGCATAAACGTGATTGTTGTTAAAAGTTCACGAATTTGCCTTCGCTGGAGCGGCACCGTTCAATTGGCCGTCGGGCAATGGATGCGTCTCAAATTTCTTTGCCATGACAAGAGTGTGCCAGAAAGCATTTAGGATTGAAGATAAAAAGCGGCCTCCGTTTCCGAAAGCCGCATGGTTTCAATCATTTGCCGGATGTCTCACGGCTTTGCCGCTGGCACGGGGACGGGTTTGGCGTGGCGCGGGGTGCGCTCGACGTGGCGGGCGGTGGCCCATTCGGCCAGCGTCACGGGGTCGTTGCGGTATTTGTTGTGGACAATGGCGTCCAGTCCCCGCACGGCTTGAAACGCGGTTTGCAGGTTCGAACTGATGCCGGTGGTGGCCTTGGCTTTTGCGCCCTTGCCTCCGCTTTGGGTGTCGGTGGCGCCGGCAAAGGTGGTGATGGCGGTGTTCAGTTGCGCCAGAAAATCGGCGGGCATTTCGCAGGCGACAAAATCGGCCTGGAGCGGCGCGGCATCAGCGGCAAAGGCGCGGGCGATGGGCAGGATGTTGCCGTAGGTGAGATTATGGGGCAGACGGAATTTGTCATCCAATCCCGGCGTGGTCTGGGCTAGGGTGGCGGCGGTTTGGTGGATGGCCATGAGGTCGTCATGCAGCCATTGGAAAGCGACGGCCTTGGTATCGGTGCCGCTTTTGGCGGCTTCCCCGCCGGAAACCTGCGCGGCGGCGGCGGTGCCAACCTTGGGAACACCGGCGGCAACAACGGCGAACAGCGCGCCGCCCTTGCTGGTGGCGGTGAAATCGGCGGCGTGCGCGACGCCGAAGTTGTTGACGCGGGTTAGCATGGCATTGATGTTGATTTGTGTATTTTTCATAAGGTTATTGGTTGTTGGTCAAAAACTACGCCGACTGGCGCATCCGTCAATTATATTTTTTATCTGCCGTCAAGTATGAGATTATTGTAAATTATGATATTGATAAAATTTCCTGTGCGTCAATCCGGGGAACTCAAGCTGGAACCGCCGGAATTGGTCTGGCGTCGCCGAAGCACGGTCTAGCATCGGCGGACGGGCGTCTGGAATGGGCGGAACACGGCCTGGGATTGCGTGAGCAAGGGCTAACATCAGCGGAACAGGTCTGGCATCGCCGGAACACCGGCTAACATCAGCGAAACGCTGTCTAACCTCGTCGGAACACCGGCTAACCCCGGCGGAACGGTGTCTAGGGTCGCCGGAGCATCGCTAGCATTGCGGAAGCACTGTCTAACGCCAGTGGAACACCGTCTAACATTGGTGAGCCTCCTTACGTCGGCTCCTACGGTGCCGCAGTCTTATTTGGCAGGCGGGCTTTGAACTGCCGCCGTTCCGTCAATGCCGCCGGCTTCGGCTTCGTCATGGATGATTTTGCCGCGCGTGCCGAAGGATTGCACGGCGTCAATCAGCCGCGCGTCCACGGCGTCGCGGTGCCGCGAGCAGCCGGCTTGGGCGAGGATGTTTGTCACCGCCGATTGCGCGGATTCAATCGTCACGGCGATTTGCGGCGCGACGGTGAGGTTGGTCATCAGGGTCGGCGCCTCGTCTCCGCTGCCGAAATCGGCGGCGACGACCGGGCGGCCGTTCAGTTTTCCGTCCTTGTCGGTGTCGGCGAAATTATCGCGCTGGTAGACGTGGTCGGTGGCCTTGTATTCGCCGGTGAAATGGCCGCTCGAATTCGGTCCGGCGATGAAATAGTTGCCGATGGCGTCCAGAAAATGATCCGCCTCGGAATGTCCGCCGACGAGGCCGCAGACGCCCCAGTTATAGACGACGTTGTTGATGTATTGGATGCGGCCCTTGGCCTTGGGATTGCGGCTCTGGTTATTGATCCAGAGGTTGTGGCTGTAGGTGATGTTAGTGATGGTGTCGGAGAGCGAGCCGAAGCGCTGCGGGTCAACGCCCTCGCCGATGATGCAGTTCTGGAAGGTGATGTCGTGGCTGCCGCGCGTGAGGCCGATGCAATCCCAGCGTCCCCATTCGATGCTGCAATGGTCAAAAATCATGTCGCCGCCGCCGGAAAGATTCACGGAGCATTTGCCCTTGTCGCCGGCGATGCCTTCGCGGAAACGCAGGTAGCGGACGATGACGTTGTGTTCGCCGCTGAAGGAGACGGAGCGTCCGTAAAGCGTGATGCCCTCGCCGGGCGCGCTCGTGCCGTCGAGCGTGATCTGGCTGCTGACGGCGACGTTGGATTTCAACCGGATGACGCCGCCGACATCGAAGACGACGATGCGGTCGGGTTTGCTGACGGCGTCGCGGAAGGAGCCGGGGCCGGAATCGTCGAGCGTGGTGACGTGAACGGTTTCGCCGCCGGTGCCGCCGCTGGCAAACTGGCCGAAGCCTTCCGCGCCGGGGAAGGCGAGCGATGCCTTTGGTTGCGCGCCGGCGGAAGTTGCAAAAAGTGTGCCGCTAAAAACGAGCGCGAGGCAGAGGATGTGTTTTGGTTTCATGGTTAAATCACAATTTTCTAGTTTCTTGGTGTGAGTCATTCTTTCGTATTCGACCGGATGGCTGGCTGCAAATAGAGACCAATGCTCCGGCCCAATTGTGCGCCGACTTTCAGATAGCCGGAGGCTGTGCTGGCTGAAATGTTCCAAGGTATTTCCATGGTGAACGAAATTGTATGAGGCTGGCATTGAGCGGCGGTCCAAGTATCAACGCTTGTGTCCACCACTGGATCATACGTTTTGCCATCCGGCCCGATCCTTCCGTTGAACTTGATGGCTCCGGTCATTTGTTCCTGCACAATCCTGAAAAAGTTGTCGTTGTTCGCCACCCTCGCCGGGAACAAGAGCGGCCCAGCCGGAAGATAAAAATCTATGTCGCGGGCGCCGTAGCCGGGATTGTGCAAATCCAAAAACAAATCCAACCGGTCAGCCTTGGCCAATGCGGATAAACTTTTCATTCCCGCCGCCACCTCGGGAAAATAAGGCGTGGGGGACCAATCTTCGTCCTGGTCGTGCGGTATTTGTTCCTTGCCTCCCTGACCCGTCTCAACGCTGTCCACATCCACGATCGGGATGATTACGATGTCGGCTTTCTGGCGGAGCGATTCGGCGGCGGGATCATTGGACACGAGCCATTCAGCAAATCCACGGGCGACCCAACTGGAGCCGCTTTCCCAGGCATGCTGGCGGGCTTGAATCCAAACTGTATAACGCGGGTCACTCGTTGCGCCGGGTTGCGAGATGCGCACACCGGGCACAGGCCGGCCTCCGCGCGTGTGCGCCAGCACAAAACTTTTGGCGTCAGGACAGAGCGTGCAGGTGTTTTCAATCAATTGATTATCCTCCTTCAAGGTAAACGGCGGCCCCCAGGCAAGCCACAACGTGGATGTGGAGGCATTGATGCTATAAACACTGTGGCTTCCTTGCCTTTCACCCCGCTCCGTGTGTTCCCAATTCGTTCCATCGGTCGAAATTGCCGCATACTCCGGCAGGGAAAAATCGGCGGGAAACTTTCTCGTTTTGCCGGACGTGCCGGTCTGCACGATTCCCTGATTGGCGGTGACTTCAAGCACGAGCGGTTTATTCGTGTCCACACCATCGAGACGGAAATACCACCAGCACGGCCAGCCACGCTTGGGATCGCCGGCGGGCGTGATGTGAACCGTGTTGCTGGCTGGGTCAATGCTCAACACCCCGGCCGAGCCGCCGGGAAAATCAGAACTGACCTGCAATTGCAAGTCGGCGCCCGATGCAATTGAGAAACATCCAAGTAAAATACCGCTAAAAACGAGCGCGCGGCAAAGGATGTGTTTGGATTTCACAAAATGATGGACGCCATCCTCACCGCAACCGTTACAACCATCAGTGATATTCCTGCAACGTCTTCACGCCGTAGCCGGATTTTTTGAGCGCGGCGATGCCGAGCGCGGCGGCCTTGGCGCCGCTCAACGTGGTCATGATGGGCGTGCCGGTGTAAATGGCCGTGGTGCGGATTTTGATTTCGTCGGCGCGCGGCACGGCGCCGCTGGGCGTGTTGATGACGAGCTGGATTTCCTTGTTCTTGAGCAGGTCAATCACGTTGGGACGGCCCTCGAGCAGTTTCAGGATGCGCTGCACCTTCAGCCCGGCCTTTTCCAGGATGCCCGCCGTGCCGCTGGTGGCAACCAGTTCAAAACCCAGATCCGCAAACAGTTTCGCCAGCGCGGCGACCTGTTTTTTGTGGGCGTCGCTGACGCTGATGAAAACCCTGCCGCCCAGCGGTAGGGACGAGTTCGCCGCCATCTGCGATTTCGCGTAGGCGATGCCCATGTCGGCATCCAGTCCCATGACCTCGCCGGTGGAGCGCATTTCCGGCGAGAGCAGAATGTCCTGCCCGTGGAAGCGGTTGAACGGAAAGACGGATTCCTTCACCGCCCAATACTTCGGGCGGATCTCTTTGGTGAAGTTCAACTCCTTCAGGGTTTTGCCGGCCATGACTTTCGCGGCCAGTTTTGCCAGCGGCCGGCCGATGGCCTTGCTCACGAACGGCACGGTGCGCGACGCGCGCGGATTCACCTCGAGCACGAAGACCGTTTCGCCCTTCACGGCGTATTGGACGTTCATCAGGCCGCTGACGCGCAGCTCGCGCGCCATCGCGTGCGTGTAGTCGCGGATTTTATCAACAACCTTTTTGGACAGCGTGTGCGCCGGCAGCACCATCGCGGCGTCGCCGGAATGGACGCCGGCAAATTCGATGTGCTCC
>CAZZPE010000064.1:0-11858 GCA_964655855.1 uncultured Bifidobacteriaceae bacterium
ATGTAGCCCTCGAACCCGTAGCCCTCGCAATAGGCGTGGATGAACCCCTCGCACGCCAGCTTGGACGCCGCGTAAAGCGACGTCTGGATGGGAAATGGCGCGTTCTCCGGCGTGGGGATGATTTCCGCCTCGCCATAAACGCTGCCGGTGGAGCTGAACGCGATGCCCTTGATGCCGTTGGCGCGCATCGCCTCCAGCACGTTGAAACTGGCCTGCGCGTTCTGCTGAAAATCCTTGCCCGGATGCTCCAGCCCGAACCGCACGTCCGCATTGGCCGCGAGGTGGAAGACAAAATCGCACCCGGCCATCGCCGCAGTGAGCGCGGGCAGATCGAGACAATCGCCCCGGATCAACCTGAACCCGGGCCGCTTTCGCGCGTTCTCCAGAAACTCATTCTGGCCGGTGGAGAAATTATCGTAGCCGGCGACCGATTTGCCGTCCCGCAGCAACCGGTCCACCAGATTGCTGCCGATGAAACCCGCCGCGCCCGTGACAAAGACTTTATCCATGATTGGGCGTGGAGTGTAGAACGGACGCGGCCCGCTCACCAGCCTTTTTGGCGTTCAAAACGAAGCAAAAAGCAACCGCCAAGCGCCATGACAACAATGATGGAATACAAGGTCCACCGGTAAGGGCGTGTTTCAAACACGGCATCAGGCCACCGGTCATCACCGATGTTATTTCCAGCGATTCGCAGTTTTCCGGGATCATTCCAGTGAATTCCATACCATTCAGCATAATCAATGAGAGCTGAAGTGATTTGGTTTCCATTTTCTACAGGAATGTTTTTCAGGTCAAATTCAGTCGCCCGGAAGCCGGAATCCCGCAGCCAACGAAACGCATTGAAACGCAAACTGGACCGCAGATAAACGGGCATATTTGCATAAATGGCCGAGTTTGTGGCGAGGTCTGCCAATTTCAACAAGGCCAAAATGTTGTTTGTCGTCAACGGTTGTTGGACAACCACGCCCTTGTTTGCAAAACCGTCTCGAATCCATTCCAGTTGAGTCTTGTCTTGGTTGGTTTTCCACCAAGCCAGCCAGATGTCCGCTTGATCGCCCAGTTGCTGATTTGTCATGCGTGCCAACGCACCTGCCAAATGACTGGCGTCGCAACCCGATATATCCTGGCCCGGTTTGATGTGCTTCATTATCCAAACCGCCCACTCTTTGCCGCCGTAATAACCCATTTCAATGCCAACATCGTGGGTGACGCCCAAACGAGATACAGATTTCTCTCCTTCAACCCAGCGGGCGTAGTTGGAATGGTCGCGGTTCCAAGTGCCCGAATAAAAATGTTTGAGCGGTGTGAGCCAGAAGAACCAGAGAAAGGCGAGCGCACAGGCAGTCAGCAGAAGAAGCCCGCCAAGAAAACGAACAACCATCATTCCGGCTTTCATGCCGCCGATGCTGAGACTGACAAATCCGCCGGTCAAGTGCTCATTTCCAGGCGGGTGAATGCCGTTAAACAATTACGGCCCGACCAAAATGCGGTAGAATCGCTGCTGGTTCGTGGCGTTCGGGTCGGTCAGCAGGAATGTGCCTGCCTCCGGGTTGTTGGTGGTGTAGAGCGTCGTCCAGTTGGTGGAACTCAAGTCGGTGGACACTTGAAGTGTGTAATTCTGGTTGGCCGTGCCGTTGAGCAGGAATCGGAACTGGCCGCTGGAAGACGTGTCCACCGAGCCGAGGGACGGAACGGGAATGAAAGAAACAACGGCGTAGAACGCCGCTCCGCTCGGGCCGCCGGTGTTCCAGTCGGAAACCAGCAATTCGTTTGTTCCCGGAACGAACCAGTCGGCGTTGGTCGTGCTGAAGGTTGTGTTGCCTTCTTCGGTTATGGGCGCGGCAGTGACGCTCGTCAGCGATGGCGTGAGCGGATGGCCGTTCAGGAAGGCGCGACCATAGTCATCCACATTTGCCGCGCCGGCGAGTTGTATCCGGCTGAAGCCTGGCGGCAGGGTGAAGGTCATCTTGAAAAAGCCGTTTTCACCGTCCGCCGGGGGAATCTGGACGACTTCCGCGCCCTCGGCCGATTGAGGCGGCACCGGGGTGTAGGTTCCATAAGAGCCAACGATCACGGGTTGAAAGGTCAGCCCGGATGTGTCGCCGGTGTCGAGGGCTGATTCATCGTTTTTGGACGCCGCCAGCGTGTCCGCGTCGCTGGTCAGGACGATGGTTTGAGTTTGCAGGAATTCAACGAGGAAATTCACCATGCCGTTGTTTTCGGGGACATTCACATTTTGACCGCTGACACACTGGTAGCCGAGTGCGTTCAGATAACTGCAATCCACGGTCACATCCCAATTCCCATTCCCGACATTGAACGAATAAAAACCGCTGTCGGCCGTCGAGGTGGAATAATTGTCTCCGACACCGTCGTTCGCGGAGACGGTCGCACCGCCGACCGGATGGCCGGCAGCGTCAATTACATAGCCCGAAATTTGTCCCGAACCACTGTTCGGCAACACATTGAAGTTCGCCGTGCCGTCGCCGTTGCTGATGGTGACGCTTTGACCGGCCGGATTTTGGTAGGTTCCGATGCCGAGAATGCTGTCCAAACTATCACCTCCGTTGCTGGGATTAAGGCCGACCGACCAGATGCCATTGGCCACGTTGAGCGAATAATCGCCATTGGTGTCGGTGTCCGCATATTGCATGTAATCCACGCCGCCGATGGTTGCGCTGGCCCCGACTCCCACGCCGACGATGTTGGTGCCGCTGGCCTTTACGTTGCCGGTGATATGATTGGTGGCGAGAATTGCGGTGAAATTCACGGTGGCATTGTTGCTGGAAATCACCACCGATTGATTTGTGGGAGCGAGATAGTTGCCGGACAAACTGTCGCCGCCTCCGCCGCTGTTAACCCCGACCGTCCAAGTGCCATTGGCCACGTTCAGCGAATAATTGCCATTGCTGTCGGTGTCCGCGCCCTGGTTATAGTTCGCCCCGCTGATCGTTGCGTCGGCCCACACGCCAACGCTGGCAATGGGGTTGCCGCTGTCATCCTTGAGCGATCCGGAAATGGAGTTGGTCGAGAGCACGGCGGTGAAACCGACTTTCAAAGCCTGTCCCGCAACAAGGTTGGTGCCTCCGTTCTGATCAAACTGCGGTTGCGTATAGATGTAATTGGCGGGGTTGCCGCTGTCGCCGCCGTTGCTGACCTGCACCTGCCACGGGTCGCTGTCGCCCAAGCCGCCCAGGACGCCGACAACATATTTTCCGTTTGCATCCGTGTAACCGTCCGATTGGAACACGTTGTAATTGTTGTCGTTGGCGTTGACGTCAATTCCCGGCATGGGATTTCCAGAATTGTCCTTCACGCTGCCATAAAACAGCGCTGTGGCCTTGAAGAAAGGTCCGACAACGCCGGTGGCGCCGGCGGCCACATTGGTGCCGTTATTGTATCCGACATAACCGTGAACAATCAGGCCGCTGTCGTCGCTGCCGAGATTCCATTGCCCGGAACCGACCCGCATGTTGAAGTTGCCGTTGGTGTCACTGAAACCGATGGCAATGAAGCCCGAATCGTTCATCGCCGGCATGAAAACGCCCGGCAATCCGATGCTGGGATTGCTGGCATCAACGGCCTGACCGGAGATGCTGGCCGTGGCGGTTGTGAGTGCCAGATTTGTGGTGATGCTCTGGCCGCTGCCCAAAGTTACTATCGGCGAGGCCGAATAGTCGGAGACGCAATTACTACAGAAAGCCATCGGCACATAAGTTCCCGGCGGCACCTGGAAGGCATAATTGCCCGAATTGTCCGCCACGGTTCCGGCCACCGGAGTTCCCGGTCCGTGGTTGCCGCCGCGCGGCGCGGGAAACAGCAGGACGACGGCATTGGGAACTACCACGCTGGTGGCCATCACGATGCCGGTGATCTGCTGCGCATAGGGGAGATTGGTGACGGTGAAATAATTCGTCACCGGCGCAAAACTGCCGGACGTGCTGGAAAGCACCAAAATATACTGCCCGGCAATGTTCTGCACGAAATCGCCATTATGAAAATTCAGTTGTGCGGTGATTCGTCCGTTGGCCGTGCCATCGGTGTCGCCGGGCACATTGATATTCGTGACGCCGCCAACAACCATGCCCGCCCGGCCATCCGTCAATTTGAACTGCTGCACCAGATAATCGCCGGCGTCCGCGATGCTGTTGGTGTTGAGGTCGAGAAATTTCTGGACGACGACGGTGTCGCCGGCGGTCAAGTTGGTGATTTGCAGCGTGATCGTCCCGCTGTAAGTGTTGCTGACGGTGGCCGGGCTGATGTTGAATGCGGCTTGCGCCATGACGCGATTTCCGCCGCCAAACCATGACATGGAGACCACGAGAAAAATGACCAACGCCTTCAGAATAAATTTCATTTCATCGCCTTTTGATTTTTTGTTGCAACCGCCGGACTGTTCCACTATTGCACCAATACACCTGTTAAACAAGTTCCATCAATCCGGCCTTGCAGCGCGTCACAAATTGAAATGATTTGTTGACTTCATCGGTTTGTTTGATAGATTTCACGTCCCTTTTGTTTGGGTAATAATGAAAACGCATTTGCCGAAAGTGAATTTGGATGAGCGCAAGTGGCATCTGATTGATGCCGACGGCGCGGTGCTCGGTCGTCTGGCCGCGCAGGTTGCCGACATTTTGCGCGGCAAAAACAAACCGGTCTACACGCCGCACCTCGATGCCGGCGACTTTGTCGTCGTCATCAACGCCGAGAAGGTCCGCGTCACCGGCAAGAAGGAGACCGCCAAGGAATACATGACCTATTCCGGCTGGAAAGGCGGCGAGAAATACACGACCGTCGAGCAGTTGCGCGCCAAAAATCCCGAGCAGCTCATCATGCACGCCGTCAAGGGCATGATCCCCAAGAACCGGATCGGCCGGGTGCTGCTCACAAAACTCAAAGTGTTCAAAGGCCCGAAACACCCGCACACCGCGCAGAAGCCCGAAACGCTCAAGGCTGCGGCCTGAACTTGATTTATGGCTGAAACGAAAACCATTGAATTTCTCGGCACCGGCCGTCGCAAGACCGCCGTCGCCCGCGTGCGTCTCGCGTCCGGCACCGGCAAGATCACCGTCAACGGCCGCGCATTTGACAATTATTTCCCGCTCGAAACCCAGCGCTCGCAGGCGACCCTGCCCCTGACCACCACCGGCACGACGGAAAAATTCGACGTGCGCGTGAACGTCAGCGGCGGCGGACCGAACGGCCAGGCCGACGCGGTCCGGCACGGCATCGCCCGCGCCCTGCTGAAATTCGACGCGACGCTGCGTCCCCCGCTGAAGGCCGGGGGGCTGCTCACGCGCGATCCGCGCATGCGCGAACGCAAAAAATACGGCCAGCCGGGTGCGCGCAAACGCTTCCAGTTCTCGAAACGTTAATCGCGCTGGAGATTTCCAGGCCCCGCTGGTTCAATCCGGCGGGGCTTTTTGTTTTGGAAGGGATGGCGTGTCGTTGTCCCTGAAACGAAATATTTGGGTCGCCGACAAGGCGACCCTCCCATTAAGATTTGAAAATGAAAACGAAGAAAATTGCCGTCATCGGCGCGTCCGGTTACTCCGGCGAAGTTTTGGTGCAACTGCTCCTGAACCATCCGCACGCGGAACTGGTCGCCGTCACCTCGCGCCAGAACGCCGGGCAGACGCTGGCACAAGTCTTCCCGAAATTCGCCAGCCACCCGAAATCCAAAACAATCCGTTTCTCCGAGCCGAACGCCGAGGTTCTGGCAAAGCAGGCCGATGTCGTTTTTCTCGCCTTGCCGCACGGCGTCGCCGCCGAATACGCCGTGCCGCTGCTCGACGCGGGCAGCGTCGTGATTGATTTGAGCGCCGACTTCCGGCTCAGGAGCGCCGAGATTTACCGGGATTTTTACGCGCACGAACACCCCGCGCCTGAGCTGTTGAAAAAAGCGGTCTACGGCCTGCCGGAAATCTACCGGGACGAAATCAAAAAATCCCTCCTCATCGCGTCGCCGGGCTGCTATCCGACGAGCATTTTGGTGCCGGCGATTCCGCTGCTGAAGGCGGGGCTGATCCAGCCGTCCGGCATCATCGCCGACTCGTTGAGCGGCGTGACCGGCGCGGGCCGCAAGGCCGAGCTGGACTACCTGTTTTGCGAATGCAACGAAAGCGCCCGGCCCTACGGCGTGCCGAAACACCGGCATTTGTCCGAAATCGAGGAGCAGCTTTCGTTCGCCGCCGGAACAAAAGTCCTCATCCAGTTCACGCCGCATTTGATTCCGGTCAACCGCGGCATCCTGACAACGCTTTATCTCACGCCGGACAAATCCGCCGACGCGGAGAAAATTTCAGCCTGCTACCAAAAAGCCTACGGCGGCGAACCGTTTGTCCGGCTGCTCGAGGGAAAATCCCTGCCCGACACAAAAAATGTCGTCGGCACGAACGTTGTCGAATTCGCGTGGCGGCTCGACCCGCGCACGGGCCGGCTCATCGTGATGAGCGCCGAGGACAATCTGGTCAAGGGCGCAAGCGGCCAGGCGGTTCAAAGCATGAACCTCGTGTGCGGCTGGCCGGAAACGGCGGGGCTGGTCTAACTTCCGTAAACTCGGTGCAAGTCAAGCCACCCATCGAGCATTTGAACGAGCCGGTGATGCGGTTCGCGCGCAAGGATTTTGCCACGCTCAACCAGAAGCTCACGGTTGAACAGGCGCTGGCATCCATCCGCCAGCGCGGCGTCGGCGAAAAAATCGTCTATTTTTACGTCGTGGACGATGACGGGCAGTTGGCTGGCGTCGTGCCCACGCGACGGCTGTTGATGGCGCCGCTGGAGCAGCGGTTGTCGGACCTGATGATCCGGCGGGTTGTGGCCATTCCACACACGGCGACGATGATGGAGGCGTGCGAGTTTTTCGTGCTGCACAAATTCTTCGCCTTTCCGCTGATTGACGAGCAGCGGCGCGTGGTCGGGCTGGTGGACGTCGGCCTGTTCACGGAGGAGGTGTTTGACATCGCCGAGCGCGAGCAAATGACGGAGGTGTTTGAAACGCTCGGCTTTCACGTCTCGCAGGTGCGCGACGCCTCGCCGTGGCGCGCGTTCCGCATCCGGTTTCCGTGGCTGCTCACGACGATTGTTAGCGGAACCTTCTGCGCATTTATGGCGGGCGCCTACAAATTGACGCTGGAAAAAAGCCTCGTCATCGCCTTTTTCCTCACGCTCATTCTGGGCCTCGGCGAAAGCGTGGGCATCCAGTCCATGACTGTCACAATCCAGGCGCTGCGGACGAGCAAGCCGACATTGCGCTGGTATTTGCTGTCACTCTGGCGCGAAGCCTTCACCGCCCTGCTGCTGGGCGTCGCCTGCGGGCTGGTCGTGGGGCTGGTCGTCTTGATCTGGCAGCGCACTCCAATGCCCGCGCTGGTCATCGGCGCGAGCGTGACCTTCTGCCTTTTGACGGCGTGCGTCGCCGGGTTGACCGTGCCGACCCTGCTCCACGCGCTGAAGCTGGACCCGAAAATCGCCGCCGGACCGATCACGCTGGCGCTTGCCGATATTTTCACGCTGCTGTTTTATTTCAACCTCGCAAAGTTTCTCCTGTGACAACGAACTGCAATTCGCTTCAGGCACGACCCGCCGAATGGAACGCGGCGGACTACGCCGCGAATTCCGCCGTGCAGCAAACCTGGGCGCGCGAACTCATCGCCGGATTGAAGCTGCGCGGCGACGAGCACATTCTCGATGTCGGCTGCGGCGACGGCAAAATCACCGCCGAAATCGCCCGCGCCGTGCCGCGCGGCTCGGCCACCGGCGTTGACGCCTCGCCGCAGATGATTGAGTTCGCGCAGAAGACTTTCCCAGCGAAGAAATTCCCCAATCTGGAATTTCACGTCATGGACGCGCGGGAAATCAAGTCTGTCCGCCAGTTCGATTTGATTTTTTCCAACGCCGCGCTGCATTGGGTGGACGATCATCGGGCAATTCTGCGCGGCATGGCGGCAGTCCTGAAACCCGGCGGACGGCTGCTGGTTTCCTGCGGCGGCAAGGGCAACGCGCAGGACGTCTTCATTGCGCTGCGGCCGGAGATGCGGCTGAAACGCTGGCGCGAATTTTTTCGCGGGATGCCGACGCCGTATTTTTTTTACGCGCCCGGTGATTACGAACAGTGGCTGCCGAAATTCGGCTTCAAAATCCACAAGCTCAAGCTGGCGCCGAAGGACGCGACTTATGCCGGCGCAGACGGATTTGCCGCGTGGCTTCGGACGACCTGGCTGCCCTACACCCAGCGCGTGCCGGAGAATTTGCGCGAGGAATTCATCGCCGCCGTCACGGGCCGCTATCTGGCAAAACATCCGCCGGACGCCGCCGGGCAGGTTCACGTCCGGATGGTGCGGCTGGAAATTGACGCGGTAAAGGTTTAACAACGAAGAAACAAAGCAACGAAGGCCGAAAAAACTTTGTTCCTTGGTTTCTTTGTTGTTCAATTCGGTTCCTAAAATGAAAACGCAATTCAAAGAAATTCCGGGCTCCATCGTCGCGCCGCAGGGCTTCCGGGCCGGCGGCGTGTTTTGCGACATCAAACGCCTCGGCACCGGCAAAGGTTCGAACAAGGGACAAAAGCGCGACCTCGCGCTCATCGTCTCCAAAGTGCCGGCGACGGTCGCCGGGATGTTCACGACCAACCAGGTTTGCGCCGCGCCGGTGAAAGTCTGCGTCGAGCGCGTGAAAGCTGGCCGTGCGCAGGCACTTGTCGTCAATTCTGGCAACGCCAATGCCTGCACCGGCAAACAGGGGTTGTCGGACGCGCGGGAGATGGTCCGCTATGCCGAGCGCGCATTGAACTTTCCGGGCGGTTCAGTCCTCGTCGGCTCGACCGGACGCATCGGCGTCACGATGCCGATGGACAACGTCCGCGCCGGCATCATTGAGGCGTGCGTCGAATTGGGCTCAACGCACGAACACGCGGCCCATGCCATCGAAGCCATCATGACCAGCGACACGCGGCCCAAGCAAATCGCGGTCGAATTTAAGCTCGGCGGCAAAACCGTCCGCATCGGTGGCATTTGCAAGGGTGCGGGCATGATTCAACCGGGAATGTCCGCGACCGGCGCGCGGCCGGCGGCATTGCCGCACGGCGGACTGCACGCGACGATGCTTTGCTTCATCACGACAGACGCGGCGGTTGACGCGAAGGTGCTGCAGGCGGCGTTGCGCGAAGCGGTGGCGAACAGCTTCAACCGCATCACCGTGGACGGCGACATGAGCACCAATGACACGGTGCTGGTGCTGGCCAATGGGCTGGCGGGAAATGGAAAGTTCAGGGTTCAGAGTTCAGAGTTCAGAGTTTTTCAGGCTGCGCTCAATCATGTTTGTTTGGAGCTGGCGAAGAAAATTGTCCGCGACGGCGAAGGCGTTCATCGCATCGTGACGGTGCGCGTGAACGGCGCGAAGACAATTCAGGATGCGGATGCCGCCGCGCGCGCGGTGGCGAACAGTCCGCTGGTGAAGACGAGCTGGCACGGCGGCGACCCGAACTGGGGCCGAATCATTGACGCCGTCGGTTACAGCCCGGCAACGGTGGTGGAGGAGAAAATTGACATCGGCTATTCCGCGCCCGGCGGCAAAAATATTTTGTGGAGCCTGAAGCGCGGCCAGCCGACGAAGGCGACGTTCAAGCAACTCTGCGCCGCCGCCGCGCCGAAGGAATTTGATCTGCACATCAATCTGAATCTTGGCAACGCCGGCGCGGTAATGTATGCCGCCGATTTGACGGAAGCCTACGTGGACTTCAACAAGGGCGACGTGGGCGATCCGGGTTCGCTGGGCGGATAAATCCGCACGACCAACAAAAAAGCCGCTGGATTGCTCCAGCGGCTTTTGAATTGTTTGCGAATCAGTTCGCGGAGCGACCGCCGACACCCTTGGTGCCCTTGGCGATGATCTTGTCCGATTGCTTGGGACGCAACGCGCGGGAGGCCGCGCCGGCGCGCCACATTTCGGAGTTGTGGATTTCGCCCAGTTCCTTGGCCAACTGCACCTGATAGTTTTTGGCGCCGCAGGCGGAGAGGACGCGGGTGCATTCCTTGCCGGTCTTGACGCGGTTGTAGAGGTCCTTGAACACCGGCAATGTCGCCGCTTTGAACTTGGGCTTCCAGTCCAGCGCGCCGCGCTGGGCGGTGGCGGAGCAGTTGGAATACATCCAGTCCATGCCATTTTCGTCCACGAGCCGGATGAGGCTCTGGGTCAATTCCTCGACGGTCTCGTTGAACGCCTCGCTCGGCGTGTGGCCGTGGGAGCGGAGCACTTCGTATTGAGCCTCCATGATGCCGGCCAGCGCGCCCATCAACACGCCGCGTTCGCCGGTGAGGTCGCTGAACACTTCATGCTGGAACGTGGTCGGGAACAAATAGCCCGAGCCGATGCCGATGCCGACGGACATGCAGCGCTCCTCGGCATGGCCGGTGGCGTCCTGCTCGACGGCGAAGCTGGAGTTGATGCCCGCGCCGGTGAGGAAATTGCGGCGGACGTTCAGTCCGGAACCCTTTGGCGCGACCATGATGACGTCCACGTCCTTCGGCGGGATGACGCCGGTCTGTTTCTTGTAGGCGATGGAGAAGCCGTGCGAGAAATACAGCGCGGCGCCGGGCTTGAGATTTTTCTTCACAAGCGGCCAGATGGCGCGCTGGGCGGCGTCAGAGACGAGCATCTGGATGATGGTGCCTTTCTGCACAGCCTCCTCGATGTCGAACAGGGTCTTGCCGGGCACCCAGCCGTCGGCTACCGCGCGGTCCCAGTCGCGTTTGAACGATTTGGCCTGGCCGACGATGACGTGGAAGCCGTTGTCGCGCAGATTCAGTCCCTGGGCCGGGCCTTGCACGCCATAGCCGATGATGGCGATGATCTCATTTTTGAGCACCTTGCGGGCGCGGGCCATCGGGAATTCCTTCCGTGTGATGACTTTTTCCTTGGTTCCACCGAAGTCAATAATTGCCATAACTCAATCTTTCTCGTTTTTGTGTTGGTTTAATGTCTTTGCTCGTTCAAACGAACTTTTAATTCTAAACATCAGCGCCCATCCGTCAAATGCAAATGCGGGCCGGACCGGGTTGCCGGGATGATGCGGTCCTGAAACGGCGTCCGGGTGCGGTCACTTGCGCGGCATCGCCACCTTGCCGGTGCGGGTGATGTCCGTCACGCCGAACGAATCCATCAGGCCGATGAACTTTTCCACCTTGCTTTCGCTGCCGGTGATTTCAATGGCGAGGCTCCTGGGCTGAACGTCCACGATTTTGGCGCGGAAAATGTCCGTGATCTGCATCACCTCGGCGCGTGATTTGGAGTCCACCGCGACCTTCACCAGCACCAGCTCGCGGTCCACATATTCGCCCTCGCCGAAATCCTGCACCTTGATGACGTTCGGCAGCTTGTTGAGCTGCTTGACGATCTGCTCCAGCGTGGCCTCGTCGCCATGGGTGACGATGGTCATGCGCGAAAGGTCATGGTCGTGCGTCGGCGCGACGTTGAGCGTGTCGATGTTGTAGCCGCGGCCGCTGAACAGGCCGGTCACGCGCGTGAGCACGCCGAATTTGTTTTCCACCAAAACCGATATTGTGTGTCGCATAAAATCCGTTTGGAAACGGATGGAAAATCTATCAATGCCCGGAGAAGCGGTCAATTTGCAAATTGAAGGCGTTCAACCCGTGCCCGCCCGCGAAATCCGCCGGGGACGGGACGAAAATGGTTTTGGAAGGGCTGTAAGCCGAATTCTGTCTGCGCCCTTGCGGGCGGAGAGAATCATTTGTCTGTGCAGCCGATACCCGAAACCTGCCCGCTTTCGCGGAACACGGAACGAGCCGCTCCTCGGTTTCCTATTTGGCCTTGCACCCGATGGGGTTTTCCGTGCCGCG
>CAZZPE010000065.1:0-11295 GCA_964655855.1 uncultured Bifidobacteriaceae bacterium
GCGTAGGCGTGAACCGCCGCACTGATTTGCTGCGCTGCCGTTGCCATCGCCGCCTTGGACGCTTTTTTGTCCTGCGCGATGCCGGTGGAATCCGTCACTTGGGAAAGTTCCAAGGTCTGGATTTGTGTGACATGGCTGGTGAAGTCCGTGTATCCATCCGCAAAAGCCTGCAACGATTGCCAGACGGAATTGTTGGCATCGAGCACGCCCTTCACGGCCAGATACATGGCCAGCTTGTTTTGTTGTTTCGTGTTCATTTTTTGGATGCGGAAGGTGAATTCAGATCACTTTCCGCAACGGCTATTCTGAACCCGGCAGCGGCGGCTTGGCTTTTACAATTTGCGGCCATTTTTGGAATCGCCCCGGCTGAAAAACCTCGAAAAATGGGCGTTTTTGAGAATTTCCCGACCGGCAGAGGCAATAAACCAACCGGCAGCGGCCATAAACCGGCTGAACATGGTCAAAAGTCAACAGCACGAAGCCATCTGGCGACCGGCAGATGTCATCCGGCAACCGCACATGGTCATAATCCGACAGCACGAAGCCATCTGGCAACCGGCAGATGCAATATGTTGACCGACAGAAGGCATTTTCCAACCGGCAGATTCAATCCGGCGACCGGCAAATACGATCTTTCGATCCGCAAATCGCGTCCGGCGGGAGTGCCGCTGGTCAACTCGCCAGCGCCCAGCCGATTATGACCGGATGAAAATGCTGCGGCTGGCAACAGCATCCGCATCTTGCCGGCACGGGAATCAAACCAAGTTCGCTTGCTGAATTAGCGCCGCGCGGCCATCCTTTTCACATGGCCACTTCGCCGACATTGCGGGCGATCAAAAATCCGAAGACGCGCTTCAACTGGCGCGTGAGCGATGGCGTCCGCTGGGCGAAGTCGCGCTGGCTGGAGCTGCGCGCAAAAATCACCGGGCGGAAATATCGCTGCATCGCGCTCGACGGCGAGTCGGAATACAACATCACCGTCAATTCCGATCTGACCGTTTCCTGCAACTGCCAGGATTACGACGGCAGCGGGCACCTCGGCGATTTGCGAAAGCATTCGTTCGAGGAAATTTTCTTCGGCCCGGTCGCGCAGAAGTTCCGCGATGATCTGGCGAACGGGAAAATGCCGATTTCCACCTGCTCGCGCTGCGGCGATTTGCATCGGCTTGAAAAAAACGAAACGCCGCCGCCACCGCGCCTGCCCTATCGCGGCATGCTTTTGGAGAACACGGTGATTTGCAACGTGGACTGCATCGGCTGCGCGCGTGAGGGGGCGGCAAACATCCGCGCCGGCAAAACGATGCCGCTCGCCGAATTGAGCCAGATGGCCGATCTTGCGGCCCGGCTCGGAATGCAGCGGATTTTTTATCTGAACCTCGGCGAGCCGTTTTTGTCGCCGGCGGTCTGCCAGGAGCTGCCGCTGCTGCGCGCGAAAAATCCCAAAGCCTACATCCGCGTCTCGACGAACGGCGTTTTGCTGAACACGGATGCCAAGCGCGAGGCGGCGCTGAATTTGAGCGACATCCAGTTTTCCGTTCACGGCATCAGCGACGCGATGTGCGAGAAATACATGGTGCGCGGCAGCTTTGAAAAAGCTTTCGGCGCGATGAAGGCGATGGCCGCCTACCGCGACGCGCGCGGGCTGAAGATGCCGATTCTCGAATGGAAATATCTGCTGTTCAACTGGAACGACCATCCGAAAACGATTCAGCGGGCGATTGAAATGGCGAAAAACGCCGGCGTGGACATCATTTCGTTCTGGCCGACGAACAATCCGTTTTACGGGATTTCCTGGCGCTACCGGCTCGGCGGGTTCAACCACATCGGCCGCGCAAGCTGGAAAGGTCGTGAGGTGATTTTGCGGCCGGACATCGCCGCCACCGCGAAATGAAAAGCATCCTGCAAAAATGGGGATTGCCGGCGCTGACGCTTTTCACTTTTTTCATTCTGCTCGGCAGCCGCTCGCTGAACGAACCGGACGAGGGCCGCTATTCCGAAATCGCGCGCGAAATGATTGAGACAGGAAACTGGCTCGTGCCGCATTTCTGGTATCTGCCGCACTTGGACAAACCGCCGATGGCTTACTGGCTGGTGGCGGCTTCGATGAAGCTGTTCGGCCAGAGCGAATGGGCCGTGCGGTTGCCGGTGGCGCTCGCCGGAGTCAGTGGCGTGTGGGCGGCGTTCCTGCTCGGCGGCTCGCTCGGCGGACGGCGCGCCGGTTTCTGGAGCGCGGTGATTCTGCAAAGCTCGCTGCTTTACTTCGCCATGTCGCGGATGCTGACGCCGGATATTTTCCTGACGCAATTTGTCGCTTGGGCGGTCTATTTTTTCTGGCGAAGCTGGCTGGCCGCCAATGCGGAGTGCGGAGTGCGGAGCGCGGAATTTTTCAAATGGCATCTCGCCGGATGGACAGCCATCGCGCTGGGGTTTCTCACCAAAGGGCCGATTGCGCTGGCAATTCCGGTGGTTGCATTTACCACCCTGGCCATATTCCGCCGACGTGAAGTTTCTGGAAAAATCCTGTTCGCCGGTCTGATTGCCGGCTTCGCGCTGTTTTTGGTTCTGGCCGCGCCGTGGTTTCTGGCGGTTTTCCAGCGCGTGCCGCAATCCGCGCATTTCATGATTTTGGGCCAGGCCGCCGGCCACCTGCTCGGCACGACCATTAAAAACCGGCACGGCAATCCGTTTTATTTTTTCGGGATTCTCGCCGTTGGTTTGTTGCCGTGGACGTTTCTGCTCGGCTGGCTGTGGCGGCGCTCTGAAATTTCAAATTCCGCACTCCGCACTCCGCGCTCCCCACTTACAAAAGACGGCTGGCTGCTGCTGAATGTCTGGGCCGTTTTCACGTTCACGCTGTTTTCATTTTCGCACGCGAAACTGCCGGCTTACATCCTGCCGATTTTTCCGGCGCTCGCCGTGATGCTGGCGGTGCGGTTTTTCAGCGAGGAGCGTGATGCCGAATCCGCGCCCCGTTGGGCCTGGCGGATTTGCCTGGCAAGCTCGCTGCTTTTGCCGGCGGTTTTCCCGGTGCTGGTGATATTTGCATTTCAGGACGCATTGCCGGAATGGATGAAATGGCAGACGCCGATTTTCGCACTCGCCGCGCTTTTGATTTTCTGGCTGGCGTGGAAATGGAAACCGTCCGCGTGCGCGGCCGGCGCGGCGGCGCTGGCGCTGTTGAGCCTGGCGCTCACTGTTGCCGAAGTCCCGCTGTTCGAGACGGGCATGCGGGACAATCAGACGCTCAAGCCGATTGGCGACGCGCTGCGGGAGAATTACCGGCCCGGCGATGTGCTGGTTTGCTGGGGCCGGTTTCCGCAGGGGCTGCCGTTTGATTCCGGCACGGTGATATCCGCGACGAACCGGCCGTTTTTCGGCGGCATGGATTTGGCGCAGGTGCCGTTTGAATTTCCCGGCAATCGCGAGCGGCTCGGCAGCCTGCTTTTGCCCGACGACAACGCGCTGGCGCAACTGCTCGCCGGCGGGCGCCGGGTCTGGATCGTCAGCTTCGGCGACACGGCGGAAAAAGTTCAGGAAGCCCGCGGCGCGGCGCCGCTGCGTCTCGTCTCCCGCGTGGGACGGTGGGAGCTTTTCACCAGTCGCTGACGCATTTTCGTCTTGGTTCAGCCCGGAAAATCGGATAATTAACCGGCGGTTTCCAACGCCATTGACATGCGTTCGACTCCATTGATTTCGATGACAAAAATTCTTTTGATCGGGCTGGGCCGCTGGGGCGCGAACCATTTGCGCAATCTGAACAACCTGCCGGTTGAGTTGTATGTGGCCGAGGTCGGCGACAAGCAGCTCGAACCCGCGCGCAAGCTCGGCCTGCCCGCCGAACGGCTCACGACGAATTATAAGGATTTCATCGGCAAGGTGGACGGCGTGGTCATTGTCACGCCCGCGCAATCGCATTTTCCGCTGTGCAAGGAATTTCTCGAAGCCGGGAAAGACGTGTTTGTGGAAAAACCATTGACGCTCGCCAATGAGGAGTCCAGGCAGCTCGCGGAACTGGCGGACAAGACCAAAAGGATTTTGCAGGTCGGACACATTTTGCGGTTTGATCCGGCGACGCTCTGGCTGCGCGACGCGGTGCAGAACGGCGAGTTCGGCAAAGTGAATATGATTCGCGGTCATTTCGGCGGCTTCAAGCGCCCGCGCAACGACAGCGGTGTGATGTTTGCCGACGGCATCCATTTCGTGGATCTGTTCAATTTCATCCTCGCCGCATTGCCGAAAAGCGTTCTGGCGATCCATCATGATTTCATGGGCCGCGGCATGGACGATGTTTCGTTCGTCTCGCTCGAATACGACACGCCGCGCGGCAAAACGTGGGCGACGGTGGAGACGGAATATTTCATTCCCGGCAAATTCCGCGAGGTCATTGTCTGCGGCGACAAGTTGAGCGCGGTGTGCGATTACAACGTGGCGCAATACAAGATCAAGACCTACGCCAACACGCACACGCCCGCCGGCGGAAAGGATTTCAAGGCAAACGAAGGCATTGTGACGCAGATCGAAACGCCGCCGGAAGAGCCGCTGCTGGCCGAGCTGCGCGCGTTCATTGACTCGATCAAGACCCGCGCCACACCGCGCGCCGACGCGCAGTCCGGCTACGCCGCCGTCCGTGTGCTGAACGCCGCGCTGGAGTCGGTGAAGACCGGCAAGGCTGTGGAACTGAAATAAAACAATCCGCGAATTTCGCCAATTAACACGAATTTTTCTGAAACCAACCCATGCCTGAACTGATTCTCAAAGACGAAGTTTATGCAATAATCGGTGCAGCCATGGAGGTGCATCGGGAAAATGGTTTTGGATTTTCGGAACCGGTTTATCAAGAATGTTTGGAGATTGAGCTGGCGGGTAGAAGAATTCCGTTTGCGGCGCAGAAGGAAATGCCGATTTATTACAAAGGCAGACCGATCAAGAAAACTTACATTGCCGATCTGATTGGCTACGGCAAAATTGTTGTCGAACTCAAGGCGCTGGACAAACTGACTTCGCGCGAAGAAGCGCAGGTGATCAATTATCTGAAAGTTTCCAACCTCGAAGTGGGTGTTTTGATCAATTTCGGCGCGCCAAGTTTGGAATGGAAGAGAATCGTGCCGACCCATCGCGCGATTGAATCCATTGATCTTCAACACAAAAGCAATTCGCGGCAATTCGCGTAATTCGCGGATAATAAATTTATGAGCAAAATCCCGTTATCAAAATGTTTCGTGAATGCTGAAGTCGAGGAGGCCGCGCTGCGCGCCATCCGCTCCGGCCAATACATCCTCGGCGCCGAGTCCAAGGCATTTGAGGCCGAACTCGCCGCGCACACCGGCACGGCCACCGCAGTGCTTGGCAGCTCGTGGACGATGATTGTTTATCTGCTGCACCAGCTCCAGGGTGTCGGACCGGGCGACGAAATCATCGTGCCCAGCCACACGGCGTTTCCGACGATGGAGCCGCTGATTCACCTCGGCGCGCGCCCGGTGTTCGCCGACATTGACGACACGTTCGTCATGGATCTGGCGCACGTCGAGTCGCTCATCACGCCGCGCACCGTCGGCATCATCGGCGTGCATCTTTACGGCCATCCGGTGGACAACGACAAGTTCATCGCGCTGGCGAAAAAGCATCATCTCTGGTTCATCGAAGATTGCGCGCAGGCGCAGGGCGCGAAATACAAGGGCAAGACCGTCGGCAGCATGGGCGATTTTGGCGCGTTCAGCTTTTTTCCGTCGAAAAATCTCACCGTGCTCGGCGACGGCGGCTGCGTGGTGACGAACAAGGTTGATTACGCCGACCGGCTGCGGATGCTGCGCAACCACGGCCGCCAGGGCAAATACGACCACGAGTTCACCGGCTACAACGTGCGGTTCAACGAAATCAACGCCGCCATCGGTCGCGTGATGCTGAAGCACCTCGACGGCTTCAACGAAAACCGCCGCAAAATCGCCGCGCGCTACGATGCCCGGCTTAAAGGCATCGTCCAGACGCCGCCGGTGCGCGAATGGGCCACGCCGGTGTATCACATGTATGTCATCCGCGCCGAGAAGCGCGACGACCTCCAGAAATTTCTCAAGGAAAAGGCCGTTGACACCGGCATCCATTATCCCAAGCCGAACCACCTGCAGCCGGCGGTCATCGGTTTGTTCCCCTACATTCCGAAACTGCCGAACACCGAAAAAGCGGTGAAGGAAATCCTGTCGCTGCCGATTCACGGCGAGATGGGCCTCGACGCGGCGGACAAGGTTTGCGACGCGATCGCGGAGTTTTACGGAAAGAAATAATGCCCGATTCACCTGAAATCAGCCTCGTCATTCCGTGTTACAACGAGGAAGGCAATCTGCGCGAACTCGTCAAGGCCATCCGCGAGTCGGTCGAGCCGCTCAAGATTTCCTACGAGGTCGTCATCACCGACGATTGCAGCGGGGACCAGTCGTGGGAAATCCTCAAGGAACTCGCCGCTGCCGATCCGCGCATCCGCGCGCAGCGGTTCGCGTTCAACTGCGGCGAGAGCGCGGCGAGCTTTGCCGGACTCAAGGCTGCGCGCGGCAAATATCTCTTCACGCTCGACGCCGATTTGCAGAACGACCCGAAGGACCTGCCGAAATTTCTGGAGGCGCTGAAAAATTTCGACTGCGTCTGCGGCACGCGCGTGAAAACGCGCGGCGAAGGCGACAACTTTATCCGCATCGCCTCTTCACGCATCGCCAACGCGGTCCGGAACAAGTTGTCCGGCGAAAAAATTTCCGACGCGGGCTGCACCTACCGGGCGTTCCGGCGCGAGTGCATCGAGAACCTGAAATTTTTCAAGGGCATGCACCGCTTCCTGCCGACGCTGTTCAAGATCGAGGGCCACACGGTCACGGAAATCGAGGTGAGCAACAATCCGCGCTTCGCCGGGCAGAGCAATTACGGCGTGTGGAACCGGCTGTTTGCGTCGTTTTACGATTTGCTCGCGGTGCGCTGGATGAAGAAGCGGATGTTCAAATACCGGGTAGCGGAGAAGATCAATTAGGCCGGTCGCGGCTTGAATTCAGGTGATTTCTCAAGTAGAATCGGGCGTCTGTTCAAATTGTCGAAATCGCGCGGACATTTTCGACGATGGCGAAAACTGTCCGCCGCAACAAGAATTTTATGGAACCAATGAACGCGGAACAAACCTCACCAGGGCTGAACACCCTTCCCGGCGATGACGTTCGCCAGATTTTGTGGCGCTTTGCCGACCGCTACGAACTCCACATGCTGGTGCAGGCCGCGCGCGGCGTGGCGCGCGGGCCGGTCGCCCGGCTCGTCGCCGCCGGCGGGCGCAATTCGCACGAATGGACGCCGGAGAAAAACGCCCTGCTCCAGCACTACGACGAGAGCGGCATTACCGCGGCGTTTTTGGACCCGGAACAGGGCGGGTTTGTCGCCGGACCGAAAAATCTGGTGCTGGCGCTGATCGCGTTTGAACTGGCATGGGTGGACGCAGGCGCGGCCACCGGCAGCCTCGCGGGCAATCTCGGCCTCGCGCCGATCCACGAGCGCGGCACGCCGGAGCAGCAGGCAAAATACATCGCCGCCGCCGCGCCGTTGAAGCCGGGCGAAAACCGGAAGCAGGTGCGCGCCGCGTTCGCGCTCACCGAGCCGCTGCCGTTCGTCGGCGTCGAAACCGGCATGCTGGCCGGCAAGGTGCGCATCGCGGATTGGAAGGACGGCGGCGAGCCGCTGCTGCATGTGGAGAAGCGTGGGCGCTTCATCACGAACATGGGCTTCGCCAATGTCGTCACCGCCGCCGTGGATTCCGACGATCCGAAAATCAAGGGCAGTTGCATGGTGATTTTGGAGGAGGGCGATCCGGGCGTGTTCGACCGCGGCACGCCGACGAAGAAACTCGTCCACCAGCTTTCCTCGACGAACGACCCGGTTTTCAATTTGAAGGTTCCCGCCAGCCGCATCGTCGGCGGTTACACGGTCAAGGACGGCGTCATCATTCCGAATTATTCGCACGGTGAAATCATCGAGGCCGTTTTCCGCCGGACGCGCGTGACGGTCGGCTTGATGACCGCCGCGAAACTGCTTTCCGCCGTCGAGCCGGTGATTCTTTACCAGCGCCGCAGGTTCCGCGGCGGCGAGGGCGCGCCGGGCACGCCGCGTTACGAACTTGGCATCCAGCAGAAGGAGGACGCACTGCACCGGCTGGTGGACATCTGGGCCACCGGCGAGGCGAGCGCGTCGCTGGGCTTCGCCGCCGCGCGGCTGTTTGATGACCTGGATCCGCTGGAAAAAGGAAAAGAGAAATGGCTCGCGGAGAAAAATCTGACCGGTCGCGCCGCGTTCAAGGAGCTGGCGAAGAAACAGCAGGAAGCGGTGGAGCTGGTGCGGATGAACTCCCTGCCCGTCGGCCAGCGCGATTTGAAGCGGACGGAAACGCTGGAGGCCGACCCGCTCGTGCAGTTCTCCCTTCTCGACTCGATTGCGAACGTGCTCTGCCCGGCGTGCAAGCTCTGGAACACCGGCCACGGCGCGAACATGATGCGCGAGGCCGTCAGCCTCATGGGCGGCTACGGCATCACCGAGGATTGTCCCGGCTTCCTCGGCCAGAAATGGATGGACGCCCAGCTCGAGGCGACTTACGAAGGACCGGAGGCGGTTCAGCGGCTCCAGCTTTCCGTCACAATGACCAACGAGCTGTTCCTCGCGCAGTTCGAACAATGGACCGCAGAGATGCGCCGCATCGCATCCGAACGGCCCGGCTCCGGCGCCTGCACGCTCGCCACGGCGATGCAGCTCTGGCTCTGGTCGCTCAACCACATTCAAAACTCCACCGACGCCGACGGCGCGAAGCTGTATCACAAAACGCGGCAGGGCGTGACGTTTCCGCTGGCTGACGCGCTGTGCTGGCTGCTCGCGGCGCGGCAGTTCATCCTCGACGTCATCGAGCTGGAAACCAAGGGCGCGGAAAATCCCGCGCTGGCCGACGGACTGGCCGGCACTGTGGCGTTCTTCGCCGATTTGTGCCATGTGCAATCTGCCTGGTCCGCGGGCGAGGCCGGCCGCATTTGCGCGGAAATTGTCCACGGCTACAACCGGCATCCGGCCTGGGACGAAACCAGCTGCCATGCCTGCTATTGCGCCACCGAACTGGAAACGCTCGAGGGCCTGATTCCCGGCATTGACGGCTCGGCCCGCGCCTACGCCGACGTGTCGGAAACCGGCGAGACTCATCCGTTCAAGGCCGGCCCGTGCGTGCGCTTTGCCGGTCTCGAAGACTTCGTCCGCCTGCGCGCCAAGCTGGACGGCTGCCTCACCGGCTGCCGCCTCGCCAAGGACCGCGCCGCCGAATCGCTGACGAAGGTGATGACGCGCGAGGCGCTGGATTATCCGGCGTAAATTAACTTCCTGACGCCAAGGTCTGTCATGGCCTTGGCGTCTTTTACTTTTCGGAGCAAAAGATGAACGAACAACCTCAAATCGAACGCCAGCGGATGGACGCGGACATCGTCTGCGTCGGCTTTGGCCCGGCCACCGCCGGATTTCTCGCCACGCTGTCCAAACAACTCGTCAACGCCGACGGCACGCCAGCCGTCGAAAGCGCCGTCATGCCCGGCCTGCCGCCGCAGGTGCTCTGCTACGAACGCGCGGACGACATCGGTTTCGGCGTGTCCGGCATCGTCACGCGGGCGCGGGCGTTGCGCGCAAGCTTTCCGGAAATCAAAACCGCCGGCATTCCGATGGCCGCGCCGGTGGGCGAGGAAAAGGTTTTGTATCTGCTCGACCCGCACGGCGCGAGCCGCCGCTCGACGGCGTTGCGCCTCGCGGATAAATTGATTCGCGCCGCGAAATTCGCCCTACCGTTCGAGCAGCACGCGCTGAATCTGCCGTGGACACCTTCGTTTCTGCACAAGAAAGACGGCATGATTCTCTCGATGGGTCAGTTCATGCAATGGGTTGGCGCGCAGGTGCAAAGCAACGGCACCGTCCAAATCTGGCCCGGCACGCCGGTGTCGGAGGCGCTGATTGAAAAAGTGGCACAGGCATCTTGCCTGTGTGATTCAAAGGAAAAGAGCAAAACAGAAACGCACAGGCAAGATGCCTGTGCCACTCGCTCTCCCAAAGTCATCGGCGTGCGTCTGCTTGATCAAGGCGTGGACAAAAAGGGAAACCCTTCCGACGGCTTCACGCCCGGCATGGACATCCACGCCGCGCTCACCGTCGTCGCAGATGGTCCCATCGGTTCCATTGGCCGGCAGCTCGACGAAATTTTTGGTTTGCCCGACGGAAAACACATTCGCGACTGGGCAGTCGGCATGAAGTTCGTCGTGGATTTGCCCGAAGACACCACGCTCAAGCCCGGCACGGTGCTGCACACGTTCGGTTATCCCGAGCCGGAGATTTTTGGATTTCTTTACGTCCATCCCGACCGCGTCGCTTCGCTCGGCATTTTTGTGCCGTCGTGGTTCGACAGCCCGGCGCGCACAGCCTACCGCTATCTCCAGCACTGGATGCTGCATCCGTATCTCTGGCGCTGGCTCAAGGGCGGCAAGCTCCGCTCGTGGGGCGCGAAGACGCTCGGCGAATCCGGCCAGCACGGCGAGCCGCACCTCACCGGCGACGGCTACGCGCGCATCGGCGAAGGCAGCGGCACCACGAACGTCCTCACCGGCTCCGGCGTGGACGAAGCCTGGGCCACCGGCACGCAACTCGCCGAGGCCGTCATCGAATTGCTCAAGGCCAAAAAGCCGTTCACCCGGCAAAACCTCGATGAAACCTACGTCAAACGCCGACGCGCGAGCTGGGTGGAGGCCGAAGGCCGCGTCGCCGAAAAATCCCGCGACGGTTTTCAAAAAGGCGTCGCCACCGGCATGATCGGCATGGCGCTCGCCAGTTTGACGAACGGAAAATTGTCACTTGGCAGCGCGCCGGTCCAGCCGTGGAAACGCATTCCGACGGTGGAAGATTTTTTCGCCGGAAAAATTCCGCGCGACGAAATCGCCAAGATTCGCGCCGAGTGCAAAACAAAAAACGTTCCGCTCCACGGTGCGCTGATGGACAAGGCTGGCTGGTCTGCGATCCCGTTCGACGGGCAATTGCTCGTGTCGCATCAGGACGCGCTGCTCATGGGCGGCAAGGTGCAGGCGCCGGGCGGCTACGCGGACCATGTGGTTTTCCTGCATCCCGAACTCTGCGAGAAATGCGGCGCGCGGATTTGCATCGAGGCGTGCAGCGGCCAGGCGATTACTCCCGGCGAAACCGGCGTGCCGGCGTTTGACCGCGAGAAATGCGTCCACTGCGGCGCGTGCCTGTGGAACTGCTCGCAGG
>CAZZPE010000066.1:0-10553 GCA_964655855.1 uncultured Bifidobacteriaceae bacterium
AACAACATCGGAGGAACCAGATGAAGTTTAATAAATGGACAATGGGTCTGGCGGCGGTCGGAGTAGTCAGTCTTGCTTCGGCGGCCCGCGCGGACGAAAAAATGAGCCAGGTGCAAACTGCGCTCTCAAACACAACCTTGAGCGGCTATGTTGACACGTCTGCCATGTGGCAGATCGGCCAGCAAAATGGCGGCAATATTCCCAAATATACCCCCGGCGGAGTGGCATCTGATGGTTTCAATCTGAATTCCATCGATCTCGCCCTCGACAAGCCGCTGGACGAAAGTCCGTGGGCTGCCGGCTATCATGCCGAATTGATGTTCGGCCCGGATGCGGTGCCGGGATCAGTCACGACGACGCAAATATCTGCTGGACGTGGCCGTTCCACAACCGTGACTTCCGCCAATAGCTCGACGGCTATTCGCCAAGCCTACCTGACGTTGCGCACCCCGTTGGGCAACAGCGGGATTGACTGGAAAGTCGGCGTGTTCGATTCCATCCTTGGTTACGAATCCACCAGCGATGGTCTGAATCCGAACTACACCCGTTCCTATGGTTACATGCTCGAACCGACCACCCTCACGGGTGTTTTGGGCACTTACAAAGTGAATGACAGCATCGCGTTCTCGGCTGGCGTGGCTGACACAGCCAACGGCCTTGACAACCGTGCTAAATGGGAAACCCAGAAAGCCTACTTGGGTTCCATCGCCCTCACCGCTCCGGACAGCTGGGGCTGGGCTAAAGGCGCGACACTCAATGCCGGCGTCATCAATGGTGACAGCGGTTCCGTAAATAGTGATAATAGCACCACTGGCTATGGTCAGACCAGCTGGTATGCTGGCGTTGTGGTGCCGACGCCGTTGACCGCCTTGAAGATGGGTGCGGCGTTTGACTACCTCGAATTGCACAACGGAGGCAGCAATGTTGGCAACTCGAGCGATGACAGCGCGTATGATGTTGCGCTCTATGGCAACTATCAATACAACGACAAGTTGAGCTTCAACCTGCGTGGTGAATATCTGAATAACGGCATCAATGGTGATGGGCTGTATCCTTTCGTGGGAACACATCGGTATGGTCCCCATGAGCCGAATTCAGCCGAGGAAGTCACGGCCACCGTCTCCTACCAGTTGTGGGCGAATGTGTTGAGCCGTGTGGAATTCCGCTGGGATCATGTGTCCCATGGCGATTCCTTCGATGCAACGAGCTCGACCAACAGCAGGGCTGACCGCGACAACGCGTTCCTGCTCGCGCTTAACCTGATCTATCAGTTCTAATTTAATTAGAACCGCACGCCCCTTCCGGCCAAACCGGAAGGGGCTTTTTGTTTTTAATCGGCTGCAGCGGGTGTCAGCCTGCTCATTCCGTTCCAAAAAATTGATCCGGCTTAGGTCGGCTGCTGTAGTTTCGCCGCACAACAAAACTTGGCTTTGCGCGTGTTTCCGCCGATAATCCGGCCTCCGATGCAATTCATCCGCGACATTTACGCAGCCGGGTTGTCGGCCGGAAAGCCGGTCGTCTCCTTTGAATTTTTCCCGCCCAAGACCGACGAGGGCGACCGGAACCTTTTGGAACGGCAAATCCCCGCGCTGCTGGAGGCCCGGCCGGATTTCTGTTCCGTCACCTACGGCGCCGGCGGCGCCACCCGCGACAAGACGCTCAAAATCGTGGATTGCATTCAGCGACGGCACGGGCTGACCGCGCTGGCGCATCTCACCTGTGTCGGCCACACGCGCGACGAGGTGCGCGTGCTGCTCGAAAAAATCCGCGCGACCGGCTGCAAGAACATTCTGGCCCTGCGCGGCGATCCGCCCGGCGGCGGCGAATTCAAGGCCACGCCCGGCGGCTTTGAATTCGCGGCGCAACTGGTGAAATTCATCCGCGAGTCCGGGGATTTCTCCGTGGGCGTCGCCGGTTTTCCGGAAGGCCACATTGCCAGCAAAACCGGCAAGCAGGCCGACTGGCGGCATTTGAAGGAGAAGGTGGACGCGGGCGCGGATTTCGTGCTTACGCAATTGTTTTTCGACAACGCCGATTATTTTGAGTTTCGGGATTTTGTGGCCGGCAAGCTCGGCGTGAGCGTGCCCTTGGTGCCGGGCATCGTCCCGATCTTGAACGCGCAGGGCATCATCAAGTTCACCCAAACCTGCGGCGCAAAAATCCCGCCGCCGTTGCGCGCGAAACTGAATGCGCTGGGGGCCGACGACGAGGCCGCCGCGGAATTCGGCATCGAATTTGCCACCCGGCAATGCCGCGAACTGCTGCGCGCCGGCGTGCCGGGGCTGCATTTTTACACGCTGAACAAATCGCGCTCCACCGTGCAAGTCCTCAAAAACCTCGGCCTCGCGTGAAGCTGAAATTCACGCCCCGGGGAATTTGAACGCCGGTGCGGTTGAAATTCCGGTTCAATCTGCGCCATTTGCCGCGGCATTAAAGCAGATTGTTTGCCATGATGCTGAGGACGCTCAACGGCCCTTCGTCCTCCAGTCCGTCGGCCATCTTGTCCAGCTTTTGCAGCGAGAGCTTGGCGTTTTTGTAGAGGTCCTGATCGTTGATGAGCTTGCCGACCGTGCCTTGTCCCTGATTGATCTTCAGCAGGATCTGGTTGAGATTCGTCATGGAGGCCGTGGTGGCGTCGTAAAGCGTCTCGTCCGTCACCAGTTTGCCCAGCGTGCCCTGGCCGTTGCTGACGCCGTTGACGACCGAGCGCACCTCGGTGACGGCATCCTGCAAATTGGTGACGGTGCCGAGCGCCGAATCGTAGAGCTGATCCGTGTAAATCATCTTGCCGACGGTGCCCTGACCGCTGGCGATCTGGGCGGTGATGTTTTCAATGTTGGAAATGGCACCGCCGATGTGGCCGCTGTTTTGCTTGACGAAATCGGTCAGCGGGCCGAGCAGATTGTCAATCTTGTCGCCCGTGAAGGATTTGCCGAAATTTTGGATGCCGGTGGCGGCGGCGTCCAGTTTGGTGATGACGGCGTTGAGGTCGGGTTGCTCCTCGGTTTCAAGCACCGCTCCGTTGGCGGCCGCCGGGGCGGTTTGCGAGCCGAAATCAATGGCGACAAAGTTCTGGCCCATCAGGCCGGTGAACCGGATGACGGCCTTGCTGTCGGTTTTCACCACGGCGTCGGGGTGGAGTTTCATCACGACCTTGACCTTCTGATCGGTGAGCGCGATTGTCTCGACGCGGCCGATTTCCACGCCGGCCATTTTGACATTGTCGCCGACCTTCAATTCCTGCGCGGAGTTGAACAGGGCGCTGACGCGGTAGCCGCCGTGCAGCATTTCCATGCCGCCGAGGGTTTCGACGATGATCCAGGCGGCGAAGACGGCAAGGACGACAAAATAGCCGAGCTTGGTTTCAAGTGAATTTTTCATGAGCTTGATTTGGTTTCGTGTTTGAAGTCAGCGTTCAAAAATTTCTGGACGAGCGGGTCGCTGAACCGCTTCACCTCGTCGGGCGTGCCGATCTTGAGGATGCGGCCGTCGTTGATGACGGCGATGCGGTCTGCAATGCCAAAGGCCAAGTCGCGGTCATGCGACACGACGAGCGACGTGACATGGATGCGTCGGTTCAGCGCCAGAATCTCCTCGCCGATGACGACGGCGGAAAGCGGATCCAGTTCGCTTGTCGGCTCGTCGTAAAGGATCAACTGCGGTTCAATGACCAGTGCGCGGGCGATGGCGGCGCGTTTTTTCATGCCGCCGGAAAGATCGCCCGGCATTCTGTCCCCGGCGTCCTTCAGCCCGACATTCGTTAGCTTTTCCGCCACGATGCGCGCGATCTCCTCCGGCGGCTTGAGGCGGTGCTCGGTCAGATAAAGCCCGACGTTTTCGCCGACGGTGAGCGAATTGAGCAACGCGCCGGATTGAAAAACCATCGCCATGCGGTATTTGGCGGCGATTTCGGGTGTCTGGATGGGCTCGCCGTTGATGAGGATTTCGCCAGCATCGGGCGATTCCAGGCCGATGAGGTGCTTGAGCAGGACGCTCTTGCCACTGCCGCTCGGCCCCATGATGACAAAGATTTCGCCGGGCCGGACCTCGAAATCAATGCCCTTGAGCACTTCCTGGCCGTCAAAACTTTTGCGCAGCCCGCGCACCACGAGGTCAACGCCGTTGAGTGGTTGGGTGGTGTCGTTCATATCAATCCCAAGCGGGTCAGGACAATCCACAAACTGGTGAGGAGGTAATCAGAGATCACGATGAGCACGATGGAGTTGACCACCGCCTTCGTCACCGAACGTCCGATGCCGCGCGGCCCGCCGATGGTTGTCAGCCCCTGGTGGCAGGAAACCACGCCAACGATGATCGCGAAACAGAAGCTTTTGAACACGCCGTTGGCCACGTCATTGGGTTTCACGATATCGCGCAAATCCGAGAAAAACACCTGGATCGGAATGCCGATATGGCTGTTCGCCTCCGCCACGACCGCGCCGCCAAACCAGCCGGCAAGGATGGCGAACACCACCAGCATCGGCAGCGCGACGGCAATGGCAATCACCCGTGGCAGCACGAGATAATGGATCGGGTTGATGTTCATCGTGCGGAGCGCGTCAATTTCCTGATACACGCGCATCGAGCCGATTTCCGCCGCCATTGCCGAACCGATGCGACCCGCGATGAGGATGGCCATCATCACCGGGGCGAGTTCCTTGACGATGGCGAGGCCGACCACGCCACCGACGGCGCTGGTGAAACTGCGCTCCACCAGCGGCGGCCCGAAGTTCAACGAGATGACCGCGCCGATGAAAAACGACAGCACACAGACCATCAGCAGGCTGGCATTGCCGATTTCAAAAAACTGTTCCATCACTTTCCGCCGCTGCCGCCACGCGAGCGGCAGCGCCAGCAAGGTCCGCCAGAACAGCAAAACCATTTCACCAATGTTCTTAAACATATTTCGGACGCCGGTTCATTTTGCGGGCGGGCCTGCCGGCTGGTGATTGTTCAGCACGGGAACGTAAAACAGGCGCAACCGCTCATTTTCCCCGTCTAATTGATACTGGAAAAGGCCGAGCAGGAGCGAGCATTTTTTGGAGCCGGGCGCGGTGTCGCGGCGGTAGAGATTCCAAAGCAGCGACTGGCTGGTGGCACCGGTTTTGGGATTGTTTTCCGCCCGCCAGAGCGACCAGAGCGGGGACCAGTTACGCTCGACGCCACGGTTGTTGGGCAGCGCCGACTCGACGGGCGCGAGAATTTGCAGCCGGGTGCTGCCGTTGAAGTCGCGGTGCCAGGTGAAGAAGGGCCATAAATCCACGCGGCGCTTTTCGGCGCCGGTCCCGATGTTTTTTTCCGTCGCGTCGGAGAACAGATAGAAGAAAATCCGCGTGCGCTGCTGGTCGAGCAATTCCGTGTGCAGGCGGTTGAATTTGTAAATCGGCCAGAGGTAAGAATCGCTCTCGCGCGTGTCGCTGCGGGCGCGGCTGAACAGCGGCATGACGCGCGTGGTGGTCTTGCCTTCGCCGCGGGCGACCACCACAAACGGATACGGGCCTTCCCATTCGCGGTATTTTTTAGCGCGGTCGTCAATCCAGGTGAAAAACGGCCAGAGCACGGAGGTGGAATCGCGCTGGGGCGAGCGCGAATAACTGTAAAGCGGCAGGTCGGCGCGGAACTTTTCCGGATTGTCCGTGCCGATGCCGTTGTTCTGCCAAAAGTGGACGGGCCAGAGCGCAAAAAAACTGTCGTGGCCGGCGATGGTTTCCCGCTCGTCGAAGCTGTTCGTGATGGTGGTTACGTCCTTGTGTTCCACGCCCACAAACGGCCAGAACTGCCAGCCCTGCAGTCCGTCGCCGTGCCGCAAATGGAAAAACGGATACAGATAATTGTCGGTGACGACGTCGTGTTTTTGCGTTTCGCTGTAAAACGGAAACATGACGTAGAAAATTCTGTCCCGCAACAGCCGGTCCTTGAGATGGCCGTAAAACGGGCCGAACGCGGTGTAGTCATCATTTGTGTCGGGCGAGCGCTGCTGGAAATAGACCGGGAAAATGGTGAATCGTTTTTTCCCGGAATCATCCGGATCCTGACCGCCGGCGAAACTGAACAATTGGACGAACTGCCAGCGATATTCCTTTCCGTATCGTTCGTAGGTCAGAAACGGATAAAACAAATCGTCCTCCCGCGATTCAACGCCCGGGTCGGCGTCGTGCGAAAACAGCGGCGGAACCGCCCAGGTGGTTTCGGAATCTTTCTGCTGGTCGTAATAAAACGGCCCGGCGGCTTCCGTGCGGTGTCCTGCATCCAGCGTCAGCGGAAATTCGTCAAAAAACAGGCCGGCATGGAAGGCGTCTTCGGCAAGGGCCGGAGAACAAAAGCACAAAGCCAGCCCGAGGCTGCAAAATTGCAAGCTGCGGAAAAGCCGCAGTGAAATGTTGCACCGTATGTGCCGAACCAGATGTTTGTATAAAAAAATCAATTTTTTACGTTATCGTTATTGGTTGAAATCTACACTGTTTTTGAGTGGTGCAGAAATAAAATTAACGTCGGTATAATAACATTCGTGTTGACTCTCGACCGGATTTTCTCTAGGATTAGAAGACAATTGAGGTTTTCACCTCGGTTCCTCCTGACCCAGTGTCGGCGATGTTTTGTCGGCACTGGGTTGTTTTATTAAAGGCCGCCAGCGCCCCAGCAAATTCAACAAGGCGGGCAAAAATGTCAAACCCGCAATCATGCACGTCAAAATCCCCATGGCCATTACACAGCCCAAGCTGTGAATGCCTCGGTGTTGGGCAAGGATTAGACTGCCAAAACCGGCGATGGCCGTCAACCCGGAGACCAGCACCGCCTTGCCGGTGCTGCGCGCCAGAATGCCAGGTGTGCGCTCCTCGGCGAAGCGGTTGAGGATTTGAATGCCATTCGTGACGCCGATGCCGATGACCAGCGGCAGCGTCATGATGTTCGCCAGGTTGAACGGGATGCCAAACCAGCCCATCAAGCCCGCCAGCCAGAGCGTGCCGATGCCCACCGGCAGCAGCGCCAGAATCACCGCGCCCAGGGTGCGGAAATGGAACAACACCAGAAGCGCGATGGCGGCCAGCGAATACCAGGCTGCGTCAACATAGCTGTCCTTGAGCAGCGATTCGTATTCGTAAAGCTGCACAGGAGTGCCGGTGGCATTGGGATCCACCTTTCGCAAATCGGCGACAAAGGTTTCCTGGTTTGCGCGCTGCCACACGTCGTTCTTCGGAAACACCTGTAGCAGGAACTTGCCGGTTCCGCCCACGAACTGGTCGCGCAGTGCGGCGGGCAAATCTTCCACCCGCAACGGCGCGCTCACGTCCTGATGCTGCAACGACTCGAATGTTTCGCGGACGTCATTGAACAGCGCCTGTTGAAACTCCGCCAGCTTGACTCCGCGCGCCTTTTGCGCCGTCTCGTCGCCGGCCAGCATGGACTTGCGCAAATTTTCGATGGCCCGCTGCAAGGCGACAAACTGTTTTGTCAGCTCCGGATCGGCTTTAACCCCGGGATCTTCAAGCGCGTTGCCCACATAGGTGTAAAGGAAATACAACGTCTGGCTCAATTCATAAACGTTTGTCACCGGTCTCAAATCCGGCTCTTCAAATTTCAACGGCGCGACCTCCTGCTTGATGCCGTAAATGAGCCCGAGTTTCTGGCGCTGATTTTGCTCAATGAAATCGTTGAGCATCTCCGCCGGCGGCTCGATGTCGGCCACGGTTGGCAGATTCGTGATGGCCGCCTCCAGCGCAATGGCCTGTTCCAGGTTGGTGGCCACAATCGCACCGCACAGCAGGGATTTGTCCGCCGAATGGATCAATTTCTGTTCAAACACCACCGACGTCAGGGTGGGGCTTTGCATTTTGATGAGGTTGTAATCGAAATAAACCTTGCGCGTCTCGATGGCGGCAGCGGCGCAAAGCGCGACGACAATGAACGTCACCAGAACGGGGCGTTGCAGCCAGGTGTTTTCAATGCGCGCGCGTGCCTCGTCCTCCTGGATTTGATGGTCCATCACATTCTGGTGTCCGCGCAGCAGCAGCACCGGCAGCAGCGTCATCATCGGCACAAAACAGAGCAGCAGGCCGCCCCCGCAAATGAGTCCCATTTCCTGGATGCCCCTGAAATGCGTGAAATACATCGCCAGAAACGCGCCCGCGGTTGTCAGCGCGCCGGTGAAAATGCCCTGCCCGGTGAAAACCATCGCCTTGGTCAGCGCGGCTTCCGCCGATTTTCCGTGCCGCAATTCCTCCTCGTAGCGCGTGATCAAATGCACCCCGAAATCAATCGCCAGACCGATGAGCATCGGCACAAACGTGATCGTCAAAATGTTCAAATGTCCCACCGCCAGCGTGGTGAACGCCAGCGTGTAGGCCAGCCCGACCATCAGGCAGACGGTCGCCTTGATCGGGCGGCCCGTCTCGTTGTAGCCGTAGATGAAAATCAGCGCGCAAAGAACCAGGGACACGATGCTCGCCATGATGGTGTCCTTTTGCGACTGCACCATTTCGTCATAATCCAGAACCGGCTCGCCGGTCAGCCCGACGTTGAGGCCGGGCACCTCGTTTTTCGTGTCGGCAATCAACTGGCGCAAACGATCAATGGCGTCGCTGTTCAGGTCGCCGCTGGAAAGCTGCTTGTGAAACACCTTCTCGGAAACGGCGTCTTTCAGCAGCGTCCACAATGTCGGATCTGTTTGAACTGAAGTTTCGGTTGGCGCGTGCGTCGTGAGCAGGAAAATCCGGCTGTGATCCAGGGTGATGTAGGTGTCGGACATGTCGCCGGCCCCGAACAGCGCCGCGACACCGGGCGACGGCGGCCGGCCCGGCATTTGCAGATCGTCGTTGGCCTGGGTCAGGATGCGTGTCAACACCGGCAGCGCCTGGACCAGCGATGCCGTCTGCGCGTTCTCCTCGCGCGGCGAGGTGCGGAACGCCGTGTTGATCTGCTCGAAGAACGACACCAGATTGGTCGTCTGCGTGAACTGGCGGATGAACGGCTGGTCATCGTGCAGCGTCGTCTGGATCGCGGCCAGGTCATTGGTCGGGACGAAAAACAACGCCTTCGTTCCCATCATCGCCAGGTCGTGCTGGTAGAAAACATCGCGGAAAAAATGGGTCTCCGGGGCCATTTTCGCGGCGAGGCGCTCGACGAACTGCCGGTTTCTCTCCGGGTCGCCGCTTTCCACGACCACCACGAGGTCGTTGCCCTGCTGCGGGAATTCCTTTTGCAGCGCGAGAAAATTCTGGTGGTATTTCTGGTTGGGGCCGACCAGGTTGTCCCGGTTCATGTCGGTCTGGAGAAAGCCGACCGTGTAGACCACGCACACCAGAAACAGCGCCACCTGCGGCCAGACGAACCACTGCGGATGACGGCAGACCGCCGCCGCCAGCCTGGCCAGCAGCCGCGCGAGCAAATTGTCGGTGCTCAATGCCTTCACAGTTTGCCGTCCCGCTGGTGTTCGCGGACAACCCGTCCGTCAGGCCGTAATGCAATGACCAATGACGAAGCCCTGATGACGAAAACACGACCAGTTTTCAATGAGCAAAGGCACATGAAACGGCCCGTTTCGGATTTCGTCATTGGGGATTCTTTAGTCATTTGGATTTGGGAATTGGTCATTGTGGCGGCGCGGAATCATTCGGCGCACCGATGAATGAAGTCAGCCGTCAATGTCATTCACCCCTCGTCTGGAAATTCCGCGTTGGAGAAGACCTCCTTCACGTCATCATGCTCTTCCAGGGCCTCAATCAATTTGTTGACTGCGGCCAGCGCGGCGGAATCGGCGGGCGGCACGGTGAGCGTCGGCAGCGATGTGATTTCCGCCGCCTCGCATTTGATGCCTTTGGCCTCGATTTTTTTGTGGACCGCCTCGAAATCGCCCGGCGCGGTCAAAATCTCATAGCCATTTTCATCCGCCTTGAAATCCTCCGCGCCGGCCTCCAGCGCCAGCTCCATCAATTGATCCTCGCCCGCCGCCTCCCGGGAGACGATGATTTGTCCCTTGCGCTGAAACAGGCGGCTGACCGATCCGGCCGTGGCGATGCTGCCGCCGCCCTTCGTCGCGATGCTGCGGATTTCCGACGCCGTGCGGTTGCGGTTGTCCGTGCTGATTTCAACCAGCAGCGCCACTCCGCCCGGCCCGTAAAGTTCGTAGGTCAAATCCTCGAAGCTGGCAACCTCGCCGCCGCCGGTGCCTTTTTTGATGGCGCGTTCCATGTTGTCGCGCGGCATGCTGGCCATCCGGCTTTTGAGCAGCACCATGCGCAGGCGCGGATTCATGTCCGGGTCGCCGCCGCCGGCTTTGGCCGCGATGGTGATTTCGCGGGAGAGCTTGGAAAAAATCTTCGCGCGCTTGGCGTCAACCGCGCCCTTGAAGTGCTTGACCTTCGACCATTTGCTGTGTCCGGACATCGAAATTTATGATTAAGGATTGACGATTTGCGACTGGCGCACTGCCATCGAATTCACGATGAAATCGTAAATCAAAAATCGCAAATCGTAAATTGATTAAGCAGCCTCCACAAAGACCGCCGTGCCGTAGCACAGCACCTCGGTGATGCCCGGCGCGATTTCCGTCGCGT
>CAZZPE010000067.1:0-10240 GCA_964655855.1 uncultured Bifidobacteriaceae bacterium
TTGCCGTCGGCCATCATGAACGGCGGCACGTCCTGCACCACCTTCGAGCAGCCGCCAATCATCGCCATTTTTCCGATCCGGCAAAATTGATGCACCGCCGCCAGCCCGCCGATGACCGCGTAATCTTCCACCGCCACATGGCCGGCAAGCGTCGCGACGTTGGACATGATGATGTGGCTGCCAAGCGTGCAATTGTGCGCGATGTGACAGTAGGCGAGGATGGTGCTTCGTGAGCCGACCTGCGTGACTTCGCCGTCGCTGGTGGCGCTGTGGATGGTGACGTATTCGCGGAACGTGTTGCCGTCGCCGATTTCCGTGCGCGTCACGCCGCCTTTCCATTTCAAATCCTGCGTCTTCAGGCCGATGCTCGCGAACGGGAAAATTTCATTCTCCCTGCCAAGCTTCGTGTGTCCGTCAATGACGACGTGCGAATGCAATTTGCATTTTGCGCCGAGCGTGACGTGCCCGCCGATGACGCAATACGGCCCGATCTCGCAGCCCGCGCCGATTTTCGCTTTCGGATCAATAATTGCCGTTTTGTGAATCATATCATTCCGCGGCGCGTAGCATGAAGGTGACTTCCGCCTCGCTCACGATTTCGTCGTCCACCTTGCAAATGCCCTTGGCCTTGCCGATTTTGCCGCGCGACTTGGTCAGTTCAACCTCGATGACCAGCACGTCGCCGGGCACAACCGGTTTGCGCCATTTCACTTCCTCCGCCGCCATGAAGTAGGCCAGTTGTCCGAGATTTTCCGCCTGCCGCAGCATGAGAATGCCCGCTACCTGCGCGATGGCTTCCAATTGCAGCACGCCCGGCATGATGGGATGCCCCGGAAAATGCCCCGGAAAATACGGCTCGTTGTTGGTGATGTTTTTGAAGGCGGTGATTTTGTTGCCGTCAATTTTTAGAACGCCATCCACCATCAAAAACGGATAGCGATGCGGCAGAATCTGCATCACCTGCTGGGCGTCCAGCGCGCCGCCTTGCGCCATTTGCGCCAGCAGCGCGTTTCGTTTCTCGTCATTTTTCGTGGTGGCCGGAACCGGCGGCGGGCCGAACGTCTGCGCCGCGCGCAGCGGCTTGGTCATCTGCGCGGCCATCAGCCGGACGAATTCGCAATTGGTCGCGTGGCTCGGCTTGACCGCGATCAAATGCCCTTGGATCGGACGGCCCAGCAGCGAGAAATCGCCCACGATGTCCAGCATCTTGTGCCGCACAAACTCCTCCAGATACCGCAGCGGCTCGGTCGTCAGCACCGCGTCGTCGCGGATGATGATTGCGTTTTCCAGTCCGCCGCCCTTGATCAGCCCGTTCTTGATGAGATATTCGATTTCCTCGTAAAAGCAGAACGTCCGGGCGTGCGCCAGTTCCTTTTCCCACGTTTTGGGCGTGATTTCCGTGCTGTAAAACTGGGTGAACCGGCCTTTTTTGTCCGTGCTGGTGCAGGTGATTCTGAAAACGTCGTCCGGGAAGAGGGTCATCAGCGTTTCGCCGGATTTTAGTTGAATCGGCGCGCTGGGCGTGAAGACCTCGCGTTTTTCGGCCTGCGGCACGATGCCCGCCGCCTGGATGATTTTGCAAAACTCGCGCGAGCTGCCGTCGGCGATGGGCGGTTCGTTTGCGTCCAGCTCGATCAGCGCATTGTCAATGCCGCAGCCCGCCAGCGCCGCCAGCACGTGCTCTGCGGTGTGGATTTTGACATTTCCCCTCGCCAGCGTCGTGGAACGGTTTGTCTCGCCGACGTTTTCCACGCGCGCCTCGATTTCCGGTTTGCCTTCGAGGTCCACGCGGCGGAAGCGCACGCCGGAGTTGGCGGGCGCGGGCAGAATCGTCATGTTGACCCGGTTGCCGCTGTGGAGGCCGATGCCGGAAAAACTGGCGGAACGATTGAGCGTTTGCTGGTTTAGCACGGACGGATTAGACAAAACCCGCGCGCGATTGGCAAGCGGCAGATTTCATCAGGCGTCAGAATGTCCGTTGACAAAACAAATCACTGAACGATCCGCCATTGCCGCAAAAGCAGGCGATGGCGAAGCCCAAAAGCTCGTTGCTCCAATTCAGTGTTCCGATTCGCCTGGAATTTCGGGAATGCCCGGATCGTCCAATATCTGAACGGCGGTGGCGTCGCCGAGCGTCGCCCAATCTTGCAGCACCCAGACGACTTTCTTGTCCGGGGCGACTTCCACGAGTTGCGGGCCTTTGCCGCTGCCGCCGCGGGAGCAGAAAATCGTGTTGCCATTGGCCAGACGGGTGCAGGTTTGCGGTGCGGAAACCAAACGCCACGCTTCCGGCAGGTCGGCGTTGTTGAATTCCCAGACCGTCTCGTTTTTGGGATTGACCTCGCGCGTCAGATTGTCGTGCTCGTCGGTGATCAGCGTGTTGCCGTTCTTGAGCCGGAGGGCGGCCCACGGCGATCTGATCGGATAGGTCCAGACTGGCTGGAAATCCTTGTCGAACTCCACGACCTTGCCCTGGCTCAGGTAGGAAACGAGGTAAGTGTCCTGCGCTGTGTAGCGCGCCCGGCGGAACTGGCCATGAATGCTTCCGGCATTCGTGGATTGCGGGTAGGGCAGCTCGTGATTGACCTCCACCGCGCCGGTCTTGGTGTTGACGACCATCAACCGTGGCGGCAGTCCGTTCAGGACAAACATCACCTTGTCCAAACCGATGGGCTGGCAGGTGTGGACTTCCGTGTGATTGGTGCCGGAGCTGTTGTTGCAGTCATAACGCCACACGACTTTTTTATCCGGCGTGATTTCGGCGAGATATTGCATCCGCGTGAAGAGGATGTTGCCGTTGGAAAGCATCCACACGTCGTCGTATTCGTAGCCCTTGCCGGTCTGATAGGTCCAAAGCACCTTGCCGTCGTTGACCAGGAACATTTTCGTGTAATTCTCCCCGACATAAAGCATCGGATGCTGCGCGATTCCCTTGCCGGGCAAACCGGCGGGGGCGGGCGCGTTCGCCCATTTGGCCAGCGGCGACTCGGTTTCCGCCGGACCCATCGCCGGCACGTCCGGGGCGGTGAAGCGGTCGAGCTGCGCCATGCACGGGGTTGCCGGGGACGGCTTGCCGGCGGTTTGAGACATGGCGGCCATGCCGATTGCTGAAAATACTGCGAGCAGGAAACGAAGTTTTGTGTTCATGATGTTTTGGATGGTTGGGAAAGTGAAACCGAAAACCGCCGCCCGGTCAAGTTGGCTGAACGACTTCCCGCAATAAAATTTATTTTCCGCGCGCATCCTCCGCACGCCGGCGACGAGGGTGGACAAATTCGCGCGAATGGCGCAGACTCCAGCCACCGGAATGAAAACCATCAGTTCCAATGTCGGCTTTGAAAGACGTCCCGCCTTCACCCTCATTGAACTTCTGGTCGTCATCGCCATCATCGCCATCTTGGCGGCGCTGCTGCTGCCCGTTTTGTCGAGCGCGAAGCTCAAGGCGCAGCAGACGGAGTGCATTTCCAACCTCAAACAACTCATCGCCGCCAATGTCATTTTCGCCGACGACCATGAGGGGGTCTGGATGGTGCCTTCCCGAGGGGACGATCCCAATTATCCCGACTCCCAATGGCTCGGCGCGCTCGTGCCGGACATTTATCGCTCCACGTCCCTCACCAACCCGCTCTCCCTGCTTCTTTGCCCCACCGCCACCAAGCCCGTCTCGCCCGGAACCAGCGGGAACGAAGGCTCCTTCGGCCTGTTCGGCACCGCCGACCGTTCCTACCTCCGCAACTGTCTCAACGGACGCACCATCAACAGCAGCTATTTATACAACGGCTGGTTTTATGCCGACGTTCCCGCAAATGTTTCCGGCGGCCAGACCGACTGGGCCACCAGCGACGGCGAGCCTGAATACACGACCAATTATTTTATCAACGAACTGGCCGTTGAAAACCCCGGCCAGACGCCCGTCCTGATGGACGGCCCCTGGAGCGATGCCTGGCCGTTGGAAACCGACCCGCCCTCGGTGGATTTATATGCCGGATCCAGCGGCTTGATGGGCACGGAATTCGGGCGCGTCACCATCATCCGGCACGGCGGGAGACCCGCCACGCCTAACTCGGAAAGCGACGGCTCCTGGCAATCCCTTCCGTCGAGGGGCGGCATCAACATCGGCATGAACGACGGCCATGTCGAATTCGCCAAGATCGCCGCCCTCCGCAATTACGACTGGCATCGTTATTGGAACAAGACCGTCGCCAATTCCCAACCCTGAATCCCTCCGGCGGGGACCTGGAAGCATTTCACGCCGCTTCGACCGGTTGGGCCAGTTTTTTCGTTTCTTCAGCCGAATGGGAGGCCGATTGGGTTTCGCGCATTTCCTGGAGCGGCCGGAAACGGTCCGCGCGAAAGCCGCGTTCCAGCGCGGACTTGGAATCCGCCTTGGGGTTGACGAGTCCGATGAGCAGCACGGACACGTCGCCTTCCAAGGTGAGGTTGATGCCCAGCCGGATGTCGCGCACGACGTAGGTGGAATCCTTGACCGGGAGCGCATCGTAAAGCTTTCCGATGTCCGGCGGGAATTTGTCATCCACGCAAACCACTTTGTCGCCAATGCCGTAATTGAGCATGATGCTTATTTCACGAGCGTCCGGCAGAACTTGTCAATCCGGTTCAGGCCCTTCTCGATGTTGGCCATGCTGGTGGCATAGCTCAACCGGATGTAATCATCCGCGCCGAAGGCGATGCCGGGAACGGCGGCGACCTTTTCCGCTTCGAGCAGCCGGGCGCAGAAATCGGCGGACTTGAGGCCGGTCTTTGAAATGTTCGGGAATAAATAGAACGCGCCCCTGGCGTTCACGCAGGTGATGCCGGGCATGGAGATCAATTTCGCATGGGCATAGCGGCGGCGGCGGTCGTATTCGGCCAGCCAGACGGGCAAATGATCCTGCGGGCCGGTGAGCGCGGCCACGCCGCCTTTTTGCGCGAAGCTGGTTGGATTGCTCGTGCTGTGGCTTTGCACGGCGTCAATCGCCTTGGCAATCGGCTCCGGCGCGGCGAGAAATCCCAGCCGCCAGCCGGTCATGGAATACGCCTTCGCCAGGCCGTGAACGATGATGGTGTGTTCCTGGTGCGCCGGCGAGAAGCTGGCGACGCTCTTGTGAACCGCGCCGTCGTAAAGCAAATGCTCGTAAATCTCATCGCTCATGATGAGGATGTTCTTTTTGACGCAAATGTCGCCCAGCGCCCGGACTTCTTCGGGCGTGTAGACCGAGCCGGTCGGGTTGCTGGGGGAATTGAGGACGAACAGCCGCGTGTTCGGCGTGATGGCGGCGCGGAGCTGGGCCGGCGTGACCTTGAATTCGGTTTTGTCGGTCGTCGGCAGGATCACCGGTTTGGCGCCAGCGAGCTTGACCATTTCCGGATAGCTCAACCAATACGGCGCGGGAATCAAAACCTCGTCGCCCGGTTCGCAGGTGGCGAGGATGACGTTGAAGCAGGAATGCTTGCCGCCGCAGGAGACGATGATTTGCGACGGCTTGTAAGTAAGGCCGTTCTCGCGCTGGAACTTGTCGGCGATGGCCTGGCGCAATTCCGGGATGCCGCTGCTGGGCGTGTATTTGGTGAACCCGGCGGCGAGCGCCTTGGCGGCGGCGTCCTTGATGTGCTGCGGCGTGTCGAAATCCGGCTCGCCGGCCCCGAACCCGACGACGTCCTGGCCCGCGGCCTTCATGGCCTTGGCCTTGGCGTCAATGGCGAGCGTGAGCGACGGTGACAGCGATGCGGCGCGTTGAGAAATTTTATAATTCATATTTATTGGCGGGGGGAATTTACGCCCGGCGGGACGAATTTCAAGAACGGAATGCCCGCCCGGGCCTGCGGCCATGTTTTCAACGCTGCCGCCTGTCCAAGTTGGGATGGCCATTGGTCTGGCAAATGGTGTATCCTCCGTTTGAATGCGATGAAGATCGCAATTCTGCAGACGCGGGTGATTTATGCCATATCGTTTATTCAACCTTGAAGAAGCCGCCAGTTATTTGAACCTGACCAGCGCCGATGTCGAGCAGCGGGTCAAGGACCGCGAGATTCCGTTTGAAAAGCGCGGCGACCGAATTGTCTTCTGCAAACGCGACATAGACGCTTGGGCTTCCCAGCGCATTCTGGGCCTGCCGGAGCAGCGGCTGGAGGAGTATCACCAGAAATCCACGCGCGGGACGCGGGAGTTTCTGCCGCATGAAGCCATCCTGCCGGAAATGCTCGACCGGGGCGCGATCAACTCCGCGATGACCTCAAAAACGAAAAGCTCGGTGTTGCGCGACTTGGTGGCGCTGGCGGAAAAGACCGGCCAGCTCGCCGATCCAAAGGAATTGCTGGAGAGCCTTGAGGCGCGAGAGGGGCTGTGTTCAACCGGCCTGCCCGGCGGACTGGCCATACCGCATCCGCGCTTTCACCAGCCCTACCTTTTTGAATCGTCGTTCATCGTTGTGGGCCGGCCCGTCCAGGAAATTCATTTCGGCGCGCCGGACGGAGAGCCGACGGATTTGATTTTTCTGCTGTGCTGCCAGGACGACCGGATTCATCTGCACACGCTGTCCCGGCTTTGCATGATGGCGCTCAAGACGGAACTGCTTTCACGACTCCGCGCCGCGCCGGACGCCGCGGCGATGCGCGAATGCATCATCGCCGCCGAGCAGGAGGTGCTTGCGGACCGAAAACCTTCCGAATGACGCCGCCGGAAACCATCGCGGCGGGCGTGTGCCTTCTCATCTAATCTTGTTAGCCAGCAGGTAATAAGGTGTCATGGAATCTTCGCCATTGCCGCAAGGCGGTCCCCGTTATTTGATTTTTTCCACCTGAATCTTCGCCGGGTCGCTGACGCCGATCTGGAGCAGGACGGCATTGGTGTAAATCTCCAGATGCGGTGTGAACTCCGGCGCGTCCGCGGCAAGACGTTCGCGTTCCAGTTCACGGACGGCCATCGTGTCGAGCGCCACAGGGTCGCGGCTGAACCATAGCTGGTCCGGCACGGTCGAGTAATGCAGCAAGCCGCGCTCGCCGCCCTCATACTGGCCGATGAGCGCATCGGTGATGTTCAGCGCGACGCGGTCGCCGAGCGAGGGCAAGGCGTAGATTTCCGGCACGGCCACGGCCAGCCGGCCCGTGTCGCCCTCGAAGCGGGCGGTGTTATCCACGCTGGCCAGCGCCAGGCTGTAAAGGTGGCCGCAAACGCCGGCGTCGTTGTCGTTGAGCAATGGCGCGATGCTGATGATCCTGGTGATCCGCCGGCTGACGATTTTGGTGACGAACGATTTCCGCCCGACGCCTTCGTTGGTCTTGCCGAATTCAAAATCGCCCCAGACCAGCGCGCCGATGGTGGCGGTTTCGGGATTGTAATAATTGGTCGGGTCGTAGCCGGTGTCCGCCGCGCCCGCCGCTGTCACGCCGAATTGCGCGGCGAGCCGGATGAATCCCGCGGAGCGCAAATCATCCGCGTGCTTGTCCCAGATGATGACATGATCCGCCGGCACGCCCGCATCGAGCAGTCCGCGAATCACCGCCGCCACCACCGCCGGTCGTGTGCCGCTGATTTCGCCGGGTTCGGCACAAACCTTGATGCCGACAATGTCCTGGGTGGAGACGAGGCTCCGCCATGCCCCGGCGAGGGTTGCCTTGCCGGTGAGATTCGTGAGGCCGCGGCTGACCATGTCTTGGACGATGGCGGGGTCCGGCTGGAAATCGGTAACGGCATCCGGATTTTCGACGATGACGACGCGCGTGGGAGCGTTGGTGGAGCGGGGCGAAAACAGGTCGGCGGCCCGCGCCGAAAGCGGGGCAATGGACAAATGCAGGATGAAGAGCGCAGAAATGACCTGCGCGGCGGCCACACGTTTCAATTTTATTTCGATCTTTTTCATTCCACATTCCGCATTTTCAGCTTGTGCGTTTCTTGACACTTCAAGCCGTGGATGATAACACCATCGCCCATGCTGGCCACAAAAAATCGGGTGTCGCAGTGCGCAATGCTTTTTCTGGCGCTTGCCGTTTTTATCACCGGCTGCGCGCCGCCGGGACCGCGCGCGCTGCTCGCCGGGAAAAAGCTCCTGGAACGCGGCGATTACGCCGGCGCGGTGGCGCAGTTGAAGACCGCCACGACCCTGCTGGCCACGAACGCGGCGGCGTGGAATTATTACGGCGTCGCGCTCCAGCACGCCGGCCAGCCGTCGGACGCGGTGCTGGCGTATCAGAACGCGCTGAAGTTCGACCGCGATCTGGTGGAGGCGCATTATAACCTCGGCTGCCTCCGGCTGGAGCAGAACCAGCCCGAAGCGGCCCGGACGGAATTCACCACCTACACGCTGCGGCGCAACAACGCGCCGGAAGGCTGGCTCAAGCTCGGCGCGGCGCAGCTCACGCTGCACGAACTTCTGCCGGCGGAAAAAAGTTTCAGCACGGCGCTCTCGCTCAATCAGAACAACGCCGAGGCGCTGAACGGTTTCGGCCTGGCGCGCGTCGCGGGCGGCCATCCGCAGGACGCGGCGCAATTTTTCTCCGCCGCCGTCCGGTTTCATCCCGATTACGCGCCGGCGTATTTGAATCTGGCGACGGTGAACCGGGAGTATTTGCGCGACGACGTGCAGGCCTTGAAAAATTACCGCGCGTATCTGACGATCACGCCCCGCCCGGCGGATTGGGACGCCGTGAACGATCTGGTCAAGGGACTGGAACAAACGGCGATGGCCGCGGCGGTGAGGACGCCGCCGCAGACAATTGAAAATGAAACCGTTGTCCCCTTGAAGTCAAACGCGGTTGGAGCAAAACCGGCGGTAACCGCCGCCGTGCCCGCCCGTCCGTCCTTGTCGCCAAAGGCGCAGCAGGCCGGAAGGACCACGCCGGTTGCACCGCGCGCGGCTTCGCCGACGGAATTGGTGGCGGTGCAGCCGGCGCCGGTGATTGTAGCGGCGTCCAATCCGTCCGTGGCGGCAATACCGGTGGAAACAGCCGGCGGACACCGGCCCAATCCCGCCCGCCCGTCGGGGCCTGAAAATTTCACTCATACCAAAGTGACGCCGCTTGGAGTGACGCCGCTGTCGGTCAGTCCGGTTCCGGTTTCGGTAGCGCCGGTGCAGGCGGCTCCGCCCGCGCCGCCGGTGTTTCCGCGCTATTCGTATCTCTTGCCGCACAAACCGAAGGCGGGTGACCGGAAGGCGGCGGCCGGCGCCTTTGCCGACGCGCAGCAATCCGAGCAAAAGCCGGATTTGGCGCAGGCCGTGAATTCGTATCGCAAGGCGGCGGAACTGGATCCGGCGTGGTTTGAGGCGCAATACAATTATGCCGTGCTGGCCTGCCGGCTGCGTGATTTCGGCCATTCGCTGGCGGCCTGCGAAATGGCGCTGGCCATCCAGCCGGAATCCACGGAGGCGCGTTACAATTTTGCGCTGACCCTCAAGACGGCGGGCTACGAGACGGACGCGGTAAACGAGCTGAAAAAAATCGTGATGTCCAATCCAGATGAGGCGCGGGCGCAACTGGCGCTGGGCAATCTTTATTCACAGCAGTTGCGCGACCCGGCGCAGGCGCGGCAGCATTATTTGAAATGGCTGGCGCTGGATCCGCACAATCCGCAGGCCACGAACGTCCGCTTCTGGCTTTCCGAAAATCCGCAGTGACGGTCGCGCGTTGATTTGCCACGCGCGACGGTTTGAGTTTCGCATTTCCATTTTCCGGCGGACTCATTAGCCTTTGCGCAAATGAAAGGCATCATCCTCGCCGGCGGCGCCGGATCGCGGCTGTATCCGCTCACGCTCGTCGCGAGCAAGCAGCTCCAGCCGGTTTATGACAAACCGATGGTGTATTATCCGCTCACGACGCTCATCGAGGGCGGCATCCGCGAAATCTGCCTCATTTCCACGCCGCAGGATTTGCCGCGCTTCCGGCAGTTGCTCGGCGATGGCTCCCGGTTCGGCGTGTCCATCGAATATCGCGAGCAGCCCAAACCGGCGGGCATCGCGCAGGCGTTCCTCATCGCGGAAAGCTTCATCGGCCAGGGTGGCGTGGCACTGATTCTGGGCGACAACATTTTCTACGGCGGCGACACGTTCAGCCGGGCGTTCGCTGAGTTCAAGTCTGGCGCAACAATTTTCGGTTATCACGTCAACGACCCGGAACGCTACGGCGTGGTGGAATTTGACGAGCATGGCCGGGCGATTTCCATCGAGGAAAAGCCGAAGCTGGCCCGGAGCAATTACGCCGTGCCGGGTCTTTACATTTACGACGGCGAAATCCTCGGCATCGTGAA
>CAZZPE010000068.1:0-9647 GCA_964655855.1 uncultured Bifidobacteriaceae bacterium
GCATCGCGCGGTTCGATTCCGCCGCCGTGCGCGCCCGCAAGCTGCCCAAGGAGGAGCTGGTGCATCGGGATGATCTGGTGATTTTGTAGAGTTGCCACAGAGACACAGAGACGCCGAGAAAAATCATATTAAAACTCTGTGCCTCTGTGTCTCTGTGGCAAAAATTATGAAAAGAAAATCCGCCATTGAAGATTTGTTGAAGGTCATGGCGCGGCTGCGCTCGCCCACGGGCTGTCCGTGGGACCGCGAGCAAAACCACATGACGATCCGCCGCCACGCCATCGAGGAGGCCTACGAACTGATTGACGCCATCGAGTCGCGCGACGACCACGAAATGGCCGAGGAGTTGGGCGATTTGCTGTTGCAGGTGGTTTTCCACTGCCAGCTTGCGCGGGAGCGCGGCGCGTTCGACTTTGAGAAGGTCTGCCGCGTGCTTGTGGAGAAACTGGTCCGCCGCCACCCGCACGTCTTCGGCCAGACCAGGGTCAAAAACGTGGACGAGGTCTGGGCGAACTGGGAGAAAATCAAGCGCGCCGAAAAACAGGGGACAAAACACGCACGCCATTCCGCGTTTGACGGCATTCCGAAACACCTGCCCGCGCTGCTCCGCGCCGAGAAGCTCGTCAAGAAGGCGCGCAAGGCGGATTTGCTCGATGCGAAACCGCCGCGCAAGAGGATTTCGCGCGCGAGTCTCGGTGAGCAATTATTCGAGCTGGCGCAGTTGGCCCAGGCGCGCGGCTGGTGCGCGGAAGAATTGCTGTCCGCCGAGGCAAAGAAACGCGAGCGCCGGTTTCGCCGCCGGGAAAAGCCGGGTTTCCGGCATCCGCCCGCCTAAACCGCGGTCCCGGCCCGGCAGGCTGAAGCTTGAACTCCGGCGCGCCGCGATTGGATTGACACGCCGCGCAACCGGCGCGATGTTCTGGTGTTAAATCTTTAGCTTTTATTTATGAAAACAAGAAATTTGAAAAGTTCGCTTTTGGCCATCGCCACCATCACTGCGCTTGCGGTTGCGGCGGGAAATGTCGCCGCGCAGGATTCTACCGCCGCCGTCCAGCCTGCGCCGCAGCTTTCCTACGGCGTGCCGCAGGTCGTGCAGCTTGTGCAGGCCAAGGTCAGCGACTGCATCATCGTCAGTTACATCCAGAACTCCGGCACCATCTACAGCTTGAGCGCCGGGGAGATCGTTTATCTCAAGCAACAGGGCGTGTCCGATTCCGTGTTGAGCGCCATGCTGAATCAGCGCAGCCGTCTGACCGGTTCCACCGAACCCGCCACCACGGCGGCCAGCACACCGGCGGTCAACAACCAGATTCCCACGGCCGCCGCGCCAGCGGTGAGTTATGTTCAAGCCGTGCCATCCTCGACCGTTTATGTCATACCCGACACGCAAACTTACCAGTATGACGCTTGGTATTATGGCGGTTATCCGTATTACGGCGGCTATTATGATTACGGTTGGCCGGCTGTGTCGCTCTCCTTTGGCTGGGGCGGCCACTATGGCGGCGGCTGGCATGGCGGTGGCGGTTATCACGGGGGCGGCGGTTTTCATGGCGGCGGCGGACACCGCTGATTTTTGCGCGCGTCTCGGGATTTTCTGACCAACTATCCGTCTGGCGTCGAGTGGCGACCCCGTTGCCGGTCTGTCACAAGATTGTAACTTGCCATCGTTCGTTCGCAGCCTAACTTTGCCCCATGAATCCGGCGGATTTGTTCTCCCATGAAACTGACACGCTGAACCTCGCGCCCGGCGAAACGCTTTTCGAGGCGGGCGATCCCGGGGACGCCATGTTTGTGCTGCTTGAGGGCGAGGTGGATGTTGTGATTGGCGACAGGGTCGTCGAGCACTCCGCCCGCGGCGCCATTCTGGGCGAGATGGCCATCATTGACCAGTCACCGCGCGGCGCCACCGCCGTTGCCCGCGAACCTTCCCGCCTTGCGAAGATTGACCAGCGCCGATTTCTGCATCTCATCCAGCTCAACCCATTCTTTGCCACCCACGTCATGAAGGTCCTGGCTGACCGCCTGCGCCAGATGAACCAGCTGGCCGGACAAAAACCCAATCCTTGAGCCGCCCGGCGTGCCGGGGAATTGGCCGCCAAGCCTGCCAGCAGAATGGACAAAACGGGATTTTGGAATCGCGCGCCAACGGCGGAAGCCATCAAGGCTGTCATTGTGGAAGAAACCCACGGCAGACCGTCAGATCATGGCGGCCTGAATTGGTAATTCCAGTTCTTCGCGTCAGCTTTTGGAAAGCGCAGCCCACGATGGCGGAAGGTTTTTGCGGATTTCAATCTTTTCAAACGGTTTGCCCTGCCGCGCGCCGGCTTTTTTCGCCCACGCGGCCATTTTTGCCACGCCATCCTCCAGCGGAACATTTTTGATCAGGTCGCCAAAAAATTTCTGAACTTTCGCGTGCGCGGAATAGGCGTGGACGACCTCGTTGCGGGCGTCGAGGTGTTTGATTTGGGATTGCGCGCCCATCGCCTTGGCCACGACGGTGGCGAGTTCGTTGACGGAATAGGGCTTGTCCGCGCCGACGTTGAAAATCTGGTTGTAGCCCTCCGGTCGCCCGATGCTGGCGGCGATGACCGGCGCCACATCGTCAATGTAGCTGAACGCGCGGGTCTGCGTGCCGTCGCCGAAAATGGTCATCGGCTGGCCCTGCATGAGCTGGTTCATGAAAATGCCGATGACGTTGCGGTAGCGGTCGCCGATGTTTTGAAATTCGCCGTAGACATTGTGCGGCCGGAAAATGACATGATTCAGCCCGAACATTTCGTGCGCTTCCTTCAAATCCAGCTCCACCGCGTATTTGGCGATGCCGTAGGGGTCTTCCGGCTGCGGCACGGCGTCCTCGGTCATCGGCAGTTGATTCCTGCCATAGACCGCGATGGACGACGTGAACACGAAACATTTCACGCCGTGGTTCACCGAGGCGTTGATGAGATTGACGCTGCCGAGCAGGTTGTTCGTGTAATTGAAGCACTTGATAAAATGGCTCAAGCCCTCGGCGGCGTAGGCGGCAAGGTGGAAAACGTGTTCAAATTTATTTTCCGCGAACAATTGCTTCACGAGCGCGGCATCCGTCACCGAGCCTTCGACAAAATTCACGCCCGGCGGGACATAATCGCGAAAGCCGCCGCTCAAATCATCCAGACCAACGACCTGATGGCCCTGCTTGAGCAGGTGTTTGCAGACGTGTGAACCGATGAAACCCGCCGCGCCGGTGACCAGAACCTGTGAACTCATGCGGAAAATTTACCGGAGGCGCCGGGTGTCGGCGAGGTTTTTCCTGCGAACTCGTTGCCTTGACAGCAGGCGTGGCGCAAATGACAATCTCCATTCCATTTTCGAGACAAAACGCCAGCTTATGAAAATCGCCAGACCAACAACCACGCCAGCCGCCACAGCGACACCGCGCGGCCTTTTCTTCGCCGGACTGCTTGCGGTGATTTTGGCCGTGCTGTTCTGGAAAAGTTTTCTGCCGGGCTACGTCCATTTCTCCAACGACGGTCCGCTGGGCCAGCAAAACACCGCCTGGGCGCGGCTCCCCGCCGGCTTTACGGGAATTTGGGGCGATTTGAACGACATCGGCAACAGCGGCGGCTCGTTCGCGCCGGATTTATGCACGCTCTTCCGGTGGCTGGCGGGGCCGGTCGGCTATTCAAAATTCCTCGCCCCGTTTGCGCTGTTCGTTCTGGGACTCGGTGCCTGGACTTTCTTCCGGCAGTTGAAATTCTCGCCGCTGGCGGCGGCGCTGGGCGGACTGGCGGCGGCGTTGAACTCGGCCTTCTTTTCAACCGCGTGCTGGGGCGTGGCCTCGCAGCAAATCGCCGTGGGCTTCACCTATTTCGCGCTGGCGCTGGTCGTGTCCAACACGCCGGAAACCCCGGCGCTGACCCGCTGGATCCGCTGGGCGCTGGCCGGGCTGGCGGTCGGCGTCAACGTCATGCACGGCGCGGATATCGGCGCGATCTTCAGCGTTTTCATCGCGGCGTTCGTGCTGTTCAAAACCATGGTGGAAGAATCCGGCCCGGTTGCGGCGAAACTGGCGCGCAGCGTTGGCCGCGTGGCGGTCATCGCCGTGTTCGCCGGTTTCATTGCGGCGCAAACCGTCGTGTCACTTTTCGGCACTTCAATCAGCGGCATCGCCGGAACCGGGCAGGACGCGGAATCCAAGGCAAGGCAATGGAACTTTTGCACGCAATGGAGTCAGCCGAAAATCGAAACGCTCGGCCTGTTCGTGCCCGGATTGTTCGGCTACAAGATGGACACGCCAAACAACATGGGGGTGTTTCAGGACGCGTTTCGTGGCGGACAATACTGGGGCGCGATCGGGCGCGACCCGCGGCTGGACCAATATTTCAAGGACGGCGCCAAAGGCCCGATGCCGCCTCATGATTTCATACGTCAAACCGGTGGCGGCGGTTACGTGGGCATTTTGGTCGCGCTGCTGGCGGCCTGGGCCGTGGCCCAGTCGCTGCGCCGCAAAAATTCCGTCTTCGGCGACAACCAGCGGCGGATGATCTGGTTCTGGTTCGCGTTGGTGGTTGTTGCCCTGCCGCTGTCATTTGGACGATTTGGATTGTTTGGCGGCTATCCATTCCGGTTTCTTTATGAGCTGCCCGGCGCCTCCCTGATCCGGAATCCAACCAAGTTCATTCTCATTTTCTCGTGGGCCGTCGTGATATTGTTCGCCTACGGCATTCAGGGATTGAGCCGCCGTTATCTGGAGGCTTCCGCCGCAAACATAAAATCCTCCGTCTCGCAATTCCAGAGCTGGTGGAATAACGCCTGCGGTTTCGACCGGAAATGGACTTGGGGCTGTGTCATTGCATTTGCCGGCTGCGTCGTGGCGTGGCTGGTTTATGCCTGGCAAAAACCGGCGCTGGTCAGCTACCTGCAGACCGTCGAAGCCCCCGGCGATCCGAACGAAATTGCCGCGTTCAGCATCAGCCAGGCCGGCTGGTTCTTGTTGTTTTTCGCGCTGGCGATTGGCGCTGTCATTCTCGTCATCGCCGGGATTTTTTCCGGCAGGCGCGCGCGGCTCGGCGGCATTCTGCTCGGTGCGGTGCTGCTTGTGGATCTGGGGCGCGCGAATCTGCCATGGATCACCCACTGGGATTATCCGCAAAAATACGCCAGCAATCCCATCGTGGACATCCTTCGCGACAAGCCCTACGAACATCGCGTCGCCCAACTGCCGTTTCGCGTGCCGGACCAGTTCGCCCTGTTCGATGGAAACACCGGGATTTATGGCATTGAATGGGTGCAGCAGCTTTTCCCGTATTACAACATCCAGTCGCTCGACCTTGTGATGCGGCCGCGCGTGGCGTCGGATTTGGAAGCCTACGAAATGGCCATGTCTCCGGTGGATGTCATTGCCCGCCACTGGCAACTGACCAACACCCGGTATCTGCTCGGGCCCGCCGGTTTTCTCAATCCGCTGAACCAGGACTTCGACCCGGCGCAAAAACGTTTCCGCATCGTCCAGCGTTTCACCATCGCGCCCAAGCCGGGCATTGAACAGGCAACACACCTCGAAGAACTGACTGCCGTTCCAAGCGACAGCGGAGATTACGCCCTTTTTGAATTCACCGGCGCGCTGCCGCGGGCCAAACTTTATACAAATTGGTGGTTGGCCATGAACGACAAGGCCGCCGTGGCCGGATTGACGGCGACCAACCTGGGCGCGGACGGATGGGAATTCCTGCAACGGGTCGGCACGAACGATTTTCTCACGTTGAACGAGCTGGCATCGCCCGCGTTCGACCCGTGGCAAACCGTGCTGCTCGCCGAGTCGCCGGCGGCGCCCAATCCTCCGGCCGCGGCCACCAATGAAAATCCCGGCACCGTCGAGTTCACCAGCTACGCGCCCACGGACATCAAGTTTCACACCCGGGCCGCCACGCCGACCGTGCTGCTGCTGAACGACATGTTCGACCCGCACTGGCGCGTGACCGTGGACGGCAAGCCCGCGCCGCTGCTCCGCGCCAACTTCATCATGCGCGGCGTCTACCTGCCGCAGGGCGAACACAACGTCGAATTCCGGTTCAGCCTGCCGGTCAAGCCACTTTACGTGACCCTGTCGGCCATGGCCCTCGCAATCATCCTGTCCGGATTCCTGTTTTATCTGACCCGCAAACCTCAAACTCCCGCAGACAATTAAAATCGCATGAAAATACTCATCACCGGCGGCGCCGGTTATCTCGGCTCGATCCTCACACCCACGCTTCTCGCGCAGGGCCACGAAGTCACCGTGCTCGACAATTTTTACTTCAACCAGAACAGCCTGCTCGACTGCTGCCAGTTCGAGAAATTCCGCGTCCTCCGTGGCGATTGCCGCGAGGAATCCGCCGTCAGGCCGCTCGTTGCAAAAGCGGATTTGATTATCCCGCTCGCCGCGCTCGTCGGCGTGCCGCTCTGCAATACTGACGCCATCGCCACCAAAACCACAAACCAGGAGGCGGTCGAAATGCTCTGCCGCCTCGCCGGCAAACAGCAGTGGGTCATCATGCCCGTCACCAACAGCGGCTACGGTGTCGGTGAAAAGGGAAAATTCTGCACCGAGGAAACGCCGTTGCGCCCGATTTCGAGCTACGGCGTCACCAAGGTCAAGGCCGAGGAAGCCGTGCTGTCGCGCGAAAACAGCATCAGCTTCCGCCTGGCCACCGTGTTTGGCTGCGCGCCGCGCATGAGAATGGATCTGCTCGTGAATGATTTCGTTTATCGCGCCGTCCATGACCGCGCAGTGCTGATTTTCGAGGGCCATTTCAAGCGCAATTACGTCCACATCCGCGACGTGGCGCGCGCGTTTTTGCACGGCATGGCCAACTTCGAGAAAATGAAGGGCAAGCCCTACAATGTCGGACTCGACGACGCGAACCTTTCGAAGCTCGAACTCTGCGCCGTCATTCAGAAGCACCTGCCGAAGTTTGTCTTTGTCGAGGCGCCGATTGGCGAGGACCCGGACAAGCGCGATTACATCGTCAGCAACGCGCGGCTCGCGGCAACCGGTTTCAAGCCGGAATGGGGACTGGACCGCGGCATCACGGAGCTGATCAAGGGCTTCACCATTTTGCGGAACACGATTTACTCGAACGTGTGAATGAATACCTCATCCGCGAATTTCGCGAATTTTCGTGAAATTGTTTTTGAATTCGCGTCAATTCGCGCAATTCGTGGATTATTTCGGTGAAGAATTTTTCTGAAAAAATCACAGCCGTCGTCCTCGCCGGCGGCTTCGGCACGCGCATCCGGCATCTGCTGCCGGATTTGCCCAAGCCGATGGCGCCGGTGAATGGCAGGCCGTTTCTCGAATGGGTCGTGCGTTATCTGGCCGCGCAAAAAATCCGCAACGTCATTTTGTCCACCGGACACCTGGCGGAGACGGTTGCCCGGCATTTCCAGTCGCAGCCGGTTGCCGGGGTCAAAGTCGGTTGCGTTTCCGAAACCAGCCCGCTGGGAACCGCCGGCGGATTTTTGAACGCGATTCGCGGCGCGGAAAAATCCGAGGCATTTCTGGTGCTGAACGGCGACTCGCTCGCGCCGGCGCCGCTGGTGCAAATGTTTCAATCGCTGGACGATCCGGATTGGGCCGGCGCGATTCTCGGTGTTCGCGTCGCCGACGCCGCGCGGTTTGGAACCATCCAGCAAAACGCGGCGGGCGATCTGGCTGGCTTCAAGGAAAAGAAGCCGGGCGCGGGTGCCATCAACGCCGGGGTTTATTTGTTCCGCGACTCCGCCCTTGATTCCTTCCCGGACAAAACGCCGTTGAGTTTCGAAACGGAGGTCTTCCCGGCACTGATTGCGGAAAAAGTCCGGCTGAAAGTTTGCGTGACGGACGCGCCATTTTTGGATATAGGAACTCCCGAGTCGTTGCCGCTGGCGGAGGAGTTCATCCGGCGGAATGCGCAATTTTTTGAATCATGATTATCAGCCGGACACCCTTTCGGATTTCATTTTTTGGCGGCGGGACGGATTATCCGGTCTGGTATCGCGAGCACGGCGGCGCGGTGCTGGCGGCGACCATCAACAAGTATTGCTACCTCACCTGCCGTTACTTGCCGCCGTTTTTCGAGCACCGCATCCGCGTGGTGTATTCCAAAATCGAGGACTGCCAGCGGCTCGACGAAATCCAGCATCCGTCGGCGCGCGAGGCGCTGCGCTTTCTGAAAATGGCGCGCGGCGTGGAGATTCATCACGACGGTGATTTGCCGGGGCGCAGCGGCATGGGATCGAGTTCGTCGTTCACGGTCGGCCTGCTGCACGCGCTCCACGCGCTTCAGGGGCGGCCCGTCGGCAAAAAGCGGCTCGCCGAGGAGAGCATCCATCTCGAACAAGAGGTCTTGAAGGAAACGGTCGGTTCTCAGGACCAGGTGTGCGCGGCTTACGGCGGCTTGAACCGGATCAATTTTCTCCCAGCCGGCGGATTTTCCGTGCAGCCGATGACCCTGCCGCAGGAACGGCTGAAGGCCCTGAATTCCCATTTGATGCTGTTTTACACTGGCATCAAACGCACGGCGTCGGACGTGGCCTCAAGCTACGTCGCGGTGATGGGCGACCGGGCGGCGCTGTTGAACCAGATGCGGGAATACGTTGACCAGAGCTGCGCGATCCTGGAAAGCGGCCGGGATTTGGCGGCGTTCGGCGAGCTGCTGCACCAAGCCTGGCTGGCCAAACGCGGATTGAGCGAAAAGGTTTCCAACGCGCGCGTGGATGCGTTGTATGACGCGGCGCGCAAGGCCGGCGCGCTCGGCGGAAAACTTCTGGGCGCGGGCGGCGGCGGCTTTCTCCTGCTGTTTGTTCCGCCGGAAAAGCAGGCCAAGGTCCGCAAACAGCTCGACCGGCTGATAGAAGTGCCGTTTGAATTTGAATTTTCCGGCAGCCAGATCATTTTCTTCGACATGGAGGAGGATTTTGCCAAGCACGACAAGGCCCGCAGCAAACGGCACATTGAGGCGTTCAGCGAGCTGACCCCCGGCTCGCCCGGCGCTTCCGCCTGATTTTCCCACGTCGGACAACCCGGTTTTGCCGCGCCAAAACTTGACGCCACGCGCTCTTTCCGGCAGTCTGACAGGACATGACGCCTGAAGATTTGATCGCCTTTGAAGCCGAAATCGCGGACGTGTTCAATGCCGGGAAAATCCGCGCGCCGGTCCATCTGTATTACGGCAACGAGGCGCAGATGATCGAAATTTTCCGCGAGGTGAAGCCGGAAGACTGGGTTTTTTGCTCCTGGCGCAGCCATTATCAATGCCTGCTCAAGGGCGTTCCGCGCGAGGAAGTGAAGGCGGAAATTCTCGCCGGCCGTTCGATTTCGCTCTGCTTTCCGAAATACCGGATCGTCTCGTCAGCCATTGTTACCGGGGTTCTTTCCATCGCCGTCGGCACCGCGATGGGCATCAAACGCCGCGGCGAAAAGGCGCGGGTGCATTGTTTTGTGGGCGACATGACCTCGGAAACCGGCGCCTTTTACGAATGCCTCAAGTATTCAACCAACCATCAGCTGCCGATCCGGTTCATCGTCGAGGACAACGCCAAATCCGTCTGCACCGACACGCGCGAAGCTTGGAACCAGCCGGTGCTCACCTACGAAAACAGCCGCCATCCGCTGGTGGTTTATTACAAGTATCAAACCAAATATC
>CAZZPE010000069.1:0-9249 GCA_964655855.1 uncultured Bifidobacteriaceae bacterium
TGGCGGCGTGAATCCGTGGGTTGGCGGAATTTTTCCCGGGGCTGGCGGGGCCAAGCTGTGGGCTGGCGGCATCTGACCGGGGCGGGGTTGTTAATAACTTTAACTTGCAAGGCGGGGTGGAATTTGTAAAAACGCAATTGAACCCAAAAAAAGAGAGGCCAAGCGCATGCCTGTAAATGTCATTCGGATGAATGAAGGCTGGCGAATGGATGAGGGGCAATTCCTCGACCAGGCACCGACGGTGGTTCTGTCTGCACCCACACCTCCGGTTCACATCAAGAAAGGAAAAGCAATGGACTATATCCCCAACAAACGAAGCGACCGTTACCTGTGGTATAAAAACTTGAGCGCGAATGTGGTGGCCGAGGCGGTCAAATTCGGCGGTGTGGCGGCGGATGCCACGGCGGTCAAGGCGCTGGCCGACGGCATCATCGCCAAATACGACGCGACGAACACGGCGCAGGGCGCGGTGGACAGCGCGCGGCAGATTGAGGGCAACACGGAGGCCGCGTCGGTGGCGCAAATCCGCGCGAAGGTGAAGAACTGGAAGACGCTGGCGGGTTATGCGGCCTCCGGCAGCGAGGCGGTGCTGCAATTGCGCGGCGCGGAGCAGGTGATCCAGCCGCAAACCAACAAGGTCGCCATCAAGCTCTCGCCGGCGCCGGGCGGGGTGCGCGTGGGGTTCGTGAAGAAGGGGCTGGAGGGGGTGAACATTTACATGAGGCTGCGCGGCGCCGCAACGTGGAGGAAGATCGGCATGGACACGGAGCCGCCGTATCTGGACACGACGCCGCTGGCGCAGGCGGGCGTGCCGGAGGCGCGCGAATACATGGTGCGCGGGGTGCTGCACGACGAGGAAGTGGGCGAGGACAGCGACGTGGCCAGCATCACCTTCGCGGGCTGAAGCAAACCGTGGACGGGAGTTGGGAGATGGCAGACAGGGATTCCCCAGCTCCCGACCCTCAACTTCGCATTTATCATGGCATTTGACCCCAATTTTCCCGCAGACCATTCGGAACTCGACGCCGCGCCTTATCGCGATCAATACAACGCGCTCAAGGCGCTGATTGACGCGCAGCAGGCGCAGATCGCGGCGCTGCAGACGCTGGTGAGCCAGAAGGCTTCGCTGGATGACGTGAACCAGGCCATCGCCTCCAACAGCCCGAGGAACGTGGATGGCTTTGTTTTTTCGAGTGATGACATTTCCGACCCGCCGCAAAAGGTGGAGGTGGAGGACATCCAGAGCCAGTTGGGCAATCTGGTTCAGGCGTTGAGGCATTGAAGTCCTTGCGGACGGACGCCGCGCAGGGGGCGGCTGCCGACGGGCAGTCGAATTTTAATGACTTGTCGTTGGAAGCGGGTGACAGCGCCGCGGCCATCACGGCGTTGCAGGCGGCGGTCGCCGCGTTGCAGCAGTCTCCTTGAGGCGGATGGCCGGCGCCACCGACGGCCTGGCACCGGTGTTGGAAAACACCGCGAAGCCATTCGTCATTGACATGACTGCCGCCATTTTGATTCATTCAGCCCCGAACCTGATATGTGCGCGCACAATGTTTCTCCAACGCACAAGTTCCTGTTGTTGCAAACCGGCCGGAATTGCCGCCAACCAATCCAATCAAACCATCCATGACACTTCGCTCCATTTTCTCACGGGCGGCGGTTTTCGCCGCGGCAGCGCTCACAACTCTGGCTGCGCCGGCGGCCGTCCCCGCCACGGCGGCGGACGCGCGCGTGACGCAGGATTTCGACGCGAACTGGCTGTTCAGCCGGGGCGATTTTCCGTCGGCAATGATGCGGGCGTTTGATGACGGCGTCTGGCGGCGGGTGAATGTGCCGCACGATTGGAGCATCGAGGGGCCGTTCGGCGCGGACTACGGCAGCGGCAACGGCTACGCGCCCGGCGGCATCGGCTGGTATCGCAAATATTTCAAGGTGGATTCAAATCAAAAGGACCGGTCGGTCGCGATTGAATTCGACGGCGTGTATGACTGGTCGGAAGTCTGGGTGAACGGCCAGTTCGCCGGCGCGCGGCCGTATGGATTTTCCAGCTTCCAATTTGACGTGACGCCGTTCATCAAATTCGGCGCCGACGACAACCTCATCGCGGTGCGCGTGGATCATTCCCGGTTTGCCGATTCGCGGTATTACACCGGCTCGGGCATTTACCGGAACGTCCGGCTGCTCTTCACGGACAAATTGCGGATCGCGCACTGGGGCACTTGTGTGACGACGCCCAAAATCAAAAGCGATGCGGCGGTTGTCCGCGTTGAAACGACGGTTGAAAACAATTACGCCGGCAAAAGGAATTTCTCGCTGGAATCGGACATCGTCGCGCCCGGCGGCGAAATTGTGGCGAGCCTGACCACTGCAAAATCGGCGGCGGGCAATTCAATCCAGACGCTGGCGCAGGAAATGAAAATTTTGAAACCGGAATTGTGGTCGCCGGAATCGCCGGCGCTTTACACGCTGAAAAGCCGCGTCAAATCCGGCGGGGCCGTCGTGGACGAAACGGAGACGCCGTTCGGCATCCGCACCGCGACGTTTGACGCGGACAGGGGATTTCTGCTGAACGGCGTTCCGACCAAGCTCAAGGGGGTCTGCCTCCATCACGACGCCGGCCCGCTCGGCGCGGCGGTGCCGGAACAGGTTCTCGAACGGCGTTTGCGGCTGCTCAAGGAAATCGGCGTCAACGCCATCCGCACCAGCCACAATCCGCCCGACCCGGAGCTGCTGGACCTTTGCGACCGGCTCGGCTTTGTGGTCATGGACGAGGCGTTTGATGAATTCACGCCGGCCAAAAACAAATGGGTGACCGGCCGGAACAACGGCGTCCCCACCCATTTCGGTTACGGTGAAATGTTCGCGCAATGGTCGGTCACGGACATTCAGGACATGATCCGCCGCGACCGCAACCATCCGGGCATCGTCCTCTGGAGCATCGGCAACGAGGTGGACTACGCCAATGATCCGTTTTCAGACCCGGCGCTGGGCGAAGATTATCATCCCGAATATCCGCCGGCCAAAAACCTGCTGAACTGCGCCCGGCCGCTGGTTGCCGCCGTGCATGCGCTGGACCGCATGCGCCCCGTGACGGCGGCGCTGGCGAACATCAAAATGTCGGACGCCGTCAACCTGCCGGAACTGCTCGACGCCGTCGGCTACAATTATCAGGAATCCAATTACGCCGCCGACCATCAAAAATTTCCGAAGCGGATCATTTACGGCAGCGAAAACGGCCATCAATACGGGGCATGGCTCGCGGTGCGGACGAACAATTTCATTTCCGGCCAGTTTCTCTGGACGGGAATTGATTATCTGGGCGAGGCGCGCGAATGGCCGAATCGCGCCAGCGGCTCCGGCCTGCTCGACTTGTGCGGTTTCAAAAAGCCGCTCGGCTGGTTCCGGCAAAGCCTCTGGAGCGACAAGCCGATGGTCTATCTTTGCGTTTCCACCGGTGAGGGCCGGCGCCGCAATTTTGCGGGCGAGGAGAGCTGGAACTGTCCATCGAATTCGATCCAGACCGTGCTGTGCTTCGCCAACTGCCCGGAAGTCGCGCTGTCGCTGAACGGCAAAATCATCGGAACCAAAAAAAGTTCAGAGGCCGTCAACGGCATTTTGAGCTGGCGGGTTCCCTTCGAGCCGGGAACGCTCAAGGCCGTTGGCCGCGCGAACGGGCGGGACGTTTGCGATTACACCCTGAAAACCGCCGGCGCGCCCAGCCGGATCAAGCTGCTGCCCGACGTGACGGAATTGCGCACCGGCAGCAGGGATGTCTGCCACGTCGAATTCCGGGTTGTGGATGAAAATGGCGTGCGCGTTCCGGATGCGGAGCCGGAGGTGAAATTTGAACTGACCGGCCCGGCAAAGATTCTGGGCATCGGCAACGGCGACTTGAACAATATCGAAAGTTGCCAGAGCGATGCGCATCTCGCATTTCAAGGCCGCGGCCTGGCGATTCTGCAAACGACGACGAGTGCCGGCAGCATCACCTTGAAAGCCACGGCCCCCGGCCTGGAATCCGCCAGCGCGACCCTGCAAAGCCGGTGACGAGACGCCATTCCCGGTTCGGGTGATTGCACGCTTTTGTCATCGTCGCCGGACGGCGTGCGGCTGATTCCGGAACTGTGGCCATGCGCTTCGAGTTCACAAACATATCCCGGTTGGGAGCAACTGTTATTTGCCGCCGGGCTTCTTTTCCAGTTCCGCAACGCGCTTGAACAATTCAGGCAAATGCTGGATGGCGATGATCTGGCGCTTGGCGTCCCTGTCCGGCTGCGCGGGCGAGCCGAGCCATTTTTCGCCGTCGGGAATGTTGTGCATCACGCCGGATTGCGCGGCAACGGTGACCTGGCTTCCAATTTTCAAATGCCCGGCGATGCCCACCTGCCCGGCCAGCACGACGTATTTGCCAAGCTTGGAGCTGCCCGCGATGCCCACCTGCGCAACCAGAATGCTGTGTTCGCCAATTTCCACGTTGTGCGCAATCTGGACGAGATTATCAATCTTCGTGCCCCTGCCGATGACGGTCGAGCCGAGCGCGCCGCGATCAATCGTCACGTTCGCGCCGATCTCCACGTCGTCGCCGATGACGACATTGCCAATCTGCGGCACCTTGCGGTGGACGCCGCCATCGAGCACGTAGCCGAATCCGTCCGAGCCGATGACCGTGCCGGCATGGATGCGGACGCGCGCGCCGATTTCCGTGCGCGGATAAATCGTCACGTTCGGAAACAAATTCACGTCCTCGCCGAGCCTGGAATCTGCGCCGACAAAATTGCCCGCCTGCAAAACGGCGCGCGCGCCGATTTTCACGCCCTCGCCGACGGTGCAATGCGGCCCGACGTGCGCGGTCGGATCAACTTGCGCCGACGCGGCGATGACGGCGGTGGGATGAATTCCGCCGGCAAATTTCGGTTCCGGGAAAAACAGCGCGAGCACTTTTGCAAATGCAATCCGCGCGTTCGGCACACGGATCAGGATTTTTTTCGCCGATGAAAACCGCTGGTCGGCGATGATGGCGGTGGCGGCGCTTTGCTCGGCACGGGCGAAATAATCCTCGTTCTCGGCGAAGGTCAGGTCGCCGGGGTTGGCGGAGTCGGCGGGCGCAAAGCCGTTGAGCATTGCGCCGGCGTCGCCGATGACTTCGCCCTGAAGCTGTTTCGCGATTTCTGCTGCGGTAAATGGCATATTGGATCGAAACGATTGTCTGTTGACTTGGCTGTCCCGGCTCACTATAAAGGCCTGCGTATCCAGTTCAACCCCAAGTTTTATGGCAAAAACCTTGCGTGTCGGGATGATCGGTCACCGTTTCATGGGTCGGGCGCACTCGAATGCCTGGCGGCAGGCGCCCCGCTTCTTCAAACTCAAGGCCAACGTCGAGCTGCACACGATTTGCGGACGCGATGCCGCCGCGGTGCAGGCCGCGCGCGCCCAGCTCGGCTGGCAGCACGCCGCAACCGACTGGCGCGAAATCGTCGAGTCGCCGCTGATTGATGTCGTGGACATCGTGACGCCGACCTTTTGCCACGCGGAAATGGCGATTGAGGCGGTGAAAAACGGCAAGCACGTCCTCTGCGAAAAGCCGCTCGGCCTGAATCTCAAGCAATGCGAGCAGATGCTCGCCGCCGCGCAAAAGGCAAAGGTCGTCCACATGGTCTGCCACAATTACCGGCGCATCCCGGCCATTGCGCTCGCCAAGCGGATGATTGACGAGGGCGCGCTGGGGCGGATTTATCATTTCCACGCGCGCTACGCGCAGGACCGGCTGGCCGACCCGGATTTTCCGCTCGACTGGCGGCTGCAAAAGGAGACCAGCGGCAGCGGCGTCCACAGCGACATCAATTCGCACCTCATTGATCTGGGGCGTTATCTCGTCGGCGAGTTCACGGATGTCTGCGGCCTGGTCAACACGTTCATTCCCGAACGGCCGCTGCCGGATTCGCCGGCGAAAGGACCGAAGAAAATGGGCAAGGTTACCGCGCCGGACTCGGCGGCGTTTCTCGGCTGGATGGGAGACGGCACGCTGGCGAACCTGGAGGCGACGCGCTACGCGCTGGGCCGCAAAAACCACATCGAAGTCGAGATCAACGGCGGCAAAGGCTCGCTGTATTTCGATTTCGAGGACATGAACAAGATTAAATTTTACAACGGCGACGACCCGCCGGACCGGCGCGGCTTCCGGGACATTCTGGTGACCGAGCGCGGCGCCGTGCAGCCTTACGTCGGCAACTGGTGGCCGCCGGGCCACGGCATCGGCTACGAGCACACGTTCATCCACGCCATCGCGGATTTCGTGAACGCCTGCGTCGAGGGCAAGCCGGTGCAGCCGACGTTCGAGGACGGTTTGAAAAACCAGCGCGTGCTCACGGCGGTGGAAGAATCGTCCAAGACCGGCAAATGGGCGAAGGTGTAAATCGAATACTGTTTTTACCCCACCCGCAAGCCGTGTAAATAATCGGGACTGACCCGAATGGCCCCTTTATTTATTCAGTAAACCAGCACCAGCACCGCCGCTTTCCACCGTAGCAGCCGACGTGAGGAGGCTCAAACTTCTCCGGTTGGAATAATGAGCCTCCTCACGTCGGCTGCTACGAGACAGAGGCGCCGCATCCACCTGAACCACCTTGGCGTCAATCAAACCTGCGCCCGTGAGCAAACGAACCTTCGTCGCATCCTTGACCACATGATAATTTGAAATCAAATAACCATCGTCCGTGATGAAAACACCGTGCCGGTGCGGCCTTTTCATTGTGGCGACAGGACGATGCGATAAAAGCGCTGCTGACTGCTAGATGCGTTGGGATCAATCAAAGTCAATGTCCCGCCTGTTCCGCCCAAAGTCACAAATGGAAGCCACTGCGTTAGATTCGTCGAATATTCCACCGCGTAATTCACGCGGGTTACTGTGTCGAAACTGAATTGGAATTGGCCGTTGGCAAGCACCATTGGCGCAGCAATAACTGGCGGAAGCAATAAACGGAACACCGTCCCATAACCGATGCTGCCGCCGCCGCTAGTCGTGCCGTAGAAATTGCCGTCATTGCCCAGCGTCAGTCCGGCATACGGTATCGCTCCATTGGTTCCGTTGAATGAAACCAGCGTGGTCAACGTGCCGTTGGTTGTCACTTTGAAGATCGTCCCATCACCGCTGCTACCACCTTCGCTAGTCGTGCCGTAGAATTTGCCATCAGTGCCCAGCGTCAGCGCGGCATACGGATACGCTCCATTGGTGTAGGAGAAAGAAACCAGCGTGGTCAACGTGCCGTTGATTGCCACTTTGAACACTGTCCCATAGCCGTAGCTGCCGCCGCCGCTAGTCGTGCCGTAGAAATTGCCGTCATTGCCCAGCGTCAGCGCGGCAACCGGATCCTTTCCGTTGGTTCCGTTGAAAGAAACCCACCAGTTCAACGTGCCATTGGTCGTCACTTTGAACACCGTCCCACAACCGCTGCTACCGCCGCCGCTAGTCGTGCCGTAGAATTTGCCGTCATTGCCCAGCGTCAGCGCGGCAGCCGGACTCTTTCCGTTGCTACCGTAGAAATAAGCCAGCATGGTAAATGTCCCATTCGTCGTCACTTTGAACACAGTCCCATCATTAAGATTGTCAGGGCCGCCTTCTAGTGTCGTGCCGTAGAAATTGCCGTCAGGCCCTAATGTCAACGCGGCAGCCGGGTTAATCCCAGTGTTGAAGTTGAAATTAAACAGCGTGGTCAACACGCCATTGGTCGTCACGTTGAACACTGCCTCACTGCCACTGCTAGTCGTGCCGTAGAAATTGCCATCATTGCCCAGTGTCAGTCCATTCGGATACACCCCGCTGTTGCTGTTATTGAAAGAAACCAACGTGGTCAACGCGCCATTGGTCGTTACTTTGAACACCGTCCCATCACCGAAACCGTTGTTGAGATTGATGTTGCCGCCCAATTCAGTCGTGCCGTAGAAATTGCCGTCATTGCCCAATGTCAACGCTGCTTCTGGTGCCGCTCCATTTGTTGAGTTGAATGAGAAGAGCGTCTGCACTGTCTGCGCTGGCAGTCTTACCGCCGTAAACGCTGCCAGCAGAAACGTCCAAATCAACTGCTTCGCTTTCATATCAGCAGATTAGTTGATTTCGGTCGGCTGGCAAGCTGAAGTCATTTGGCTGACATTTTTTCGATCAACATGTCGTTGAGTCGCTCGGTTATAGCGATACACGGTCCAAGTATAGATTTTTGGCTTTCTTCAAATGACTTCTGTCCATGGAATGTGTTACATCTAATTCCATAAACGATTTCCAATAACCCTTTGACCCACTGCTCTGGATCAGTTGAAGTTAGCTTTTTTATTTTCTGCTCATCCCAGACTTTATCTCGGATATAGAAAGTTTTAGTTTTAACGAGGTGGCAAATCTTGTCACCGTTCTGTCGGATCAGCCGGTCGTTAAAGATGGTTTCAGCGCCGAGGAGTTTCTTTGCCGCTTTAGTGGCCTTTTTCTCATCGCCATTCCAATTCGGTTGGAGTCTGGAGGAAATTTCGTTGTAAAGGAAATTGTATAAAACAAACGAAGTAAAAAACCGGTCAAAATAATGGTCCAGACGGTCAAGTGGATAAAATCGCCGTTTATGTTTCCAACGCTGTATGAATTCAGATGTGTCTTTTGGAATCATAATTGGCAGTGGTTGCATACGGGAATTCAACCGCCAATTGCCCCAATCGTCCAATCCAAACTGAATACAGGAAAAGAGCCGTTCAAGTGCAAAATTCGGATTGCGGAGTGCGGGGTGGTTGAACAACAAAGCAACGAAGCAACAAAGTTATGCCGTCTTGGTTGCTTGGTTCCTTGGTTGTTCAAAAGAGTTCCCGTCCGCCGGCATCCGCTTTCATGTGATTTCAGCGCGACAAGACAGATTTCCGTCATCGCCCAGCCTCGTGCGTGCGCCCCGCGCCCCGTTGCCCCGGCGGCATTTTCAGCGCCGTAGGCGCGGCATCTTTGTAGTTTGTCATTCGCATCGGTTCAAGCTCCGTAGGAGCGGCATATTCGGTTTTAAATTTCCTGATGATGTCGCTCCTGACGGAGCTTGATTCGTTTTGTCACCGTAATCTACAAATATGCCAGCCCTACGGGCTTGAAAATCCGTGTTCATCCGTGCCATCCGTGGTAAAATCCGTTTGCCCCCATCGTCCAACCCAAAATGAAAACCGGAAAAGAGCCGTTTAAGTGCGGAATGGCGAGTGCGGAGTGCGGGGTGGTTGAACAACAAAGCAACGAAG
>CAZZPE010000070.1:0-9189 GCA_964655855.1 uncultured Bifidobacteriaceae bacterium
CGCTTGAAATTCACCTCGTTCTTTTTGACGTAGGCGGCGAACACGTCGTCCGCGCTCATGCCGAGCACCTGCGCGAGGCTGATGAGAAAATGGAACAGATCCACCACCTCGACGCGCGCGTTCTGCTCGTCGAATTTCTGGTATTTTGCCCACCATTTCCACGGCACGCTGTCGGTCAGCTCGGCCATTTCCTGCGACATGGCGCGGCAATAGTTGAGAATCCATTTCGTCTTGTCGGCCTCACTCATGCCGTCGGTCTGGACGCCGATGCGTTCGTTGAGCGCCTTTTGCATTCGGAACAATTCGCGGAGCTGGTCTGGTTTTTCCATGCCGGAGTTTAACCGCCAACCCGCCGGGGACGCCAAGACAAATTGATGTTTTTTGGAAGAAAACAACCGCGGCGACCCGATGGTATCCTGATTTTGCGCTTTGAACTTCCCGCGCGAAAGCCTATAAAAATCACATGCCAACGTTTCTTCAGGCGGGCGGTCCGGTGATCTGGCTGATTTTGATCGCCGGGGCGGCTGCCTTTGTCGTGTTCGTCGAGCGGGCGCTTTTCTGCCACCGCTCGCAAATCAATTCCGCCGAATTCCTCAACGGCGTGCGCAACGTGCTCAAGCGCAACAACGTCGTCGAGGCCATTTCCATCTGCGACGCCACGCCCGGCCCGGTCGCGCGCATCGTCAAGACCGCCATCCTGAACCGCGACAAGGGCCGCGAGCGCGTCCGCGAGGCCATCGAGGAGGCCGGGTTAACCGAGGTGCCGCAGCTCGAGGAGCGGTTGAACCTGCTCGCCACCATCGCGCAAATCGCGCCGCTGCTCGGCCTGCTCGGAACCATTCTGGGCTTCATCAACATCTTCGGGCAGATCAGCCATTCGGATTCCTACGCGAACATCCGGGAGCTTTCCGGCGGCATCTGGGAGGCGCTGATCTGTGCGGCGGCGGGCATCGCCGTGGCCATACCGGTTCACGCCGGTTACAATTATCTCGTCAGCCGCATCAACAAAATCGTCCTCGACATGGAATGCACCGCCGGTGAAATCGTCAACATCGTCACCGAAAACGGCGATTCAAAGTCCCCATGAAATTTCCGCGCAACGCCAAAATTCTGCGCAGCCCGTTTGAAATGGCGCCGTTCGCGGCCGTTTTTTTCCTGCTCGTCATTTTCATGCTGATCGCCGCGCTGTTGCCCGTGCCCGGCCTGCCGCTGCAATTGCAGCCGCCCGCCGCCGGCGACCTGCCTGGCACCGGCAAACCGACCGTGGCCGTGGCCGTGGATTCCGGCGGGCGGTTTTACTTTGCCAACCAGATCGTCACCGAGAATGAATTGTCCTCGCGCCTCGGCGCCGCCGAAAAAAAATCCCGCGAGCCGCTCACACTCGTCATCCATGCCGACAAGTCCGTGTCCTACGGGCAGCTTGTCCACCTGACGATGCTGGCAGCCACCAATGGCATCCAAAACGTGCAGCTGGCCACCCTTCCGCCCGGGGCCGGCGCCTCCGCCCGTCCATGAACGGCGCGCCCGCACATTCGACCGCATCCGGCCTCGCCACGCCGACCCCGGCAGACGCCGGCGGGTGGCAACGCCGGCGCTGGCTGACGCTCATCGCGCTGGTCTTTGCCGCGCAGGTCGGATTTATTTTCGCGCTGGGCGAACGCCATTTCGCGCCGCCGCGCATTGTGGCTAATGTTCCGAAGCTGGCGCTGGCGGACAATTCCGATGAACTGCTCGCGCTCAACGACCCGACGCTCTTCGCGTTGCCGCATGCCGACGACTTTACCGCTGCCGCCCGTCTGCAAACGCCCGTCGCGCCACCGCCGCTGTTCCGCCGGGCTGAAACCCCGGGCGAGCTGCCGTTGGATGCGGAAAATCTCGGCGCGGCGTTCAGCCGGTTCATGCAGACAAACCGGTTTGCCATGCCAGCGGGCAGCTTCAAGCCGGAACCCCAATTGAGCGAGCCGGTTTTGCCGCTCCAGCCGGTGTTCGCCGATGTCTCAACGCTGCAAATTGAAGGCGGCTTGGCTCGGAGAAAATTGCTCACCCGCGAAAACCTGCCGTCGTGGCCCTGGCCGGACGTGATTGCGCCGAGCAAAGTGCAGGTGCTGGTAAACGCGGCGGGCGATGTGGTTTCAGCCGTTTTGCTTCCGCCGGACAGTCGCGCGGAAGCCGCCGCCCAATATGACGCCGCCGACGCGAACGCGCTCGCGCTTGCCCGCGCCGCGCGGTTTGCGCCGGCGCCGGGCCTGACCGACGGCGGGATGGTTTTTGTCTGGCACACCGTCGCGCCACCCGCGACCAATCCGCCCGCCGCGCTGTGACATGAGCATTTCAGCACTCATTGAAATTTATGTGGCGCTGGCGCTCTTCGCGCTGTGCGGCATCGGGATTTATTCCGAAATGCGCCGCCGGCGGTTCAGGCCGACGCATTCCGAGGACCGGATTTTCCGCTGCAAGAAGTGCGGCTACGTTTATACCGATGATCCGGACGTGGACCGCTCGCGCTGCATCCAGTGCGGCAAATTAAACGAGCCGATTGTGTTTTAATTCCCCGTCTTTAATTCCACGACATCGTGCGGCGCGGCTTCACGCTGGCCGGCGGGGCTGACGCGGATGTAACGCGCCTTCTGCCGGAGCTGTTCCAGATTCGCCGCGCCGAGATAGCCCATGCCGCTCTGGATGCCGCCAATGAGCTGCGCCAGCACCCGATCCACCGATCCGCACGCCTCCTTCAGCGCCTCGACGCCTTCGGGCGCGACTTTCTGCGTGGAATTTTTTTCGTGGCCGTAGCGCGCCGCCGAGCCGGCCTTCATCGCCGCCAGGCTGCCCATGCCGCGGTATTGCTTGTAAAGTTTGCCGCTGATTTCCACGACGTCGCCGGGCGCCTCGTTGCAGCCGGCAAAAATGCCGCCGCAAATCACCGCCTGCGACAGCGTCAACGCCTTCACGATATCGCCGGATTTCGTGATGCCGCCGTCGGCGAGGATCGTGACCTTTTTCCTGGCCGCCGCGCGCGAGCTGACGTAAAGCGCCGTCATTTGAGGAATGCCCACGCCCGCGACGATGCGCGTGGTGCAAATCGAGCCCGGCCCCTGCCCGACCTTGATGGCGTTCGCGCCGCAATCGGCGAGATATTCCACGCCCGCCGCGCTGGTGACGTTGCCGGCGATGATGGGCAGTTTCGGAAACGCGTCGCGCAGCACCTTGACGGTGTCGCCGACGCCCTTGCTATGGCCGTGCGCGGTGGAAACCGCCACGACATCCACGCCGCGTTCCACCAGCGCGCCGACGTGGCTCAAAATCCGCTCGCGGTCCAGTTCGCCAAACGCATTTCGCGTCGTGCTCAACGCCGCGCCGCAGATCAGGTGGAAATGCGCGTCGCGCGCCGGCTTGAACTGCGCCTTGCGCTCCTGCGTGATGCGCTCCACATCGCTCATCGTGATGAGGCCGTGCAAACGGTCATCGTCGTCCACGACGAGCAGCTTGTGGATGCCGATGTGCTCGGTGAAAAATTTGTCGGCGCGGGCGATGGGGTCGCGGCCCAGCTCCTTTTTCGTGATGGTGTGGACCTGCGCGCGCGGCGTGAGGGCCTCGGAAACTTTTTTGCCGGCGTAACGCGGCTTGACGACGTGGCCGGAAAGCAGCCCGGCGAGTTTCCCGTTTTCATCCACGACCGGGAACGTGCTGAAGCCGAATTTTTTTTCCTCGATGAGCGCCAGCACGTCGCCGATGAATTGTTCCGGCGAAACCTTGATGGGTTCCTGAATCAAGCCGTGGACGTGATTTTTGACGCGGCTGACTTCGGAAAGCTGCTGGCGTTCTGGCATGTTGTAATGGATGAGGCCGAGGCCGCCGTTGAGCGCCATGGCGATGGCCATGCGCGATTCGGTCACGGTGTCCATGTCGGCGGAGATGACCGGGATGTGCAAATGCAGGTTTTCCGCGAGCTGCGTGTCGAGCTGTGTGTCGCGCGGGAGGATTTCCGAATACAGCGTGGCCAGCGTGATGTCGTCAAACGTCAGGCCGATCTTGTTGTTTGCAGGGAAAAATTCATCCGCCGGCTGGTAAAACGGATCGTCGAGAATGGAATTGCGCGTTGCTGCCATGTCGGAAAATGACGCCTGACCACGGGCTTTGGCAAGACAATTTTATTCCGGGTGACGGCTCGAATGTTTTTGTGGCGCGGCTGTGCGACGAAGAATGGAAAGCCGGGCAGAGCTTCTCCTGACCTTCATCAAATTGAAGCCGTTCCGGCCCACATTAAAGAAAACCCCCGCCTCGTCGAGGTGGGGGCGGAAAAACCCGCGCCAGCAAAATCACTGGTGGGCTGCCACGCGACGCGCGCGCCGGACGAACGCCAGTCCCGCAAGCACGATCGCGCCGAACGCGAACTGCGCCTTCACCGACGGCTCCGGCACGACCACCCACTGGCCAATCACCTGACCCGACGAAAGAACGTCGCCGGAATAGATGTTGCCACTCATACCGGTGGTGGGCAGATCCGCAAGAAGACTCGACAAATCAATAATCGCCGTGCCGGTAAAAGCCGGATTGGCTATGGTGAATGCCTGAAGCTGCGGAATGCCGCTGCTGGTGTAGAGGTTCAAACTTTCGTTGCCCGTGGCATTCAAATTGTCGGCATGCCACTGGGTGTAAGCGGCACCAATGGTCCCGGCGGGAATGAGGTTGCCTGTGGTGGCGGCACTGCCGCTGGCGACGGATGCAGTAAAGTAACTGATGAGATCCACACCGTATAAATTATACTGGCTTGAATCAGCGACAACAGCACCGTTAACGGTGGCAATGAATTGCACGGCGGAAGGGTCGGTCTGATTTATGTCAATGAGAATGGATTGACCCGCTGCCGGAAAAGCCGCCAAAGAAAGGCCGGCAGCCAGAACCAACGCTGACAAACCCGAACTTAAGCTGAAAGTTTTCATAAAAATCACTTAATAGCTCCAACTCCAGCGGAAATTCTAGCAGAGTTCGGAGTTGCTGTCAATGAGGAATCTTTGAAAAACGGCGCCAAATTCCAAGTTGCTAGTTGTTTAATTGCAGGGTATTATGCATGGAGTGAGTGTGCTGTGCTTGCGGTGTGGATAACTTTCTTTGGCCTTTGAGTGTGAAAATCGGCAAGCACGGTGTCACGCCTTTCAGTTCGTTTAAATCACATTTTTCCCCTTTGTCGATTTCATTTCGACAACTCTGGTAACCAGCGATAACGTGGTTGCAGGTGCCAGTGTGTTTGGCATCCATTTTGTTTGGGATTATTTTTGTTCTGCGGTATAATTCACTGGTTCAATGTTAAATTTTTCCCGCCGTTTTCCATTGCAGGTTGCGATTGGGGCGTTGGTGCTTTATGCGGTCACCTTGAGCCACGGGGTGACGATGAACAGTTTGTCGCTCACGGCGAAGGTTACCGGCTGGGACTGGATGCCGATGGCGGGGCAGCCGTTGCTTTGGTTGCTTACCCTGCCACTGCGGCTGCTGCCCACCACATGGGTGCCATTGGCCCTTAACATTTTTTCCACCTTCACTGCGGCGCTCACGCTGGGTTTGCTGGCACGGACCATCCAGTTGCTCCCGTGGGAACGCTCTTGGGAAAATGCGGGCCGCTGGGTTGGCGCGCTGCCGGTTTTGCTGGCTTGCGGTGTCTGCGGGCTGGAATTCAGCTTCTGGCAGGAGGCAACCGCCGCCAGCGGCGACATGATGGATTTGCTGCTCCTGGCGACATCCTTGTGGCTGCTGCTCGAATATCGCATCCGCCGGGAATCCCGCTGGCTGGATGCTGCGGTCTTTGTCTGGGGGCTGGGCATGGCGGAAAACTGGTTGATGCTGCTGGCGCTGCCGTTGTTTGTCGGCGGGGTGATCCGGCTGCACGGGCTTCGTTTCTTTTTGCGCCGGCATATCGGGGAAACGACGGGCGGCGGAGAAACATGGCTGCAGGGATTTTTTTTATTCCGGGTGAGGTTTTTGCTGCGGCTGGCCGGACTGGGGCTGGCGGGGTTTTCATTTTACGCCCTGCTGCCGCTGGTCAACGGCCTGTCTCCGCACTCGCCCTGGGACTTGGGGCAATCCTGGCACGCCAGCCTGAAGCAGACGAAGGATGTGGCCTCGCTGCTTTACTACCAATTCTGGCTGACGCACCGGGCGCTGACGTTGGCGGTGGCGGTTTATTTTTTGGTGCCCACGCTGTCCTGTCTGGTGCGATTCGGCGACGAGGGCACATTTCACAAGACGCAGGCGGATCGTTTTGTGCTTTGGATTTACCGGAGCCTGCGCGTGCTGCTGCTGCTGGCCTGCTTGTGGCTGGCGTTTGATCCGGTCGTCGGGCCGCGGCAGATTGTGCAACGCCAGTTCGGCATTTCGCTGTCGATGTTGACGTTCGATTATTTGAACACCCTGGGCGCTGGGTTTCTCGCGGGCAATCTCCTGCTGATTGCGCAGGCGCCGGTTCGACGGCGCAAACATTCGCGAGCCGGAATAAAATGGCGGCAACTGGCGGTTTACCTCGTCGCCGGTTGCTTTGCCCTGATTGTTGTCGGTCTGGCGGGAAGAAGCATCCCGGCCATCCTGCATTTTAATGCTCATCCCCTGCAACGCTTCGGCGAAATGGCGGTGCAATCCCTGCCCGCCGGCCGCGGCGTGATGTTGAGCGACCAGCCGCAAAAGCTGGCGGTGTTCCAAGCCGCCCTGTCGCAACACCGCGAACGGGCGGACTGGCTGGCCGTGGACACCCGCTCATTGCCGGCGGTGGAATATCGTGCCGGCCTCGAGCGCCGCCAGCCCGCCGGCTGGCTCACCGATGAAAACCGGCATCAACTTTCCCCGCTGGAAATGCGGCAGCTGCTCGAACAGATCGCCCGCACCAACCGCCTGTTTTACCTGCATCCCAGCTACGGCTATTTCTTCGAACAGTTTTCCCTGGAACCCGTGGGCGCAATTTATGAAATGAAACGGCGCGGGAACAATCCCATGGAAATTCCGCCGCTGCCCGGCGGCGCGGCCGATGCCGATGAAGTTTTCTGGACCGGCGCCTGGCAAAAGGTTTTCGCCCCGCTCGTCGCCGATTCCGACCGGCGCCAAACCGGCTGGCTGGAAACAATCCACCAGACCGGCCTCGCATCCGCACCGCTTAATCAGGACCGGCTGCTGGCGGAATGGTATTCGCTCTCGCTGGATGGCTGGGCCGTGGAGCTGCAACGGCAGGGCCGCTGGAGTGAAGCCCGGCTCCGGTTTGAGGAGGCGCTGCAGTTGAACCCCGACAATTTCTCGGCGAGCATCAGCCTGGCCTGCAACACCAACCATCAGTCCGGCCGCAAGCTTGGACTTGGCGACGTGGACAAGGTGGCTGCCGAGTTGGGAAATTCCCAGCGCTTGAGCCAGGTGATGAATAGTTGTGGTCCGTTTGACGAGCCGGTTTTTTGTTATCTGCTCGGCTGTTCTTTCCAGCAAATCAACCAGCCGCTACAGGCGGCGCAACAATTTGAGCGCGCCCGGGTGCTCGCGCCCAGAGCGCCTGCGCCGGAATTCGCCCTGGCGGAGCTTTATACCCGGCTCCGGTATGCCGACCGGGCGCGTCCCTTGATCGGCCACCTGCGGGACGAGGCCAAAAACCTTCCGGCGGACAGTCCACTGAACGTGGAGTTGGGCCTGCTGGAGGCGAACTCCTGGTTGTCACAAACCAACATCGCCAGCGCCAACAGCGTCTTCGAGTCAGTTCTCCAGCAGCATCCCGACGATGCGCAGATTGTGAACCGCGTTGTGGGAACGTATCTCGCGTTTGGCGATTTCACCAACGCCCTGCAACTCATCAACGCGCATCTGTCCAAGTCTCCGGACGACGTGCCGGGGCTGAATCTCAAGGCCGCCATTTTGTTTCAGTCCGGCAACGCCGCTGCCGCCGCCGAGGTTTGGGGCCGTCTCCTCTCGCTGACCAATCTGCCAGCGGCCCGGCTCAACCGCGCCATCGCCCGGCTCGCCAGCCAGGATTTCGCGGCGGCGGAAACCGACTACCGTGAACTTGAAAAATCCGGCGCGGAAACCGGCCCGGTTTGTTTCGGACTCGCGGTGATTGCCGTGCATCGTCATGATACGAATCAGGCCGTGAATTATCTCCGGCTCTGCCTCACCAACACGCCGCCCGGAACGATACTCTGGCGCGAAGCCGGCGCCCGCCTGCAGATGCTCCAACCCGGTTCCAAAGCCAGATAATCCGGCCCGGATGTCGCAGTGTGGATGAGTGAGATTTGACAGGCGAATTCGGACGGCGCTAATGCGGATGAATGTGCCGCAGAATGTGCGGGCATTCCAAACCGTGGGCGAGCATCAGCTTTTCATCGTCCAGCAATTTCACCGTTGCTCCGTCGGCCACGATTTCACCGCGGTCCAGCACAATCGCGCGGGAACACAATTCCACCGCCAGCTCCAGATCGTGCGTCGCGATCAGCTTGGTCGCGGGAATCTGCCGCAGCAACGCCTTGAATTCGCGCCGCCCGCGCGGATCCAGGTCGCTCGTCGGTTCGTCCAAAATCAAAATCGCCGGTTCGCACGCCAGCACGCCCGCCAGACAGACGCGCCGCTTTTCGCCGTGGCTCAAATGATGCGTCGCGCGCCGGCCAAAGCCAGCCAGTCCGGCCTGCGCGAGCGATTTCTCCACGCGCGCCGCCACTTCTGATTCCGCCAGGCCGAGCTGCTGCGGGCCGAATGCCACGTCCTCCGCCACCGTCGGGCAAAAAAGCTGGTCGTCCGGGTCTTGAAACACCAAGCCGACCTGGCGGCGGATGGTTTCAATGTTTTTCGCGCCCACCGGTTCGCCGAGGATTTTCACCGCGCCGTTGCCGGATAATTTCTCCGGAAAAATGCCGTTCAAATGCAGCAGCAGCGTGGATTTGCCGGAGCCGTTCGGGCCGAGCAGCGCCACGCATTCGCCCGGCGTGACGTTGAAACTCACTCCGCGCAGCGCCTCCGAGCCGTCGTGGTAACAGTATTTTAAGTTGGTGATTTCAATCGCGTTCATTTCCAGCCCCTCGCACACATGGCATCGTAAATCCGTTCCGCCCGCTCCGACGCGCGGATGAAAAGCTGTCCGAGCACCGTCGCCAGCACATTCCATTCAAAGCGCCGCCCGCGCGTGAACGTGCGGCACGCCCGCGCCCGGCGCATCCGCTCCGCCTCGTCCGCCAGCAC
>CAZZPE010000071.1:0-9157 GCA_964655855.1 uncultured Bifidobacteriaceae bacterium
AAAAAAACGCCGTGGTTCGAAGGACCGGCCTTGCTGCATCATCTGGAAACCGTCCACATCGCCAGCGACCGCAACCTGACCACGCTCCGGTTTCCCGTCCAATGGGTCAACCGCCCGAACAATCCCACCGACCGGGAGCTGCACGACTTCCGCGGCTTGAGCGGCCAGATCGCCAGCGGCATCGTCCATCGCGGACAGGAAGTGGTCGTGCTGCCCGCCGGCATCAAGACCCGCGTCGCGAACATCTGGAATTACGACACCCCGCTCGACGAGGCGTTCTGCCCGCAATCCGTGACCCTTTGCCTGGAGCACGACATTGACATCAGCCGGGGCGACATGATTGTCGGCCTCGAAAATCTTCCCGGTCGCAACGCGGAATTGCACGCGCAGGTCTGCTGGATGCACAGCCGCCCGTTGCAGCCCGGCAAAAAATATTTCCTCAAGCACGCCACGCAGACCGTGCAGGCCATCGTCACCAAACTGGAAAGCCGCGTCAACATGACCACGCTCGAGGCGGAAGCCGATCCCGCCGCGCTGGCCATAAACGACATCGGCGGCGTCCGCGTCAAGACCGCCAAGCCGCTCGTGTTCGACGGTTATACCACGAACCATCTGACCGGGTCGTTCATTTTGATCGAGCAAGGCACCAACGCCACCGTCGCCGCCGGGATGCTCTCCGCGCCCACCGAAGCCGTCACGCCCGAATACACCGACTTCGCCATCTGAAAATCTCACCTTGCCGCGTGAAGGAGAAATAGGGATGGCAAGAAACAACCCGCCGCCATGGTGGCCCGCAGCGGCGGGGATTTTTTAACGCTTGGGACTGATTCCTTTTTCCGATGAACTTGAATCAAATCAATAAGCATCAGGCAAACAGCAGACGGAAGATTTTCAGCCGGTCGGCCCGCCGGCCAGCATTTGCAGAAATTCCAGAAAGGTTTTCTGCCCGTTCAGGACGTTGAAAATCCAGAGGGCCGCCGCAATGGCAATGTAAGGGCCGTAAGGCATCCGCGACGACCACTCGCGGCGCTTCAGAAAAATCAGCGGCGCATAAACGGCCAGACCGACGATGGCGCTGGCAAACAGCGAAAACACCGCGCCCGGCCAGCCGATGAACGCGCCGATCGCCGCCATGAATTTCACGTCACCCAGCCCCATCGCCTCGCGCGGCAGGATGATTTCCCCGCCCGTGGCCTCCAGATACGGCACGCCGTCGGGATTGAATTTCTCGCCGCCGATGGTCAGCGCAACGGGCGAGAGCTTGACGGTCACATTTTCGTAGCCGCGGTCCACCAGCTCCGCCGTGCGCGCCTGGAGGACAATGGTGTCGGACTTGCGGTAAAAGATTTCCTCGTAAGGGATTTCCTTGTCCGGCAGGTGCAGCGCGGTCTCGGTGAAAATGATTTTGGATTCGGCGGGCCATTTCAGCCGCTGTCGGCCAAACAGCAATTTCCCCAGCCTCGAAAATCCATAGACAATTCCCGCGCCCACCGCCGCGCCAATCGCGCTCCTCAAAATGCCCATGCCGTGCGAGTGGGCGTTCTGCAATTGCGGCAGGAAGAACGACACGGCCAGCCCCGCGGCCACGCCGCCAAAGGTGATTTCGTCGGGGATGATGAAATGCTCGAAGTCAATGAATGTCGCGACCGTCAGCCCGGCGAGAAAGGCCGCGAACACCAGCGCCAGCGGCATGGAACGATATTCATGAAGCGGGCTGCCAAATTCCAGCCAGCAGGCGAGAAAGGCGAGACCGGTCAGCAGCTCCACCACGAAGTAACGCGGCGAGATGGGCGCGCCGCAGTTCTTGCAGCGGCCGCGCAGCATGAGCCAAGTCAGCAGCGGCACGTTGAGGTAAAACGGGATGGAGTATTTGCAATGCGGGCAGTGCGACGGCGGGGTGACGATGCTCATGCCCCGCGGCAGCCGGTGGATGCAGACGTTCAGGAAGCTGCCCACCATGCAGCCGAGCACAAAGAAGCACAGCGACCAGAAATGAAACGGCACAGCCGCCCAATAGCCCGCATCAAATATCGCGTTGTGCATGAATCAAGTCCAAAGTCTTAAGTCCAAAGCCCAAAGTCAAAGGCAATCCATTCGCGGCGACGACTTTGGGCTTGGAGCTTTGGACCGTTATTTCCCATAGACATTTAGTTCGAGCGCGCGGCGCATCACGTCAATCGGCGCGGGCTGGCCGGTCCAGATTTCAAACGCCGCCGCGCCCTGGTGCAGCAACATGCCGAGGCCGTTCGACGTCCGGCAGCCCGCCGCCTTCGCCAGCGCCAGGAGCTTCGTTTCCGCCGGCTTGTAAATCATGTCATAAACCGCGCGGGCGTCGCGCAGCAGGTATTGCTTTTCATCCACCGGCGACGGATCGCCCGGCTTCAAGCCGATTGGCGTGGCGTTCAGCAGCAGGTCCACCTTGCCCTTTGGAAAACCGGTCGCCACCTGCACGCGCGGATATCGCCTGCGGATTTCCGTCGCCACCGCCTCAGCCTTGGACATGACGTAATCCACCAGGGACAATTCGGCGACATTTTCCATCGCCAGCCGCAAGGCCGCCACCTGCCCTGCCCCGCCCGTGCCGACCAGCAGCACCTTCAAGCCGGCGAGCTTCAGACCGAGATCCTCGCGCAACGACCGGGCGATGCCGTCGGAATCCGTGTTGAACCCCTGCGTCCGGATTTCGCTGGAAATGGATTCGGTGAAATGATGCAGCGGCTGCCATTTCCCGTCCGCGTCGCGCGCCTCGAACCGGACGGTGTTGACCGCGCCCCAGGTTTTGGACGATTCATCCAGCACATCCACGATTTTCATCGCGAGCAGCTTGTGCGGCACGGTCAGGTTCAGGCCGGAGAACTGCATCGCCCTGGCGCCGGCGATGGCGTCGCGCAGATTGTCGGGCTGAACTTCAAACGCGAGGTAGCGCCAGTTCAGGCCGAGCTTGGCGAACGCGGCGTTGTGCATCGCGGGCGACGCGGAGTGCCGGATGGGGAATCCATAAACCGCGCACAGGCGTGTCGCGGCGTTGATGACGGGTGAAATCGTTTCGGACATGCGGAAGTTATACGCAGGCGGCGCGCCGGATAAAAGCGCAAATCCACATGAAATCCGCCGTTTCCATTTTTCGGCCCTTGTCACCAACACTGGTGACATGACGATTTCCGGGTCTGGTGTATTATATCGGCAGTGGTGTTGAGCAGTTCTCGAAAGTTTTGTGTGTAAAGTGTGTAAGAAAAGGCCGAACCCGGTGTTCGGCCTTTGTCTTTTTTACGGCGAAGAGTCCGATTCCAATTGTTGCAGCGTCGGCGCCGCGACATCCGCGAGGTGATTTCCCGCCAGATACAAAACCGCGGCAAACCCCGCCAGCACCACCAGCAGGACGGCGAACATCCGGAAATGCCGCGCTTCCAGCTTCTCCAGCGAACGCGCGAAGGCGAACAGCCCGAACACCGCCGACACCACGATCACCGCATCCACGCTCGCGCGCTGCCAGTAGCTGCCACCGAGGTGCAGCCACATCCCGAATTCATCGAACGTCAGCCCCATCGCCACGCCGTAAAGCAGCGCCGTGATTTCCGCCGCCCGGCCCGTGGGCCGCCGGAATACGCTATACCCGCACACCGCCGACATCAGAAAAATGCCATAGTTCAGATGGTGAACGTGCGTGCCGTGCATGAAGAAATAAAGATTCGGCATCTCCTTTGCCATGATGAGGAACACGAACACACGCGCCAGGACGAACGTCAAAATGAAACTGAACAGCGCCCGGCGCGCAAGCCGGTGAACCGTCTCCCGATGCATGGGATGTCCCGAATTCATTTCAATCATGGAGTTTGGGTTTTCATGCACCCGCCGCCGGCGACGAACATCGGTCTCCGGCATTTATTTCAGCATTTCGTCCAGCGTCGGATTCATTGCGTCCGCCCAAATCTGGTAGCCGCGCTCGTTGGGATGCAGCAAATCCGGCATGACGTCCTCGGTCAGCACTCCGTTTGCATCCAAAAATTTCGCGCCGATGTCGAGGAACGTCACCATTTTGCCATCGGCCAGCTTCGCAATGGCCGGATTGATTTCATTGATCTGCGCCTGCTGTTCCGGCCCGCCATCGCCGCGCGGGAAAATGGCCAGCAGCAGAATCTTGCTGTCCGGCAATCTGGTGCGGATGTCGGCCACCACGGCCTGCACACCGGCGATGGTTTCGGGAACGGTGTTGCGCGGCGTTTTTTTGTCGCGTTCCTTGCCGGTGTTGTTCGTGCCAATCATCAGCACGACGAGTTTGGGCTTGATGCCGTCCAGCTCGCCGTTGTCCATGCGCCAGAGAACGTGCTGGGTGCGGTCGCCGCTGATGCCGAAGTTCGCGGCGTGGCGCGGCGCGTAATACTTGTTCCACACGTTCGAGCCGCGATTGCGCCAGAAATCGGTGATGGAATCGCCCATGAACAAAATGTCAATGCCACCCCGCTTCGCCTCCGCCACAAAACCCTCATGGCGCTTGACCCAATTCGCATCGCGCGGCACGGGATTGGTGGCCGTGTTCAGAACAACGACATTTGTGACGGTGACGGCAACGTTTCCCTGCGCGAACAAATCGCCGGCGGAGACGCAACCCAGCGACAGCAATGCCGAAAGAAGGATTCCCCGCGAAACCGTTTGAAACCGTCCGATGATTGTTTTCATTTGTGACATTTGATTGATGAATGTGTGTTAAACAATTTATTGCCCGGCGGAAACGCTGACTTCAATCGGCGATTGGACGCCCTGCGCGAATTCATCCACGTATTTCTTCCAGGCGTCCGCCGTGGTGATTTTTCCCGCCTTGTCCCAAGCGTTGCCGGCCCAGTAATTGATCGAATTGTCCGGCCCCGCGTTCACGAGCAGCAGGTCGTTCAGCTTGTCCTCGGCCTGTTTCACAAAACTCTTCGGATCCACAATCGCCGCCACGCCCTGCATTCCACGGTTTTTCTCCATCGGCTCCCAAATCGCCAGCGTGCCGTTCGCCGCTTCAACGATTTGTTCGCCTTTGACCTTCTTCAGGCCGACCGCCGCCGTCAACGGCGCGTTTTTGTTTTCAACCGGCTTGAACGTGACCTGGTAATGGTCCATCTGGCTGCCGGCGTCGAGCGAAATGCTCATCGTTTCCGCGACCTGCAATCCGTTCACGTCGAACGCGTCGTAATCCAGCTCGAACAGCACGCGGATGGGGCCGCTCGCCAGCGTGCGCGACATCACAAAGTTTTTCGAGACCCAGAGCTTGTCATCCGCCCAAAGGCCGTTGCCGCCATCGCCGCGCGTGATGCCGGAGCTGTAATCATCGCCGCCGTTGTCGGTCATGGTGTGATAAAACGTGTCGCCCATCATATACCATTCGTTGACGATGAGCCTCGGCGTCAGTTTCGACCAGATGTCAATCCCGCTGCTGGTGAGCGGCTCGCCCTTCCACGTCTCCAGCCCCTTGCCGAAGGCGCGGTGCGCGATCAAATCGTTCTCCCATGCGTAATCATCAAACCGCTCGCGCACGAACCGGCCGTAAACTTTGTAATCCTCCGGCTTGAACTGCTGCTTCTTGCCGGCGGTCACGGTGAACGTGTTGGTCGCGCCCGGCGCAAAGTCGCTCTGAAAAATGACGATGTCCGGCGTGTGATACTCGTCAAAATCCACATCCACCGCCTGACATATCAATTCCCTGCCGGTCGCGTCCGCAACGTGGATTTTGTTCAGATTGGTTTCGCCCAGCGGCGCGAGCTGCGTGGCGGTCAGCTCAATCGTCTGGCTGGCGCGCGCGACGGGCAACCGGTTGACGGCGGTGACGGTGAGCGAACCCACCGCCGGGGACAGCATCGGCAGCACGGCAAGCAACGCGGGAATCAGAATTTTTTTCATGGAATTGATTTGTTGGACAGCGGCAAGGTTTAATTTTCCACCGCCAAAGGTCAAGCCTGCGGTGAATCGTGGCGGCTTCCGGCAGAAAGCTGCATTCTTCATTCCGGAAGGTTTGCAGCGCTCTGCCGGGACGCCGTCACGGTGGATGAAATGCAAATAATCTGTTCGCTTTTCCGGCCAGTGTAAATATACCTGTAAATGATGAGCGATGACATGACGCTGCTGCGGGAATATGCCGGGTGCAATTCCGAGGAAGCTTTTGCCGCGCTCGTGTCACGCCACGTCAATCTGGTTTATTCCGTCGCCTTGCGCCAGGTCCGCGACCCGCATCTGGCGGAAGAAATCACGCAGGCGGCCTTCATCATCCTGGCGCGCAAGGCGAAATCGCTGGGGCCGGAAACCATTCTGCCCGGCTGGCTTTGCCGCACGGCGCGCTACGTTTCCGCCAACGCATTGACCACGCAACACCGACGACAGCGCCGCGAACAGGAGGCATTTATGGAATCCACCTTGAACAGCGGCTGCGACGCCCCGTCGCAACCGGCTGATGAAAATGTCTGGCGGCAAATCGCGCCATTGCTGGACGATGCGCTGGCCCGACTGGGACAAAAGGATCACGACGCGCTTGTGCTCCGGTTTTTTGAAAACAAAAGCCTTGGCGAAGTCGGCGCGGCCATCGGCGCAAGCGAAGATACGGCGCGGATGCGGGTCAACCGCGCACTGGAAAAGCTGCGGAGGTTTTTCACGAAACGCGGCGTAAGTTCGACGGCGGAAACCATTGCCGGAACGATTTCCGCCAATTCCGTTCAAGCCGCACCAGCCGCGTTGGCAAAATCCGTGACCGCCGTGGCGATTGCCAAAGGCGCGACGGCTTCCCTTTCAACCATAACCCTCATCAAAGGAGCATTGAAAATTATGGCATGGACCAAGGCGAAAACGGCAATCGTCGCCGGGGCTTGTGTGCTGCTGACGGCGGGAACGGCAACCATTGGCGCAATCAGTCTGTATGAAAGTTTTTTCAAGCCGGAGGCGCATGTTGCAGGCATCCCGTCCGATTGGACGGTCCAACACGGCAGTCCGGATCAATGGAGCTGGTCGGACGGCCAGTTCAATGGGCATTCCAACACGGGTGACACCATGCTGCTTTCAAGCAAGGAGTATGGCAATGTCACCATCTCCGCCATCGTCAGCACCACCAATCGTCAGGCAAGTCTGGCGCTGCGAATGCAGGACGCCGCCAACGGCTATTTCGCCCTCTTTATTCCCAATGACACCCCGTGGGCGGCGAAAAATGGCGGGGGCCAAATTGTTCTGGGCAAGAGAATATCGGATCATCAGAAAACTCTGGCAACGTATCGGGGCGAATGGCTTGTCGCCGCGGGACAATCGGCAAAACTCACCTTTTCCGCCAAGGGATCAATGTTGGAAATTCGTCTGAACGATCACGTCGTTTTGCAGAAGGACGACTCGGATTTTGCCTCCGGCTCCATTGGCCTCCGGGTTTACGGTGATTCAGCCGGCACATGCGATGCCACCTTCTCGAATGTGACTTATCGTTGAGTGAAGTGCAGGTGGTGGAGAAGGTAAAAATCAAATCCGCGAATTTTGCCAATTTTCGCGAATTCAATTCGCGTTCATTCGCGCGATTCGCGGATTAAAACCGGCTACGTGCTCGCGCTCGTATATCGCCGCAGCGACTTCCGCCAGAACCATTCCGAAATCGCCGCCCACACCAATCCCAGCCCGATCAACACCAGCCACATTTTCGGCGAGGTGATTTTGTCCGCCAGCACGCGCACCGGCACGTTGCTCACCAGCAACACCGGCAGCGCAAACGTGAACACCGCCTTGAACGCCCCCTTGAACGCCTCGTCCGGCAGCCGCGCGATGTTGAACAGATTGTAGTAGCCGTAAACAATCCCCTGCGCGCGCACCGTCCAGAAGCTGATCGAGGCGAGCATGAACATCAGCGAGTAATGAATCAGCAGCCCCGCCGCGCACAGCGCCGCGAACCCGGCGAATTGCAGCGCCGTCGGGTGCAGCGCCAGCTTGTGCGCCGCAAACGTCATCACGCACAGGGCGAACGCGGCGTTCACAAACGACGGGATGTCCACCTGCCGCGTCGAGACGATGAACCGGGTGTTGACCGGCAGCAGCAGCAGAAAATCCATCTTGCCCGTGCGGACCAGCTCCGACAGGTTCGTGCAGTTGACGAGGAAGAACGCCTGGTAGATTTCCTGGATGAAATTGCTCGTGCCGGTCAGCAGCACCACCTGCCACGCCGTCCATGTGCCGACGGTTTTGGTTTGGGAAAAAATGACGCCGACAAAAGCAAGCTGCAATCCGAACCAGGCCAGTTCGACGATGATCCAGAGCAGGAAATTGCCCTTAAACGACATTTCCCGCGTGACGGAAGTCCGCCACAGCGCGCCGTAAATCGTCAGATAACGCCTCAAGTTCATTTTTCAGCCTCCAAACGCCGCGTATTTCCGAATGCCGCGACTCCACATGAACCGCGCGGCGCGATAGGCCAGCAGCAGCCAGAGCAGTTGCATGAGCAGGCCTGACCAGATGCCCGCGCCGGCAATTTTGCCCATGTAAATGCCGATGGGCACGTATAGCATGGACGGAAACGGCGTGAAAAACAGCGCGTGCTGGAGCGCGGGCGGCAGCAAGTCCAGCGGAAAAAGATGCCCGCTGGCGATGAATTCAAACGCGAACAGGATGAAGATGAACGTGGAAATTTCCAGCATCCAGAACGCCAGCATCGCCATCGTGTAGGAGATGAAGAATTGCAGCAGTGCCGTCAGCACCAGCGAAATGGCGAACGCGCCGAGCGCCAGTCCGCCCGCCGGCATCACAACATAGCCTCGGAAGCAGAAAACAAACACCGCCAGCGGCACGCACGCCATGGAAATGAACGCGATGCGCCCGGAAAAAAACAGGCACAGCCGATACCAGAGATAATCAATCGGCTTGAGCAGAAACTGGCTGATGTTGCCCTCGCGGATGTCGGCGGCAATCTGCCAGTCGTCCTCGTTCACCGCCGTCAGCACGTCCACCACGGCGACCATCATGTAGTAGAAAATCATTTCCGCCTGCGTGTAGCCGCCGAGAGCGCTCCCCTGCCCTTTGCCCGCGTAAATCGTCCGCCAGAGCGAGAGCATGGCGAATAGCGGGATGAAGCTGAACAGCGTCCGCGCCAGATAATTGACGCGGTAAGTCAGGTTGTTCTGGATGCCGATGCCGATGACGTGCCAGTATTTTTTCATCCGTG
>CAZZPE010000072.1:0-9134 GCA_964655855.1 uncultured Bifidobacteriaceae bacterium
GCCGCCAGACCCATTGTCCATTTATTAAACTTCATCTGGTTCCTCCGATGTTGTTTTGTTTGTTTGTTATGTTTTCTTGTTTCGCGCTCTACGCGCCTCAAGGCAAACCCTGTTTGCCCCGGCACCATGTGGTGCAATTGACTATGAAAGTAGGAAAATCCGGCGGGTTTGACAACATTTTTTTTCACCAAAACACATCAACGTAACTATCTTATTATAAACATGTTACAACTTTGATTTGTTTTTCAAGATTCTGACGACGGCAGACGGGAGGCATTTGCGGCCACTTTTGGGACAAAGCCGGCGCGCGACTTTCCCGCTCAATGGCGCGGAAGCCGGTGGAAGTTGGACCTGAATTCCCAATGAAAAATCGTCCATCTCCACCCATCGCCGCAAACTGTTGTCGTCATTGCGGATGGCGCAGAAGACCGGTTCAAAACCGCTTCCGGGTTGAGGATTGCAAATTCGCGGATTCCAAATCCGCAATTGAAAACGCCGCATCCAGTTCACGCGGTTTGTCTTTCATCAAATGGTGAAAATCGAGGCTTGCGCTCCTGTTGATTTTTTTATGACAATCCGGCCAAGGGTATGCCAACGTTCATTTACACCGCCCGTGAAACCGCGACCGGACGCGAAATCAAAAACACGATGGACGCCGCCAGCGAACAGGCCGCCATCGCCGCGTTGCTCAACAGGAACCTGCTGGTGTTGTCCATCCAGGAACGAGTCGGCAGGAAAGGCAAGACCAAGGGCGGCAAGGTTTCGCTGGCCGACTTGGTGGTGTTCACACGGCAGCTGGCGACAATGGTTGACGCGGGCATCACCATCGTGCAGTCACTCCAGGCGCTCGCGGACCAGTCGCCCAACAAGGTCATGCGCGACGTGATCAAGGATGTCTGCACGCGCGTCGAAAGCGGCGAGAGTTTTTCCGAGGCGCTCCAGAAACATCCGAAGGCGTTCAACCGGCTTTACATCGCCATGGTGTCGGCGGGCGAGAAGGGCGGCTTGCTGGCGGAAATCCTGGCGCGGCTGGCCACCTATCTCGAAAACTCCGACCGCCTCCGCAAAAAAGTCAAGACGGCCATGATGTATCCGACGGCGGTGACGGTTGTGGCGATCGGCATCACGGTCTTCCTGCTGGTGAAGGTGGTTCCGGTCTTTTCAGACATCTATTCCGGCTTTGGAGCCAAGCTGCCCGGCCCGACACAGTTCTTGATGGATCTCAGCAACGTCTTGAGTCACTACCTGCTGCTGGTCATCATCCTCGCCGGCGGGGCAATCTATGGCTGGCTGCATTACATCAAAACGAAGAAGGGCCGGGAGTTTTGGGACGAAAAACGCATCAAGCTGCCCATCTTCGGCCCCATCGCGCACAAAATCTGCCTCGCCCGTTTCACCCGCACGCTGGCGTCGCTCGTCCGCAGCGGCGTGCCGATCCTGGACGTGCTGCAGATTGTCTCCCAGACCGTCGGCAACACGGTTCTGGAAAACGCCATCAAAACCGCCTCCACCGACATCGAACGCGGCGAAGGCATTTCACAGGCGCTGGGCAAACATCCCGTCTTCCCCAGCATGATCATCCGCATGATGACCGCCGGCGAACAGACCGGCAACATTGACACCATGCTCGAACGCGTCTCGGACTTTCTCGACGAGGAAATCAACAACACCCTGTCCGGCCTGATGTCGCTCATCGAGCCGCTCCTGATTGTCGTCCTCGGCGTCGTCATCGGCGGCATGGTCATCTGCATGTTCCTGCCCATTTTCAATCTCGCCAACATCGTCAACGGCGGCCATTGAAGTAAAATAGCCGGCGGCAGTTTGACGCCGGACGGCAACGAGCGCACTCGCCATCCGTCACGCCGAAACCATTTTGCCCGGCTGCGGCTGGATGACCTTGATCTTCGGCCAGCTCGAATGGATTTGCTCCTCAAACCACGTGCGCGAATCATCATCGCCGTGGCCGAGCAGGACCACGCGCGGCGCGACCTGGCCGACAAACTCCAGCAGGTCTTCCCGGTTCGCGTGCGCCGACAGGGCAAAATCCCGCATGTCGCATTTCTTGGTCACGCGCCCGGCGCTCGGGCTGAACACAAAAGTCTCGCCTTGCTTCGCCGCCTTCAATCTTCCCGCCGGCGAATCAGGGTCGGCGTAACCGACAAAGAAAATGCTTTGTCGCTCGTCCCCGATCATCCGCGCCGCCAGATCGTGCGCCGCCGTGTGCTCGTTCATCATGCCGGCGGTGATCACGAAAATTTTCCCGCCGCTCAACTTCATGTTCTCCGCCTGGCCCTTTTCGAGAACGACGAGCTGCAGCGCCTCGTGCAATTGCAAGTTCGTGTGCTGCCGGTGCGTCCGGTGCGCCTCCAGATCGTAAATCTCCGTGAACACCCGGCCCAGCCCGCCGATGTAAATCGGCTGTTTCTTCAATTTCCCCTCGCGCATCAGCAGCGCCAGCAGCGCCAGAATCTCCTGCGTCCGGCCCAGCGCGAACGACGGAATCAGAACACAGCCCTTCCGTTTCTGCCCCTCGTGAATCGCCGCCACCAGCCGCTCCACCTCCTTTTCGCGCGTGAAATCCCCCGGCACCGGCCGGCCGCCGCGCGTCGTCTCCATCACCAGCACGTCCGCCTTCACGTCCTCAAACCGCGCGCCCTTCAAAATCGTCTGGTCGTGAAAACACACGTCGCCGGTGTAAAACAGCGTCTCCTTTTTCCCGCGAATCAAAATGCCCGCCGACCCGATTGTGTGGCCGGCGTCGAAAAATTCCAGCGTCGGCGACGGCAGCCCCGCGCGCATTTTCTGGAACGACGCCCACTCGATCTGCCGGTTGTATTTGAAGCCCTGAAACTGCGGCGTGATGTCGTCCACCTCGTCGTGCGTGTAAAGCGGATATTCGCGGATGCCCAGCTCGTCGCGCTGGCGCGTCATCACGTTCACCGAATTGTGCAGCACGCGCTCGGCGATGAAATAGCTCAACTCCGTCATCAGCACGTGCGCCTTGGGAAACTGCCGGCACGCCACCGGCAGCGATCCGACGTGGTCGTGATGGCAGTGCGTGATGGCAATCGCGTCCACGTCCGTCGTTCCAGCCTTGCCAAACAGCGGCAACGCGTCGCGGCCCTCGCGTTTCGGGTGCATTCCAGCGTCCAGCAGAATGCGGTGCTCATCCAGTTCCACCAGCCAGCCGCTCGCGCCGATGGCCATGTCGGGATTCAGATTCGTTATGTTCACCTGTCAATTTTGCCACAGATTGACTCCGATGGACACAGATAAAAACTGGGAGGGACGCCGTGTCGGCGTCTAATTTCTGTTTTCAATTTGGGACGGCGGCACGCCGTCCCTCCCAAAATTTATTTCTGCGGATACCGCCAGACCCAGTCGCCTTGATTGATGTCCACGCTCGGCGTCGAACCTTTTTCGAGAACAACCACGCCGCCATCGTCCCGCTCATTCCAACCGATGGAATAGAGAACGAACTGGCCGTCGCTCGTGAGCCGGTAATGCAGCGGCCCGCCGCCGATGATGTCGTGCGGAACTTTGGCGATGAACTGCGGCGCGAGCGCGTCGAGCGATCCGGGGTATTCGCCGTGCGCCAACCGGTAACGCTCCAGCGCAATCGCTACGCGCGCCATGTCCACGGAGGCTTGGCCGTAAGCGAATCTTTTCACGGTATTGCCGAGCCCCGGGAGCAGCATTTTTTCTAGGATGTTGTAGGGCGTGATTTTTTGGGTCTCGGCTTTCAATGCTTTATCCCCGCGCTGGACGGCGGCGGGAGAAACCGTTTGCTGGCTCACGTCCGCCAGCGGGATGTAAAACTCCATCATCATTCGGTCACAGCGAAACTGGTTTTGATAAAACCAACCGGTGGGAATCGAACGAGCAATCAACCCGCCCGGCAAGGCTGGATTATAGCCATATCCGTCTTCTTCATCATAGTAACCGCCCAGATTCTTCAACTGCTCTGGGTGACGGCGTAGATAATCTATTTCCCCATCATCGACTCCCACTTCGCCGAGCATGGACAACTTGTAATCCGCCAGAAAATCCAGATTCGCCAGTTCCAAGTCGAGCGCGACAAGTTGTTCATCCGACCACTGATGTGCCGCCAAGCCTTCATAAATCGGCTGAAGCGTGAAGTGCAACATGGCAATGCGAACCAGATGCGAAATCATAAACGGTTCCGTGCGAATGGAATTGGCCAGATTCAACGATAGCTTCACATCTGCGAGCGCCTTTTCACTCTGGCCGTTTCGCAATTCAGCAACGGAGCGCAGTTCGAGAAACTGACTGCACCTGTTCAGCGAGGCCAGATGGGGAAGCAGGATGGATGCAGGAGATTCGTTCGTGTATTCGAGTGGAAACCGTGAGTAAGGCAGCTTGCTTGCCGTGCGCAATTCCTCGATGGCCGGGGCGAATTTGCTCAACGCCAGCAAAACATCCTCGGCGGGCGATTGCGGCTGCAACGCGATTGGAAATTCATTGGTCTTGATTGTCGAATTTCGATTTGTCGGTGCCGGGGCGCGATAATATGCCTGCCACAATTTAAGGTCGGTGATAGTTCCCTTCGCCCAGTCGCCGCTAGTCGGCGCGCTTGCCGAATCATAATTGCGCCAGAGCATCGGTATCCGGTCGGTGAAATTGGTGCGGCCATCGCCGGGATATTTCCATTGACGCGATCTTTCAGGCCCAAGCATGGCTTTGATGGATTCAACCCAGATCGGTGCCATCGCGAAATTCTGGTCGTCCGGCACCGGCGGCGGAATCATGCTGGCCAGATCAAATTTTTCACCCTTGGCTTCCCACTGGTGTTTGAACTGGTTCCAAGCGTGCCAGCCGCGCCAGTCTTCCTCAACGTAAGCCAGCGCAATCAGCGTGGCGAGACACGCGAGACCAAACAGAAATTTCTTGAAGTTGCGCCGGCAGCAAAGCCAAATCCAGCGAATCGAGGCCGCGACCAAAAAAATCACCGTCATTCCCACCGCAGCGGCCACAAACAGCTTTAGCTCGTCACCCGACTTGTTTATGGGCGTTCCCTCCGCCGCCAGCCAGATCAAAAAAATGACGGCCAAGGCTGCCATCAGAATCAGCCAGCCAAAAAAAAGCCCGCCCCAGCCGGTCCACGATTTTTTCCAGATGCTTTTCGGTTCTTCTTTCATAAAATCCACTTTCTTCCGTAGCAGCCGGCGTGAGCCGGCTCATTATTAATTGTTTCAAATGGAGCGGACTCACGTCCGCTGCTACGCCATCAAAATTTCCACGCGCTCGCTGCGAGGCTGCGGCGTCCATAATTTAGACCGGTCGGCGTCGCTTGTGTCACGTGCTCCAATCAGTTCCGCCAGCATCCGCTGCTGCTGCTTCAATTCCGCGACGACCTCCGGCGACGGCGGCGCGGCCTTTTCCGCCACGACCGGCGATTTGTCGCGCATCGAGAAATCCACGCAGAAAATCAGAACCCAGACCGCCGCCAGCCCGGCCCAGGCTTTCGGGTGAGGCCATAAAATGGTCGAGAGACGAGAGGCGAGGGTCGAAGGCCGAAGATTTGCCTGCTCTCGACTCTCGACTCTTGACTCTCGAACAGCCACGGCAAGGATTTCCGCGCGCCATCCGGCGGGAATCTGCCGAAGCGGCTGGCGGCTCAAGCGGCGCTCGAATGGTTCCATTTCTTCATTCATTATTCTGCCTTCCTCGTTTCCTCGTGAATTGGACGCAGCCGGTCGCGCAATTTGTCTATGCCGTAGCGATACCGGCTGGCGGCGGTGTTCGGCGGGATGTCCAGCGCGGCGGCGATTTCCCCGAAGGTCAGCTCCTCCCACAGCTTCAAATGCAACACGGCGCGCTGTTCTGCTGGCAATTCGGCCAGTGCCGCCGCCAGTTCGTCGCGAAAATATTTTTCATCGGGATCGCGGGCTGGCGCAAACGGCGAGACGGTTTCTGCCGCGAAATTTTCCCGCGTCCGGTCGCGCGCGCCGCGGCGGCGGATCAGGTCAATCGCGGCGTTGTGCGCCAGCCGGATGAGAAAGGCGCGTTCGTCGCGGACGCCGGAAAGCAATTTCGGTTCGCGAGCGAGCTTGACGAAAATTTCCTGGAGCAGGTCGCGGGTGTCGGCCTCGTCGCGGGTGAAATTCAGGAGAAAGGCAAACAGCGGCTGGGCGTGTTCGTCGTAAAGCCGTTCGATGTCCAGTCCGGCGGGCATTTTCATAATGACGCGCCTGCCAGGTCAGTTTGTCTAGCCGGAAAGTGGAAATTGATTCATCCCGGCCGCGCCGGAACGCGGTCAAAAGACTTCGGCCTGCAATCCGGACACCTGCCGGACGACCTGCGCGATTTGGGAAAGGGTCTTGAGCGGCAGATGCCCGCACTCGGTGTGCGACATGGGCCGGTTGGCGGAATAAATCTGCACGAGGGAAATCTGCGCGCCGTCGGACTTCAATTCGTTGAGCCGCTGCGCGTATTGATGAATTTCCTCCGCCGACGGCTCCTCGCCGTTGATGGCCGGAAACAGGCTTTGGATGACGACCGGCCGCTGGCGCGCCAAGTGCAGGATGTTGGACATGACTTTCCCGAGCGTCACGTCTCTCATCCGGCAGACCTTGTCCAGATATTCCTGCGTGCCGCCGTCGAGTTTGACCCAGACTTCATCCGACTTGGTGAACCGCTTCAAACTTTCCTGGACGTGCGGGCGGTCCAGCCCCGTGGCGTTGGTGATGAGCACGATTTTGAAGAACGGGAATCCGCCCATCGCGCGGATGTGGACGACGGCCTGCACGATCTCGGCAAACTGCGGCGACAGGGTCGGCTCGCCATCGCCGCTCAACGCCACATGGCGCAATTTCAACAGCCCGTCCGACAACGACTGATATTGCGGATGTTCCCGCAGCCGGCCATGCTGGATGTGGTCGAGCATCCGGTGCAGCTCCGAGGCCATCACGCCCACATCGAGGGTGGTTTGTTCGGGCAGCGTGGCGCGATTCACCTCGCAATAGAGGCAGTCAAAATTGCACCGCTGGTCGGGATTCATGTTGACGCCCAGCGTGAGGCCGCGCGCCCGGGGCGAAATCACCGCATAGACAAAGTGGTTGTTGAGAAAATCCCGCGGCCGGTCAAAGGAAATTTCGCGCACCGGCAGGTGACGCTTCTTTTCCATCTGCCCGTTCGCCACCAGAATTTTGTCAGTAGTTTCTTCCACAATGTTCACTAGGCATCCTAACGATCTCCGGATTGGCGGACTACACGGTTATTGTCAAATACTTGACATGATTTGTGGGATGGTCGCCGGGACTTTTCGGCGGAATCACGGTGTTTCGCCCCGCGCATTTCGCAGATCTTGGCAAAAAGGAGACATCTTTTGTCAATGCGAGCCGTTGTGCGCCGTTTCCATTGGACGCCGGCGGCTTTTATTATAGGCTCTCCGGCCATGAATACGAAAAACGACCGGGCCGCCTGGCTGAAGGGCGGCAACGCACTTTGTTCCGTCACTCCAAAACCGGCGCAGGGAAAACCCTGCCGGCTGGTGCTCCTGGGCGCGCCGGGCGTCGGCAAGGGAACGCAAGCGCAATTGCTCTCCGAACGCTTCGGCGCCTGCCATTTGTCCACCGGCGACGTCTTCCGCGCGGCGAAATGCCTCGCGGACGGGGAAAGAAGCCCCGCGCTGACCCGCGCGCTGGAATTCATGCGCCGCGGCGACCTGGTGCCGGACCAGATCGTGCTGGACATGGTGGCCGAACGCGTGAGCTGCCTGCGTTGCAGCGGCGGATTTCTGCTCGACGGTTTCCCGCGCACTGTCGCCCAGGCCGAGGCGCTTGAAAAATTGATGCAGAAGGAAAAACTGGCGCTGACGGCCGTGCTCGACTTCGAGCTGCCAATTGATGAAATCGTCGCGCGCCTCGGCGGACGGCGCACCTGCTCCGGCTGCAAGGCGGTTTATCACGTCACGGACCTGCCGCCCAAGGTGGAAGGCGTTTGCGACAAGTGCGGCGGAAAACTGTTCCAGCGCGAGGACGACCGGCCCGAAGCCATCCGTGTGCGCATGGAAACCTACGAAAAAAGCACCCGGCCGCTGATGGATTTTTACAAGAAACGCGGCCTGCTGGTGACCGTCATGGCGGGAAAAGTGCCCGACGAAACCTTCCAGCGGACGATTGCAAAGCTCAAGGCGCTGCCGCAGGGCTAGCAAATCCGCGGCAATTGCTCGCCGCTCGCCATGTCGAGAATGCGCTGAACGCCAATCGCGCTCTTCAGCAAAACCTTCGCCGGACTTTCGCCGGACGCCCTGCCGATGACGCAGGCGTCCGCGCCATTCGGCCGCGCCCGCAAAATTTCCAACGTCCGCCCGGCGTCGCGCTCCGGAATGAACGCGGCGAACCGGCCCTCGCACGCGACTTGAAACGGATCGAGTCCGAGCATTTCACACGCGGCGTGAACGTCCTCGCGCACCGGGATTAGTTTCTCCTCGACGAGCATTGTCAGGTCGGCGGCCTCGGAAATTTCATTCAGCGCGCTCGTCAACCCGCCGCGCGTCAAATCGCGCATACAATGGATTTCAATTCCCGCCTTCAATAAATCCAAAACGGCCTCATGCACCGGCGCGGAATCGCTTTCGATCTGGCTTTCAAATTCCAGCCCTTCGCGCACGGCCATGATGGCCATGCCGTGCCGGCCCACGTCGCCGTTCACCAGAACGACATCGCCGGCCCGCACGTTTTGCGGCGCGATTTTCTGTTCATGCTCGACGATGCCGACGCCGGCGGTGTTGATGAACACGCCGTCGCCCTTGCCCTTGTCCACGACTTTCGTGTCACCGGTGACAATTTGCACGCCGCATTTCTTCGCCGCGTCGCGCATTGAGCAGACCACACGCCAGAGCGTTTCCATCGGCAGCCCCTCCTCGATGATGAACGCGCTGCTCAAATAAAGCGGCCGCGCGCCGGCCATCGCCAGGTCGTTCACCGTGCCGTGAACCGCCATCGAGCCGATGTCGCCACCGGGAAAAAAGAGCGGCCGCACGACGTAGGAATCCGTCGTGAACGCGATTTTGTTTCCGGTCAATTCCATCACCGCCGCGTCATGCTTCGTTTCCAGCAGCGGATTGCGGAACGCCTCCAGAAACATTTTGCCGATGAGCTGGTGCATCA
>CAZZPE010000073.1:0-9017 GCA_964655855.1 uncultured Bifidobacteriaceae bacterium
GCCATTTTTTTGGTGACGGTGCCGGCGACGATCATCAAATCCGCCTGGCGCGGCGACGGTCGGAACACTTCCGCGCCGAACCGTGCGAGGTCGAAGCGCGACATGGACGCCGCCATCATTTCGATGGCGCAGCAGGCCAGGCCGAACGTCAGCGGCCACACGGAATTCGCGCGGCCCCAATTATACAGCTCCTGCAGCGACGTCACATAGACACCCTGCTTCTGCAATTCACTTTTCAGACCTTCGTCAATCATGACAAAAATTTCCGGCGTCAGTGCCAGGCCAAAAATCCTTTCCGCCATGCCCAGACCAGCCCTTCCACCAGCAGCACCAGAAAAACAATCATCGCCACGAACGCGCCGACCGTCAGACCGGTGAACGAAACCGCGAACGGCAGCAGAAAAATCGTCTCCACGTCAAACACGAGAAAAATGATGCCATAAAGGTAGTATTCCGAACGAAAATGAATCCACGCATCGCCCTTGGAGGCCAGTCCGCATTCGTAAGTGTCATTTTTGTCCTTCCCCGGTTTCTGCGGTGAGAAAAACCTGGCCCAGGCCCACGCCGCCGCAAGCGGCGCCAAGGCAAAGCCCACGGCAGCCGCCATCAGCAGCACCAGCACCAAGTAAGTGTTTGTCATCGAATGTGTCTCCGTTCCGGAATCGTATCGTCTATCCCTTCACAGTTGAAGCTCAAAGACAGCCTTATTATTAACAGAAGCATCCGGGCGGTGATTTACCAAAATTAACATTTCCTGAACAATTCTTGCCAATCCGCCGGCAGCCTTCGCTAAACATCGGTTGGAAATCCGACAAACCATCTAATAAAATCCCACCCGTCACGATTTTACGGCTTGTAAACCGGCTTCCTTACCACAACGGCGGCGAAGCGTTTGCCACGAATTTCAATCTCAATTGTCGCACCGGCTTTTGCAAACTCTGGCGGGACATACCCCATGCCGATACCGGCATTGAGCGACGGGCTTTGCGTGCCGCTGGTGACGATGCCGGCACGCTCGCCGTTCGCCCAAACCGGATAATGCGGGCGCGGCGGCGCGGATTTGCCGGCCATTTTGAACGCGACCAGCTTTTTCCGCACTCCCTTTGTCTTTTGTTCCGCAAGCACAGCGCGACCGTTGAACTCGCCTTTGTCGAGCGAGACAAAAAATCCGACACCCGCCTCGATCGGCGTGGTGTTCTCATCCAATTCATGGCCGTAAAGCGGATAGCAAACTTCCGTGCGGAGCGTGTCGCGCGCGCCGAGACCGCAGGGCTTGATGCCGAACGGTGCGCCCGCGATGAGAATCTTGTCCCAGAGATGCCGGATGGATTCGTCGCTGCCGATGATTTCAAATCCATCTTCGCCCGTGTAGCCGGTGCGCGAAACCAGAACGCTGTGATTTTCAAAATTGAAGCCGCTGATTTGATTTTTCTGCAGGCCGGTCACGGCGGCAACGCGCATGGCGGAATTGGACGCGCCGGGAATGACGGTATTGATGAATTCCTTCACGCACGGCCCTTGCACGGCAATGGCGGAATAATTATGCGAAGCGTCCGTGAGTTTCAGTTCGCCGGTGAATTTTGCCGCCTGGGCCTTGAGCCATGCCACATCGGCATCAATGCGCGAGGCGTTGATGACGAGAAAATATAGATCCGCCGAGAGCTGGTAGGCATAGAGATCATCAATCACGCCGCCGCGCTCGTTGCACAGGAGGGTGTATTGCCCCTGCCCCGGCGCGAGTCTGCGGATGTCGTTCGTCAAAATGCGATTCAGGAATTCCGCCGCGCCCGCGCCGCTGACGGCGACCTCGCCCATGTGCGAGATATCGAAAATGCCGGCGGCCTTGCGGACGGCGAGGTGTTCGTCGGTGATGCTGGTGTATTGCACCGGCATTTCCCAGCCGCCAAAATCAATCAGTTTCGCGCCAAGTTGCTGGTGCGCTGCAAAGAGCGAAGTGCGTTTGAGCATGCCCCCATCATGCCGCAGGACGAACCAGGATACAATCCGCCGGCAAAAAAATCTTCGTCTGAAGCGCCGTCCGGAAGTCTGCGCCGACGGAATGAAATCTTGTTATCGCCAACGGAGGCAAAATCGCTGATAATGAATGCAATTCCAGCCCGTAAGGCTGGAATGCCTTTTTGTAAAATGCACAGCATTCTTGGCAGACAGCAGTTAAGCCCCAACGTCACGCGGCTCAAAGTCCGCGCGTCACGCATCGCGACCATCCGGCAGCCGGGGCAGTTCGTCATCGTGCGCCTCGCGGAAGACGCCGAGCGCATCCCGCTGACGATTGCCGATGCCGACCCGGCGGCGGGCACCATCACGCTGGTCATCCAGTCGGTCGGCAAGAGCACGCGCGAATTGGTGGCGTTGAAACCCGGCGACGCCATCCGCGACATCGTCGGCCCGCTGGGACACGCCACGGAAATGATTGCTTCCGGCCGCGCGCTGTGCATCGGCGGCGGCGTGGGCACCGCCGTGCTGCACCCCATCGCGCAAAGTTTGAACCGGCGCGGCGTCCACGTCACCAGCATCATCGGCGGTCGGTCGCGCGAGTGGGTGATTTTTGAGGAGGAACTGCGGCGGCTGGGCGAAGTCGTGGTCTGCACGGACGACGGCAGCCACGGGCGGAAGGGATTCGTCACCGACGCGGCGAAGGACGTGCTGGCCATGGGCGGCGCGGACATTGTTTATGCGGTCGGCCCGGTGCCGATGATGCGCGCCGTGGCCAACCTCACCCGGCCGCTGGGTGTGCGCACCATCGTGTCGCTCAATCCGGTGATGATTGACGGCACCGGCATGTGCGGCGGCTGCCGTGTAACCGTGGGAAGCAAAACGCGGTTCGCCTGCGTGGATGGACCGGAATTTGACGGGCACCAGGTCAATTTTGAGGAACTGATGGACCGGCTGACGATTTACCGCGAGTTTGAACAGCGTGCCACTGCCTGCGCCGATGGCGGCTGCCGGCTTGAAGCCGCGGTGGCGGGTCGGCCGGCTCAATAAGCCTTCGCCTCAAATTTATGCCCGCAAAAATTTCCACCAGACAGCGCCTGCAAATTGAACGACAGAAAATGCCGGAACAGGATTCCGCCGCCCGCGCGGCGAATTTTGACGAGGTCAATCTAGGTTTCACCGAAGAACTCGCGTTGCTGGAGGCCAGCCGCTGCCTGCAATGCAAGGAACCGCGCTGCACGCAGGGCTGCCCGGTGTGCGTCAACATCCCGAAATTTCTGGGCCTGCTGTCGCAGGGCCGGATTGCCGACGCCGCGCAAAGCCTGCTCGAAGACAACGCGCTGCCCGGCGTCACCGGCCGCGTCTGCCCGCAGGAAACCCAGTGCGAGGCCCGATGCGTGCGCGCCGCCAAGGGCAGGCCGGTGGGCATCGGCCACCTCGAACGCTACGTTGCCGATTGGGCGAGGACGCATCGCGATCAATTGTCCGCGGCAAAAGCGCCGGCCACCGGCAGGCGCGTCGCCGTCGTCGGTTCCGGGCCGGCGGGACTCACCGCGGCGGGAGAACTGGTCCAGCACGGCCACGGCGTGACGATTTATGAGGCGCTGCACAAACCCGGCGGCGTGCTGGTTTATGGCATCCCCGAATTCCGCCTGCCGAAAAAAATCGTCGCACAGGAGGTCGAACGGCTTCAGGAACTGGGCGTGAAAATCGAATGCAACGCGGTCGTTGGCCGCACCTGGACGGTGCCGGAATTGCGCGAACAGTTTGACGCAATCTTCATCGCCAATGGCGCGGGACTGCCGGTTTTCATGGACGTTCCCGGCGAAAACCTGAAGGGCGTTTATTCCGCGAACGAATATCTCACGCGAATCAACCTCATGGCTGCGTATCAATTCCCCCATTCCAGCACGCCGGTGTTGCACGGACATCGCGTGGCCGTGGTGGGCGGCGGCAACGTGGCCATGGATTCCGCGCGCACGGCCCGGCGGCTCGGCGCGGCGGAGGCGATGATCGTTTATCGCCGCACGCGCAACGAACTCCCCGCCCGCGCCGAGGAAGTTCACCACGCAGAACAGGAAGGCGTGAATTTTGAATTTCTCACCGCGCCGGTGGAAGTCATCGGCAACGACAAGCGCTGGGTCACCGGCCTCAAATGCCTCCGCATGAAGCTCGGCACGCCGGACGCGTCGGGCCGCGCGCGACCGGAGCCGGTGCCCGGCTCGGAATTCGTCTTGCCCTGCGACGTGGTGGTGGTCGCCATCGGCACCCGCGCGAATCCGCTGCTGACAGCCACCTGCCCGGAATTGAAGCTGAACAAACACAGCTATCTGATCGCGGATGAAAATGGCATGACAAATCTGCCGGGGGTTTTTGCCGGAGGCGACATTGTGCGCGGCGCGGCGACGGTGATTCTGGCAATGGGCGACGGCAAACGGGCGGCCGGGGCCATTAACAATTATTTGAAACCGGCGGCTTCGTAAAACCCGGCGGAAGAACGGCGCGCAAACCGGCCCTGAAATTTTCAGGCGGGCTTTTCCGGTTCCAGCCGCGCCAGGATTTCCTGCGCCAGCAATTCGTAGGCGGCCGAACCGCTGCTGTATTTGTCGTAGTGGATGATCGGTTTTCCAAAGCTCGGCGCCTCGGCAAGCTTGGTGCTGCGCGGAATGACCGTCTCGAAAACCTTTGCGCCGAGCAGATTGCGAACCTCGCCGACGACTTCGTTGCACAATTTCGTGCGGCCATCAAACATCGTCATCACCACACCAAAAATGTCGAGGCGCGGGTTGACGGCGGCGGCGCGGAGCTGGCCGAGCACGCGGTTCATCATCGAAATGCCTTCGAGCGCGTAATACTCGCATTGCAGCGGCACCAGAATGCCGTCGCTGGCGGCGAATGCGTTCAGCGTGAGGATTCCCAGCGACGGCGGGCAGTCAATCAGGATGATGTCAAATCGCCCGCTCTCAAGAACCGGTTTTAGTGAATGCGCGACGCGCTGCAAATGATTTTCCACCCGCGAAAGTTCGATGTCGGCGGCGCACAAATCCACCTCGCTGGGCACGACTTCGAGCCGCTCAAAAGCCGTCGCCTTGATTTTGTCCAGCAAGCCGCCCTCGCCCAGCAAAACCCGGTAGGCGCTGGCGCCCTCGATTTTTTCCAGGCCAACGCCGCTGGTGGCATTGGCTTGCGGGTCGAGATCAAAAAGCAGCACCCGGCTGCCGGCGGCGGCGAGGCAGGCGGCGAGATTGACAGCGGTGGTGGTTTTGCCCACGCCGCCTTTTTGGTTGGCAACTGCGATGATTTTGGCTGGCACTTCGACCTGATTAAACAAAAAAACGCATGGCGTTTCAAGCGCGCATGCGTTTCAGTTCAAAATGGGATCAATTTCCCGGCAGGATGAAATTGACCGGCTGGACCGCCGCGCCCTGCGAGGCAAACCACGGACCGGCCGACTGGCTGTTGAAAACGGGATTTGTGCTGGAAATGGCCACCACGACCGGCTGCTCCGCCGGCAGCGAACTCAAACCACCAGGTGTCGTTGCATACGCCAGCGGGCTGCTGTCCTGCTGTGATTGCAGCATCGGTTGCGGCTGAACGTCCGGCCGCTCGGCATAAACAATCCCAAAAACCAGGAAAAGACACAGCGAAAACGCAAAGGCGCCTGCAAAGGCCGGCTTTGCCTCAAATGCCGCCAGCATCCGCGACAGCCACGAAAGCCCGGACTCCTGCCGCTCTGCTGCCCGGCCCTCGCCCTCCCGGATGCGCGCCAAGACAGCGTCGGAAAAATGGTTGAAGTAACCCGGCGGCGGCGTTTCATGCCGCTTCAGCGCCAGCAACCGGCGCAACGACTCAAAGTTGTTTTCGTTTTCGTTCATGTTGGCTTCAGGTAATCAGCCAGGAACCCCTGCAATTGCTGCCGCGCATAAAACAGCCGCGACCGCACCGTGCCGACGTTGCAGCCCGCCGCCTCCGCAATCTCTTCATGCGAGAGGCCCTGCACGTCATGCATCACCACTACCAGCCTATGGGGTTCTGACAGCTTCATCAACGCCTCGTTCAATTTTTTCTGCAATTCCGACAAACCCGCCGCCCGCCGCGGCGTCTGGTCCGAAATCAGCGCCATCAGGTCCGGGTCATGCTCCGCGTTGAAGTCCATGTCATCCAGACTCATGTGCGTCCGGTTTTTCCGCTGCTTCAGGAAATTGATGGTCTTGTTGACCGCGATCCGGTAGAGCCATGTGTAAAAGCTGGAGCCGCCCTTGAAGCTCTTCAACGCATGAAACGCCTTGATGAACGCCTCCTGCGCCAGGTCATTCGCGTCCTCGTGATTGGACGTCATGTGGTAAAGCGTCGCGTAAATGCGCTCCTGATAACGCTTCACCAGCTCGTCATAGGCCGCTAGGTCACCCTCTCGCGCGCCACGCACCAACACATCCTCATCCACCGATGCGGACGGCTGTGGTTCGCTGTCTGTAACTGGCTCGGCCATGATCATGTCCTAAATACTAACCGCCAAATCGTCCGTTTGTTGCGCCAAAAAATCCGCCAGTCCAAAAAGACCGGCCCGGCCGCCGGATTCCGGCAAAATTTTCAACGCCCCGCGCGCCGCCTCCAGATATTGCCTCACGACCGCCAGCGATGGTTCCAGCGTCTCGTGTCGGGCCAGCAATTCATTCACGCCGGCCAGATTCCCCGGCTGCCAGTTCTCAATCATCCCTTCCAGCCGCGCCCGGTCCGCCGCCCCCGCCCGTTCCCACGCCAGCAACACCGGCCACGTCAGCTTGCCCTTGGCCAGATCCGTGCCGAGCGACTTTCCCGCCAGCGCCTCCGTGCCAAACAAATCCACGCAATCGTCATAAACCTGATACGCCGTGCCAAATGCCGTGCCAAAATCCCCCAGCGCCGTCCGCTGCCCCGCCGGCGCCCCGCTCAAAAATGCCGCCAGATCGCACGACAACGTGAACAGCTCCGCCGTCTTCATTTCAATCACCCGGAAATAATCCCGCCGCGACGCCGCGAAATTCCGGCGCTGCTGCGTCTGCAAAATCTCCCCCGTGCAAACCGTGTTCGTCGCCTCCGCGATCATGCGGCACACCTCCGGCATGTTGAAACTCGCCGCCAGCTTCACCGCCTGCGCAAACAGGCAGTCCCCGAACAGCACCGCAACCTCGTTCCCATATTTCGCAGCCAGCGTCGGCTGACCGCGCCGGATTTCCGCCTCATCCATCACATCGTCATGCGCCAGCGTGGCCAGATGCACCATCTCGATGATCACCGCCGCCGTCACATGATCCTCCTTGACCGGGCCGAGCGAGCGCGCCGCCAGCGCCACCAGCGCGGGGCGCAGCCGCTTGCCGCCGCCGGCCAGCGCGTATTTGGCGTAGGGGACGATTTGCGGGTCGAAGTCGTGAGCCTGCCGCATCAAGCCTTGCGTGACCGTTTGAAGAAACGGCTCCAGCGGTTCCACGAGATGCTTCCAGGAACGGTTCAGATTGCTTTTGGGGGGACGGGCCACTCCCTGCCCCGCCGCCTTTGATTGTGCTGCCAGCATTCGCCTGAATCTACGTTCGCAACCCAATCGAGTCAAACCCGATGTAAATTTTATGTTAAAAACAAAAAGGCGCGGACGGTTGCCCGCCCGCGCCGTGAATTCAAATCGCAATTACTGCGCCGCCGGAGCGGATTCCTTTTTCTCCGCGGCCATTTCCTTGTCACGGTCTTCCATCGCGGCCTTGCGCGAGAGGCGCACGCGGCCCTTCTCGTCCACGCCCAGGCATTTGACGGCCATGTCGTCACCCACCTTGCAGATGTCCTCGGTTTTTTTGACGCGGAAGTTGGCGAGTTCGCTGATGTGAACCAGGCCGTCCTTGCCGGGCAGAAATTCGACGAACGCGCCGAATTCCTTCACGGTGACGACCTTGCCACGGTAAATCTTCCCAATCTCGGCCTCGGCGGTCATGCCAGTGATGGCGTCGCGGGCAATCTTCATGCCTTCCGGTGACACGGAGAAGATGTTGACGGTGCCGTCGTCCTCGATGTTGATTTCGCAGCCGGATTCCTCGACGAGGCGCTTGATATTCTTGCCGCCCGGCCCGATGAGGGCGCCGATTTTCTCCGGGTTGATCCTGATGACCTCGATGCGCGGGGCGTATTTGCTCAATTCCTTGCGCGGCTCGGCGAGCGTTTTGGCCATTTCGGCCAGGATGTGCAAGCGGGCGACACGGGCCTTTTCAATCGTCTCGGTCATCAGTTCGTGCGGCAGACCCTTGAGCTTGAGGTCGAGCTGGAAGCCGGTGATGCCCTTTTCGGTGCCGGCAATCTTGCAGTCCATGTCGCAGTAATGGTCTTCCCAACCGAGGATGTCGGTGAGGAGCTGGTATTTGGCAATCTTGTCGCCGCTGTATTCGGTGCAGATGCCAACGCTAATGCCGGCCACGGGACGAATCATCGGAACCCCCGCGTCCAGGAGCGCCAGCGTGCCGCCGCAAACGGTCGCCATCGAGGAGGAACCGTTTGATTCCATGACTTCGCTGGTGATGCGGACGGTGTAGGGATAATCCTTCAACGGCAGCATCGGCTCGATGCTGCGCTCGGCGAGGGCGCCGTGGCCAATTTCGCGGCGGCCCGGACCGGAGATGCGGCCGGTTTCGCCGACGGAGAAGTTCGGGAAGTTGTAGTGCAACAGGAATTTTTTCTCGCTGTCGCCGCCGGTGTAGGAATCAAATTCCTGCACGTCGTCGCCGGTGCCGAGCGTGGCGAGCGCGATGGCCTGCGTTTCGCCGCGCGAGAACAGCGCCGAACCGTGGGCGCGCGGGAGAAGACCGACTTCGCTGGAAATCGGACGGACGACGTCAAACGCGCGTCCGTCGAGGCGCTTGCCGCTGTCCAAAATCAAACTGCGGACGGCTTCCTTCTGGATGTAGTAGAAGGCGTCCTTGACGATGAAGTCGGTGACTTTTTCAGCACCGAATTTCTCGACGAGCTTCGCGCCGACTTCGTCCTGAATCGCCTTGCAGGCGGCTTCGCGGGCGAGTTTGCCGGGCGTGAGCAGCGCGGGCACAAAA
>CAZZPE010000074.1:0-7917 GCA_964655855.1 uncultured Bifidobacteriaceae bacterium
GCGTTTTCCGGTTCACAAAGCGGCAGATGTCGTCCACGTGTCCGTGCGTGTCGTCACCGGCCGGGCCTTTGAGCAGCCAGAGCGGGTTTTTGACACCGAGATATTCCCTGAAAGTCTTGTCGTATTCGGCCCGCCTCATGCCCGGATTGCGGACCTGGATCGTCGGATGGAGATAGCATTCCTCCGTCGTGAGCAGCGAACCGCGTCCATTCACTTCGATGCCGCCGCCTTCGAGGACAAAATTGCGGATTGCGGATTGCGGATTGCGGATTGAAGGCGCGACGCTGCATTCGGCGTGAAACAATTTTTTGCCGAGCAGTCGCGCCGCCATTTCGGGAATCTTGCGGTCCTTTTGCCAGTAATTGTCCTTTGCCCATGCGTTGAAATGAAAGTGGACAATGGCCGTCTCCGCCTTTCGCTTTCCGCTTTCCGCTTTCCGGACAAAAACCGGCCCGGTGTCGCGCATCCAGCCGCGATTTGTGGGATAAACAATGAATTCGACCTTGCTTAAATCGCAGCCGGCGTGCCGGAGATGGCTGGCGGCAAGCTTCTGTTCCGCCGGATGCCGGACGAGGAGACACACGGTTTCACCCGGCGCAATTTTGCGGGCCATCTCTCCGTAAACCCAGCGGACGGTTTCCATCTTGCCCGGCCAGTCGGCCTCATGGTGGGGCCAAGCGAGCCATGTGGCCGCGTGCGGCTCCCACTCGGCAGGCATGGCATAGCCGAGTCCGAAGGGCGTGTCAGCAGCGGCGATTTTCGGTTGCGGCATAAATTGCATGCGCAACATAACCGCTCCTCCGCCTCCTGGGAATCCTGAAATGCGGCTCAAGCGCCATGAAAAAGAGGGGCGAAGTGGAACCGAAATAACCCTGAATTTTAATATCGGCCTGTTCGCGATTAGGTCAACTGGGAAAAATCATTAAAAAATAGAATCTTTAAGTTGACGAATCCGCAAAATGGCCGAAGGTGCCTTAAGAATTCTGATTGGTCGCAACCAAGTCGTTCATCATGAAAACGAACTTCAATCAGGTCGGAAGCTGGCGTGCCTTCCTCAAAAGCGCCGCCGTGGCTTGTCTGCCGGGTTTTCCGGCATTGCTCATTGCCATTTCCCCAACGCCCGCCGGAGCATCCGTTGTGGTGGAATTGTCCCCCGGCGCAACCGGCGCGGAAGTCCAGCAGGCGCTGGACGCGCTGCCAGCCGCCGGCGGCGAGGTGATTTTGCCCGCCGGATGGATTGAGGTGACCCGGCCGATTGTGTTGAACCGCGACAACCAAACCTTGCGAGGAGCGGGCGAAGCCACCATTTTACATCTCGCCGACAACGCCAATTGCCCGGTCGTCATTCTCGGCGACCCGGTCAACAATCCAACCCAGACAATCCGGCACCTGAAGGTGGCCGGATTTTTTATTGATGGCAATCGCACACACCAGCAGCGCGAATGCTGGCAGCTTCAGGGCGAAGGCTCGGAAATCCGCAACAACGGCATCACGGTGCAGGACGTGCGCGATTCGACGGTGGAAAACGTGACTTGCGCCCGCTGCCGTTCCGGCGGACTGGTCACTACGCGCGACGTGCGCCGGCTGACGGTGCGGAACCTGACCGCCTTTGACAACGAATTTGACGGCCTGGCGTGCTACCAGACCGAGGACTGCCTGTTCACGGGGCTTTATCTCCACGACAATCCGGGCGCGGGCATTTCGCTGGACCTGGCATTCAACGGCAATGTCATCAGCAACGCCGTTTTGAGCGCCAACGACCTGGGCGTCTTCATGCGCGCGAGCCGCGACAACCAGTTTTGCAACATCTCCATCCGCAACAGCCGCCATTTCGGCGTGTTCATGGCGGACGCCGAAGAGCAGACGGCGCGCGGATCGGAGCCGGTTCCCCAGACCGAGTGTGCGCAAAATTCGTTCACCAACCTGGCGGCCATGAACTGCGGCGGCGCGGCCTTCCGGGTCAACAACAGCACCTGCACAAACAACGTCATCATCCACCCCGAGTTTAACGGCAACACGAAGGGTGGACTCTCCCTGGCCCGGCCGGATTTGGTGGCGGTGCAATAGGTCTTTCAATCCGTGGTTTGAGGTTCGCGGCACGGTTTTCCGTTCACGCCGGGACATTTCACGTCACCAACGGAAGCCGAATGTTGAATAAATCCTTGTAACCAAAAAAAAATTCAGACACAGTGCCGGGCTGGGATTATTGTCATGCTCGAATTCAAAAATAAAATCTTGTTCGTCGGCTACGGTGCCGTGGCGCAATGCGCGCTGCCCATCCTGGTCAAACACCTCAAAACGCCGGCCAAAAACATCACTGTCATGGATTTTGAGGACCGTCGCGGCATCCTCGCACCGTGGCTCAAGCACGGCGTGAAGTTCGTCCGCAAGCAGGTGACACGCGAAAACATGGGCGCGCTGCTCGGCAAACACCTTGGCGCCGGCGACCTTCTGATTGACCTCGCGTGGAACATTGACTGCTGCGAACTCCTCCAGTGGTGCCATGACCGCGGCGTGCTCTACATCAACACGTCGGTCGAGCTCTGGGACCCGTATGAAAATTCCAAGGGCGCCTCGCCGCAGAAGATGACACTTTACTGGCGGCACATGAACCTGCGGAAGATGGTATCCAAATGGCCGCAGCCCGGTCCCACGGCGGTCATCGAACACGGCGCGAATCCCGGTTTGATTTCCCATTTCACCAAGCAGGGTTTGATTGACATCGGCAACCGCTCCATCAAGGACAAGAAAATCACCGGCAGGGCCGCCGACGAAATCCGGCAGTTGATCGCGGAGCTGAAGTTCAACAAGCTCGCGCAAAAGCTCGGCGTGAAGGTGATCCATTGCAGCGAGCGCGACACGCAAATCACGAACCAGCCGAAACAGGTGGACGAATTCGTCAACACCTGGAGCGTCGAGGGTTTCCGCGAGGAAGGCACGACCACCTCCGAGCTGGGCTGGGGCACGCACGAGAAGCAATTGCCGGCGCGCGCGTTCCAACACGCCGACGGCCCGCGCAACCAGATTTGCCTCGCGCAAATGGGCATTAACACTTGGGTTACGTCGTGGGTGCCGGATTATTGCATCCAGGGCATGGTCGTGCGGCACGGCGAAGCCTTCACCATTTCTGACCATCTGACGGTCTGGGAAAACGGCAAGGCGATTTATCGCCCGACGGTCCACTACGCCTATTGCCCGGCGGACGTCGCCATCACGTCGCTCAACGAACTGCGCGGCTACAATTACGAACTGCAAAAGAAACAGCGCATCCTGAACGATGACATCACCAGCGGCGCGGACATACTCGGCGCACTGCTGATGGGCCACGGCTACAACGCCTGGTGGGTCGGCAGCGACTTGAGCATCGGCGAATCGCGCCGGCTCGTGCCGCACCAGAACGCCACGACCATGCAGGTGGCCATCTCCGTCGTCGCCGCCGCGATGTGGATGATTGAAAATCCGGCTCAAGGCGTCTGCGTGCCGGACGATCTGCCGCACGATTACATCCTGAACATTTCCAAGCCGTATCTCGGCAAATGGATTTCCAAGCCGTCGGACTGGACGCCGCTGAAGCATCGCGTGGACGCGTTCAACGGCCACAACAAGCCGGACCTTGATTTGAAAGACCCGTGGCAGTTCAAGAATTTCCTCGTCACCAACGGAAGGTGAATAGATTTGCTACCGCGCAAGCCGGGATTGAAAAATCCCGGCTTTTTCTTTTAACGCAAAGCCGCAAAGCCGCGACACGAATTGAAAGCCTGCAAGGCTGACAGATTTTTGCCCGGGGTTTAGCATGGACCATGAGCCATGCCGAAACATGATTCTGTCCTCGCCAAACTCGGGCTGAACGTCCGCAAACGACGCGAAGCCCGCGAACTCACCCAGGAAAATTTTGCCGAACGCGCCAGCCTCGACGCCGCCTACCAGTTTTGTTTCATTGCCTGTCATGTGCATAATCCCAGAAAATTCCTGTTTACAGAACCGGCCCGGCTGCTAGTATCCAAACACCCGAATGAACGAGTGGAGAACGCTATGAAAAAAATTGAGGCGATCATCAAACCTTTCAAACTGGAGGACGTAAAATCCGCTTTGACGGCTCTGGAAATCCAAGGCATGACGGTTATTGAAGTCAAGGGCTTTGGCCGTCAGAAGGGCCACACGGAAATTTACCGCGGCAGCGAATACACCGTGGATTTTTTGCCAAAGGTCAAAATCGAGATTGTGGTGACTGACGCGCAGGCTGGCTTGGCGGTGGATGCGATAGCCAAGGCGGCCAAGACCGGCAAGATCGGCGACGGGAAGATTTTTGTTTATGCGGTTGAAAGCGCCTTGCGCATCCGCACGGGAGAAACCGGCGAGCAGGCGGTTTGAAGAGCGGCGGCGAAGATGAAAAAATGCTTGATTTTATTGGCCGGAAGGCTCTTGTGAATAACTCGTGAACAAGAGTTAATATGTTGTCCTAGAAACTTTGCATCCATTCGCATAAAAATGTCCACGCAAACAGAAGTTGATTCAAACATTTCGAAGGTTAAAGCGAACAGGAAAATGGAAAAAAATTATTTATCGTCGTAACTCGTTTAAAATCAATCAGTTATTTCACGCTTGATAGGAAGTCTTTGGCGAACAGAAAATGATGAACGGTGGATTGGTTTAGAGTGTTGCTTTTTGGCAGGGTCGGCGGGTGGAGAAATTGGCATTGGCGCCTATTTTTGAGGATAGGTGAATAAAATGCCTTAAAAACAGGCTTTTTGGTGGAAATACAAATGCAGCTTTCGGCAGAAAAAATTTGGGATTTGGCGCAGGAACAGCTCCGCTCCAAGTTGAGCAAAGACACCTTCAGCATGTGGTTTGCCCACTTGCGCGTGGGCGCGATGGATGGCAATCATGTCATGCTGGAAGTGCCGAATGAATTCAGCGAAGTCTGGCTCAAAGACAACTACACCAGCCTTCTGCAGGACGCCTTTGCCATCGCCGCCGGACGCCAGTTGCAGGTCAAATTTCAAATCGCTCCCGGCGGTGCCACGGTTGCCCCGGCGGCGCCCGCCGTGCCGGTCAAGGTGAAATCCGCCGAACCCGCCCATGAGCGCGCGTCCGGCATCGGCGAAATCCATTTCAATCCCAAGAATACTTTTGAAACGTTCGTCGTCGGCAACAATAACAATTTCTCCTATGCCGCCGCTCTGGCCGTTGCCCAGGCGCCCGGCAAATCCTACAATCCGCTGTTTCTTTATGGCGGTGTCGGCCTGGGCAAGACGCATTTGCTCCATGCCATCGGCCAGCATGTGACCGGCAGCAAGAAAGGCGCGCGCGTCGCCTACCTGTCCTCCGAGAAATTCACGAACGAATACATTGACGGCATCCAGAACAACCAGCTCGCCAAATTTCGGAAGAAATACCGCCAGACCGACGTGCTGCTGATTGACGACATCCAGTTCCTCGCCGGCAAGGAGCGCATTCAGGAGGAATTTTTCCACACCTTCAACGCGCTGCACGAAGGGCACAAACAAATTGTGCTCACCTGCGACCGCCCCGCCAGCGAAATTCAGGGGCTGGAACACCGCCTTGTCTCGCGGTTCGAGTGGGGTCTGGTCACCGACCTTCAGCCGCCGGACGTTGAAATGCGCCTGGCCATTCTCCAAAAAAAGGCGCAGCTCATGAACGTGACGCTGCCGGAGGATATTTTGAATTTTCTGGCCAACCGCATTCGCACCAATGTTCGCCGGCTCGAGGGCGCGCTCATCCGCGTGGCCTCCTACGCCTCGCTTACCGGCAAGAAATTGAGCATCGAAGTCGTCGAGGGACTGCTGCGCGAAGTCCTGCACGAGGAGGGCCGTTTTTCCATCAGCATCGAGGTCATTCAGAAGAAAGTCGCGGAACATTTTGACATCCGTCTGGCCGACATGACCAGCAAGCGCCGCCCGGAAAACATCGCCTTCCCGCGTCAGGTCGCCATGTATCTTTCCCGCCAGATGACCGAAAGCTCGCTCAACACCATTGGCGAAGCCTACGGCGGACGCGACCACGGCACGGTGCTGCACGCCTGCCGCCTCGTCAAAGACCGCATGGAAGTGGACGCCAACGTCCGGCAAGTTGTCCATTATCTCGAAAAGCAGTTGATGCGGTGAGATAGTTTTAAGTTTTGATTTTTTAGTTTTGGGTGCAAACTTGCTCCGGCTTAAAACTCAAAATTAGAATTAAAAACTTCCATGCCGGTCATTGAAGTCAACGGCCTCACAAAGGCCTTTCGCACCTATAAAAAGCAGCCGGGATTTTCCGGCGCGGTCAAGGGGCTTTTCCACCGGCAATACGACCAAACACTGGCCGCCAACGAAGTCAGTTTCAGAATTGAACCCGGGGAACTCGTCGGCTTTCTCGGCCCGAACGGCGCCGGGAAAACCACCACGCTCAAGATGCTTGCCGGCCTGCTTTATCCCACGAGTGGCACAGCCAAGGTTCTCGGCTACACACCGTGGGAACGCGCCGACGGCTACCGCCGCCAGTTTGCGCTCGTGCTCGGCCAGAAAAACCAGCTCTGGTGGGATCTGCCCGCGCGCGAATCGCTGGAGCTGAACGCGAAAATCTACGGCATTCCCGCCGACCGCTTCGAACGCACCCTGGCCGAAATGAGCGAACTCCTCGCCGTCAAGGACAAGCTCAACGTCAGCGTTCGCGAACTTTCCCTCGGCGAACGCATGAAAATGGAATTGATCGCTTCGCTGCTGCACCAGCCGAAAGTTCTTTTCCTCGACGAACCGACCATCGGCCTTGACGTGACTTCGCAGAAGACCGTCCGCGATTTCATCCGCCGCCACAACGCTGCGCAAAAGACGACCATCCTGCTCACGAGCCATTACATGGCCGACATTCAGGCACTGTGCGAGCGCGTGATCATCATTGACCACGGCAGAATTTTCTTCGACGGCAAATTAGGCGAAATCGTGGACCGATTTGCCGACTCCAAACTCATCACCATTCAATGCGAAAAAGCGGAGGATTATCCGGCGGAAAATCTGGCGCGCTACGGTGAAATCGTCGAAAAAAACGCCGGTTCCATAAAGTTCAAGGTCCGGCGCGACCATGTCATCGCCGCCTGCAAGTCGCTGCTCGATGATCTGCCGGTGAGCGACATTGACATCCAGGAAGTGCCCATCGAGGACGTCATCCGCCAGATTTTTGCTCGCTGAATCATGGATTCATTTCTCCAGGCGGCGATTGACGAGGCCAGAAAAGGTCTGGCCGAGGGCGGCATTCCCATCGGTTCGGTGCTCGTCTGCGACGGCAAAATCATCGGGCGCGGCCACAACCAGCGGGTGCAGCGCGGCAGCGTGATTCATCACGCGGAAATGAACTGCCTCGAAAACGCCGGGCGGCTCAAAGCGCCGGTTTATTCGCGCTGTGTTTTGTATTCCACGCTCTCGCCGTGCCCGATGTGCAGCGGCGCGGTGCTGCTCTACAAAATTCCACATGTGGTCATCGGCGAAAGCGTGACATTCCAAGGTCCGGAGGAATACCTCCGTTTGCAGGGCGTGAAAGTGGAAGCGCTGCAAGATCCCGCGTGCATCCAGCTCATGCGCGATTTCATCAAGGCCCGACCGGAACTTTGGAATGAAGATATTGGCGTGTGAGATTTGGGAGCCGGTTTTTGTCGCGGAATCCCAGGGAGCTGTAAAATTTGTGGAGCGTGTTTTGAAGACGGCCCGGAGATGTTCAATGGGTGATGAGATCGGACGGACAAGACGGCAGTGCACAGCCTGCCGTGTAAGGACGGAATTAAAGCGGAGAAAACCGCTGTGAACATTCACGGAAATTGGACTGTGGGAATCCATGTCACACATGGTCATGACATGGAAAATGGCGGGAGCGGCGGGGCTCGAACCCGTAACCTCTGCCGTGACAGGGCAGCGCTCTAACCAATTG
>CAZZPE010000075.1:0-7894 GCA_964655855.1 uncultured Bifidobacteriaceae bacterium
ATGGTGCCGACGGAGGGGGTCGAACCCACACATCCTCACGGATACCAGATTTTGAGTCTGGTGCGTCTGCCAATTCCGCCACGTCGGCACCCTGATTGAACAAGTCACTTTCTGCTGAAAGCGCGGTTTGAAACTGGCGGTGGGCTGCTATTTTTGCCAGTGAAGGCGAACACGCAACCGCCAGCCATGGCAACAAATTGATTGTTGCTGATCCAACTCAACGCCGTCCGCAACATACTAGAAGATGCTGGACCAGCGCAAGCGTCCAGTTCCCGGCCTTGGTGCGCACATCGACGAACAAGCGAAAACCGTCCAGCGGGAAAGGATTTCCGCCGCCGGTCACATTTTCGCGAAATACAACTTCAGCATTTCCAGCGCCCTGGCGCGGTGGCTCAACCGGTTTTTCACGTCTTCGCCCAGCTCCGCGAACGTTTGCTCGCAACCGTCCGGCACGAACAGCGGGTCGTAGCCAAAGCCGTTTTTACCGCACGGCGCGAAAATGATCCGGCCTTCGCAGGCGCCGTTGAACAATTGCGGATTGCGGATTGCGGATTGCGGATTGATTTCGGCCAGTGCGATGACGCAGCGGAACCTCGCGGCGCGCTTCTCCGCCGCAACATCTTCGAGCAACCGGAGCAACTTGGCGTTGTTCTCGGCGTCGGGCGCGTTGCCGGATCTTGCCGAATCCATCGCCGCGAATCGCGCGGAATGAACTCCGGGCGCGCCGTTCAGCGCGTCCACTTCCAGACCCGAATCGTCGGCCAGGACGAAATCCAGTTTTGAGTTTTGAGTTTTGAGTTTTGAGTTGCCGGTAATCCAGCGGGCGAGTTCGGTCGCCTTTTTCATCGCGTTGCCGGCAAACGTGTCCGCGTCCTCGACGACTTTGGGCGCGGCGGGAAAATCATTGAGCGTGAGAAATTGAAATGGCGCGCCGAGGATGGCGCGGATTTCGCCGACCTTGTGGGCGTTGCGCGTGGCGATGAGAAACGTCGTCATGCGCGGAGGGTAACGAAAATTTTCCAACAGGCGAGCTTGACGCGCAAATTTTCCACTGCAAAATCGGCGGATGAAATCACGCTTCCTGCTCGCCCTTTGCCTTTGCTGCGCCGCCCATCTTCGCGCCGCCGACACGAACGCGCCCGTTGCGCCTTACATTCTCACGCCCGCCGCGCCGGCCACGCCGCGCATCAACGGCCCGGACATCTTTGGCGTGCGGCCCGGTTCGCCGGTGCTTTACATGATTCCGGCGACGGGCGACCGGCCCATGACATTTTCCGCGAAAAACCTGCCGGCGGGATTGAAGCTGGATTCCAAAACCGGCCGTATCACCGGCTCATTTTCAAAGGCGATGCCGGTGACTGTGAGCGCAAAGGGCGGCTACCTTCTTTCCCGTCCGGCGCAGGCTTCCGGCAGTTATCTCGTCACGCTGGTTGCGCAGAATGCGCTCGGCACGGCGGAGAAACAATTTCGCATCGTGGTTGGCGACCAGATTGCGCTGACGCCGCCGATGGGCTGGAACAGTTGGAATTGTTTTGCCGGCGCGGTTTCGGAGGAAAAAGTCAAAAGCGCGGCCGATGCGATGGTCAAAAGCGGCCTCATCAACCACGGCTGGACTTATATCAATGTGGACGATTACTGGCAGAACCACCGCAACTCGAAGGACCCGACGTTGCGGGGGCCGTTCCGCGACAAGCGCGGCAACATCGTGCCGAACTCGCGCTTTCCTGACATGAAGGGCATGGCGGATTACATTCACGGCCTCGGCTTGAAGGCGGGTTTGTATTCCTCGCCCGGCCCGTGGACGTGCGGCGGTTGCGCGGCGAGCTGGCAGCACGAGGAACAGGACGCGCAGACCTACGCGAAGTGGGGATTTGATTATCTGAAATACGACTGGTGCAGCTACGGCAACGTCGTCCACATCGCGAAGACAAACGTGATGGCCGTTCGCTCGAACGGCTCGGCGGCAAAAACAGGTGACGAAGCGATTTATCCCTACAAAGTCATGGGAAATTTTCTGCGCGAACAAAACCGCGACATCGTCTTCAGCCTTTGCCAATACGGCATGGCGGACGTCTGGAAATGGGGCGGTTCGGTGGACGGCAATTGCTGGCGCACCACCGGAGACATCACCGACACATGGAAGAGCATGAGCAACATCGGCTTCAAACAGGATCAGGCCGCACCTTTTGCGAAGCCGGGAAATTGGAACGACCCGGACATGCTCATCGTCGGGCAGGTCGGCTGGGGCAAATTGCATCCGACGCGCCTGACGCCGGACGAGCAATACACGCACATCAGCCTGTGGTGTCTGCTCTCCGCGCCGCTGCTCATCGGCTGCGACATGACCAAGCTGGATGACTTCACGCTGAATCTTTTGGAGAATGACGAAGTGCTCGCGCTGGATCAGGACGCGCTCGGCCGGGAGGCGACGTGTGTCGTCACCAACGGCGACGTGCGCGTTTATGAAAAGGAACTGGAAGACGGCGGACGCGCGCTCGGCTTTTTCAATCTCGGCTCGGCGCCGGCCAGTCTGGAATTCAACCAGCTCGCGACGCTCGGCTTCACCGGCGCGCAGCACGTCCGCGATTTGTGGCGGCAAACCAATTTGCCGGACGTGGACGCCGCCAACGGCGTTTTGAAAATGACGATTCCCGTTCACGGCGTGGTGCTTTACAAATTGACCGCAGCGAAAGGTGTTGTTCCGATCACGCTGAAATAATCTTGCTGCGCCGGCGTTTCTTTTTCATCGTCGGCGCATGAACTTTCCGCCGTTTTGGGCCCGTGGCGCGAGCGGGGATTTTTCCTGCTGGCGCTGGTCGTCCAACAGCCTCGCCGAGGCGCAATCGCTCGCCGCACAGGCCGCGCAACAGCTTGCCGACCGTTTTGCGGCCGGAGATTTTCCGCCGAAGCGCGGCGGCTATTATCCCAACCGCCCGTTCCGCGAGCCGGTTCTCCAGGAAATCAAGAGCGACGCCGGTGAACTGGCCGCCGTCATCACGCGCAATTCCTACGGCTGCCTCGTGCTGAACACCGCCCGCGTGATGTTCGTGGACGTGGATTTGCCGGAGCCGAAGCCGGCGGGTTTGTTCCAAAAACTTTTCGGCAAACCGTCCGCTGCGCCGGTTATCACTCAGGACGGCGCGATTGCGAAGGTGGAAGACTGGACGCAAAACCATCCGGACTGGGGCTGGCGGATTTACCGGACGCGCGCCGGGCTGCGGCTGCTGGCCACGCACGCGCTGTTCGATCCCGAAGCCGCCGCGAGCGACGGCGCGTTTGACGCGCTGGGCGCGGACCCGCTTTACCGCCAGCTTTGCAAGGCGCAGAAATGTTACCGCGCGCGGCTGACGCCCAAGCCGTGGCGCTGCGGCGTCCGCACCAAGCCGGAGCGATGGCCGTTTCTGGACGCCCGCGCCGAGAAACATTTCCAGAAATGGGAGGCGCAATATCAATCCTTCGCCGCCGGCTGGGCGACGTGCCAGCTCGTAAAAAAAATCGGGAATGAAAACGTGCACCCCGGCGTCCAGCCCGTCCTGAAACTTCACGACGAAATGACGCGGGTGGAATCGGGGCTGAAGCTGGCGTGAGCGAGCCGGAGCAACAGTTTGCCACTCATTTTTTCACCGGGCGCGGCTTGACCCTGCGGCAAAAATCGGGTTGGCTTGGCGGAAGTCATCATGAGTTCACCCAAACCAACGCTCGACGGGCTGCGGATTGAGCGCGGCGCGGAACGGGAGCCGCAATCCAAATCATGGCTGGTGGTCGCCGTGATCGTGGTGTTGCTCGCGCTGGTCGCGGCGATTTGGTGGCACTCGCGGGCCGGTGCAGTTGAAGTGCGGACGGCGGTGGCGCGCAACTCCGGCAGCGGCAGCGGCGACCGGACGGTTTTGAATGCTTCCGGCTACGTCACCGCGCGGCGCGAGGCGACGGTGTCCTCCAAAGTCACCGGCAAGGTCACGGAAGTTCTCATCGAGGAGGGGATGAAGGTCACCAACAACCAGGTCGTGGCGCGGCTGGATGATTCCAACGTCAAGGCCAGCCTGGAAACCGCCAGGGCGCAGTTGGAATCCGCAAAGGCGGCGCTGGCGGAAACCGGGGCACAGCTCAAAAACGCGGATCAGGAATTTGCGCGGACGACCGAGCTGGCCAAACAACACATCGCGTCGCAATCCGACTTGGATCTGGCCGAGTCAAACGCCAAGGCGTTGCAGGCGCATCTGGCGCAGCAGAAACTCGACATCGTCGTCGCCGAGCGCCAGGTGGCGGAGTGGCAGCAGCAGTTGGACGACATGACCATCCGCGCGCCGTTCGACGGCGTGATCACCACCAAGGACGCGCAGCCGGGCGAAATGATTTCGCCGGTCTCGGCCGGCGGCGGTTTTACGCGCACGGGCATCGGCACCATCGTGGACATGGCTTCGCTGGAAATTGAAATTGACGTGAACGAAAGCTACATCAACCGCGTCGAGCAGGGCCAGGCCGTCGAGGCGACGCTGGACGCGTATCCCAATTGGAAAATTCCCTGCAAGGTCATCGCCATCATCCCGACCGCCGACCGCGAAAAATCCACGGTCAAGGTGCGCGTCGGTTTCGACCAGCTCGATCCGCGCATCCTGCCGGACATGTCGGTGAAGGTGGCCTTCCGCGACAACGGCGGAACGGCGGCGGCCCGCGCGGTGATGGTTCCCAAAAACTCGGTGCTCAACCGCGACGGGCGCGACGTGGTGTTCGTTGTTCGCGACGGCCATGCCGAACGGCGCGCGGTCAACGTTACCGACACGCAAAACGACGATTCCGTGTTGAGCGCTGGCGTGTCCGCCGGAGAAAAGGTCGTCGTGAACGCGTCGGCGGAGTTGCAGGACGGAATGGCGGTGAAGGAGACAAAACCATGAGCGAAAGCAAATCAAAAACCGGCGTGCTGGTGCAGGTCGAGGGCGTGGAAAAGGTTTTTCATCGCGGCTCGGAGGACATCCATGTTTTGGCCGACTTGAACATGGCGGTTCCCGCCGGGGAATTTCTCGCGTTAATGGGGCCGTCCGGCTCCGGCAAGAGCACGCTGCTGAATTTGATCGGCGGCCTGGACCGTCCGACCAAAGGCTCGGTCAGCGTGGCGGGCGAGCGCATTGATCAATTGTCCGACCGCGCCCTCGCCGGGTGGCGCGCGCGGCACGTCGGGTTTGTCTTCCAGCTTTACAACCTCATGCCGGTGCTGACGGCGGAACGCAATGTGGAACTGCCGCTGCTGCTGACGCATCTGTCCAAGGCCGAACGGAAGAAGCATGTGGAAACCGCGCTGGCGGTCGTCGGGCTGTCGCATCGCGCGAAGCATTATCCGCGCACGCTTTCCGGCGGCGAACAGCAGCGCGTCGGCATCGCGCGCGGCATTGTCACGGACCCGACGCTGTTGCTTTGCGACGAACCGACGGGCGATCTGGATCGCAAGGCCGGTGACGAAATCCTGGATTTGCTCCAGGCGCTGAACCGCGAGCATGGCAAAACCATCATCATGGTCACGCATGACCCGCACGCCTCCGCGCGCGCGGCCCGGACGCTGCATCTCGACAAGGGTCAGTTGGGCAACGGAACGGTGAAATGAAATTCCTTCACCTCATCTGGTGCAACCTGAAGCGGAAAAAGCTCCGCACGTCGCTGACGCTGCTTTCGATTGTGGTGGCGTTTGTGCTGTTCGGATTTCTGTCGGCCATCCAGCAGGCGCTCGTGGGCGGCGTGAAGATGGCCGGCGCGGACCGGCTGGTGGTCCGCGAAAAGGTTTCCATCATCAATCCCCTGCCGGAAAGCTACAAGGCGCGGATTGATCGCATCCCCGGCGTGGATTTCGCGACGCACGAAACCTGGTTCGGCGGGATTTATCAGGACCCGAAAAATTTCTTCATGCAGGCCCCGGTGGTGCCGGCGGAGCTGTTGAAGATGTATCCCGAACTCGTTTTGCCGCCGGCCCAGTCCAATGCCTGGGTGCAAACGCGGACCGGCGCCATCGTGGGCCGCAAATCCGCGGAACGGTTCGGCTGGAAAATCGGCGACAAGGTGCCGATCCAGTCCACCATCTGGGCGCAGCAGGACGGAAACCGGACCTGGACCTTCGACATTGTGGGCATCTTCGACGCGGGCAACAAAAACACCGACACGACGCCGCTGTTTTTCCGCTACGATTATTTTGACGAGGCGCGGCGGAATGCGAAGGGCGATGTCGGCTGGTATATCATTCGCATCAAGGACCCGGCGCAGGCGGTGGAAGTGGCCCGGCGGGTGGACGCGGAATTCGAGAATTCAAGCGCGGAAACCAAAACCGAGCCGGAAGGCGCGTTCGTCCAGGCCTGGGCCAGCCAGATCGGCAACATCGTCTTCATCGTCGCGGCCATTTTGAGCGCGGTGTTTTTCACCATCCTGCTGGTGACCGGCAACACCATGGCGCAGGCCGTGCGCGAGCGGACCGGCGAACTGGGCGTGCTCAAGGCCATCGGCTTCACCAACGCGCAAATCGTCTCGTTTGTGCTCGCGGAATCGTGCCTGCTCACGGTGCTGGGCGGCTCGCTCGGCCTCGGTCTGGCGTGGCTGATGATTTCGCGCGGCGACCCCACCGGCGGCCTGCTGCCGCTGTTTTCCCTTCCGACGCGCGATTTGTTTGTCGGATTTGGCATCAGCGTCGCGCTGGGCTTTGTCACCGGAATTTTCCCCGCGCTCCAGGCCATGCGCCTGCGCGTGGCGGACGCCTTGCGACGAATGTAATTTTTCACAAATCTCCAACCGTGAACTTTGAACTCTGAACTCTGAACCAAACCATGGCCGGCCCCATCAACTGGTTTTCGCAAATCGCGTCCGTCACGAAGTTCGGGCTGATGAGCCTGCCGCAACGGCGCGGCGCGGTCGCGGCCACGGTCATCGGCATCGCCGGCGTGGTTGCCGTGCTTGTCGGCGTGCTTTCCATCGCGGCGGGGTTCAAACAGGCCATGACCGTTTCCGGCTCGCCCGACGGCGCGATTGTTCTGCGCAGCGGCGCGGACAGCGAGATGGTCAGCGGTTTCGGGCGCGACGAGACGCGCGTCATCGCCGATGCGCCGGGACTCGCGCGCAACGCCAATGGCCCGCTTTCTTCCGCGGAATTGTTTGTCATCATTGACCTGCCCAAGCGCTCCACAGGAATGGACGCAAACGTGCCGTTGCGCGGCGTGGAGCCTGCCGCGTTGCAGGTGCGCGACAATTTGAAAATCGTCCAGGGCCGGATGTTTGAATGGGGCAGGGACGAGGTCGTCGTCGGCGCTGGCGCGGCCCGGGAATTCTCCGGTTTGGAAGTCGGTTCGAAGATGAAAGTGGGCCGCGACGAATGGCCGGTGGTCGGCATTTTTTCCGCGAATGGCGGCGTGGCGGAATCGGAAATCTGGACCGACGCGAAGGTGCTGCAGGACGCCTTCAATCGCGGCGACTCGTTCCAGTCCGTCTCCGTCCGGCTGAATTCGCCGGGCGCGTTCCAGGCGTTCAAGGATTCACTCACCTCGAACCCGCAGCTCAACGTGCAGGTTTCCCGGCTGTCCGATTATTACTCCCAGCAATCCGAAACGCTCACGCGGCTGATCACCACGCTCGGCTTTCTCATCGCGTTTTTGATGGCCATCGGCGCGGTGTTCGGCGCGCTGAACACGATGTATAGCGCCGTCGCGTCGCGGACGCGGGAAATCGCCACGCTGCGGGCGCTCGGCTTCGGCGGCGGCGCGGTGGTGGTCTCGCTCATGCTCGAATCGCTGCTGCTGGCGCTGGCGGGCGGCGTCATCGGCGGCGGCCTGGCCTATCTCGCGTTCAACAATTTCCACACCTCGACGATGAACTGGCAGAGCTTCAGCCAGATCACGTTCGCCTTCCGGGTCACGCCGGAATTGCT
>CAZZPE010000076.1:0-7854 GCA_964655855.1 uncultured Bifidobacteriaceae bacterium
TGGTGGGTTGGCAGGGACTCGAACCCTGGACCAATGCCTTAAAAGGGCACTGCTCTACCAACTGAGCTACCAACCCACAAAAACGTTCGGAAATGCCCAAACGGCAACGCGAAACAGTCTTGCAAACTACCCGGCTGCCCGCATTCACGCAAGATTTTTCAAAATGCCGTGGCAGGATGCCGCCGGTTTGGATTTGCCTTTTACAGCCGGAATGGTTTCATCGGGGCGTGACGCGGCTGAAATTTTGGGGCGTGCGCGGCTCCATCCCGACCCCCGGGCCGGGCACGGTGCGTTATGGCGGCAACACTTCCTGCGTGGAAGTCCGCCATGGCGACGACATCATCATCCTCGACGCCGGCACGGGCCTGCGCGCGCTGGGGAGCGCGCTGCTGGCGGAATTCAAGGACCAGCCGCTCAACCTCACCCTGCTGGTGACTCACACGCATTGGGACCACATCCAAGGGCTGCCGTTTTTCGCGCCGATTTACAACCCGCGCTGCCGGTTGCGAATTCTGGGCGCGCGCGGCACGCGGGAAAGCCTGGTCAACGCGCTGACCGGCCAGATGGAAAGCAGCTATTTTCCCGTGCCGTTTTCGAAGGTGCCCGGCAACATCGAAATCGAGGAGGTCAGGGATTTCAACTTCAACATCGGCGCGGTGCAGGTGCGCGCGCAACGCTCCAATCATCCCGGGCTGTGCTTCGGCTACCGGCTGTTTTCGCCGGACGGCTTGATTGTTTTTTTCCCGGACTCCGAGCCGCACGGCGGCGGCGAAGGCGCAAAGATGGTTGATTTCATCCGCGACGCGGACGCGCTGATTCTCGATTCGCAATACGACGCCGCCGAATACAAAACCCACGTCGGCTGGGGGCACGGCTCGCTGGATGGCGCGGTCGCGCTCGCGCTGCAAGCCGGAGTCCGGCATCTCTGCCTGTTTCACCACGACCCCGACCACACCGACGAAAAAATTGACGGCTTTGTAAGGTGTGCGCGCGCACTCGTGGCGGAGGCCAAATCAGAAATGAAGGTGGACGCCGCGCGCGAGGGAATGACCATCGAACTGCCTGAGAAGTCCGAACGCTGACCCGGCCGGCTCCGCGGAAAATCCAGTTTCGAGCGGGTCCGGTTATTTGCCGCCGACCGGGGCATGGCTGGCCAGCAAATGGTGCAGGCGATGGGATAAAACGGCCAGCCCCTCCGCCAGGTCTTCCTTTTGCGCCACGACATTTTCGGGAACCTGCAGTTTGACCGGTGTGAAATTCCAGATGCCGCGGATGCCGGCTTGAACCATCACGTCGGCCGCCTCGCGCGCGGCTTCCGCCGGAACGGCGAGCACGCCCAACTTGATTTCGCCACGGCGGACGAAGCTGGCCAGCTGGTTCATGGATTGAATCTTGCAGCCGTGGATCCATTTGCCAATTTTTTGATGGTCAACGTCGAAGGCGGCGACAATCAGCAATCCGTAATTTTCAAATCCGCGGTAGCCCAGCAGGGCGGCGCCCAAGTTGCCAGTGCCGACCAGGACCGCCTTGGTCTGGTTGTCCCAGCCGAGAAACCGCTCGATGGCGTTGATCAATTCCGTCACCCGAAAGCCGACGCGCGGCGTTCCGACGATTCCGGTGATGGCCAGGTCTTTCCGCACGATGACCGGTTCCAAATGATGGACGCTGGCGAGCACCGTGCCGGAGACGTATTCCTGTCCCTCGGCCTGAAGGACGCGCAGCAGTTGCAAATAGGACGGCAGCCGTTTGACACAGGACAAGCCGGCCTTGCGCTCGAGTTCAACTTCAACGGGTGCGGCGGGCAACCCGCCCGCCTTCCGTCCGGCGGCGGAAGGCGGCGGGGAACTTTCACTGTTGGAATCAGTCTTTTCCATCATAGGCTCGCAGGAACAATTCCTTGATTTCTGGAATGAGCGGGTAGCGCGGATTCGCGCCCGTGCATTGATCGTCAAAGGCATTGGCCGCCAGCGTGTCCAGTTGCGCGTGGAACTCCTTTTCGGCGACGCCGGCTTCGCGAATCGAGCGGGGCAGGCCGACTTCCTTTTTCAACCGGTTGATGGCGGCGATCAGCAATTCCACTTTTTCGTCGGGCGTGCGACCGCCGAGCGCCAGATGGTCCGCGATGCGCGCATACCGGGCCTTGGCCGAGGGATAGGTGTATTGCGGGAAGCTGGTCTGCTTGAACGGCACGTCCGTAGAATTATAACGGATGACCGAATTAATCAAGAGCGCGTTGGCCAGGCCGTGCGGCACGTGAAACGCCGCGCCCAGCTTGTGCGCCATCGAATGGCAGATGCCCAGGAACGCGTTGGCGAACGCCATGCCGGCCATCGTCGCGGCGTGATGCACCTTTTCCCGCGCGCGGGTGTCCGCCGCGCCGTGATGGTAGGAATCCGGCAGATATTTGAACAGCAATCGGATGGATTCCAGCGCCATCGCGTTGGTGTATTCGGTGGACAGCACCGAAACCATCGCCTCAATCGCGTGCGTCAGCGCGTCAATGCCGCCATACGCCGTCAGCTTCGGCGGCATGCTCAACACCAGCTCCGCGTCCACAATCGCCATGTCCGGTGTCAGCTCGTAATCCGCAATCGGATACTTCGCGCCGGTGCGATCATCCGTTACGACCGCAAACGGCGTGACTTCCGAGCCGGTGCCCGACGTGGTGGGAATCGCCACCATCATCGCCTTTTTTCCGAGCTTCGGGAATTCATAGATGCGCTTGCGGATGTCCATGAACCGCAGGGCCAGCCCCTCGAATTCCACTTCGGGATGCTCATACATCAGCCACATGATTTTCGCGGCGTCCATCGGCGAGCCGCCGCCCATGGCGATGATCACGTCCGGCTTGAACAGGTTCATCATGGCCAGGCCGCGTTGCACGGTGGACAGCGACGGATCGGGCTCCACGTCGCAAAAAATCTCGTGATCAATCTGCAATTCGTCCAGCACACCCGTCACCCGGTCGGTGTAGTGCAGGTCGAACAGCGGTTTGTCCGTGACCACAAATGCGCGCTTGCGGCCCTTCAAATCCCGCAGCGCCAGCGGCAACGAGCCGGCCTTGAGATAAATTTTCGACGGGACATTGAACCAGAGCATGTTTTCTCGCCTTTCCGCAATTGTCTTAATGTTGAGCAGATGTTTCACGCCGACGTTTTCGCTGACGGAATTGCCGCCCCAGCTGCCGCAGCCGAGTGTCAACGACGGTTCCAACCGGAAATTGTAAATGTCGCCGATGGCGCCCTGCGAACTCGGCATGTTGACCAGCACGCGGCCGGTCTTGATGCGCGCGCCGAAGGCTTCGATGCGCTCGCGCCGGCTCGCATCCGTGTAAAGCACCGCCGTGTGGCCGATGCCGCCGAATTCCACCAGCGCCTGCGCCGTGTCCAGGGCCGCGGCAAAATCCTCCGCGGCATACATCGCCAGCACCGGCGAAAGTTTTTCGCAGGAAAACGGCTCGTCGCGCCCCACTTTTTTCACCTCGGCAATCAGCACCTTGGTCAGCGGCGGCACGGTGAACCCGGCCATCCCGGCGATTTTTACCGCCGGCTGGCCGACAATTTCGGGATTGATTCCGTTTTTTTTCAGCAAAATCGCGCCCAGCTTCTGCTGCTGTTCTGGTGTCAAAATCACCGCGCCACGCGCGACGAATTCCTGTTTGACGGCTTCATACAGCGCGCGCACCACGATCACCGACTGCTCCGAGGCGCAAATCACGCCGTTGTCAAAGGTCTTGCTCATCAGAACGGAACTGACCGCCATCCGCACGTCGGCGGTTTCGTCAATGATGGCCGGCGTGTTGCCCGCGCCGACGCCGATGGCCGGTTTGCCCGAGGAATACGCGGCGTGGACCATGCCCGGGCCGCCGGTGGCGAGAATCAAATTGATTTTGGGATGTTGCATGAGCTTCTGCGACAGTTCGACCGTTGGTTTGCCGATGCAGCCGATCAAACCCGCCGGCGCGCCCGCCGCGACAGCCGCGTCGTGAATAATCCTCGCCGCCTCCGCCGTGCAACGCGCCGCGCGCGGATGCGGGGAAAACAGGATGCCGTTCCGGGTCTTCAGAGCCAGCAGCGACTTGAAAATGGCCGTCGCGGTCGGGTTCGTGACCGGGATGATGCCGGCCAGCAGTCCGATCGGCTCGGCGATTTTTTCGATGCCAAACGACAGGTCGCGCTCGATGACACCGCAGGTGAGGGCGGCCTTGTATTTGTTGTAAATGTATTCCGCCGCGAAATGGTTTTTGATGACCTTGTCTTCGACGACGCCCATGCCGGTTTCTTGGGCGGCGAGCCGGGCCAGTGGAATCCGGGATTCGTTTGCGGCAAACGCCGCGCGCCGGAAGATTTCATCCACCCGCGGCTGGGTGAATTCCGCGTAGGCCCGCTGGGCCTTCGCGGCGGCTTCAATCATGGTTTCAAGTTCTTCCTGGTTGGTTGCAATGTTCATGGTTCGTTTTCCGCGCCATCGCCAGCCACCTCGGTTGGCGATATCGCTTTTTTAATATCGTTACTAACGTAACGATATAAAAGTAACGATATCGTGTCAAACCTGTTTTTTTGAAAAATTTTTAAAGTTGTATGTTGTTGAATTTAAATTAGATATGAATTTCTTATTGGATAAGTTGCCACCGCTTATAACTTTTGCGTTTTAACAACATTGCATTGACAAATCTTAAATCTGAATCAGAATGGAGAAAATTTTATTGAATACAAAGCAACGACATTGACATCAAACCGCAAAATTGCCCATGGAATCCAAGCCATTCAAAACCGTGCCGGAACCGACCCTGCGGCGCCTGCCGCTGTATCACCGGTTTCTGAAGGATTTGCAGGCGGCGAACCGGGAGTTCGTCTCGTGCACCGATATTGGGCTGGAATTGGACCTCGATCCTACACAAATCCGAAAGGATCTGGAATCGGTCGGTATCGTGGGCAGGCCGCGCATCGGCTATGGCCTGTCCGATGTGATTAAGGGGCTGGAGGACTTTCTCGGCCTGAAAAACGTCAACGACGCGTTCCTCGTCGGGGCGGGCAGCATGGGTTCGGCGCTGCTGGGCTACCGCAAGTTTGAGCAATACGGCCTGAAAATTGTGGCTGCGTTTGATCTGGACCCGTCCAAAATCGGCGCGCAGATTCACGGCAAACACGTCCTGCCACTGGGCAAGCTGTCCAATCTGGCGCAGCGCATGCACATCCTCATCGGCATCATCACCGTGCCGGCGGCGGAAGCGCAGTCCGTGGCCGACCTGATGGTCGCCAGCGGCATCCGCGCGATCTGGAATTTTGCGCCCATGCGCCTGCGCGTTGCGGAGCCGATCATTGTTCACAACGAAGACCTTTATTGTTCGTTGGCTTCGCTGTCCCAAAAACTTTCCAAATCACTCCAACCGAGCGCGCCCCAAAGGCAGCCGATTCCCAGGCATCCGGGAATCGCCGCTCAACCAAACTAACACCAAGCAAAGAAAAATAATGCGAAATCAAACCAAGCCCGAATGCAGGGGACGAAAATTTGTGAAAGTTTTCACAATTCTGGACAAATATGGAAGGAAACCGTCACGGCTGGTGCCGATTCTTCAGGCCGTGCAGGAAGAATACCGGTATCTGCCGGAGGAAGTCCTGACCTACGTGGCGATGGCGCTCGACGTTTCGCCGGCGCGCGTCTTCGGCGTGGCCACCTTTTACTCGCATTTCGCCATCGAACCCAAGGGCAAACACCTCATTCGCCTGTGCGACGGCACGGCGTGCCATGTGAAAGATTCCGTCCCGATTCTTGACGCCATCCGCAAGCGGCTGGGCCTGGACGAGAAGCACAAGACGACACCGGACATGCTTTTCACCGTTGAAACCGTCGCGTGCCTCGGCGCGTGCGGCCTCGCACCGGTGGTGGTCGTGGACGACCAGGTGCATGGACAAATGACACCGGAGAGCGGCGTGAAACTGATCGAAGACGTCATGGCAAAGGAGCAGGCACAATGAACAACCCGACATTGAACATCATGGACCCCGCGATGGGCAACGGCGCCAAAACCCTGCGGCGCGTCATCGTCTGCGCCGGCACCGGCTGCGTGGCGAACGGCGCCTACAAGGTTATCGAGGCTTTCAAAAGCCAGATCGCCGCGGCGGGCATCAACATCACCACCGAATTCAAGGCCGAGGAACACCAGCACGATTTGCGGCTCAACAAGAGCGGCTGCCAGGGCTTCTGCCAGATGGGGCCGCTGGTGACGATTCTGCCGGACGGAATTCTTTACAACAAGGTCAGGGTCGAGGACGTCGCCGAAATCGTCAGCCAGACGCTCGTCGGCGGCAAGGTTTTGGACCGGCTGCTCTACGTTGATCCGGCGACAAAGAAGCATTGCAACGGCATCAACGACATTCCGTTTTACCAGCGCCAGCAACGGTTCGTGCTGAAGGAATGCGGCACGATTGATCCGGAGGATGTTCATGAATACATCCACCACGGCGGTTACATGGCGGCAAAAAAAGCGTTCCTGAAAATGTCACCGGAGCAGATCGTGCAGGAAATCCTGAAATCCGGCCTGCGCGGCCGCGGCGGCGGCGGCTTCCCGACCGGCCGCAAATGGGAGGCGGCGCGCATCCAGAAAAACGCCAAGAAGTATGTGATTTGCAACGCCGACGAGGGCGATCCCGGCGCGTTCATGAACCGCAGCGTGATGGAAGGCAATCCGCACAGCGTGCTCGAAGGACTGATGATCGCCGCACGCGCCATCGGCGCCGATGAAACGCTGATTTACGTCCGCACGGAATATCCGTTCGCCGTCGCGCGGATGAAACGAGCCGTCGAGGACGCGCAGAAAATGGGTTTTCTCGGTGACAATGTTTTCGGCTCCGGCCAGAAATTGAACTGCGAGGTGATGGAAGGCGCGGGCGCGTTTGTCTGCGGCGAGGAAACCGCGATGATCGCCTCGATTGAAGGCCAGCGCGGAATGCCGCGGCCCAAGCCGCCGTTTCCGGCGCAAAGCGGCTTGTGGGGCAAGCCAACCATCATCAACAATGTCGAAACGCTGGCGCACGTCGTCCGCATCATCAACCAGGGCGCGGACACGTTCCGCAAACTGGGTTCGACCGCTTCGCCCGGCACGAAAACCTTCGCGCTGACCGGCCACGTTGCCAACACCGGCCTGATTGAAGTTCCGTTCGGCACCACGCTGCGCGAGGTCGTTTTGAACATCGGCGGCGGCATCACCGACCGCCACGGCAAGGTGAAAGCCGACGGTTTCAAGGCCGTGCAAATCGGCGGCCCCTCCGGCGGCTGCCTGACGAAGGACCATCTCGATTTGCCGCTCGACTACGATTCGCTCCGCAGCGTCGGCGCAATGGTCGGCTCCGGCGGCCTAGTCGCCATGAACCAGAAAACCTGCATGGTCAACATCGCGCGGTTCTTCATGGATTTCACCCAGCGCGAGAGCTGCGGCAAATGCGTGCTCTGCCGCGAAGGCACGCGCCAGATGCTCTCGATGCTGGACGACATCATCGAAGGCCGCGCCACCGGCGAGACGCTGGTGCTGCTGGAAAAACTGGCCATCGCCGTTCAGAAAGGCTCGCTCTGCGGCCTCGGCAAGACCGCGCCGAACCCGGTGCTTTCGACGCTGCGTTATTTCCGTCACGAATACGACGCGCACGTTTTCCATAAATACTGCCCGACCGGCCAGTGCAAGGCGCTGGCCAAGCCGAGCATTGACGCGACCAAGTGCAAGGGCTGCACCGCCTGCGCGAAAAAATGTCCCGTCGGCGCGATCAGCGGCGAAAGGAAAAAACCGCACGTCATTGACCAGGCCAAGTGCATCAAGTGCGGCGCCTGCGCCGACACCTGCAAGTTTGAGGCCGTCGT
>CAZZPE010000077.1:0-7776 GCA_964655855.1 uncultured Bifidobacteriaceae bacterium
TACGAAAACAGCCGCCATCCGCTGGTGGTTTATTACAAGTATCAAACCAAATATCCGCATGCCGGCGCCGGCAAGCGCGTCCAATTTTAATTCAACCTGCATGAAGTATTTTGACGAAATGTGCCGCGCGATGGAATTTCTCGCGCGCGATGAGCGGACGATTTTCCTCGGCCAGGCCGTCGGCTGTCCCGGCACGGCCATGAGCAACACGCTCAAAAATGTCCCGCGCGACCGGCTGCTGGAACTGCCCGTCACCGAGGAAATGCAGATGGGCATGTCCACCGGCCTCGCGCTCGGCGGCCATGTGCCGGTGAGCATTTTCCCGCGCTGGAATTTTCTCCTGCTGGCCGTCAACCAGATCGTGAATCACCTGGACAAGCTGCCGGCCATTTCCAACGGCGGCTACCAGCCCAAGGTCATCATCCGCACCGGCATCGGCTCCGAGCGCCCGCTGCACCCGCAGCACCAGCACGTCGGTGATTTCACGGAGGCGTTTCGGCTGATGTGCAAGACGATTGAGGTCATCCGCCTCGACGAACCGGAACAGATTTTCCCCGCCTACAAAAAGGGGCTGGAACGCGAAGATGGACGCAGCACGATCATTGTTGAATATGGCGATTACTACACCGAAAAGTAAGGCCGCCGCCGCCGAGTTGCGCGACTGGCCGCTGATGAAAAACAACGTCGCGCGCGAAGACCTCGACGCGGTCATCCGGTTTCTCCAGCAGGACGACCCGATTTTGACCCAGTCAAAAAACGTTGCCGCGTTCGAGCAGGAATGGTCTGAATGGGTCGGCGTCAAGCACAGCGTTTTCGTCAACTCCGGCTCGTCCGCCAACCAGATCACCATGGCGGCCATCCGCGAGCGCTTCGGCGGCGGCGAAATCATCGTGCCGACGCTGACCTGGATTTCCGATGTCGCATCCGTCCTGCAAAACGGCTTCACCCCGGTGTTCGTGGACATCAACCCGCGCACGCTCGGCATGGACACGAAGCAGGTCGTCAAAAAAATCTCCAAAAAAACGCGCGCCGTTTTTCTGACGCACATTCTCGGCTACAACGCGCTGGACAGCTATCTGCTGGCGGAATTGAAGAAACGAAACATCCCGCTCATCGAGGACGTTTGCGAATCGCACGGCGCGACCTTCAAAGGCAAAAAGCTCGGCTCATTCGGGTTCGCCTCGAATTTCTCGTTCTATTACGCCCACCACATGAGCACCATCGAGGGCGGCGTGGTTTGCACGGACGATTCCGATTTTTACGAGAAGCTCCGGATGTTCCGCTCGCACGGCATGGTGCGCGAAAGCAAGTCCGACGCGCTGAAGAACCGCTACAAAACCGAGTGGCCGGATTTGAACCCCGATTTCATCTTTGCGTTTCCGGCCTACAACGTCCGCAGCACCGAAATCAACGCCGTCATGGGCCGCTCGCAACTAAAGCGGCTCGACGCGCGGAACAAAATCCGCACGCGCAACCTGAATTGTTTCCTCGACAATCTGGATCCGAAGAAATTTTTCACCGATTTCGAGCGCGAAGGCAGTTGCAACTACGCCTTTACGCTGGTCCTGCGCGAACCGGACCAGGCGCTTTGGGATCGCATCGAAAAAACGCTGCGCGAACGGAAGATCGAATTTCGCCGCGGCACCTCCGGCGGCGGCAACCAGTTGCGCCAGCCATTCATGCGCAAGCTGATGCCGGGCGAATACAAAAAATATCCAAAGGTGAACCACGTCCACTTTTTCGGCGCCTACATCGGCAATTATCCCGAACTCGAAACCGCCCGCGTCAAGGCGCTGTGCGGATTGCTGAACGGGATTTGATTTATGAACCGGCCATTGGATGTCCTCTTTGTCAACGCGGATTCCTCCGCGCAGGCGTATCAGGAATTGAGCAGGGATTTTTCCGCCATTGAGCCGCCGACATGGGCGCTGCTGCTGGCGCAGGCCTGCCGTGCGAACGGTTTCGGCGTGGCCATCCTTGACTGCGGCGCGGAACGTTTGTCCGATGAACAGGCCGTCAAGCGCATCGGGGAAATGCCCGCCCGTCTCGTCTGCTTTGTCGTCTACGGCCAAAATCCGAATTCCGGCACGACGAACATGATCGGCGCGACGGCGCTTGCGCGGAAATTAAAGGCCGCGCATCCCGGAGCGAAAACCTGCTTCGTCGGTTCGCACACCAGCGCCCTGCCGATGGAGGTGCTTGCGTTGCCGGAAGTGGATTTCATTTTGCTCAACGAAGGCGTTTACGCGCTGCAAAATCTGCTGCGGACGGATTTGCAGACACAGCTCGACCAGGTCAAGGGCATCGGCCACAGGCGAAACGGCGTGCCGGTTTTGAACGCGCCGGAACGGGTCGTGCCGAATGAGCGCATGGATTTGGATTTGCCCGGTTACGCGTGGGATTTGCTGCCTTTCAAGAACAAGCCGCTGGATCTTTACCGTGCGCATTTCTGGCACGCGGAGTTCAATCACGACCTGCGCACGCCGTTCGCGGCGATTTACACCTCGCTCGGCTGCAAGTTCAAGTGCGACTTCTGCATGATCAACATCGTCAACCGCGAGAGCAACGCGGAAGGCACCGTCTCGGCCAACTCGCCCAACATGCGTTTCTGGTCGCCGCAGTTCATGCTCAAGGAATTTGAAAAGCTCGCCGCGATGGGCGTGAATACCATCCGCGTCTCGGACGAGATGTTTTTCCTGAACAAAAATTATTTCGAGCCGCTCGTGGACGGACTGGCCGAACGCGACCTCGGCCTTCGGATGTGGACCTATTCCCGCATTGACACCGTCCGTCCGCAATACCTTGAAAAATTCCGCAAGGCCGGCATCAACTGGCTTGCGCTCGGCGTCGAGGCTGGCAACCAGACCGTCCGCCGCGAGGTTTCCAAGGGCAGTTTTCAGGACGTCAACATCCGCGAGGTCATCAAGACCGTCCGTGCCTCCGGCCTGTATGTCATTTCCAATTACATCTTCGGTTTTCCCGAGGACACGCACGAAACGATGCAGCAGACGCTCGACCTCGCGCTGGAGTTGAACACCGAGATGGCGAACATGTATCCGTGCCAGGCGCTGCCCGGCAGCCCGCTTTACTACTCGGCCAAGGCCAACGGCTGGAAGCTCCCATCCACGCTGGGCGGCTACGCGTTCCTTTCCTACGACAGCGAACCGCTGCCCACGAAACATCTTTCCGCCGCGCAGGTGCTGAAATTCCGCGACGACGCGTGGAAAACCTACTTCACGAATCCAGCCTATCTGCAGTTGGTGGAAAAAACTTTCGGCCCGCAGCAGCGCAAGAACGTTGAGGCCATGGCCAGCATCCGGCTGAAACGCAAGCTGCTGGGCGATTGATTCGCCATGAAAAATGTCCTCATCACCGGCGGCACGGGATTTGTCGGCAAACATCTCCAAGCGGAGCTGGCGCAGCGCGGCGTTCCTTTTTTCGCATTTGGCCGCCGCCAGTTTGATTTGACGTGCCGGGAACAGGCCGAGGCCGCTTTCAAAAACAATCAGGACGCGGATTTGGTTCTGCACCTCGCCAGCTTTCAGGCGGCTGGCGAATTTCCAGGCAAGCACACGGCGGAGCAGTTTTTCATCAACAACCTCATCCACAACCACGCGCTCGAGGCGTGGCGGAAGTTCATTCCGCAGGCCCGGTTCATCGCTGTCGGCGCGTCGTGCGCCTATCCGAGCGCGGCGCAGGGCATGACGGAGGACAAGTTTTTCGAGGGTGCAATTCACGGCAGCGTTTATTCCTACGGCGCGACCAAGCGGATGCTTTACACCGGCATTCTCGCCTACAACGACCAGTTCAAGCTGAACGGCAGCTGCGTCATCCCGGCCGCGATGTTCGGCGAGGACGACGATTTTAACGAGTCCACCGCGCACGTTCCCGGCGCCCTGGTCGCGCGGTTCGTCCGCGCGGTGAAAATGAATCTGCCGGAAGTCGAAATCTGGGGCGATGGCTCGCAGGTCCGCGATTTCATGGACGTGAAGGATTTTGTGCGCGGCCTGCTCGACCTCGCGCCACGCCTGGACCGCGATATTGTCAACCTGGTGCCGCACGGCGGAAAAACCGTGAAGGAGCTGGCGCTCACGGTTTGCGAGGCGGCGGGCTATCGCGGCAAGGTCCTCTTCAACGCGAACCGCTACACCGGCGCGAAGGAAAAATTTCTGGACGCCACCAAGCTGCGCGAGAAATACGGCATGGTCATCAGCGGCGATCTCGCGCCCGGCATCCGCCGCGCGGTGGAGTGGTATTTCAAAAATTACGAAGCCGTCAAAGACCGGCGCAAATTTGCCGACGCATGAACGCTCCGCGGATTCATCCCGGCGAAATCTGCCTCATCATGGCCACGCGCGGCCGGCCGGAATCGCTCGCGCAGGTCTTCGCCGCGCTGAAAGCCACCACCGCGCAGCCGGAAAAGGTTTCGCTCTGGCTGTATGTGGACGCGGATGACGCCGTCACGCGCCAGGCGATTGACGACGGACGGTTGAGCGGCGCGGGTGTTCAATTGCACTGGCACATCGGGCCGCAGACGGCCGGGCTTTGCGAAACGCAGCACACGCTTTGGCGCAATTCCGGCGGCACGGCGGAAATTTTCATGGTCCTGGCCGACGACATCTGCTTCGGCACGCCGGGCTGGGACAACCTCATCCGCGAAACCTCCGCGAAATTTCCCGACGGCATCTTCCTCGCCTGTCCGCACGACCCGATGACGGCGGACACCTGCACGTATCCAATTTTCGGCTGGCGCTGGCTCGAAACGCTCCAGCACATCTTCCCCGGCCACTTTCCGTTTTGGTATGACGACCGGTGGGTGCATCAGATTGGCGAAATGGCCGGCTGCTACGTCCGGCTGCCGATCGTCATGCTGCCGATCCGCGGCAAGGGCAAAACCCGCCGGATGCGCGATCTGCCGTTTTGGGCGCGCTTTTTCCAGCTCGCGCTGGATGAGCGAAAGTCCTCGGCCAAAAAACTCATTGATGCCATGAACCTCGACCCTGAAAAAAAAGACGCTGCGCTCAAAAATCTGGAGCAGCGCGCAGCCGGACTGGAAAAGCAGCAGGACAAATTCTCCGACCTCTACGCCGTGTTTCAGGAGGAGCGGTTCACGCTGCACACGCCGGAGGAACGCCGCGCCTTCAACCCGGCTTATTTCAAAAAAGAAGCCGAGGCGGTCGCGCGGCTCCTGGAATTCGCGCAGCAGCGCATCGCCGAAAAAAAATACGACGAGGCGCTGAAGTTTCTCGACGGAACATTGATGTCGAATCTCCGCGTCCGGCAGGCGCAGGACATGAAGGTGGAATGTCTCCGTGCGCTGGGCAGAAATTCCGAGGCGGACAGGCTGACGAAGGAAACGCTCGCCGCCTGGCCGGAAATGAATTTCTTCCGCCGGATGTTTCGTTTTCTCGGCATGGTCGCCACTGAAACCAAGACGATGATCGTCGGCTTTCTTTCAAAGGGCGGCGACAAAAAGGCAAAATGAATTACGATGCAATTGTTGTCGGCGGTGGCGCGGTCGGATTGGCGACGGCATTCCGGCTTTTGGAAGCGAAACCGCAACTGAAAATTTTGCTGCTCGAAAAGGAGTCCAAGCTGGCCGCCCACCAGACCGGCAACAACAGCGGCGTGCTGCACTCCGGCCTTTATTACAAACCCGGTTCGGAAAAGGCGAAGTTGAGCGTCAGCGGCCTGCGCGAAATGGTCGCGTTCTGCCGTGAGCACGGCATCGCCCACGAGCAATGCGGCAAAATTGTCGTCGCCACCGACGAAAGTGAATTGCCGCGGCTGGAAAATCTTTGGGAGCGCGGCAATGCCAACGGCCTGCTCGGTTTGCGGAAATTGAACTCGCAGCAAATCAGGGAAATTGAGCCGCACGCCGCCGGCATTGCGGCGATTCACGTTCCGCAGGAAGGCATCGTGGATTATCCGGGCGTCTGCGAGAAACTCGGCGAACTCATCCGCAAGGCCGGCGGCGAAATCCGGCTTGGCACGCGCGTTCTGAAAATGGTCTCCGACGGCGGCGGGCAGATCGTCGAAACTTCCGCCGGAAGTTTTCGCGCGAAGTTCGTTGTGACGTGCGGCGGATTGCATTCCGACCGGCTGGTGAAGGCGGCGGGGCAAAAACCGTCGGCGAAAATCATCCCGTTCCGCGGCGAGTATTTTAAGATTAAAAAGGAGCGGCAGTTTCTCGTCCGCAACCTGATTTATCCGGTGCCCGACCCGAAGTTTCCGTTTCTGGGCGTCCATTTCACGCGGCTGATTCACGGCGGCATCGAGGCCGGGCCGAATGCCGTGCTGGCCTTCGCGCGCGAGGGCTACAAATGGTCGAACGTCAATTTGCGCGATCTGGCGGAATCGCTGTGCTATCCCGGTTTGTGGAAATTTCTGGCAAAGTATCCGAGCATGTGCGGTTACGAAATCCGCCGCTCGCTTTCCAGGGCCGAGTTCACGCGCTCGCTCCAAAAGCTCGTGCCGGAAATCCGCGAATCCGATCTGGAAACCGGCGGCGCCGGCGTGCGCGCCCAGGCAATGCTGCGGGATGGAAAAATGGTCGAGGACTTTCACTTTCAGGAGGCGCCCGGCGTTTTGCACGTCGTCAACGCGCCGTCACCGGCGGCCACGGCGTCGCTGGCCATCGGGAGGAAAATTTCCGGGCGCGTGCTGGCGCAATTTTAGGAGTGCGGCGACGCGTCGCCGCTTTGAAAGCGCGGACATGTCCGCGCACTCCCAATTACAACCCCGTCGGATGATCCAAAAATTCCCACGGCAGCCCGAATTTTTTGGAAAGATGCGCCGCCAGCGCCTTCACGCCAAAGGTCTCCGTCGCGTAATGGCCGCCGTAGAGGACATTCAATCCCAATTCCTCCGCCAGCGCAAAAGTCCACTGCGGCCCCTCGCCGGTGACGAAGGTGTCCACGCCCTCATCGGCGGCGATTTTCAAACCGTCGCCCGCGCCGCCGGTGACGACGCCGATGCGTTTGCAGATTTCGTTTCCGCCGGGAATGATTTTCGGCTTCGCGCCGGTGGCGCGTTCCAGCCGCTTCGCCAAATCCGCGCGGGAGATTTTCGTCCGGGTTTTGAAGCCGATGGTCTGGCCGTGGGTCAGGAAGAATGGCTTCAGGTTTTTCAGGCCGAGCGCGGCGCAGAGCTGTGCGTTGTTGCCGAGTTTGGGATGCGCGTCGAGCGGCAGGTGCGAGCTGTAAACGGCCAGATTGTTTTCCACCAGCAGCCGGAGCAGTTCGTGCCTTTTGCCCGTCCACGGATGCGATGGCGACCAGAACAGCCCGTGATGGACGATGAGCAAATCCGCCCCGGCGGCGATGGCGAGTTTGACCGTGGCGAGGCTGGCATCCACGGTGGCGGCAATCCGGGCGACCGGCCCTCGGCCGTCCACCTGCAATCCGTTGGCCGCGCCGTCGTAATCTCCGATGGTCCCGGTGCGGAGCAGTTGGTCGCAGTGCCTGACGATGGCGGTGAGTGATGCTTTCGGCATGGCGCGATGAAATCAAATTTTCTCCAAACTGCAAAGCCCGAAGCGGTGCAAATATTTTTCATTCCGCCTGTTGCTTTCCTCGCGCAGAGTTTTATAGTGCGCTTCGCTTGAATTCACCGAAATGAACCATGCAACTGACGCGGGCCCGCCGTGGAGCATTGATGCGGCGCGCACGCTTTACAACATCCATCGCTGGGGCGCGAAGTATTTTGACATCAACGACGCGGGACACGTCGTGGCGCGGCCGTTGCAGGACGCCGGCGCGACGGTGGACATCACGG
>CAZZPE010000078.1:0-7602 GCA_964655855.1 uncultured Bifidobacteriaceae bacterium
TAGAGCGCCTGGCCCTTGATGTCGTGCGGCATGGGCGCGACGGCGGCCTCGGCCACTTTCGGGTGGCTGACGAGCGCGCTCTCGACTTCCGCCGTGCCGATGCGGTGGCCGGAGACGTTCACCACATCGTCCACGCGGCCGAGCAGCCAGTAATCGCCGTCGGCATCCACGCGGCAGCCGTCGCCGGTGAAATACATGTTCTTGAACGTCGAGAAATAGGTGTTGATGAAACGGTCGTGATCGCCCCACGTCGTGCGCATGATGCCGGGCCACGGGGTTTTGATGCAGAGCTTGCCGCCTTCGTTGGGCGCGCATTCGGTGCCGTCGTCGCGGAGGACAACCGGCTCGACGCCGAAAAATGGACGGCCCGCGCTGCCGGGTTTCAGGGTGTTCACGCCGGGCAGCGGGGTGATGAGATGTCCGCCGGTCTCGGTTTGCCACCAGGTGTCCACGATGGGGCAGCGGCCCCGGCCGATGTGCCGGTGATACCACATCCACGCCTCGGGATTGATGGGTTCGCCGACGGTGCCGAGGACACGCAACGAACGCAAATCGTGTTCCGCCGGCCATTCGTCGCCGAGCCGGATGAGCGCGCGGATGGCGGTCGGCGCGGTGTAAAACGAAGTGACCTGGAATTTCTCCACGATGCGCCAGAAACGCCCGGCGTCGGGAAACGTCGGGATGCCCTCGAACATCAGGCTTGTCGCGCCGTTGCAGAGCGGGCCGTAGACGACGTAGCTGTGGCCGGTGACCCAGCCGATGTCGGCGGTGCAGAAATAAATGTCGCCGTCGTGGATGTCGAAGACGTATTTGTGCGTGAGCGCGCACCAGAGCAGGTAGCCGGCGGTGCTGTGGACGACGCCCTTGGGCTTGCCGGTGGAGCCGGAGGTGTAAAGGATGAACAGAAAATCCTCGGCGTTCATTTTCTCCGGCGGACAATCAGCGGAAGCGTTCGCCATCAAATCGTGATACCAGACATCGCGCCCGGCAACGGTGTTGCAGGGCTCGTCATTTCTTTTGATGACGACGACGTGTTCGATGCTCGGCGTTTTCTTCAGTGCCTCGTCGGCGATGGCCTTGAGCGGAATGGTTTTGCCGCCGCGCAAGGAAACATTTGCCGTGACGAGCAGCTTGCAGGTGGAATCGTTGATGCGGTTGGACAGCGAATCCGCGCTGAATCCGCCGAACACGACGGAATGGATGGCGCCGATGCGCGAGCAGGCGAGCATCACGACGGCGGCCTCGGCGATCATCGGCAGGTAAATCGCCACGCGGTCGCCCTTCCGGACGCCGAGCGATTTGAGGGCGTTTGCGAACTTGCAGACTTCGCGGTGCAGTTCCGCGTAGGTCAGCTTCCGGACCTCCTCCTCCGGCTCGCCCTGCCAGATAATGGCGGTTTGGTTGCCGCGCGTTTTCAAATGGCGGTCGAGGCAGTTGACGCTCAAGTTCAGCTCGCCGTCCTCGAACCAGGTGTGCCGGATTTTCCGCGCGTCGGTGTCCCAGGTGAATTTTCGCGCGACGGTCGGCGGCTTGAACCATTCGAGCGTGCGCGCCTGCTCCAGCCAGAATTTGTCCGGGTCGCGGAGGGATCGCTCATGCAGCTCGTCGAATTGCGCGGCGTTGAGCAGCGCGCGACGGACGGTTTCCGGCGACGGCGGGAACGTGCGGCTTTCGTGGGACAACGAATCAGTGGAAATGGCCTTGTCGCTCATCTGATATAATTGATTTGTTTTGCTAATCTGCTCAAAACCGGCCGCGCTGTCAATCCGCGCGGAGCGGATTTTTGCGGCAACAAAAACGCCCTCCGCCTGAAATTCAGGACGGAGGGCGGTGAAGGTTTGATTTTATTGACTCGGAATTCGTCTCGAATCAAAGGGCAAATTCGGCGGTGAAATTGCGGTTGTCGGAATCGGCCTTGAGGGTGAACCCGACCTTTTTGCTGATGTGCAGCATCGCCTGGTTGTCCGACTGGATGATGGCGGTGAGGCGGGCGAGTTTTTCATCGCGGGCGACGTTGACGAGGCGTTTGAGCAGTTCGGTGCCCAGGCCCTGCCGCTGCCAGCGGTCGCTGACGAGCAGCGCGAACTCGCCCTCGTTCAGCCCGTGCGCCTTGCTCAACCGGCCCACGCCGAGAATCTCGCGATTGCCGGTCTTGGCGTCCTTTCGGTCCACCACAAGCGCGATTTCGCGGTCGTAATCGTTGAAGCAGATGCGCATCAGCCGTTCATGCGCGATGCGCTGGTCCAGTTTCAACTGGCTGAAGTAGCGGTGATAGACGCTCTCCTCGGAGAGCGTTTCGTGGAACTTGACCAGCAACGGCTCGTCCTCCGGCTGGATGGGGCGGATGGTGACGGGCTGGCCGTCCTTGGATTTCCATTTTGCGATGTAACGGGTCGGATAGGGCCGGATGGCGAGCCGGGGCAGCTTGTCCTCGGTGGTCTTCGCGTCGTGGAGGATGACGCGGGCGTCGAGAGCGACGAGGTCCTCGGCGGAGGCGAACATCGGGTTGATGTCAATTTCCTTGATCCAGCGCTGCTCGGCAACGAGCTGGCTGAAGCCGACCATGAGTTTTTCCAGCGCGGCGAGGTTAACGGATTTGCGTCCGCGCACGCCCTTGAGCGCCTTGTAAATCTTCGTCTGCTCCATCATGCGGCGCGCGAGCGTGGTGTTCAACGGCGGCAGGCCGAGCGCCTTGTCCTTGAACACTTCGACGAGCTGGCCGCCCATGCCAAACAGGAGCACCGGCCCGAATTGCGGGTCAATGCTGCTGCCGAGGATGATTTCGTAGCCGTCGCCGAGCTTGATCATTTTCTGGACGGTGACGCCTTGGAAATGCTGCGCGCCGGCCTTTTCGGTGCAGGCGGTCTTGATGGCCTTGAACGCGCGCTTCACGTCCGCCTCGTCCTTGAGGTTCAACTGGACGCCGCCGACGTCGGTCTTGTGCGTGATGGTTTCGGAATAAAGTTTCAGGACGATCGGGAACCCGATTTCCTTCGCGAGGTCAACCGCCTCCTTCTCGCTCTTCGCAACCTTCGTGATGACGGTGGGAATGTTGTAGCAGCCGAGGAGTTCCTTGGATTCGGCCTCGGTCAGGATTGTGCGTCCGGCCTTTTTCACCGACTCGATCAGGGTGTTGGCCTTGGAGCGGCCGGATTCGAGATCGTCGGGCGTCGCGGAGGGCACGGGCGTTTCGTAGAGCGCGCGGAGATTGTCCGCATAGCGCCACATGGCGGTGAACACGCGCGCGGCGGTGTCGGGATACGGGAAGGTGGGGATGCCGGCGCGGTTCAGAATGGCCTCGCCCTCGGCAACGTCCCGACCGCCCATCCAGCTGGCGAGCACCGGCTTGCCTTCGATGTGGCCGAACTCCTTCAATTTCTCCGCCGTCTCGGTGCATTGGGTCATGGACTGTGGCGTCAGAATGACGAGCAGGCCGTCGCTGTTCGGGTCGCGGCCCGCGATTTCCAGCGTTTTGGCGTAGGCCTCGGCGCTGGCGTCGCCCAACACGTCAACCGGGTTGCTGCGCGACCAGGACGGCGGCAGGAACTTGTCCAGTTCGGCGATGGTGCCCTTGGAAACTTCCGCGAGCGCGCCGCCGGTGGTGATCAGCGCGTCGGTGGCCAGCACGCCGGGGCCGCCGGCATTGGAGATCATGGTCAGGCGGTTGCCCCGGGGGCGGGGCTGGCGGCCCAGCACTTCGGACATGTAAAACAAATCGGAAATATTTTCCACGCGGAGGACGCCGCAGCGTTTGAAGGCGGCTTCGAGCACGTCGTCGCTGCCGGTCAGCGAACCGGTGTGCGAGGCAGCGGCCTTGGCGGCACCCTCCGTGCGACCGGGTTTGATGACGATGATTGGTTTGGTCAGCGCGACTTCGCGGGCGGCGGACAGGAACGAGCGCGCGTTGCCGATGGTTTCCATGTAGATGACAATGCTCTTGGTGTTCGGGTCGTCGCCGAGATAATAAATCAAGTCGCCCCAATCCACGTCCAGCATGGAGCCGAGGGAGGCGAAGCAACTGAATCCGACGTTTTCCTTGAGGCTCCAGTCGAGCACGGCGCAACAGAGCGCGCCGCTCTGGCTGAGGAAGCCGACATTGCCGGGCCTGGCGATGGCTGCCGCGAAACTGGCATTGTAACCGATGTTCGGCATCTGGAGTCCGAGGCAGTTGGGGCCGATGATGCGCATGCCGGTCTTGCGGGCCTCGGCGAGGATTTGCTGTTCGAGCTTCACGCCCTCGGGGCCGGTTTCCTTGAAACCGGCGGAAATGATGATGAGACCGCCGACGCCGGCGGCGGCGCATTCCTTGACCAGGCCGAGCACGGTCTTGGCCGGGGTGCAGATGACGGCTACGTCCACCTTTTCAGGGATCGCGCCGATGGAGGGATAGGCCTTGACGCACAGGACGGAGGCGCGCTTGGGGTTGACGGGATAAACGACGCCGCTGAAACCGCCGCGTCCGAGGTTCTCAAAAATCATCCGGCCGACGCTCATGGGCTTGTCGGTGGCGCCGATGACGGCGACCACTTTCGGGGCGCAGACGGAATCCAGCGGGCGTTTGCGCGCACCGCGCAGAATGTCGTGGGCCGATTCGAGGCGTTCGGGGGCGGGGACAGTTGTTGTAGTTTGCATGGGATGTCAGAAGTTCAGGGCAATATGTTGTTTGTTCAAAAGCCGCAATCAATTGTAATGGTAATTGTCGGTTCCGCCAGCGCAACGCACGGGCGGACGCCAGCCCGGATTAGCCGGACTGACTCAAGCCACATCGCCAGATTACCCGCGCCTGCAATCAGGAACTCCACTGTCATTGTCAAATCCTCACCATTTTTTGCGGTGGTGGCGACGCCCTCCAATCATGTTCCCCATTCCGCCGCCGCGCAAAGACATTTTCTTGCTGGGATTGCGGGCAAGCCGCCGCGCATCGCCGTCCGGTTTCGCGCGTTTGAAAAATTCCCCAAAATGCCGCCGGGCGAACCCCATGTCGCCGCTCGACAAAACTTTTCCCCCGCGCCATGCTGCGGCCATGGAATTTGAATCGGATTCGCCGCTCGACGCGCTGTGGAAGGAATACGGCCTGGCGTTTCGGGACTGGGACGACCTCACGCTGGCCCGCTGGCTGGCGCAGACGCTGGGCGAGCTGGAAGGCCGTGCGTGGCGGCTCTCGCATCCGCTCGTCGGCGCCTACCGGTTGGCGGCGCAGCTCGCGCACGACCGGCAAATCTGGTTCAAGCGGCTGGCCACGCCGCCGGCGGCCTATGCGGAATCGCCCTGCTGCCGCGCGCCGTTTCTGCCGCTGCTCACGCGCGACGTGCGCGAGTCCGGCCTCATTTGCCAGCATTGCAACGAAACGCTCGTGCCGTTCGATGAAATCCCCGCCGGGCTGCGCGCCGAAATCGAGGCGTGGGCGCGGCAATACGAGGTGGTCCACGCCGTCGCTCACTGGGACGACCACCAGCGTCGGCACGCGGGAAATTATGACGCGGCCTACGAGAACGCGGCGGAGCAGGCGGAACAGTTGATCGCGAGCGCCGGACGCGACCTCGCGCCGAAGCTTTTGAACTCCTACGCCGCCGCCGTCTGGGAGGATCAGGATGAATGTCTGGAAGTCAGGCCGGAAGACGTTCCACTTTGACGCAAGAAATCCTGTTGTCCCGCGCCGGGGAAAAGCGTATAACCCGCTCCGTGAAAACGTTCCAAAGCTGGTTTTTCAAAATCCTTTGGTGGTTGACCTTTCTGGTCATCGTCCTGGTCGTCCTCGTCCTCTCGAACCAGACCCGCATTGTTCGGGAACTGGCGGAGCGGCAGATCCGCGCCGCCACGGGCATGGAACCGGAGATCGGCGACCTTTCATTCGGCGTGCTGGATTCCTACCTGACGTTGGATGGCTTCAAGCTCTACAACACGACTGATTTCGGCGGCACGCTGTTCCTCGACATGCCGGAATTGCACGTCGAATACGATCGTGCCGCGCTGCGACGGCACGAACTCCACATCACGTTCATGCGCCTCAACCTTAATGAACTGGACGTGGTCAGAAATGAAGCCGGCGTCACCAACATCGCGTCTTTCGCCAACCTGATGGCGCCTCAAAAATCCGGCACCGGCGACAGAATTATCGCCCCGCTCAACGGCTACAAGTTCACTGGGATTGACGTGCTGAACCTTTCCATCGGCACGGTGAAGTTCATAAACCTGAAGGAACAATATCGCAACCGGATGGTGACCATCGGCATCCAGAACCAGATTTACACCAACGTGCTGTCGCCCGACGATTTGCCCGGACTTTCGGGACAGCTCTGGATTCACGGCGGCTATCTTGTGGGGCTGCCGGTTCATGCGCCGGTTCACAAATCCAGCCCCGAGCCGGAGCCAAAAACACCGTGAACCGGCGCGCCGTGATTCCCGGCGGACGCCGCCGCCGCAGCCACAAATCCGGCCCGCGATAAATCCCGGTTTGCAACCCTGTCATGAAATTGATCTTCAAATGGCTGCTCCGGCTGGCGCTCGCGGCGGTGGCGCTGTTCGTCGTGGCCGCCCTCATCCTGCTCCTGACCTACAACTCGATTTTGCGCGTGGCGATGGAGCGCCAGATCCATGCGCAGACCGGCATGGACGCGGAAATCGGCAGCTTGAAGGTTGCCCTTACCTCGCCGACGCTGGAAATCCAGAACCTCAAAATCCACAACTCGCCGGACTTTGGCGGCACACCGTTCCTCGACATCCCGGAAATCCACGTCGAATACGATCGCGCCGCGCTCGCCCGCCGCGAAATCCACATCAAGCTCCTGCGCTTCAACCTGGGCGAGCTGGACATCGTGAAAAATCAGGCCGGGCGGACAAACATTTTCGTGCCCAACCTGAAATCACCCGCCGGAAAATCCGGCGGCGGCAATCCGCTGGCGGATTTCAAGAAACAATCCGGCTTCGAGTTCACCGGCATTGACATGCTGAACGTCTCCATCGGCAGGGTGAAGTTCGTGGATTTGAAAGAACCGCGTAACAACCGCGAGCAGGTCATCGGCATTGACGATCTGGTCATTCCCAACGTGAAATCGCCCGCTGATCTCACCGGCCTGGCGGTGGACATCGCGCTGCACAGCGGCGGTTTTTTTGACTCGCTGGTTGACCCCAAAAAACCGGGCCTGGGCGTCCTGAAACAGATCGGATTGTGAATCGGCCGGATGTCCGCACGCAGGCGGACGGCCCTTGCCGGCAGACAATCGGGAAATGTCCGCCTTCAATCCGCAAATGACCGCCTTCATTCGGGAAGTGTCTGCGTTCAAATCTGCGGATTGAAGTCGGCGCAGGATGCGGCAGTGCTGGTTCTCATTTATTGAGTAGCAACCGACGTGAGAAGGCCCATTATTTCAGCCGGAGAAGTTTGAGTCTCCTTATGTCGGCTGCTACAAATCATTTCCGGTTACGACGCCGCGAAATCCACGTTCGGCACGTCGCGGACGGAAGGCGGCACGCTGAAGAAATCGCCCTCGGATTGGAAGCCGAACAGCTTCGCCACGAGGTTGCTCGGAAAGGTCTCGCACTTGTTCCGGTAGTCGCGGACGTTGCCGTTGTAAAACCGGCGCGCGGCCTGGATGCGGTCCT
>CAZZPE010000079.1:0-7554 GCA_964655855.1 uncultured Bifidobacteriaceae bacterium
CAAAAGGAGCTGGTCAACACCGAGGACCGCATCCAGGCCGCGCGCCGGTTTTACAACGGCAACGTCCGCGACTACCGGAACAAGTGCGAGACCTTTCCGAGCAACCTCGTGGCGAAGCTGTTCGGCTTCCAATCCGAGGGCGATTTCTTCAGCGTGCCGCCTTCCGTCCGCGACGTGCCGAACGTGGATTTCGCGGCGTCGTAACCGGAAATGATTTGTAGCAGCCGACATAAGGAGACTCAAACTTCTCCGGCTGAAATAATGGGCCTTCTCACGTCGGTTGCTACTCAATAAATGAGAACCAGCACTGCCGCATCCTGCGCCGACTTCAATCCGCAGATTTGAACGCAGACACTTCCCGAATGAAGGCGGTCATTTGCGGATTGAAGGCGGACATTTCCCGATTGTCTGCCGGCAAGGGCCGTCCGCCTGCGTGCGGACATCCGGCCGATTCACAATCCGATCTGTTTCAGGACGCCCAGGCCCGGTTTTTTGGGGTCAACCAGCGAGTCAAAAAAACCGCCGCTGTGCAGCGCGATGTCCACCGCCAGGCCGGTGAGATCAGCGGGCGATTTCACGTTGGGAATGACCAGATCGTCAATGCCGATGACCTGCTCGCGGTTGTTACGCGGTTCTTTCAAATCCACGAACTTCACCCTGCCGATGGAGACGTTCAGCATGTCAATGCCGGTGAACTCGAAGCCGGATTGTTTCTTGAAATCCGCCAGCGGATTGCCGCCGCCGGATTTTCCGGCGGGTGATTTCAGGTTGGGCACGAAAATGTTTGTCCGCCCGGCCTGATTTTTCACGATGTCCAGCTCGCCCAGGTTGAAGCGCAGGAGCTTGATGTGGATTTCGCGGCGGGCGAGCGCGGCGCGATCGTATTCGACGTGGATTTCCGGGATGTCGAGGAACGGTGTGCCGCCAAAGTCCGGCGAGTTGTGGATTTTGAGGTTCTGGATTTCCAGCGTCGGCGAGGTAAGGGCAACCTTCAAGCTGCCGATTTCCGCGTCCATGCCGGTCTGCGCATGGATCTGGCGCTCCATCGCCACGCGCAAAATCGAGTTGTAGGTCAGGAGCAGGATGAGGGCGGCCACGACGAACAGCGCCACCGCCGCGAGCGCCAGCCGGAGCAGCCATTTGAAGATCAATTTCATGACAGGGTTGCAAACCGGGATTTATCGCGGGCCGGATTTGTGGCTGCGGCGGCGGCGTCCGCCGGGAATCACGGCGCGCCGGTTCACGGTGTTTTTGGCTCCGGCTCGGGGCTGGATTTGTGAACCGGCGCATGAACCGGCAGCCCCACAAGATAGCCGCCGTGAATCCAGAGCTGTCCCGAAAGTCCGGGCAAATCGTCGGGCGACAGCACGTTGGTGTAAATCTGGTTCTGGATGCCGATGGTCACCATCCGGTTGCGATATTGTTCCTTCAGGTTTATGAACTTCACCGTGCCGATGGAAAGGTTCAGCACGTCAATCCCAGTGAACTTGTAGCCGTTGAGCGGGGCGATAATTCTGTCGCCGGTGCCGGATTTTTGAGGCGCCATCAGGTTGGCGAAAGACGCGATGTTGGTGACGCCGGCTTCATTTCTGACCACGTCCAGTTCATTAAGGTTGAGGCGCATGAACGTGATGTGGAGTTCGTGCCGTCGCAGCGCGGCACGATCGTATTCGACGTGCAATTCCGGCATGTCGAGGAACAGCGTGCCGCCGAAATCAGTCGTGTTGTAGAGCTTGAAGCCATCCAACGTCAGGTAGGAATCCAGCACGCCGAATGAAAGGTCGCCGATCTCCGGTTCCATGCCCGTGGCGGCGCGGATCTGCCGCTCCGCCAGTTCCCGAACAATGCGGGTCTGGTTCGAGAGGACGAGGACGACCAGGACGATGACCAGAAAGGTCAACCACCAAAGGATTTTGAAAAACCAGCTTTGGAACGTTTTCACGGAGCGGGTTATACGCTTTTCCCCGGCGCGGGACAACAGGATTTCTTGCGTCAAAGTGGAACGTCTTCCGGCCTGACTTCCAGACATTCATCCTGATCCTCCCAGACGGCGGCGGCGTAGGAGTTCAAAAGCTTCGGCGCGAGGTCGCGTCCGGCGCTCGCGATCAACTGTTCCGCCTGCTCCGCCGCGTTCTCGTAGGCCGCGTCATAATTTCCCGCGTGCCGACGCTGGTGGTCGTCCCAGTGAGCGACGGCGTGGACCACCTCGTATTGCCGCGCCCACGCCTCGATTTCGGCGCGCAGCCCGGCGGGGATTTCATCGAACGGCACGAGCGTTTCGTTGCAATGCTGGCAAATGAGGCCGGACTCGCGCACGTCGCGCGTGAGCAGCGGCAGAAACGGCGCGCGGCAGCAGGGCGATTCCGCATAGGCCGCCGGCGGCGTGGCCAGCCGCTTGAACCAGATTTGCCGGTCGTGCGCGAGCTGCGCCGCCAACCGGTAGGCGCCGACGAGCGGATGCGAGAGCCGCCACGCACGGCCTTCCAGCTCGCCCAGCGTCTGCGCCAGCCAGCGGGCCAGCGTGAGGTCGTCCCAGTCCCGAAACGCCAGGCCGTATTCCTTCCACAGCGCGTCGAGCGGCGAATCCGATTCAAATTCCATGGCCGCAGCATGGCGCGGGGGAAAAGTTTTGTCGAGCGGCGACATGGGGTTCGCCCGGCGGCATTTTGGGGAATTTTTCAAACGCGCGAAACCGGACGGCGATGCGCGGCGGCTTGCCCGCAATCCCAGCAAGAAAATGTCTTTGCGCGGCGGCGGAATGGGGAACATGATTGGAGGGCGTCGCCACCACCGCAAAAAATGGTGAGGATTTGACAATGACAGTGGAGTTCCTGATTGCAGGCGCGGGTAATCTGGCGATGTGGCTTGAGTCAGTCCGGCTAATCCGGGCTGGCGTCCGCCCGTGCGTTGCGCTGGCGGAACCGACAATTACCATTACAATTGATTGCGGCTTTTGAACAAACAACATATTGCCCTGAACTTCTGACATCCCATGCAAACTACAACAACTGTCCCCGCCCCCGAACGCCTCGAATCGGCCCACGACATTCTGCGCGGTGCGCGCAAACGCCCGCTGGATTCCGTCTGCGCCCCGAAAGTGGTCGCCGTCATCGGCGCCACCGACAAGCCCATGAGCGTCGGCCGGATGATTTTTGAGAACCTCGGACGCGGCGGTTTCAGCGGCGTCGTTTATCCCGTCAACCCCAAGCGCGCCTCCGTCCTGTGCGTCAAGGCCTATCCCTCCATCGGCGCGATCCCTGAAAAGGTGGACGTAGCCGTCATCTGCACCCCGGCCAAGACCGTGCTCGGCCTGGTCAAGGAATGCGCCGCCGCCGGCGTCGGCGGTCTCATCATCATTTCCGCCGGTTTCAAGGAAACCGGCCCCGAGGGCGTGAAGCTCGAACAGCAAATCCTCGCCGAGGCCCGCAAGACCGGCATGCGCATCATCGGCCCCAACTGCCTCGGACTCCAGATGCCGAACATCGGTTACAATGCCAGTTTCGCGGCAGCCATCGCCAGGCCCGGCAATGTCGGCTTCCTCAGCCAGAGCGGCGCGCTCTGTTGCGCCGTGCTCGACTGGAGCCTCAAGGAAAACGTCGGATTCAGTTGCTTCGCCTCCCTCGGCTCCATGCTGGACGTGGATTGGGGCGACTTGATTTATTATCTCGGCGACGACCCGAACACCAAGAGCATTGTCATCTACATGGAAACCATCGGCAACGCGCGCTCGTTCCTGTCCGCCGCCCGCGAAGTCGCGCTGACCAAACCAATCATCGTCATCAAACCCGGTCGCACGGAGGGTGCCGCCAAGGCCGCTGCCTCGCACACCGGTTCGCTGACCGGCAGCGACGACGTGCTCGAAGCCGCCTTCAAACGCTGCGGCGTCCTCCGCGTGGAAAATATTTCCGATTTGTTTTACATGTCCGAAGTGCTGGGCCGCCAGCCCCGCCCCCGGGGCAACCGCCTGACCATGATCTCCAATGCCGGCGGCCCCGGCGTGCTGGCCACCGACGCGCTGATCACCACCGGCGGCGCGCTCGCGGAAGTTTCCAAGGGCACCATCGCCGAACTGGACAAGTTCCTGCCGCCGTCCTGGTCGCGCAGCAACCCGGTTGACGTGTTGGGCGACGCCAGCGCCGAGGCCTACGCCAAAACGCTGGAAATCGCGGGCCGCGACCCGAACAGCGACGGCCTGCTCGTCATTCTGACGCCACAGTCCATGACCCAATGCACCGAGACGGCGGAGAAATTGAAGGAGTTCGGCCACATCGAAGGCAAGCCGGTGCTCGCCAGCTGGATGGGCGGTCGGGACGTTGCCGAGGGCGAGGCCATTCTGAACCGCGCCGGCATCCCCACCTTCCCGTATCCCGACACCGCCGCGCGCGTGTTCACCGCCATGTGGCGCTATGCGGACAATCTCCGCGCGCTCTACGAAACGCCCGTGCCCTCCGCGACGCCCGACGATCTCGAATCCGGCCGCTCCAAGGCCAACACCCTGATCGAGTCGGTGAAAAAGGCCGGACGCACAATCCTGACCGAGGCCGAATCCAAGGAACTCCTCGGCTGCTACAACATTCCCACCGTCATCACGAAGGTTGCGAAGAGCGAGAAGGAGGCGGTTGACCTCGCGAAGGAAATCGGGTTCCCGATCGTCCTGAAACTTTATTCCGAAACCATCACGCACAAGACCGACGTCGGCGGCGTCCAGTTGAACCTCAAGGACGAGGCGGACGTGAAGCGCGCGTTCAAGGCCATCAAGACCGCCTGCACCGAAAAGGCCGGCGCGCAGCATTTCCAAGGCGTCACCGTCCAGAAAATGATCAAGCTCGGCGACGGCTACGAAATCATCCTCGGCAGCAGCATTGACCCGCAATTCGGGCCGGTGCTCCTGTTTGGCATGGGCGGCCAGCTCGTCGAAGTGTTCAAGGACAAGGCGCTCGGCCTGCCGCCGTTGAACACCACGCTCGCGCGCCGCATGATGGAGCAGACGAAGATTTACAAGGCGCTCAAGGGCGTGCGCGGACGCAAATCCGTTAACCTCGCCGCGCTGGAAAAACTCATGGTCGGCTTCAGCCAGCTCGTTGCCGAGCAGCGCTGGATCAAGGAAATTGACATCAACCCGATGTTCGCCTCCGCCGAGGACCTCGTCGCTCTCGACGCCCGCGTCATCCTCCACGACGCGAAGACCACCGAGGACAAGCTGCCCCGGCTCGCCATCCGGCCCTATCCGACCCGTTACATCGCAAAATGGAAATCCAAGGACGGCCAGCCCGTCACCATCCGCCCCATCCAGCCGGAGGACGAGCCGTTGCTGGTCAAGTTCCACGAAACGCTCTCCGAGGAGAGCGTCTATCACCGCTACTTCAGCCAGTTGAAACTGGACCAGCGCATCGCGCATGAACGGCTGATGCGCATCTGCTTCAACGATTACGACCGCGAAATCGCGCTTGTGGTGGACCGAAAGGACGCCAAGACCGGCAATCGCGAGATTCTCGGCGTGGGCCGGTTGAGCAAGGCGCACGGGCTGAACGAGGGCGAGTTCGCGCTGCTCGTCAGCGACCGCTGGCAGCGGCAGGGCCTGGGCACCGAACTGCTCAAACGCCTCGTCAACGTCGCCCGCGATGAAAAACTCGCCCGCCTCACCGCCATCATCCAGTCGGACAACCAGGCGATGCTGCACATCAGCAAAAAGGTCGGGTTCACCCTCAAGGCCGATTCCGACAACCGCAATTTCACCGCCGAATTTGCCCTTTGATTCGAGACGAATTCCGAGTCAATAAAATCAAACCTTCACCGCCCTCCGTCCTGAATTTCAGGCGGAGGGCGTTTTTGTTGCCGCAAAAATCCGCTCCGCGCGGATTGACAGCGCGGCCGGTTTTGAGCAGATTAGCAAAACAAATCAATTATATCAGATGAGCGACAAGGCCATTTCCACTGATTCGTTGTCCCACGAAAGCCGCACGTTCCCGCCGTCGCCGGAAACCGTCCGTCGCGCGCTGCTCAACGCCGCGCAATTCGACGAGCTGCATGAGCGATCCCTCCGCGACCCGGACAAATTCTGGCTGGAGCAGGCGCGCACGCTCGAATGGTTCAAGCCGCCGACCGTCGCGCGAAAATTCACCTGGGACACCGACGCGCGGAAAATCCGGCACACCTGGTTCGAGGACGGCGAGCTGAACTTGAGCGTCAACTGCCTCGACCGCCATTTGAAAACGCGCGGCAACCAAACCGCCATTATCTGGCAGGGCGAGCCGGAGGAGGAGGTCCGGAAGCTGACCTACGCGGAACTGCACCGCGAAGTCTGCAAGTTCGCAAACGCCCTCAAATCGCTCGGCGTCCGGAAGGGCGACCGCGTGGCGATTTACCTGCCGATGATCGCCGAGGCCGCCGTCGTGATGCTCGCCTGCTCGCGCATCGGCGCCATCCATTCCGTCGTGTTCGGCGGATTCAGCGCGGATTCGCTGTCCAACCGCATCAACGATTCCACCTGCAAGCTGCTCGTCACGGCAAATGTTTCCTTGCGCGGCGGCAAAACCATTCCGCTCAAGGCCATCGCCGACGAGGCACTGAAGAAAACGCCGAGCATCGAACACGTCGTCGTCATCAAAAGAAATGACGAGCCCTGCAACACCGTTGCCGGGCGCGATGTCTGGTATCACGATTTGATGGCGAACGCTTCCGCTGATTGTCCGCCGGAGAAAATGAACGCCGAGGATTTTCTGTTCATCCTTTACACCTCCGGCTCCACCGGCAAGCCCAAGGGCGTCGTCCACAGCACCGCCGGCTACCTGCTCTGGTGCGCGCTCACGCACAAATACGTCTTCGACATCCACGACGGCGACATTTATTTCTGCACCGCCGACATCGGCTGGGTCACCGGCCACAGCTACGTCGTCTACGGCCCGCTCTGCAACGGCGCGACAAGCCTGATGTTCGAGGGCATCCCGACGTTTCCCGACGCCGGGCGTTTCTGGCGCATCGTGGAGAAATTCCAGGTCACTTCGTTTTACACCGCGCCGACCGCCATCCGCGCGCTCATCCGGCTCGGCGACGAATGGCCGGCGGAACACGATTTGCGTTCGTTGCGTGTCCTCGGCACCGTCGGCGAACCCATCAATCCCGAGGCGTGGATGTGGTATCACCGGCACATCGGCCGGGGCCGCTGCCCCATCGTGGACACCTGGTGGCAAACCGAGACCGGCGGACATCTCATCACCCCGCTGCCCGGCGTGAACACCCTGAAACCCGGCAGCGCGGGCCGTCCATTTTTCGGCGTCGAGCCGGTTGTCCTCCGCGACGACGGCACCGAATGCGCGCCCAACGAAGGCGGCAAGCTCTGCATCAAAACCCCGTGGCCCGGCATCATGCGCACGACGTGGGGCGATCACGACCGTTTCATCAACACCTATTTCTCGACGTTCAAGAACATGTATTTCACCGGCGACGGCTGCCGCGTGGATGCCGACGGCGATTACTGGCTGCTCGGCCGCGTGGACGATGTGGTGAACGTCTCCGGCCACCGCATCGGCACGGCGGAAGTCGAGAGCGCGCTCG
>CAZZPE010000080.1:0-6979 GCA_964655855.1 uncultured Bifidobacteriaceae bacterium
ATGGCGCGGGGATAAACCGTCTTGACGCCGTTGCGGGCGAGTTCGAGGGCGAAGGCAAATTCCTCGAAGGGGCTGTTGAAGCCGTAATCCTTCACGACGGCGCGGTCGGCTTCGGGGTTGGTGGGCCGGGGCGGCTCGCCCATGCGGGAGATTTTCCAGACCAGATTGATGTCGTCCTTGGTGCGCGTGTAAAAAATTTCATTGCGCGTGGAAAGGCGTTTTTTGGGGGTGCGCCGCCAGCGTTCGGGCAGGAAATAATTGAACAGGTCCGGGTCCTTGCCGGCGACCCAGATCAAGCCGCCGGTGCTTTCGGCGCGGCCGAAAATATAATCCACGCCGAGGAGGTTGGTGGCCTGAAGGTGGGCGGGCAGGGGACCGGCGGCGTTGACCTCGAATCGGCGCGCCATGTGCTTGAGATACAGCCGGCGGTTGGCGGTGCGGACGGCCTGTTCGTGTTCGCGCGTCCGTTCGAGCAGTTCGTAATCCACCAGCGCGTAGGCGATCTGGCCGTTGCGGTCGCGCAGCAGGCTCTTGTCCGGCCGCGGCCGCAGGATGATGTGCGCCGGCTTCATGTCAACGACGTGATAGCCCTTCTGCCAGAGCTCGTGGTTGACCAGGCTGGTGGTGCGCGCCAGGAATTCCGCGCGTTTCCGGTCCGCCAGTCCAAAATCTTCCGACGTCTCCACCGCGTCGCGTCCCTTGATCCAGCCGTAGAGCACGACATACTGGCGCAGGATGTCAATTTCCACGTCGGGATGTCGCGCGACCTTGGCGCGAATTTTGTCCTCGGAACGCCCGGTCTGCCAGAGCTGGAGGCGCTGGCCCGGCACATAAATGGCCAGCGGCTGCTGCGTGCGGATGTGGATGCCCGCCGGGCCGGCCTCGCCCTTGCGCAATTCCATGAGCAGCGAAAATTCCTCGAACGGGCTGTTGAACTCCGCGTGGATGAACTTGTTGACCGTGAGCGTGTCCAGCGGGACCAGCTCGCCGACGCGCGACCATTTGACGACCAGGTCCAGCGCCCGTCCGTTCACCGGGCGCGTCGGGACGCGATAGACCGTGCTGGTGCCTTCGAGCCGCTCGCGGTTGGCCTCGAACCATTCGTGGGCATACCAGTTTTCCGGCAGCAGATGTTTCCAGAACCGCTGGCCGAAGCGCGTCAGGAACAATTCCCCGCCGTCGTTCGTCTTCAGCCGGAAATAATCCACGCCCAGCAGCGACATGACGGTGCCCGGCGGCAACTGCGGCGTCCGGGGCGTTTCCATGTTCGGCGCGGCATTTTCTGTTCCTGGATTCGGCACAAAATGTTTTGACTTCGATGCCAGCCGCCTTTCCATCGGAATTCCACCGATGCCTGATGGCGTCTGACAAAAGAGTATTGCCTGCCCGCCGGATTTTGGCAAATCCCGCCGCTCGATTTTTAAAATGGCTGCGCTTTGCCGGGCGGCTTTGTTTTTTTTGAAACCTGTTGGAGATTTCATGCGTCATAACAAACATCGCTGGTTGTTTAGGGTTGGCGCAGCAGATACGCTCGGACGGCGGGTTGCCAGCGACCCCCAATTGCCCGTCGTCCCCTTCTGAGCGCCGCGGTGGCCGGCGTATATTGTCTGTAGCCACCAATCCCGCCGCTCGGATTTTCAGGGCGGCGGTTTTTTTCTGCCGTGTGGTTTGAGCAGACTTCTGCTTTTTCTTTCGCCTGAAACCTTCCGGCGCTAGAATAGGTGCAAACAAAATACGATTTATCCAAAGATGAAAATCCTCTTTCTCGGCGGCACCGGCTTCATCAGCACGGCCTGCACTCAACTGGCGGTGGCGCGCGGATTTGACGTCACGCTGCTCAACCGCGCCCATCACGCGGCAATGCCGGGCGCGCGGCAAATCACCGCCAATATCGCCGATCCGGCGGCGGTCGCGGCGGCGCTGGGCAGACAGAACTGGGACGCCGTGGTGGATTTCATCGCGTTCACGCCGGCGGAAATCGAGCAGCGCATCGCGCTCTTCCGGGGCCGGACCGGGCAATATGTTTTCATCAGCTCGGCCAGCGCCTACCAGAAGCCGCTCGGACACTGGCTCATCACCGAGTCCACGCCGCTGGCAAATCCGTTCTGGGATTATTCGCGCGATAAAATCGCCGGCGAGGAGCGCCTGCTGCGGGCGTTGCGCGAGGAATCGTTTCCGATGACGGTGGTGCGGCCGTCGCTGACTTACGGCGACAACGTCATTCCGCTGGCGGTGAACAGCTGGCTCAAAAGTTACACGGCGGTGGACCGGATGCGGCGCGGGCTGCCGGTGATTGTGCCCGGCGACGGTCTCTCGCTCTGGACCATTACGCACAACAGCGATTTTGCCAAGGGGCTGCTGGGGCTGCTTGGCCGGCAGGACGTCATCGGCCACGCCTTTCAAATCACGTCCGACGAGGTTCTGACGTGGAACCAGATTTATCAATTCACGGCGGAGGCGGCGGGCGTTCCGGCTCCACGGCTGGTGCATATCGCTTCGGACTACATTACCGCCTGCATCCCGGAAGACACGGGGACGCTGCTGGGCGACAAATCACACTCGGCGGTTTTCGACAACGCCAAGATCAAGCGCTTTGTGCCGGATTTCGTCTGCACCACGCGGTTCCGCGAGGGCATTGCCCGCACCCTCGTGTGGTTCGACGCCGACCCCGCGCGCCGGGAAGTGGAGGCGGAAGCCAATGCCAATTGGGACCAGCTGATTGCCGGTTACGAGCGCGGGCTGGCCGCGACGCGGCGCGAATTCGGGCGCTGAAATCTGTTCACCGTGCCAAATCTTGCCGGACGCTTGAAAAAATCAGTCGCCGATTTATCCGCGATAAAATGGGATTTGTGCCATGCCTGAACTCTTTCACCGGCTGCCTCGAAATGTCATCGCCATCTTCAGCGGCCGCAATCTTCTGTGGCACGCGCTGGCCATTGTCCTGACGATGGGGATCGTCATGTCCGGCGGCGACTGGGCATATTTTCTTTCAACCCGGGGAAATGCGTTTGTCCGGTTCGCATGGCCGGCCATCATGCTCGGCGGCATGGTGCCGATTTTGGGAACGCTGATCATTCTGCTGGTGGGGGAGATCATGAAAAATCGCCGTGTCGTCACGACCGCCTGGGCCTTGGGGCAGGCCGCCATTCTTGGCTATTTGACATCCTGCTTTTACAAGGCATTCACCGGGCGCATCCCGCCGCCACATTCCTGGAGTTTCAGAATGTCCGCGATAAGTCATGCTCCGCTCACCGACAGCAGCCACGGCTTTCAATTCGGCTGGCTCAAGGGCGGCGTTTTTTGGGGCTGGCCGTCGTCGCACACGACCGTCGCCTTTGCGATGGCGGTTTGCCTGGTGACGCTGTTTCCCGGCAGGCGGAAGCTGGCATTCTGCGCGCTGATTTATGCGCTCTATGTCGGCTTGGGCGTTTCGGTGAGCATCCACTGGTTCTCCGAATTCGTGGCCGGGGCCGTCATCGGCAGCGTCATCGGAAAGGTCGTTGGGACGAGTTTCAAAACAAAGACGGCTTGAACCGGTCGCCCGGATCAAGCCGTTGAATTTTTCGATCCTGAATTTGTCCTTCTTCAGTTGGTCAGCAAACCCATCAACGTCGCCTGCGATTCCTGCTTCACCGTCAGCACCTTTCGGAGATCGGCCTGCGCGGCGGCGAGCGCGGCCAGCTTGGCTTTTTCCGAGGCGTTGTATTTGGCGAGCAAACTCTTGAGCTGGTCCGCCGGTGCGTCGTTGTCAATCGCCTGTTGCAGGGCGAGGGCCTCGGGGCTGGGGCCGTTGCCGCCGTTGCCGCCGTTGTTGGCGTTGGTGTTTCCGTTCTGGGCATTGTTGCCACCGCGCCGTCCGCCGGCGAATCCTCCGCGACCGCCACCCTGACGCGCGGCCTGCTGTGCCTCGAGGACTTTCTGGAAGAGCGGCTGGACTGCGGCCCAATCCGTGTCGTTGGTGAAATCAAGCTGCTGCCGGATGTTGTCCAGCCGGCGCTGCTGCATTTGCGCGGGATCGAAGTTGCCGCCGTTGCCGCCGCGGTTCCGGCGTCCGCCGCCGTTGCCGCCGCCGTTATTCTGCGCGAAAGCGTCGCCAATGCTCAAAGCGAGGGCCACAGCCACCGCGCACATCGTAATTATGCGATTCAGTTTCATGTAATGTTCCTGGTCGTGTTTGGATTTGTTTGTTTTCCTGCCGCCCGGCCCAAAACAGGCCGGCTCGTCGTGTGTCATCAGGGGCAGACGCGGCGGGAAGTCCTGCGGTTACATTGAACTCACCCATTGAAGCGGTTGCCGGCAGCAGACCACGCCGTCACTGCTCAATCAACCGGTAGAATCTCTTCGTGATGCCGGGCGCGGAATTCGTCACCGATTCCAGCGCGCCGTTGCCCGCGACGCCGGGCAGGCTCTGCCAGTTCTGCGGGGCCAGCGCGTCCGTGTATTGCACCGTGTAGGTTTTGCCCGGAGTGGTCTGGAACGAGACGATGAAATTGTCGCCAAACTTGGCCGTGGCGGTCAGGATCGGTGAAGGCCATATCCAAAAGCCGCCTTGGATGGAATAGGGGGCGTTGGTGGGAACGGCGGCGAGGGGCTGGGCGATGGTGCTGTCCAGTTGGAATCGGGCGCTGCTGCTGGAGGTCGTGCCGCCGCCGGCAATCACCCCGCGGGTGATGTCAAACCGCGCGCTGCTCTGGGCAAAAACCGTCCCAGAAAGACAGATCAGCAGGAGCAGGATTCTCATCGGCACAAAATTCAATATCTTTCTGTGTCAATAATAGATAATCACCAGGCCAGGGCCGCCAGTGCCGCCGCCGGTCAGTTGGGGATTTGAGCCGGCGGAAGCGCCACCTCCACCCGCGCCTGGTCCGCTGGCGTTTCCGCCTGAAACGGCAGCGCCAGATGAACCGGTAACAGATCCAAGTCCACCGGAGCCGCCCAGCGGGCCGAAGGCCGATGCCCCATTGCCACCCCAGTATAGATATCCCGCTGCCCCGGCGGTGCCGGCGAATGGAACAATCGAGTTGGTGGTCGCTCCACTAATTCCAAAGGACACAATCGAATTGGTGGTTGTTCCCCCGATTCCGCCGCCGCCATTCGCGTTGGAAGCCGCATTTGTCCCCGCGCCGCCTCCCGTCGCGCTGACCAGGTTGCTGAAGCTGCTGAACGTGCCGGCGACGCCGTTGGTGCCGCCGATTCCGACCGTGACCGGATAATTCGTCCCCGGAGTCACGTTAATAACATTGAACGCATATCCGCCTGCGCCGCCGCCGCCGCCATACCACGATGAATTATTACCTCTCCCGCCGCCGCCGCCGCCGCCCCATAACTCGACTTTGATCCGCGTCACATTTGTCGGAACGGTGAAAATCCCGTTCGTCGTGAACACCTGCATGTTGGGAACCAGCGCGGACACCTGCAGATTGTAGCCGTTGGTGAACAAGGCCGTGTTATCTCCCGGGGTCAGGATGCCAATCAGGGAAAGATTCACATTGTCAGTCAAGCCGTTGATGCTCTTGACGACCTGGCCGCTGGCGATGTTGGTTGCGTTCACGGCGTTGCCCGCCAGGTTGTTGTTCATGACCGCGCCATTGGCAAGCTGCGCCGAGGTGACCGCGCCGTTTTGGATGTTCGTCGTCGCCACGGCATTGACGGCGAGATTTGAGTTGGCGACCGCGCCAAAGGCAAGCTGCGTCGAGGTGATGGCCCCGCCCTGAATGTTGGTCGAGGCGATGGCATTCGCGGACAACTGGGCGTTTCCAATCGCCCCGTTCGTCACCGTCCCGGCGACCGCCGCAAACAGGGCATACGGCGACGGCATCACCTGCACGCGCGGCCAGAGCGTCTGGGCCGCCGCCCCGTTGGTGACGGTGATGTCCAGCCAGCGGGCGGCGCCATTGAACGCGGTCCCGCCGAAATCGAGATTTACCGAAAACAGCCCGTTGAAAAGATTCAGATTGTTCGTGATGGCCGTGGCAACAACCAGATTTCCGTTGGTGCCGGCATCGTATAGCCGGAAAATCATCGTGTAGGCGCCGTTGGCGTTCGTGCCGCCGTCGCGAAGCTGGCCCTGATATGTGAACGCCGTCGTGCCCTGCGCGGCCATACGTCCCGCCCCGGTGAACAACGCCGTCAGGACGAGGAAACAACACAGAAATGCCTTCATAAAAAATAACCTTAACCGCTAATCGCCATTTTTCTACGCATTGCGCATTGGAAATGCAACTGAAAAATGGAACCCCCGCGCTCCGCAATCCGAATGGGAAGTTTTAACCGCAGATTTCGCGGATGACGCAGATGAGGAAAAAGAAATCTGTGCAATCAGCGCAATCTGCGGGTGTGCTGCGCACTCCGCACTTGAACGGCTCTTTTCCGGCATTCAGTTTGGATTGGACGATTGGGGCAATTGGCGGTTGCCGGTCACGGAGCGACATGATGACAATAGCCCGGCCATTCATGGCTGGGTAAAAGGCAAAGCCACCGCGTGAATGGCAACCACTGCCGCTCACGCTTTTCCCAGCGACTCAACCAACGCAATTCTTGGTCAGATAGTTTCATAAACGCGAAGCCGCCTAACGAAAAAAGCTGAGCCACCGCCGACTCGCGACGCGAACCGCGACCGCGGAACTGCCAGCACCAACGGCGGTTGGCTCCGGCGACTTGTTAGGCGTGGTCTCTCATTTGTCATCCTTCTTTTTCGGCTCTCTGACTGATGCTCGAAACGACTGAATGCCTGCAAACAAACCTAAAATAGTGCCGGGCAGATTCCGCCAATCCATGCCGATGCCAAGTCTGACTGTCTGGCCGTTAGCTGGCGGAACGAAAAATGTGACAATAAAACCGACGACGACGGCGACAACTAACCAAACGAGTAAGAACCCGATGACTCCGACGACATAGCGAATAGGTTTCATGGTGGTGCGAAGTGGCCTAACGAAAAAAGCTGAGCCACCGCCGACTCGTGACGTGAACCGCGACAGCG
>CAZZPE010000081.1:0-5987 GCA_964655855.1 uncultured Bifidobacteriaceae bacterium
ATTGCCCGCAATCCATCCCGCCGCCCAGAAATAACTGCCGCTGGAGGAATCGGGGTCAATCGGATAGGTGCGGTCCTTGATGCCGTATTCCGGATGCGGACTGTTCTTCCGGCTCCAGTAAAAATAGGAATACATTTCGCGGGTCATCAGGACATACGGCGACTCCTCAGTGTTTTCCCCGATGATTTCAACATGCCAGCCAGCGACGACCGAGCACATCAGCAACGCGCTCGCAAACTGCGAGCTTTTCTCGATGCTCACCTGGCATCGGCCCGCGCGCGGACCGGTCCCGTAAATCACGGCGGGCAGCCGGTCGTTCGGTGAATCAATCCGGTAACCCAGTTCGCGCAAGGCCTGAAACAGCGCGGCCTGCGGACGCTCGTGCATCCGCGGCACGCCGCTCAAGCGATAGACGCCGTCGCCCAGGCACACCAGCGCCGCCAAAAAGCGCGCCACTGTGCCTGCGTTGCCGACGAACAGCTCCAGCGGCTTCTCCACCGTCCCCGCGTTTGGAATTTTCCCGCCAAGACCCCGAACCGTGATGGTGCGGTTGCAAAACTCCTCCGCGTCTGGTTTCACATTGATCTGGAATCCCAATTTCTGGAGCGCCCCGACCATCTCCTGCGTGTCCTCGCTCCAGAGCGCGCCCCGCAATATCCTTTCACCATCCGACAACGCCGCCAGGATCAGCGCGCGGTTCGTGATGCTTTTCGAGCCGGGCACGGTGACTTCCGCACGCACGGGACTATCGAGCGGGACGATTTCGATGAGGTCGGGAAGCGGCATTGCAATTTGTTATTCCGGCGAGGTTGAAACCGCGCACCAGTTGTCGCGCCGCGCCTTCGCGGTTTCCAATAGTTTTGAAACGGCATCCGCGTCGGATGTTTTCAAGGCGCGCTGAAATTTTTTTAACTCGGAAGTGAAGGCGCCCACCGACTGCAAAAGGTTCCTGCGGTTGGCCAGCACGATGTCGCGCCACATTTCGGGCGAGCCGGACGCGATGCGCGTTGTGTCGCGAAATCCGTTCGCGCACAAGGCGGGCTGAAATTCAGGCCGCGACGAAGCCAAAACCAGATTCGTCAGCGTCACGGCCAGGACATGCGGCAAATGGCTGGAGCGGCTGACCAGCGCATCGTGCTTTTCCGGCGTGAGCCGCAACGGCCGCGCACCGAGCGATTTCCAGAATCCCTCCACCTTGCGGACGGCGGCCGCATCGGATTTCCCCGTCGGCGTCACGACGCAAACGGCGTTTTCAAACAAATTTTCGCGCGCGGCGCACACGCCGTTTTTTTCCGCGCCGGCCATCGGGTGGCTGCCGACAAAATACGCCCCGGATTTTCGAATCAGCGATTCCAATTCGCGCACGACGCCGGCCTTCACGCTGCCCACGTCGGTGACAATCGCGCCGCGCTTCAGCGCCGGCAGCATTTCCAAAACACGCGGCCGCATTTGCGAAAGCGGCGTGCACAAAATAACGAGATCGGCGTTGGAAACCGCCGCAAGCAGGTCGGTCGTGGCATAATCCACCGCGCCGGCCTTCTCGCAGTCCTTCAAACTGGCCCGCCGGCGGACGAAGCCCGCGACTTCGCGCGCGAGCCTGCAGCGTCGGGCGGCCAGCCCGATGGAGCCGCCGAGCAGGCCGACGCCGATGATGGTGATTTTCCGAAATTGCACGCGGACAGGATAGCTGAACGGATTTTTTTGATAAACCACGAAATGCACAAACGCCTGGAAATATTCCTCTCGCAAAATTTCCGCGTTCGCGGTTCTAAATTTTCACCGGTGAGTTGCGCCGCGCCGATTCGAGACAGGCGTCCATGACCTGCTGCGTTTTCAGCGCCCACATCGGCCAGTCATCGTTGAGCCTGCCCGAAAACACCTGGTTTGCGAAATTGCGGAACATGTTCGATTCCTGCGCCGTCGGGTGGCCGTTGCCATGTTCCGCGACGGTCACACGGCGCACGTTCGGCAGGAGATTGAATCCATCCTGAAGGATGTTGACGACCTCAAAACCAAGCTCGCCGCCGTAAAACGGGTTCACAAAGTCGGAAATCTGAAGATAGCCCTTCGTGCCGCTCACGTTGACCCATTGCTGGCGGAAATTGATGAACGAACAATACAGGCCCGCGGAAACGCCGCCGTCGAAAAACAGCTCGGCGGAAAAATCAGTCGGCACGGACGAATCCGTCTGCGCCAGCGTCCGCGCGGAAACCTCGCGCGGCAGCCGCCAGTCCAGCGCCCAGAGCGTGAACCGGATGTCATACCAGCCGAGATCGCCGAGACAGCCGGCGGGTTCCAGCGCGGCATTTACGCGGATGTTGCCGCGAAAAAACGCTTCGCTTCCGGGGAAGCTGAATTGCGAGACGATGCGCTTGATCTGGCCGACGCTCACGCCGTCATCGAGCGTCTCGCGGACGCGCGCGAGCCTCTGGCTGTGCATGAACATCACGCCGTCCATGAACTGCACGCGGTTTTTCCGGCAGGCGGAAATCATCGCCGTGAGATCCGTCGCGCTGCCGGCGCACGGCTTTTCGCACAAAACGTGCTTGCCGGCCTCCGCCGCGCGCACAACCCATTCCCGGCGCAGGGTGGTCGGCAGCGGAAAGTAAACGGCGTCCACATCTTTTGACGCGAGCAGTTCCTCATAGCTGCCCAGCGCCAGCGGCGGCGGCTCAAACGGGGCTTCCGCCTGGCAGTCCCGGACGTATTTCCGGCTGCGCTCCAAATCGCGGCTGGCGACGGCGGTCACGACGCAATTGCCGGAATTAAAAATCGCCTTCCAGTTTTTCCGGCCGATGTTGGCCGTGCTCAAAAATCCAAATCGCAGTTTTTTCATAATTCAAATTTGCTCCGCCGCTTCCCGCGCGCGCTCCAAAATCACATCGGCAATTTGCGGCGCCGTGCCGACGGCGGGCGAATACCAGACCAGTTTGCCGTTCTTCTCCGTCGGATTCCGCCACGCCGGCTGGCCGGCGGCAAGGCGTTGCTCAACCAACCGTTTCGCCTCGCCGAGCAAAACCGGAATGTCTTCCTGCGTGTGCAACCCGTCGCTGATGAAAAACGGCACGACGATCAGGTTTTTCGTCTGCGCGATTTGGAAACATTCGGCGATGCGCGGGCTTTCTTCGAGAAAAATCGCATGAACCGCGGCGTAAATGTTCAGCGCCCGGATCAACTCCACCTGCCGCTCGACGGCCCGGCGCGAGTTTTCATTTTTTTCCGTGCCGTGACCGGCGATGAACAGCGAGATGTCGCACGGCTTCGGCGCGCGCGGAAAAGGAAATTTTTCCACCACCTCTTCGGCGCGCGACAAGACAACTCCGGTCATGCTGTCGTGCGAACCGGCGGGGCGGCAGTAATAGAGTTCGGAATTCTGAGTTTTGAGTTTTGAGTTTTCGGAAAAACCAAGCTCGCGCGGGATGATCTGGCTCGCGAAATGCCCTTCGCTGATGAACAGCGGCGCGATGAAAATGCGCGGAGCCGAAATCTCCGCCAGAACTGTTTTGATTTGCGGCTCCTGTTTCCAGAACGCCTCGCGAACCCCGGCGAACAGCTTCCGGCGGCGCAGCTCCGCCGCGTGCTGGAAAACCGGCGCGGCGGAACCGGCGTTCAGCTCCGTGCCATGGCCCAGCACCACGAGCACGGCGTCGGAAAGATTTTCAGTGTTCACGCGCAAGGGTTAGCCCAATGTCAGGCCGCCCGCAAGCCGGTGTTGCATTTTTTGAAAAACCTTTTGACAAGCCCGGCATCTTAAGTTCACATTCTCAACCGAATTAGCACAACCAAATCAATGAAAATGACGAACTCAATCAAATTGACCGCCGTAGCGCTGACCACCACGTTCGGACTGGCCGTTGCCGCCGCCGCGCAGGATGCTGCAGGCACTTTGCCGCCGGCCTCGACAAAACAGGGCGTGACCTACGCCACCGACATCAAAACCATTCTGGACGCCTCCTGCGCGAAATGCCACAGCGGCGACAAGCCCAAGGCCCGGCTCAAGCTGGACACCCTGGAAGGCGCGCTCAAGGGCAGCAAGGACGGCCCGATTCTCAAAGCTGGCGACAGCGCGAACAGCATCGTGGTCAAGGCCGTCGCGCACCTGACCGCCGACCACGATTCATGGATGCCGCCGTTAAACAACCGGGCCGGCATCAAGTCGCTCACACCGGACCAGATTGGTTTGATCCGCGCATGGATTGATCAGGGCGCGAAGTGATTTACCGCTGAATGGGGGGAAGGCGCAGTCCGAAAGGATTGCGCCTTTTTTAATTCAACTGCGACAGCGGCGCGCGTTTTTGACCGCGCAATGCTTCCCGCTCGTGCAGCAATTCATTTTGCTCCGCTTCGGGCATTCCCGGCTGGCTGACTTTTTGGGTGAACGCGGCAATTTGCCGGTCCAGAAATTGATTCCGCAATTTCAGCGCGACATCGGCAAGCTGCTGCTCGGAATTGGGAATTTTACGGTCTTCGGCGGCGGCTTCGGTGACCAGATTGCGCATCTCCGCCGAATCGCACGCATCCAGAAACGCGGCGAGGCTTTGCCACGTCTCATCTTTTTGCGCCACCAGACGCCGCTCGACCAGCCGCCGCGTGGCCGGATGCAAAATCCAGTTCGTGTCGAGATGCAGCGCCGCCCACGCCGCCAGGTTTTCGTGCAGCAGCAAAAGTTTAAGCAGATGGAATTCGAGGTTCGAGGGACGCATTGCCTCGGTTGTTTCGGCAGACTCGAATGAATCTTCCTCACTTTGAACAGACGTAGATTTTACGGCAGTAATTCTTTCAAATTCATGTCGCATGGCATCAGCCGAAACTTTTAAGCGCCCAGCAGTTTTTTGTGCATAAACATCACATATGACCAAATTGCCAGTCTTTCGTAAAATATCTACCATGGACTTTGCCACAAAAGTTTTTCCGTGATCTGTTTCAATATCAACGGATGCACAAAGGTGGTCTAAGTAGAAATCAAAAAATGGCTTCGCTCCCTTAATTAACTTACGAAAATCATCCGCGCCGAATTCTTTGATAAAGCTATCTGGATCATGCGGAGATGGAAGAATTGCCACTCGGATAGCAAAACCTGATGACAGAAGAGTATTACGAGTTGGCGCGCCTGATTCAAATCTCGGCAGCGTTTTGGCTGCAAATTGTGACTCTAAAAGTCCTTCCAATCCGCGCACTGATGCTTTTTGACCAGCCACATCAGAATCAAAACATAAAACAACCTCATCAACATAACGCTTGAGAATCCGCGCGTGCTGTTCGGTGAAGGCGGTGCCCTGCGGCGCGACGATGTTTTGCACGCCGGCCATGAAGCAGGCGATCAAATCAAGCTGGCCTTCGCAGACGACGGCAAATCCGGCGTCGAGAATCGCGCGCTTGGATTTGTCGAGGCCGAAGAAAATTTTGCTCTTGGTGAAAATCGGCGTCTCCGGCGAGTTGACGTATTTGGCCGGGCTGTCGTCACCGGGCAAAACCCGTCCGCTGAAGGCAACCACCCTGCCCTGCTCGTCACAGATCGGAAACATCAGCCGCCCGCGAAAACGGTCGTAATAATGATCGCCGCCCTCCTTGCGCAGAATCAGCCCCGCCTTCTCGACGGTGGCGAGGTCAAAGTTTTTGCCCTTCGCCCAGTTCACCGTGTCATCCCAAAGTTCGGGCGCGGCACCGATGCGGAACAGTTTTATCGCGTCCGCTGTGACGCCGCGTTTGGCCAGATAATCGCGCGCAATCTGCCCGGCGGCCTCGCCGGCGAGGCAATTTTGCCAGCGCTGGGCGATTTGCTCGTGAATCTGGAGAAGCTGGTCCTTGAGATGGCGCGACTCCTGCGCGGCGGGATTGTTTTCAAATTCGAGCGGGATCTTCGCGCGCTCGGCCAGCCGGCGCACAGCGTCCACGAAGCCGATGTTTTCGTATTCCTTGACGAAGGTGAACACGTCGCCGCCCTTGTGGCAGCCGAAGCAGTGGAAAATCTGCCGGTGCGGATTGAC
>CAZZPE010000082.1:0-5783 GCA_964655855.1 uncultured Bifidobacteriaceae bacterium
TCCTTGAATTGCAGCGGCAGCACGCCCATGCCGACGAGGTTGCTGCGGTGGATGCGCTCGAAGCTCTGCGCCACCACGGCTTTCACGCCGAGCAAATTCGTGCCTTTGGCGGCCCAGTCGCGCGAACTGCCGGTGCCGTATTCCTGTCCGGCCAGGACCACGAGCGGAGTTTTTGCCGCCTGATATTTGATGGCCGCGTCGTAAATGCTCATTTGTCCCCCGCCAAGCTGGAATTCCGTAACGCCGCCCTCGACACCCGGCACCATCAGATTTTTAATCCGCACGTTTGCAAACGTGCCGCGCGTCATGATGCGGTCGTTGCCGCGACGCGAGCCGTAGCTGTTAAAATTCTCCGCCGTCACGCCGTTCTCGATGAGATATTTTCCGGCAGGCGATGTTTTCTTGATGGAGCCGGCGGGCGAAATGTGGTCGGTCGTCACGCTGTCGCCGAAGATGGCGAGCGCGCGGGCGCCGGTGATTGGCGCGATGCCGCCGGGCGTCATTGAGAAGTTCGTGAAGAACGGCGGCTCCTGAATGTAGGTGGACTTGGCGTCCCATTCATAAACATTGCCGACGCTGGACGGGATTTCGTTCCACTTCGGATTCTGCGCGGCAAAATTCTTGTAGAGCTTGCGGAAGACTTCCGGCTTGAGCGCGGATTGCATCGCGTCGCGGACTTCCTGCAACGTGGGCCAGAGGTCGGCGAGATAAACCGGCGCGCCCTCCTTGTCCTTGCCGAGCGGTTCACAGCTCAGGTCAATGTCCACCCGGCCTGCCAGCGCGAACGCGACGACCAGCGGCGGCGACATGAGGAAATTCGACTTCACGTTCTGATGCACACGGGCCTCGAAATTGCGGTTGCCGGAAAGCACCGAGGCGGTGACAAAATCGTTTTTCACCACGGCATCCTCGATGGCCGGGTCGAGCGGGCCGGAATTGCCGATGCACGTCGTGCAGCCGTAGCCGACGGTGTTGAAGCGAAGCTTGTTCAGATACGGCTGGAGACCGGTCTTCTTGAGATAGTCGGACACGACGCGCGATCCCGGCGCAAGCGACGCCTTCACGGCCGGATTCACCTTGAGGCCTTTTTCGACGGCCTTCTTCGCGAGCAAACCGGCGGCAAGCATCACGCTCGGATTGCTGGTGTTCGTGCAGCTCGTGATGGCTGCAATCACCACGGAACCAGTGCCGATGTTCGCTTTTTTCTTGGAAGCCATCTCAACTTTGACCGACTTGCCGAGCACCTGACGCGTCTTGCCAAAACCGTTTTCCGTGACAGGTCGCTGGATGGCGTTGAAGAATTCCCGGCGCAGGTTGCCAAGCTCGATGCGGTCCTGCGGACGTTTCGGCCCGGCAACGCTCGGTTTCACCGTGGCGAGATCCAGCTCGACCATCTGTGAATATTCAATCTGCCCTTTTTGCGGCATGCCCCAAAGCCCCTGCGCCCGGTAATAATTTTCGTAGAGCCGGCAATGTTCCTCGCTGCGGCCGGTGGCGCGAAGGTAGTTCACACATTCCTCGTCAATGGGGAAGAAGCCCATGGTCGCGCCGTATTCGGGCGCCATGTTGGCGATGGTCGCACGGTCCACCAGCGGCAGCGCCGCCGCGCCGGGGCCGAAAAATTCCACGAACTTGCCTACGACTTTCGCCTTGCGCAGCATCTGCGTGACAGTGAGTGCCACATCGGTCGCAGTGACACCTTCGCTAATCGCACCCGTCAGGTGGACACCCACGACATCCGGCGTGAGGAAATACACCGGCTGTCCGAGCATTCCCGCCTCGGCCTCGATGCCGCCGACTCCCCAGCCGACAATGCCGAGGCCGTTGATCATGGTGGTGTGCGAGTCGGTGCCGACCAGCGTGTCGGGGTAGTAAATCGGAGTTGAAAGTTGGGAGTTGGAAGATGGGGAAAACAGCACGCCCTTGGCGAGATATTCCAAATTCACCTGATGCACGATGCCGATGCCCGGCGGCACAACCTTGAACGTGTCAAACGCCTGCATGCCCCATTTCAAAAACTGATAGCGCTCGCGGTTGCGCGTGAACTCCAAATCCAGATTTTTCGCCATCGAATCCGCGCTGCCCGCAAAATCCACCTGCACCGAGTGATCCACGACCAAGTCCACCGGCACGAGCGGCTCGATGATTTTGGGATTTTTGCCGAGCTTGGCCACGGCGCTGCGCATCGCGGCCAAATCCACGAGCAGCGGCACACCGGTGAAATCCTGCAGCACGATGCGCGCGACGACGAACGGGATTTCCGCCGTGCGCGTTTCGACCGGCTTCCAGTTCGCAAGTTCGCGGACGTTGGCTTCGCTCACCTTTTTGCCATCGCAATTGCGCAGAACGGATTCCAGCACGATGCGGATAGACACCGGCAGCTTGGAGATCGGGCCGACGCCGCCGGCCTCCAGCGCGGGCAGCGAATGGAATTTCCCTTGTTTGCCGTTGCCGAGGTCAAATTCCTGCAAAGTCCCGAATAAATCGTTTGATGTGTTCATTTAATGCTCAAAATTACCCGTTGAAAATGAAGGCTGCGCGGCGGCGTGTCAAGAAAAGCGCGTTCGGCTCATGTCCGCGTTGTGCTGCCGCGGTTTAATCGCGTATGCTGCGGCCGTGATTCAATCCGTTCATGAGATTGCCGCGGAAGTCATCCGCAAAACCGGCCGGGACAAGCCGGCGGACGCCGCGTTGCGCGAGGTGCTCAAATCGCTCCGCGACCTCGCGCCGTTCGACGCCACGGAAATCGCCCGGACGGTTTTCATTTATTACCGCTGGCACGTCTGGCTGCGCGAGGAACGCGGCGTGGAGGCGAAAATGCGCCTCGCCCTGCGCTTGAACCAGCGGTTTCAGGACGACGAAACCGGCGTCCCGCCGTCCGAATTGCGCGCCAAGGCCGTGCCCGCGTGGACGGCGGAATGTCTGGACGTCAGCGACGACTGGCTGCGTTCCTTGCAGCGCGAACCGAAACTGTGGCTGCGCGCCAAGCGCGGTCAGGCGGAGGCGCTGGCCAAAAAACTGCCGGGCGCGGAAATCAGCCCGCTGTTGCCGGATGCCTTGTTGTTCGGCGGCGAAATGGATTTGTTCAAGACGCCGGAATTTCACGCGGGCGAATTTGAGATTCAGGACATCGCGTCGCAGATGGTGGGTCATCTCTGTGCTCCGCAGCCGGGCGAGACATGGTGGGACACCTGCGCCGGCGAGGGCGGCAAGACGCTGCATCTGTCCGACTTGATGCAGAACAAGGGACTGCTCTGGGCGAGCGACCGGGCGGAATGGCGTTTGCAAAAACTCAAGCGCCGCGCCGGGCGGGCGAAGGCATTCAATTATCGTTCGGTGTTTTGGGACGGCGGCGCGAAGCTGCCGACAAAAACCAAATTCGACGGCGTGCTCGTGGACGCGCCATGCAGCGGCATCGGCACCTGGCAGCGCAATCCGCAGGCGCGCTGGACGACCACGCCGGAAGACGTGCGCGAGCTTTCCGACATTCAGCGCCGGTTGCTGACGCACGTTGCGCCGAGCGTGAAGCCGGGTGGCAAATTGATTTTTTCCGTCTGCACCTTGTCGCGCGCGGAGACCACGGAAGTGGCGGAGGCTTTCAATGCCAGCCAGCCGGATTTCGAGCCGCTGACTTTTCCGGAAATAAAATTCAACGGGCGGCTGGTTCCGGGCGCCGCTTCGTTCACAATCTGGCCGCCGGATTTGGACGGCAACGGTATGTTCATCGCCGGCTGGCGGCGGAAGAAAGTTTAGCGCGCCGTCTCCAAAATCGTGCCGAGGATTTGCCGGATGTCCTCGTTGTGCTGCTGCGACGCCATGCCGAAGGCTTGGACGATGTCCAGAATGAACGCGACGTTGGCGTGGTTGAAATCGTAATAAACCGTCTCCTTGGATTTCGCCGGACCGGGCGGGCGCGGATTGCCGGCCATGTCCAAAACCTGATTCATCGGCAGGCAGACATAAACCATCGCCTGATAGCCGACGGCGCGCTGCTTCTGCTTGAGCTGGATTTGCACCGAACCGTGCGGCGTGGATTTGGTGAATTGCGGCAGCCGTTCGACGGCGCCTTGAAATCCGTTCGCTGCTGCATTCGTTGACGTCTCGACTTGGACGGGCTGGCTTTCCTCAAACCCGGTCGCCGGAATCTTTTTCAGCGATTCCATTTCGCGGATCAAATCGTTCGTCGAAAGCAACCCCAGCCGGACGCTCTCAAAAATGATTTTGGAAAGCTCATGGCCGTATTTTGTCTCGCCACCGCGCGAGAATTTGATTTCAGGAACGACGCTGGGGCTGTTGGTGTTCGGAATGTCGTAGCCAATCTGCCATTCGATGTAATGCTTCTCGCCGAGCGAAGTTTTGGACGGTGCAACCGGAATTCCGAAACCGTCCGGCGTCATTTCCTTCACGCGCACCTTGCCGGTCACGTCGGTCAGCGGCAGGCGGACGCGGACCGAGCCGCCGTTTGTAAACACGAGCACCTGCTTGTAATTCGCATCGGCGCAAAATGCGCAAAACGACAGACAGACCAATGTCGTTGCGATGGCGGCGAGTCGTTTCATAAAAGTGCGGTCGCAAAGCGCGACGCACCGCTGTTTTATTCCAAATCCTTGAGCATCCGTTCAATGGCAGTGAGAAGCGCGGGCACATCCTTCTGCACCGCATCCCACAACACTTGATAATCCACATCGTCGTATCCGTGGCTCAAATGGTCGCGTGTGCCGGCGATTTCCTTCCACGGCACGGAGGGATGCCGCATCCGCAAATCCATCGGCAGCCGCTTCACTCCTTCGCCCACGATTTCGATGAACCGCTCCAGCGCAGCGGTCGCCTGCCAGTCAGCCAGCAACTGGTTCAGGGTTTTGCCCGCGCAAATCATCTGGAGACGGCGGGCCGCGTCTTGAATCTGTCGTAATGTCGCCCGCGGGTCATGCGCGCTCATAAATCAGAATCGCTTCCCGGCGGACAGCCGCTTCAATGTATTTGTTCAGGCGCGAGCAAAAATCCACCTTGCGCCCCACGATGGCGGCCAATTCCTCGCCGTAGCCGAAGTAGCGGAATCCAACTCCTTTCAGCGCGTCCGGTTCAAACTCCGCCAGCACGTCCACATCGCTGCGCTCCGGATCGAAGTCGTCCCGCAAGACCGAACCGAACAGGCTCAATCGACGAATGCCGCGGGCACGGCAAAATTCCGCGATTTTCTCGCGATCAATCTGGATGGGCAGTTCGGCGGCGCGCATGGCCATTGGATAATCGCAAACCGGGTGAAATTCAAGCGCGTTCGCTTGTCACGGCCTGGCGCTCGATCCATGCTGGATTCGACGCGGCAAACCGTGGTTAAACTTTTTCCGGCTTCACGATGGAAACCACGAACGCGCCCGCCTTCAGGTATTTCTGCGCGACGGTCTTCGTCTGTTCCAGCGTGACGGCTTCGTATTTCGCGTCATCCAGCTCCGTGCGCTGAAAGCCGAGGCCGTAAAGTTCGTCGAGTGCCGTGAGCTGCGCGAGGCTGCCCAAATCCTGCCGCGCGATTTTCTTCTGGCCGATGATTTTGGCCTTCGCGCGCTTGAGTTCCTCGGCGGTCAATCCTTCCGTCCGCAGCAATTCCGCCTCCTTGAGCAATTCCGTTTCCACCTGCGCGGCCTTGGCCGGCTCGGTGCCGGTGTAAAACGCGAAATAGCCCGGCTCAAGTCCGGCCAGGTTCTGCGCGCCGACGTAATACGCCAGCCCGAGCTGTTCGCGGATGCGCAGGAACAGCCGCGAGCCGAGGTCGCTGCAACATTCCT
>CAZZPE010000083.1:0-5771 GCA_964655855.1 uncultured Bifidobacteriaceae bacterium
CTTCGTCTCCCAAAGCTCCTCGTCCAGCCGCTTGAGCAGGCGCGGCAAATCGCGGTCGCCCAGCGCGTCGCCCAACGCGAAGGCCCGCGCCGTTTTGTTCCGGGAACAGATCCCGGCCACGTCGGCGAATTCAATCTTCTTCCGGTCGCCGGTGAACACGCAGAGTTTTTCAATTTCGCTTTCCAGCTGCCGCGCATTCGGCCCGGTGCGGCTCACCAGTTCGGCCAGCGCCTCGCCGGAAATTTCCTTTTGCCGTTCGCGGATGGCGTTTCGCGCCGCGACTTCCGCGCTCTCCACCCAGTCCTTGTCGTCCGCCGAAAGCGCGGCGAAGCTTTCCACCGTTCCGATCTTGTCCAGCGTTTTGAAAAAGGTTTTCCGCTTGTCCACCTTGCCCGCGCTGATGAGCAGCCGCACGCTCTGCCATTTGAAGGTTTTTAGTTCCTCCGCCAGTTCGGTCAGGGTCTCGGTGACGGCCTGCGCGGCCGCGGCGCGTTCGTCGCCGAGAAAATTGCAGTCACGCAGCCAGACGGTCTTGCCGGAGCCGAAAAAGGGCAGGGTTTGGAGCGCTTCGCGGAGTTTGGCGATGGCGGTGAGGGCTTCGCCGCTGTTGGAAACCGACGCCTCGATGATTTCGTGGTCCATGCCGCCCAGTTCATCGCACCATTGCTGGTAGATTTCCCGCGCGCGTTTCTTGACGGCGAATTCATCGTCGCCGCAGACGAGCGAGAGCGGGGGAACGTTGGTGGCGGGCATTTTACTCGGGTTCGGCGCCGCTTTCGTTGATCCGGTTCAGCACCTCGCTCATGTCCTCGACCTGGGCGAACAGCGGCGCGGAGACATAAATGGGCTTTTTCTGCGCGGCGGCGATGGCCAGGCAGTCGCTGGGCCGCGCGTCCACCTCGACAATTTTCCGCGCCACCTCGTTTTGCTGCTGCAAAATCAGCCGCGCAAAATAGGTGGAGTTTTTCAAGTCCGTGATGACGACGCGCTCGACGGCGATCCCGAAGCCCTGAAAAATCCGGTTGATGAGATCATGCGTCAGCGGGCGTTCCTTCGGGACATCCTTCAAAAACATTCCGATGACCGCGCCCATTTGCGGCTCGACGTTGATGACAAAAACCTTTTCGTCATTGCCGACAAAGAGCGCGCAACCGTGATCCGCGGGCAGGATTCCGCGAATCTGGACGGGCACCACATCGTGCTTCATGGGCACAATCTACGCGGTGCCCCGCGAAAAACAAGCCTGCGTTCGTGCGCCGCCGCGGTTCAATGCGCCCGCCCGCAGGAGCAGGAAATGATTTTCCCGGCGGCAGCCGGTTCGTAATTCAGCCACGGCCCAAGCCATCGCTCCGCCTCCTGCAACGTCATGCCCTTGCGGAGATGATAATCCAGCAACTGGTCGCGGCCGAGTTTGCCGACGGCAAAATACTTCGATTCCGGGTGCGCAAAATAAAGTCCGCTCACCGAACTGCCCGGCCACATCGCGAAACTTTCCGTCAGCTTGATGCCAGCGTGCCTCTCCACGTTGAGCAGCTTCCAGAGGATTGCCTTTTCCGTGTGGTCGGGACAGGCTGGATAACCCGCCGCCGGGCGGATGCCGCGGTATTTTTCGGCAATCAAATCCCCGGGCGCCAGCTTTTCAAGCTTGCCGTAGCCCCATTCCTCGCGGACGCGCTTGTGCAGAAATTCCGCGAACGCCTCCGCCAGCCGGTCGGCCAGCGCCTCGGCCATGATGGCATTGTAATCGTCGTGGTCGGCCTTGAACTTTTCCACGAGTTCTTTCAAGCCGTGGCCGCTCGTGACGGCAAATGCGCCGAGGTAATCACGGCCCAAATCTTTTGGCGAGATGAAATCCGCCAAACACAAATTTGGCGTGCCGTCGTCCTTGGCGATTTGCTGGCGCAGAAAATGGAAAGTCGTCAGAACCTTCGCCCGCGATTCGTCCGCGTAAATCTCCACGTCGTCGCCGATGCGGTTCGCCGGGAACAGACCATAAACGGCGCGCGGCTTGAGCAGCTTTTCGGAAACGATTTTCTCCAGCAGCCTTTGCGCGTCGTCAAAAAGTTTGCGCGCCTCTTCGCCGTGCTTTTCGTGCTGGAGAATTTTCGGATAAACGCCGCGCAATTCCCAGGTGTGGAAAAACGGTGACCAGTCAATAAACGGCACCAGTTCGTCCAATGAAATTGGGTGGGGCGCGTCACTCCGTGCGCGCCGCTCGGCGGGCAGTGGGTTGCCCGCCCTGCCATCAGCCGAGAGATCGCGCACGCCGGTGAACTCCGGCTTCGGCAGATCGTCGAACTTCAGCTTTGGCGCGTTGGCGCGGGCTTCCTCGAGGGAAATGAGTTTCGCCGTCTGGCCGCCGTGCTGCGCCCGGATGCGGTCGTATTCCCCGCGAATTTGCGCGGCGAAATCGGGCCGGTGTTCCTTGCTGATCAAATTGCTGACGACCGGCACGGCACGCGAAGCATCGAGGACGTGGACCACCGGCTGGCCGTAGCCCGGCGCAATTTTCACCGCCGTGTGCGCCTTGCTGGTCGTCGCGCCGCCGATGAGCAGCGGCAGTTTCAAACCTTCGCGCTCCATCTCGCGGGCGACGTGCGCCATTTCGTCGAGCGACGGCGTGATAAGCCCGCTCAAGCCGATGATGTCCACATTTTGCTCGCGGGCGGCCTGCAGGATTTTCTCGCACGGCACCATCACGCCGAGGTCAATTACCTCGTAATTGTTGCACGCGAGCACGACGCCGACGATGTTCTTTCCGATGTCATGCACGTCGCCCTTGACGGTGGCCATCAAAACTTTTCCGGCGTTTTTGTGGATGCCGCCGGCGGCTTTCTTTTCCGCCTCCATGAACGGCGTCAGATACGCGACCGCCTTTTTCATGACGCGGGCGGATTTGACGACCTGCGGTAAAAACATTTTCCCGGCTCCGAACAAATCGCCGACGACGCTCATGCCGGCCATGAGCGGGCCTTCGATGACGAGCAGCGGCCTGCCGTATTTTTGCCGTGCTTCCTCGATGTCGGCGTTAATGAAGTCCACGATGCCCTTGACCAGCGCGTGCGAAAGACGTTCCTCGACGGTGCCTTTGCGCCATGCATCCTCGACGACGGCGGCCTTGCCCTTTTGCTTCACCGATTCGGCGAATTTAATCAGCCGTTCCGTCGCGTCGGGCCTGCGGTTCAGTAAAACATCCTCGACGAGTTCGAGCAGGTCTTTGGGAACCTCCTCATAAACCGCGAGCATTCCGGCGTTGACAATACCCATGTCGAGGCCGGCCCGGATGGCGTGGTAGAGAAACGCGGAGTGCATCGCCTCGCGCACGGCGTTGTTGCCGCGGAACGAAAACGAAATGTTGCTGATGCCGCCGCTGACCTTGGCCAACGGCAGGTTTTCCTTGATCCATTTCGTCGCGCGGATGAAGTCCACGGCATAGTTTGCATGCTCCTCCATGCCGGTGCCGACGGTGAGGACATTGGGATCGAAAATGATGTCCTGCGGCGGAAAGCCGACTTTCCCGACGAGCAAATCGTAGGCGCGTTTGCAGACTTCGGTGCGCCGCGCAAATGAATCCGCCTGTCCGCGTTCGTCGAAGGCCATCACGACCACCGCCGCGCCGTAACGACGGACGAGCTTCGCCTGGCGCAGAAACTTTTCCTCGCCTTCCTTGAGCGAAATGGAATTGACGATGCCTTTGCCCTGAAGACATTTCAACCCGGCCTCGATGACCTCCCATTTCGAGGAATCCACCATCACCGGCACCTTGCAAATGTCCGGCTCGCTGGCGATGAGATTCAAAAACTTCGTCATCGCGGCGACGCCGTCAATCATGCCCTCGTCCATGCAAACGTCAATGACCTGCGCCCCGTTCTCGACCTGCTGGCGGGCGACGGTCAGCGCGGCCTCAAAATCGCCGGACTTGATGAGCTGGGCGAATTTCGGCGACCCGGCGACGTTGGTGCGTTCACCGATGTTCAGGAAATTGGAATCAGGACGAACCGTCACCGCGTCGAGTCCGCTCAAACGCAAATGCGGTTCAACCGCCGGAATTCTGCGCGGCGGCAGATCTTTGACGGCATCAGCGATGGCCTTGATGTGCGGCGGCGTGGTGCCGCAGCAGCCGCCGACGATGTTGAGCCAGCCGCTTTGCGCCCACTCGCGAAGCTGTGGCGCGAGCGTGTCCGGCGTTTCTGGAAAACCGGTCGGCAGCAGCGGGTTCGGCAGCCCGGCGTTCGGATGGGCGCTGATGAAAACCGGCGCGAGGGCGGAAAGTTCGCCGATGCGCGGGCGCAGTTCCTTCGGTCCCAGCGCGCAATTCATGCCGACGCTCAAGAGCGGGACGTGGGAGATGGAATTCCAAAACGCCTCGACGGTCTGCCCGGTCACGCCGCGATTGCTGCCGGCCTGGATGAAGGTGACGCTCGCCAGAATCGGCACGACTCGTTTTCCGGCGACCATTTCCGCGCCGCAGGGCAGGGGAACGATGCCGCGTTCCTCAAAAATCTTTTGGATTGCGAAAAACGCCGCCTTGGCGTTCAGCGTGTCAAAAATGGTTTCCACCAGCAGCAAATCCGCACCGCCGTCGAGCAGGCCATTGATCTGCCCGCCGTAAGCCTCGACCAGCTCGTCGTAATTCGCGCCGCGCGCGCCGGGGTTGTTCACGTCGGTGGAAATGGACGAAGTTTTCGTCGTCGGGCCGATGGAGCCCGCGACAAAACAACCGCGTCCCGGCCGCGCCTTTTCGATTGCGTCCGCCGCGCGGCGCGCGCATTCCGCGCCGGCTTTTGACAATTCATAGGCCAGCGCCTCAAGGCCGTAATCCGCGAGCGAGATGGACTGCGAGTTGAACGTGTTGGTTTCGATGATGTCCGCGCCGGCTTCGAGATATTGGCGGTGAATGTCCTCGATGACCGCTGGCTGGGTGACGTTCAGCAGGTCGTTGAGGCCCTTGAGGTCCTTGCCTTGCCAGCCGGCAAACCGTGCGCCGCGAAACGCCGCCTCGTCCAGCTTGCGCTGCTGGATCATCGTGCCCATCGCGCCGTCAAGGATGACGATCCGTTCGCGCAACAGACGTTGCAGATGCTCAATTTTATCCGGCATGGGCTTTCAATAAATTAACCGGCTCCAAACTAATGAAAAGCGTTCCGAAATGCAAAATAAAAATCAACGCATCCTGATATGATGATATGATTTATGACTATAGAACTTGATGTGGCCCGTCCGGGGAGCAAATAATTGGTTGCGAGGCCGTCGCGTCTGCGAATGCTAGCTGCCGGGCGCGGGTTGCGATCCGGCGGTGGCACGGCGGCGGACGAGCTCGAAGTTGCAGAGGCGGACTTCGGGTTTGCCGGCGGTGCCGAGGACAAGTTGCATGTCCGGTCCGAAGGAAACGAGGAGGTGGTCGGACTTGGGGTTCAGGTCTTCAAAGCCGTTGCGGGCGAGGCGCTCGGCTTTCAAGCGCGTCAGTTCCTCCAGAACTTCCCTGGTGATCATTTTTTCACCGAAGGCGTGTTTGGCGTTGAATGCCTGGTAGAATCGCCCGTCCTGAATGGCCAGCAGTTCGTCGGGACCGTTCCAGAAACCCCAGATGGTGATGTAATCGTAGTCCTCGCGCACGGCAGGCTCGCCATCGGGCGTGCGTAAATGGGCGAGGGCGGCGTAGCGGCGTCTGTCGGCGTTCGGACGCGGCGTTTCGCGCTTGCGCCCGGTCATGTAAATGGCGCGGGGATAAACCGTCTTGACGCCGTTGCGGGCGAGTTCGAGGGCGAAGG
>CAZZPE010000084.1:0-5594 GCA_964655855.1 uncultured Bifidobacteriaceae bacterium
ACCTTGTTCACGTTCTGGCCGCCCTTGCCGCCGGAACGGAACGTGTCCACGGAAAATTCATTCGGCGGAATCACGATGTCGGAATCGCTCTCCTCGATTTCCGCGATCACGTCCACGCTGGCAAAGCTCGTGTGGCGGCGCTTGTTGGAATCGAACGGCGAGATGCGAACGAGGCGATGCACGCCGCGTTCGGCCTTGGCGAAGCCGTAGGCGTTTTCGCCCTCGAGCAGCATCGTGACGCTCTTGAGGCCGGCGGTGTCGCCGACCAGCGCGTCGGTCACCTCGACCTTCCAGCCACGCGACTCGGCCCAGCGCGAATACATCCGCGAGAGCATTTCCGCCCAATCCTGCGCCTCCGTGCCGCCCGCGCCGGCGTTGATGCTCAAAATGCAATTCTTCCGGTCGTGCGGGCCGTTCAGAAAAACCTTCAGCTCCAGCGACTCGAGTTCCTTGAAAAATTTCGCGAGATCGCGGGTGAGTTCCAGTTCGATCTGCGCCTGCGCGGCGGGCGGCTCGGCCTCGCCGAGTTCGAGCATGACGCGGAAATCGTCGAGCTGTTTTTCGGCCTTGCCGAGCGGCTCGATTTTGGCGCGGGCGGAATTCGCCTCGTCTATGATCGTCTGCGCCTTTTCGCGGTTGCCCCAGAAATTGTCCGCGGCCATCAGCGCGTTGATTTCGGCGAGCCGGTTTTGCAATGTGGCGACGTCAAAGAAACCTCCGCAGGTGCGAAAGCTTGTCCGAGGCGGTGGCGATTTCCGTTTTAACCGTGTCAAACATGGTGGCGGAGAATACCGGAGCCGGAAGCCGGAAGCCAGAAGGGAAAAATTACGGAATCGCAAGGCGGTTGGTGGCGGCACCGGTTTGCTCCAATGCTTGCTGCAAGGTTTCGGTGTTTAGTTGTTGAACGCTGCCGTCCGCGAGCGCGACATTGCCAAAGCCTTGATGCCTTTCCATCGACCACTCGACGGCAGCGTTTGTCGAAAGATTCAAAAATCCGGGCTGAACCGGTTTGCCGTTCACAAGTAAATTGCTATCTCCTGCGAGAATCATCCGTGGATTTCTCAATTTCGCCTCAAATCCAACAAAATAACTGATGTTCGCATTGTTGAATCCAGCGGAAAAACTGCGTGCAGCGGTGTGCTTATTATCCGACGGACAAAATAGCAATTTTGGCGAATACAATTCGTTGGACATAGTGCAAAAGATGCCAGCAACGTCTCCAGCGACAGCCAATTCCATTGCGCCCCAATTGGTCACCGAAACTTGCACTGGAAATTTATCACCGTGATCACCGGCCCAGACAAACGAAGCCAGAGCGATTTGTTTCAGATTTTCCATACAAGGCGCCCTTCGATAATGACCAAATTTTCCAGCACCGTATCCATGATTTTGAACGAGCGTAGGTAAAAGCACAACCGCGATAACAGCCACCAGGATAATCACCACCAAGACTTCCGTAAGCGTCATCGCTCGACTTCCTTGGTTTGGAGCACGCGGTTTCACGGCAGCGCAAGACGGTTGGCGGCGACGCCGGTTTGCACGAGCCTTTGGCGCAATGAAGAAGAAGTGGTTGTCTGCACCGAGCCGTCGGCGAGGCCGATGTTGCCTTGGTTCATGTGGCGCGAGGCGGTCCAACTGACGGGCGCATTCGTCGCCAGCAGCAGCAGCCCGGATTTGACCGGCCGCCCGTCAATGGCGAAGTTGTCGTCGCCGGCGAGGAACATGGCGGGCTTGTCATCGGCGGCGTCCAGGCCGGCAAAGTAGCTGACGCGGCTGTTGTCAAAACCAGCGGTGAAATCTTTCGCGGCAAACCGGTCGGCATCCGCAGGACAAAGCAAAATCCTGGGCGTGGACAGCTCGTTGGACATGACCTGAAAAACCTGAAACACGTTACCGCGCGACGCCGGTTCCATGGCTCCGCCATTTTTCGCGGGAACCTGCATGGGCAATTTGTCGCCGTTGTCGCCCTCCCAAATCCGGAATGCCAGGCCGATTTGTTTCAGATTGTTGACGCACTGAATTTCCGTTGACCGGTCTTGACGGACGACCCGGTGGACGACTTTCTGACGGTGAAGCATCAAAAACGCGGCAACGGCAAAAACGCACACGACAGCCACGCTCACCAAAACCTCCGTGAGCGTCAGCGCGTGGGTTTGTTGATTTGAAGAGCGCGGTTTCATGGCCGCACCTGGTTTTAATGGCTGCCGTTGCCGGCCATCTTGAGCGCAAAAAGAATCAGGACGATGATGACGACAATGCCGACGCCGGCACCGATCCAAAAATACAAACCGGACTTGTTGCGCTTTTTTGAAAAAACCTTGCTGGAACTGTCCAGCCCCGGTTTGCGGCCGCCGCTTTCCAGCTCACTCAAGCTGACGCCGCGCGGAATGACCAAGGTGGCTTCCGCAGGTTTTTTCGGCGGAGCTGCCGGGGCCGGGGTTGGAGCCGCCGCCGGGGCCGCCGCCGCGGGAGCCAATCCCTCGCCTTCCAGCTTCAATTCGATCTGGCCAAGGCGCAGGGTCTGGCCAGGTTTCAAAACGCTCTCGGTGATTTGAGCGTTGTTGATGAAGGTGCCGTTGGTCGAATTGAGGTCGCGGATGAGAACCTCGCCGCCGCGCAGCAGCACTTCGCAGTGGTGGCTGGAAACGGAGGCGTCGGTGATTTGAAACGTATTATCCTCGACGCGGCCGATGGTGGTGCGATCCACATTCAGCTCGTGCGCGCGGCCTGTCATGCCCTGCGTCAGGATAACCAGTTTGGCCATAGCTTGATGCCCCGATTATGTTCGGCGGACGCCGCAAGTCAAACTGAAATCTTCAGGAAATATTTTCATTTTAACCGCGCCGTTCGATCAATGAGCGAAATTCCGCGAACAATGGCGTCGAGTCGTGTGGCCCGGGCGACGCCTCCGGATGATATTGCACGCAAAAGACCGGCTTCGTCTTGTGGCGCATGCCTTCGACGGTCTGGTCGTTCAAATTGAGGCGGTTGACCGCGACGTCGGACGGCAACGATTGCGCGTCCACCGCAAAGCCGTGATTTTGCGCCGTGATTTCCACCCTGCCGCTTTCCAGATCCTTGACCGGCTGGTTCGCGCCGCGATGGCCGAATTTCAGCTTGAAGGTTTTTCCGCCAAACGCCTGCCCCAAAATCTGGTGGCCGAGGCAGATGCCGAAAATCGGAATGCCCGTGTCCAAAAGCGTCTTCACCTCGCGCACGATGTAATCGAGCGCCGCCGGATCGCCGGGGCCGTTTGAAAGAAAAATTCCGGCGGGCTTGTGCTTCAGCGCGTCGGCGGCGCTGGCAGTCGCCGGCAAAACTTGCGTGGCAAATCCGTGCTGCCGCAGCCGCCGGAGGATGTTGTATTTCAGCCCGTAATCGAACGCGACGATGGGAATGTCCGCCGGCGGCAGCGGCAGGCGCACATTGCGCGCGTCGGCGGCTTTCACGCCGCGAACCAGATCAAACGCCGCGCTCTGCTCGTCCTTCTCGTCCCAGCGGAACGCCTTTTTGTGCGTCACTTCCCTGACGTAATCCACGCCGACAAAAACAAATTCCTTCGCGCGCCGCACGGCTTCGGCGTCCGGAATTTCCTCGGTGGAAATGAACCCGTTCATCGCGCCGCGCACACGGAGTTTTTTGGTCAGCGCCCGCGTGTCAATGCCCTGGATGCCGGGAATGCCGTTCTTCTCCAAATATTCCGCGAGCGAAAAGTCCGCGCGCCAGTTGCTGACGACCGGCGAGAGTTCGCGGATGACGAACCCGGCCACATGCGGCCGCCATGATTCCATGTCCACCGCGTTGACGCCGTAATTGCCGATGAGCGGATACGTCATCGTGACGATTTGTCCTTTGTAAGAGGGGTCGGTGAGGATTTCCTGGTAGCCGGTCATCGAAGTGTTGAAACACACCTCGCCGCAGGCCGACGCCTTTGCGCCAAAACCTTCGCCGTGAAAAACCGAGCCGTCTTCGAGGGCTAAAATTGCTTTCATCAAATGCTCAAACTGTAGCGAACGCCCGACGGTTTGCGCCAGCCTCATTTTGTTCGGACCAGACGGTTTTCCCGCCCACAATCGTCGCCACTGCTTTGCCTTTGAGCTTCCAGCCGAAGAACGGATTGTTCTTCGACTTGCTGGCCGAGTCCCCGCGCCGGAAAACCCATTCGCATTCGGGATCAAACACCGTCACGTCCGCGTCCGCGCCGACGGACAGCGTGCCTTTGCTCAAATTCAGCAGGCGCGCCGGATTCACGGTGAATTTCGCGATCAGGTCCGCGAGTGAAAGTCGCTTCGCGTGGACGAGCTGCATCAGCGCCAGCGCCAGTTCGGTCTCCAGCCCCGTGATGCCGAACGGCGCGTAGTCGAATTCGACCTCCTTTTCGTAATCACAGTGCGGCGCATGGTCGCTGCACAAAATCTCAATCGTGCCGTCGGCCAGCCCTTCGAGAACCGCCTCGCGGTCGCGCGCCGAGCGCAACGGCGGGTTCATCTTGAAATTGGTGTCGTATTTCGGCCATTCGGGAAGCTTGGCGCCCTGAAATTGGGCCAGGCCTTTTCCATCCGCGCTCCAAAAAATCTCGCTTCCGGCAACGGCGGCGTCGGTCAAAACATAATGATGCGGACACGCCTCGCCGGAAACGGGCACGCCGCGTTTTTTCGCCTCGCGCACCAAGGCCACGCTGCCCGCCGCGCTCAAATGCTGGCAGTGGATTTTCGCGCCCGTCAGTTCCGCGAGCAGAATGTTCCGCGCGACGATCATTTCCTCGCCCGCCGACGGCCAGCCGCGCAGGCCGAGCACCGCGCTCCAGCAGCCCTCGTGCATCACGCCGTCGGTCACGAGCGAATAGTCCTGACAATGGTCCATCACCGGCAGATCGAACATCTTCGCGTATTCGCACGCGTGCCGCATGAGTTCGTTGTTTTGGACGCAATGGCCGTCGTCGGTGATGGCCACGACGCCGGCACGCTTCAGCCCGCCGATGGGCGAGAGTTCCTCGCCGGCGATGTTTTTGGTGATGGCGCCGGTGATGAAAACATTCACGACGCCTTCGCGGGCTGCGCGTTCGCGGATGAGGGCGACGGTTCCGGCGGTGTCAATGGCCGGCGACGTGTTGGGCATGCAAACGACGGAGGTGAACCCGCCTCGCGCAGCGGCGGCGGTGCCGGTGGCCAGATTTTCCTTCGCGGTCTGGCCCGGCTCGCGCAAATGGACGTGCAAGTCAATCAGTCCGGGACAGATGATTTTCCCGCCGGCGTCGAACTGCCCGATCCCCTTCGGTGCGGAAAGATTTTTGCCGACGGCGGAGATTTTGCCGTCAATGATGAGCACGTCCGCGGGGGAATCAAAACGATTTGCGGGATCAACCACCCGTCCGCCGGTCAGAAGCAGCGAATTCATCGGCGTGAGCATAGCGCGGCGCGGTTGACAAGGCAAGCCGGTTTGATAGTTTTGGGCTTTGGATTCTAGGTTTCGAGTTGGAATGGCCGGCATCGCCTCAACTCAAAACTGAAAATTGTTTGCGGGCGTAGTTCAATGGTAGAACGGAAGCCTTCCAAGCTTCACACGTGGGTTCGATTCCCATCGCCCGCTCCATT
>CAZZPE010000085.1:0-4846 GCA_964655855.1 uncultured Bifidobacteriaceae bacterium
CCACGGATCATTTTTCAGAGGACGACAACCAGTTCCTGAAATTCCACGGCTCCTACCAGCAGGACGACCGCGACCTGCGGAAGACCGGCAAGAAATACATCATGATGGTGCGCAGCCGCGTTCCCGGCGGCGTGATGACCGCCAGACAATGGCAGGTGTTCGACCAGCTCGCCTCGACCCACGGCAACCACACGTTCCGCCTCACGACACGCCAGACGATTCAGTTTCACGGCATCCTGAAATCCAATTTGCGCGCGGTGGTCCGGGGCATCAACGATTCGCTGCTCTCCACGCTCGCGGCCTGCGGCGACGTGAACCGCAATGTCCTCGCGCCACCGACACCGGCTTACACCAAGGCGCGCGAGCAGGTTTATGCCGACTGCAAAAAAGTCGCGCTCGCGCTCGCGCCGCAGACGAAAGCCTATCACGCCATCTGGATTGATGGCGTGCAGCTCGACAACGAGGCGGAGGAAAACAGGAATTTTGCCGACCCGCTTTACGGTAAAACCTATCTGCCGCGCAAATTCAAAATTGCCTTCGTCATCCCGCCGGTGAACGACCTGGACGTTTTCACGAACTGCCTCGGCCTCATCGCGGTTGTCGAAAACGACCAGCTCACCGGCTACAACATCGCCGTCGGCGGCGGCATGGGACGCACCCACGGCAATGGGCAGACTTTCCCGCGCCTCGCGGACGTCATCGGGTTTTTCACGCCGGAAAAAATCGTGGACGTGGCCAAGGCCGTGCTGACGGTCCACCGCGATTTCGGCGACCGCACCGACCGCAAGCACGCGCGCCTCAAATATATCGTCGCCGAACGCGGCGCGGATTGGGTGCGCACCGAAATCGAAAAGCGGGCCGGCTTCAATTTTGCGCCGGCGAAGCCGTATCATTTCACCACGACCAGCGATTTGCTCGGCTGGCACGAGGCCGTGGACGGAAGCTGGTTTCTGGGATTGTTCGTCGAATCCGGCCGCGTCAAGGATGTTCCGGGTTACGCTTTGAAAACCGCGCTGCGGCAGGTCGCGGACAAATTCCAGCACATCGAATTCCGCCTGACGGCAAATCAAAATGTGATTCTCGCCGGCGCCAGCGATGACGACAAGACCGGCATCGGCGCGGTTCTCGCGCAGCACGGCGTCAAAACGGAAAATCAGACGACGACCCTGCACGCGGCCGCGATGGCCTGCCCGTCGCTGCCGACGTGCGGACTCGCGCTGGCGGAAAGCGAACGCATCCTGCCCGGCTTGATTGACCGGATGGAAAAACTTTGCGCCGAGGCGGGTTTGGCGGGCGAGGAGATTATCATCCGCGTGACCGGCTGTCCGAACGGCTGCGCGCGGCCCTACATGGCGGAGATTGCGTTCGTCGGCAAGGCACCGGGACGTTATCAGGTCTGGCTCGGCGCGAATGCGACCGGCACGCGACTAAACCGCGTCTGGAAGGAAATGATGAAAGAAACGGACATCGAAACCGAATTCCGCCCGGTGCTCGCGCGCTTCGCGAAGGAGCGCAACGCCGGCGAACGCTTCGGCGACTGGTGCGACCGGGTATTTCTCAAGGAGCAAACGCCAGCCAGTTGACCGGTGAATCCGCCCGTTCCCATTTCTGAAATTAAAAACGGACGGCCGTTTTGCAACAGCCGTCCGCAGGTGAATTCCATTCTGGCGGGAAAATTATCCGTGCAGAGCCTCGTAGACCTTGCCGACCATTTTCTCGTCCGGCCTCAAGGTTTTGGCGCCCGGCTTCCACTTGGCCGGGCAGGCCTCGGCGGGATTCGCGAGCAGATAAACATTCGCCTCCAGCTTGCGGACCAGTTCGTCGGCATCGCGCCCGACGTTGAAGAAGTTGACCTCGGACGTGACGAGCTTGCCCTGCGGGCTGATGATGAACGTGCCGCGCAGCGCCAGGCCGCTCTTCTCGTCATAAACGCCGAACAGCCGGCTCACCGCACCCGTCCTGTCCGCGCCCATGAGATAATCCACCTTGGACAGGAGCTTTTCCGAATCGCGCCAGGCCAGGTGCGCGAAATGCGTGTCGGTCGAGACCGAAATCACCTCCGCGCCGAGCTTCTTGAGCGCCGCGTGCTTCTCGGCGAGATCCGCCAGCTCCGTCGGACACACAAACGTGAAGTCCGCCGGGTAAAACACCAGCACCGTCCACTTGGACTCTTTTTTCACCTCGTCCAGCGAGACCTTGCCGAAGACGCGGTTCACGGGATCAAAAACATCCAGTTCAAAATCCGGCACATTCGCGCCGACCGACACCGTCAGCGGCTCACAACCGCAGCATTCTTGTTCGCTCATTTTAATTTATTGGTTTTGGATCAATCAGGTTTGGTTCCGCTCCGACCGCAAAAACGGCGGAGACAAGTTACGTCCAACATCCACGAAATAATTGCTTTGTCAAATTCAAGCCGCAACTAAATGCCAATGACGCCCGACCAAATCTCCCAGGCCAACGCCGGACTGCGCGCCAAACCACCGCTGGAAATCATCCGCTGGGCCGTCGCGCAGTCGCATGGCCGCGCCATCGTCTCCACGAATTTCCGGCCCTACGAAGCGGTGATTTTGCATCTCGCCACGCAGGTGATGCCGGACATTCCCGTGCTTTGGGTGGATCACGGCTACAACCGCCCGGCGACTTACAAGCACGCGGAGCAGTTGAAGAAACTGCTCAAGCTGAACCTCAAGGCTTACGTCCCGAAAATCACCACCGCGCACTACGACGCCGTTTTCGGCGGCGCGCCGGCACCGGCACCGGAAAACGAGGAGCGCATCAAGGCGTTCAGCACCGTGATGAAGCTGGAGCCGTTCCAGCGCGGCATGAAGGAACTTGCGCCGGTGGTCTGGCTCACCGCGCTGCGCAAGGTGCAAAATCCGAACCGCGCCGGACTTGACATCGTTTCCGAGGACAAAAATTTCGGCGCGCTGAAAGTCAGCCCGGTTTTTTACTGGACCGACGCGGACATGGAAAATTATTTGAAGCAGCACCACCTGCCGAACGAGTGGGATTATTTCGACCCGGCCAAGGCCGACGACAAGCGTGAGTGCGGCCTGCACGCGAACTGGGGCGGCAAGGCGGTTTCCGGCGGTGCAGGAATTTAATTTGCCATAGATGAAACACAGATGGGCGCAGATAAGAATTTTCTTCCGTGTTCAATCCGTGTTTAATCTGTGGTTCTTGAGACATGAGTAGTTACCATTTAGACCATTTGCAATACCTCGAAACCGAGGCGATTCACATCATGCGCGAAGTCGCCGCCGAGTTCGAGCGCCCGGCCATCCTCTTTTCCGGCGGCAAGGATTCCATCTGCCTGCTGCGGCTGGCGGAAAAGGCGTTCCGCCCGTCGGACATCCCGATGCCGCTGCTGAACGTTGAAACCGGCCACGAATTTCCCGAATTGATCGAATTCCGCGACCGCCGCGCGAAGGAGCTTGGCGCAAAGCTCATCGTCCGCACGGTTGAGGAGGCGCTCAAAAAAGGGATCGCGCACCCGACGCCCGGCCAGATCAGCCGCAACCAGCTTCAGATTCCCGTGCTGCTCGGCGCGATCGAGGAATTCCAGTTCGACTGCGCCATCGGCGGCGCGCGGCGCGATGAGGAAAAGGCCCGCGCCAAGGAGCGGTTCTTCAGCTTCCGCGACAGCTTCGGCCAGTGGGATCCGAAAAACCAACGCCCGGAAATCTGGAATCTTTACAACGCCAGGGTCAACCCCGGCGAAAACATGCGCGTGTTCCCGCTCTCAAACTGGACGGAGATGGACGTTTGGGAATACGTCAAAAGCGAAAGGCTCGAGGTGCCGAACATTTATTTCAGCCACGAGCGCGAGTGCTTCCGGCGCGGCGGGCAGTGGATTCCCATTCCGCCGGCGCAATCGGATCCGACGAAGCCCGATCCTTATGCCGGCGCGCGGCCAAAACCGAACGAGCCGGTCCAGAAGCTCGTTGTCCGCGTCCGCACGATTGCCGACATGATCAGCACCGGCATGGTCGAGTCGCGGGCGGATTCCGTGGATGACATCATCGCCGAAATCGCCGCTGCGCGCGTGACCGAACGCGGCTCGCGCGCCGACGACAAGGCTAGCGAAGCCGCGATGGAGGACCGCAAGAAAGCCGGATATTTTTAATCTCTAATTCTCGCTAATCTTCGCTCATTAAATTAGCGTCAATCAGCGAAGATTAGCGGTTTATAAAAATGCCACACACACAACATCCCATCGAAATCCTCCGCTTCAACACCTGCGGCTCGGTTGATGACGGCAAGTCCACGCTCATCGGCCGGCTGCTTTACGATTCGAAGTCGCTGATGGAAGACCAGCTTGAGGCGCTCGAACGCAGCGCCGACATCACCGGCGGCGGCCAGATCAATCTCGCCAACCTCACCGACGGCCTCCGCGCCGAACGCGAACAGGGCATCACGATTGATGTCGCCTACCGCTATTTCGCCACGCCCAAGCGCAAATTCATCGTCGCCGACACGCCGGGTCACGTCCAATACACCCGCAACATGGTTTCCGGCGCCTCCACCGCGAACCTCTCCGTCGTGCTCGTGGACGCGCGGCAGGGCGTCATCGAGCAGACGCGGCGGCACACCTTCATCGCGGCGCTGCTGGGCATTCCGCATCTCGTCATCGCCGTCAACAAAATGGATCTCGTGGACTGGCAGGAAGAGCGCTTTCTGGAAATCCGCGACGAGATCGAGGATTTTCTGCCGAAGCTCGGCGCGTTTCGCGACGTGAAATTCATCCCCATCAGCGCGCTCGACGGCGACAACGTGGTGGACGCCTCGAAAAAAACGCCGTGGTTCGAAGGACCGGCCTTGCTGCATCATCTGGAAACCGTCC
>CAZZPE010000086.1:0-4689 GCA_964655855.1 uncultured Bifidobacteriaceae bacterium
GAGCGGTTTCTGACCAACTGGTTCGCGCGCAACGTCGAGCTGATTGACAAATACCGGCCCGACATTCTGTGGTTCGACAATGGCGTGGACCAGCGCTACCTCGACCCGCTCAAACTCCGCGTCGCGGCGTATTATTACAACCGCGCCAATGAATGGGGCAAGGAAGTTTCCATTGGCGCAAAAAAAGCCGCGTTCGCGCCGAGCAACAAAAACACGGAGACCATTGGCGCCATCCTTGATTTTGAAAAAGTCGGCTCGCGTTCGCCATCCGGCATCCGCCCCGGCGTCTGGGAGGTGGACGACCCCATTGGCAGCACCTGGGGTTACACAAGCGACATGCGCGTGTCCGGCGCGGGCGCGATCATTGCCAAGCTCGTGGACACCGTCAGTAAAAACGGCGTCTATATGCTGAACCTTTCACCCAGAGCGGACGGCACGTTCCCGCAGGAACAGCAGGACACACTGCTCAGCATCGGCCAGTGGCTTGGCGTGAATGGCGAGGCGATTTATGGCACGCACAACTGGACCAGATTCGGCGAAGGCGGCGGACGTGGGCAACCGGGATTGAACATCCGCTTCACCGTCAAGGGCGACGCGCTCTACGCCATCATCCTCGGCAACTGGCCCGGCGAAGAGGCAGTCATCACCTCGCTGGCAACCACCAATTCTCCTGACGGAAAAATCGAAACCGTGACCATGCTCGGCAGCAAAGATCAATTGCAGTTCACTCAGGACGACACCGGATTGAAAGTGAAGCTTCCCGCCACCACGCCCTGCAAATATGCCTACGTGCTCAGGATCACCGGCCTGAAAATGAACCCGCCGACATGGACGAAATCGGGAAATCCACAGTTGCCAGCCGGAGCCGCTGGAAATTAGAATTCAAGGCGGAAGAAACCACCAAATTAAAATGAATATGCCGAACACGATGAACAAACGATCGCTGCGCTTTTTTAGCTGGCTGGCTGCCTTGACGATATTTGGATTGCTGCCGGCCGGTGTTCACGCGCAAACAAATGACGAATCCGTGATTCCCGCAACGGACATTTTGGCACACACCGCGCGCGTGCAAAACATGCCGGCCAAACCCAAACTGCCGTCGCTGTTTCTTATTGGCGATTCGACCGTGCTCAATGGGCGGGGCGACGGCACAGGCGGACAATGGGGCTGGGGCGATGAGATTGCGCCGTTCTTCAACACCGGCAAGATCAACGTCGTCAACCGCGCGCTGGGCGGGACAACCAGCCGCACGTTTTACCGCGACCAATGGCCGGGCGTGCTGGCACTGCTGAAACACGGCGATTTTGTCATCATGCAATTCGGCACCAACGGCGGCGCGGTCAACGACGCCAGCCGCGCGCGCGGCGAAATTCATGGAATCGGCGACGAGACGCAGGCCATCACCAATCTGGTCACGGGAAAATTCGAGGTCGTCCACACCTTCGGCTGGTATGAAAAACAGATGATCGCGGAAGCCCGGAGCAAGGGCGCGACACCGATGGTGTGCTCCCTGATTCCGCGCAACAGTTGGCGGACCAACGGCACGGCGGCGCGCACCGGCACCAACAGCGCCGCCGGCTGGGCCAGGCAGGCCGCCGAATCCGTGAACGCCCCGTTCCTCGACATCAACGAAATCATCGCCAGCCAGTATGACAAGCTCGGCCGGGAAAAGGTCAATGCGCTGTTCGTCGCGGGAGCCGGCCCGCACACGAGCCTCGCCGGCGCGCAGACCAACGCCATCTGCGTCATTGCCGCGCTCAAGGGGCTTAAGACAAATCCGCTCGCAAAATTCCTATCCAAAAAGGCGGCCGGCATCGCGCCCGTCACCGTGAGCCCGCCCGCGCCCGCGCCCGCCGAGGATGAACGCCCCGTCGTGGACGCCTCGACAGTGCCCGTTGAAACCATTGCGAATAACGCGCTGCCCACGTTTCACATCATCGGCGATTCGACCGTGCGCAGCGGCGGCGGCTCCGGGCATTGGGGCTGGGGCGAGCGCATCGCGCCGTATTTCAACACGAACAAAATCAACATTGTCAACCAGGCCATCGCCGGACGCAGTGCGCGCACGTATTTCACGGACGGGCATTGGGAAAAAACCATCGCGACGATCAAGCCCGGCGACGTTGTCATCATCCAGTTCGGCACCAACGACGGCGGAAAGATCGGCGACCCGTCCAACAAAAATCGCGCCGACGGCGCGGGCATCGGTGATGAAACCGTGGAGGACACCCGGCCCGACGGCACGAAGGAACTCGTCCACACATTCGGCTGGTATATGGCGCAATTCGTCACGCAATCGCAGGCAAAGGGCGCGAAGGTCATCCTGGTCTCGCCCGTTCCACACAAGGATCGCTGGGAGACGGGACGCGATTTTGAAAACTTCGCCCAGTGGGACGCGGAAGTCGCCAAGGCCCACAACGCGCTTTTCTTCGACCTCACCATGGTCGTCACCGACGCCTATAAAAAAGCTGGCGCGGAAAAAGTGGCGACATTCTTCTCCGACCAGCGCACGCACGCGACCGACATCGGCGCGCAATTCAACGCCGCCTGCGTCATCGCCGGCTTGAAAAGCCTCACAAACGATCCGCTGGCGCCCTGTTTTTCCGAAAATGCGGAGGACATCAAAACTTGGCAGCCGAATACAACCACCGAAACCATCAACCAATAATACAATATGAATACCACCCGTCGGCTCACCGCCGGCATCATTCTTCCCGTCATCGTCGCAACCCTGGCTTCCGCGAGTCCGGCAAACCAGGTCCAGACCGATTTCAAATTTGATTTCGGCAGCAAATCCGAACGCGGCTGGACCCATGTCACGCCGGCCAACTTCTATTCCGTCGCAGCCGGCTACGGCTTCGAACCGGGCGCGGACGTGGTGGCACCGGACGGGGGCAATTATGTTTCGAGCGCAAGGCCGTTTTATTTTTCCGTGAAGGAGCCGGAGGGAAATTACAAGGTCACCGCCGTGTTTGGCGACGGAACCAACCAATCCGTCGTGACCGTGAAAGCCGAGCTGCGGCGGTTGATGCTGGAAAAAGTCGCCGTCGCGCCGGGTAAAAAAGAGTCGCGCACGTTCGTCGTCAACATCCGCACGCCAAAAATCTCCGAGACCAACGCGGTGCATTTGAAGGACCGCGAAAAGACGAGCGAAGTCTGGGACTGGGACGAGAAACTGACCTTGGAATTCAACGGCGCGCATCCGAGCCTGCGTTCGCTGGCAATTACCAAGGCGGACGTGCCGACGGTTTATGTCCTGGGCGACTCGACGGTTTGCGACCAGCCAGCCGAGCCGTGGAACAGCTGGGGCCAGATGCTGCCGCGCTTTTTCAAACCGGAAATCGCCGTGGCCAACCACGCCGAATCCGGCGAGACCGTTGCCGATTCCCTGCACGCACAGCGGTTTGAAAAAGTGTTCAGCCTGATCAAACCGGGTGATTATTTGTTCATCCAGTTTGGACACAATGACATGAAAAGCCACGCTCCCAACGCGCTGGAAACCTACAAATCGGATTTAAAAAAAGTGGTTGAGCGCACACGCTTGCTCGGCGGCACGCCTGTGCTGGTGACTTCGATGGAACGCAAGGGCGGCGTCAACGGACCGACGCTTGTTGGTTATCCCGACGCCGTGCGCGAAGTGGCGAAGGACGAGCATTGCGCGATGATTGACTTGAACGCCATGAGCCTGGTGTTTTACAAAGCGCTCGGCAACGATCTCGGCAAGGCGTTCCAGGATGGCACGCACCACAACAATTATGGCAGCTACGAACTGGCGAAGTGCATCGTGGAGGGCATCAAGCAGGCCAAGCTGCCGCTGGCAAAATACATCGCAGCCGACTTCAAGGACTTTGACCCGGCGCATCCCGATCCCGTCGCGGATTTCCAAATGGCCGTCAGCCCGAACAAATCCGACGAGAAGCCGCTGGGAAATTGAACCTCACACCGCTATGCGGCAATTGGAGCAAATGGAAACTGTCCTTGACTCGCCAGGTGAAATTGCGCGATTGACCAATAGCTTTCCAGCAACGGCTAGTTGCCGTTTTCGAGCCAGGTATAGAGCTGCGCATAATCCTCGGCAGAAGCAGTGGTCTCGGCGGTGACGAACCCGTCCTTGGCCGCCTGGGCCACGTAGTTGAACGCCGAAACGCTCTGGACAAACTGCACCGATCCATCCGTGAACAAAACATCAAACCCCTGGCTTGGAAAGTGGGCATAATAGTTGGGACCAAACGATGTGCTCGGCGCGGTGTATCCGCCCGCGTCACTGGTTGGCGTGTCCAGATAATCGGTTCCAAACAATTTGGCGGGGATGACGCCGCTGGTTTTCTGAAACAATCTTGCAAAGCCGCCATTATTGGCCTCCGTATTCGTCGGATCAACCAGATGCGGATTATACAGCATGGTGTCACGAACAGCCGGGGATGCACCACCATTTTCTCCGTTATCCGTGCTCATAAATGACGGGTTTGAATATTGCGCGGAACTCAAGAGCGAGGTCTCCGGATAAGCCGGGCAATAAAGGGCCTTGCCATTGCCCATCCCATGGGTCTCATACAAACGGCCAAGGCAGTCAAACCCGCTTTGAATGCCCTGGTTCAGAATGACGTTGGGAGCCGCAAACTGACCCACATAATACGAGACCTCTGCAAAACTCTTTTGAACGGATGAATTGATGGAGCGTCAGAGAAC
>CAZZPE010000087.1:0-4574 GCA_964655855.1 uncultured Bifidobacteriaceae bacterium
GCAAGGGTTTCGGCATCATCTGCGTCATTCTCGGTGTGCTGCTGCTGGTCAAGGGCCACGACGTCGGCAATTCCATCGCTTCCCGGGTTAAAATCACCTTTACCGGCGCGCCCGTGAACGAGGCGACAAAACTTTATCTTTCCGGCACCGGGCTGGGATTGTTTGGACTGCTCCTGATTTTCTGGAAACGGAAATAGAGCTTTCGGGCCTGTGTTCAAAATCCACTTCGCACCGACTCGCGGGGAGATTTCCGATTTTCAATTTCCCGCCACGCCCTGCGGGCCTTTGCCGCCGTTCAGCAAAAACAAAACCGCCATGCGGACGGCGAGGCCGTTGGTCACCTGCTCCAAAATCAGCGACCGGTCGCAGTCGGCGATTTCGCTGTCAATCTCCACGCCGCGGTTGATCGGGCCGGGGTGCATGACCAGCGCGTCCGGTTTCGTTTTGGCCAGGCGCGCCTTGTTGAGGCCGAAAAGCTGCGTGTATTCGCCGATGCTCGGGAACATCGTCTTGCGCTGGCGTTCGTGCTGGATGCGCAGCAGGTTGATGATGTCGGCGTCGCGGATCGCCTCGTCCACGTTGTGCGTGACACGGCAGCCCATTTGCTCGAAGGTTTTTGGAACAAGCGTGGACGGCCCGCACAGCGTTACTTTCGCGCCGAGCTTCGTCAGCGCCCAGATGTCTGAACGGGCGACGCGGCTGTAAAGGATGTCACCGAGGATGGTCACGTTCAGCCCGGCGATTTTTCCCTTCCGCTCGCGAATCGTGAACGTGTCGAGCAGTGCCTGCGTGGGATGCTCGTGCGCGCCGTCGCCGGCGTTGATGACGCTGGCCTCCAGCACGCGGGAGAGAAAATGCGGCGCGCCCGATGCGCTGTGGCGGATGACGATGAAATCGGCCTTGAGCGCCTGAAGGTTCAGCGCCGTGTCCTTGAGCGTCTCGCCCTTTTTGAGCGACGATGCCTCGGTGGAAAAATTGATGACGTCGGCGGACAGCCGCTGCTCGGCCAGTTCGAAGCTGATGCGCGTGCGGGTGGACGGTTCGACGAACAGGTTCACGACGGTCTTGCCGCGCAAGGCCGGAACCTTCTTGATGGCGCGCTTGCCGACGGCCTTGAACGCCCGCGCCGTGTCGAGCACAGTCGTGATCTCGTCCGCCGTGAGCGATTCGATGTCGAGCAGATGTTTTTTTGTCCAGACCATAATCTGTTGATTCGTTGCATCGCGAACCGCGCATCCGATTTGACGATGAGCAATTTGACAATTCAACGTTTCTTCAAAATCACCTCGTCCTGCGTCGCGCCGGATTCGACGAGCAGCAGTGAAATTTTTTCATCCAGCGCCGTCGGCACGTTTTTGCCGACAAAATCCGCCCGAATGGGCAGCTCGCGGTGGCCGCGGTCAACCAGCACGGCGAGCTGGATTTTTTTCGGGCGGCCAAAATCATTCAGCGCGTCCATCGCCGCGCGTGTTGTCCGGCCGCTGAACAGCACGTCGTCCACCAGCACAACCGTTTTGCCCGCTACATCGAACGGAATGACGGTCGGATGAATCGTGGGCGCGGCGCGCTGGTCCAGATCGTCGCGGTGCATGTTCACGTCGAGGATGCCGACGGGGACGGCGTGATTCCAGATGCCGGCGAGAATTTTTGCCAGCCGGGCCGCGAGGTGGTCGCCGCCGAGGGGAATGCCGATGAGCACGACATCGTCGCCGGCTTCACTGTGTTCGGAAATTTCGTGCGCGATGCGCGTGAGAGTGCGCTGAATGGCGGTGGCGTCGAGGATGACGGAGGTTTCAGGCATAAAAAAACGCAAACCCACTCCGCCGGGCGGAGCCGATTCGCGTTGCTCGTTTGATTTTCATTTTTCCTTCGCAGCCTCGCGGGGCTGCGTTAAAGGAGCGCCATTATCAGTTTGTCGCGGCGGCGTGGCGGGACTTGCGCCAGCTTGCGCGGTGCTTGATGATCCAATCCGTCAGCGCCCGCTCGAAACCGATGTCATGCCCGGCCTTTTCCGACTCGATCCACTTGTGCCGGAGGATTTCCTCGCGCTCGGCCTGAAACTCGCGGTAGAGCGAGGAGTTCTTCAGCAAATCATTCGCCGACGATGTTTCTTTTCCAGCGTTCGACATAATAGTGAGTTTCAACTGTTAATTTTAAGTTAAAACTTCCCGCCGCAACTTGCAACATAAATAACCTCTTAAAAACAAACAGGTTACGCGGCGAAAAGGAACCGGCCAGCCTCAAAACAATTTTTGATGCAGCGTTTCAGCGATTTGAATGAATGCCTTTCCTGCCGGATGATTCGGCGCGGAAACCGCCACCGGCATCCCTTGGTCGCCGCCTTCGCGGATTTCCGTGAAGATCGGCACCTCGCCGAGAAACGGGACATTCTGCCGCGCGGCCTCTTCTTTCCCGCCGCCGTGTCCAAAAATATCCACGCGCTCGCCGTTCGGCGCAGTGAAGCCGCTCATGTTCTCGACGATGCCGAGGATCGGCACGTTCACCTTTCTGAACATGGCGATGCCTTTGCGCACGACCCCGAGCGACGCCTCCTGCGGCGTGGTCACGATGACGCCGCCGTCCAGCGGCACGGTCTGGCAGAGCGAAAGCTGCGCGTCTCCGGTGCCCGGTGGCAGATCCACCAGCAGGAAATCCAGTTCGCCCCACTCGACCGCCATCAAAAACTGGTCAATCGTCTTCGCAATCATCGGTCCGCGCCAGATGACCGGCTGGTCGTCGGTCAGCAGCAGGCCGATGCTCATCACCTTCACGCCGTGCGCGACGGGCGGAACGAGCCGTTCCTCCGCGCTGACGGTCGGTTTCTCGTGAACGCCCATCATCAGCGGGATGCTCGGCCCGTAAATATCGCAATCCAGCAGGCCGACGCGCGCGCCGAGATGTTGCAGCGCGCAGGCGAGGTTCACGGACACCGTGGACTTGCCGACGCCGCCCTTGCCGCTGGCAATGGCGATGACGCGCTTCACGCCGGGGACGCTTCTCTGATTGGTAAACGGATTTGTTCCGCCCGCCGGTTGTCCGGCGGCGGGCTGGCGCACTTCGACGTGAACCTGATTCACGCCGGGCAGGGCTTTCAAAACGCGCTCGACGTCCGTTTTGATTTGCTGCGCGGCTTCGGGATTCGGCGAGGTCAATTGCAGCGTCACGCTCACCGCGCCGTTCGCAACGGAAATTTCTTTGACAAGGCCGAAGGAAACGATGTCGCGTGAATAGCCGGGATATTTGACGCTTTTCAGCGCGTCTTGGATGTCGGTTTGGTTGACCATGTTTCATCAGGTTGCCAGCTTCGCGCGCAAAAACAAGTTTGCGGAACGCGATCCGCCTCTCCGCCGCGGTGCTCTTGACTTGCACGAGATGCGATTGCATGGAAGACTGTCTGTCCGATAGGAAGTGATATGACGCAAAAAAATCCGAGTCCGGCCACCGGTCTAATTGTTGAAAAATTCCGGCAGTTTGAAAACGCATCGCGCCAGCCGCAATGGCTCGCGCCGCTGCGCCAGGCAGGCATTGCCAGCTTTGCCGGCCAGGGATTTCCGACGTTGAAGGACGAGGACTGGCGCTTCACGAACGTCGCGCCGATCGCGAAACTGCCGTTCCTGCTTGCAGCTGAAGCCGCCGTCAACGGCGCGGAAAGCAAGCTGCTCGACGAATCCGCCTTCGCCGGGCTTTCTGGCCATCGCCTCGTGTTCGTGAACGGATTTTTCTCGCAAAAACTTTCCAGCATCGGACCGGTTTCCGGCGGCGTGCGGATTGAAAACCTTTCCGCCGCGCTGGCAAAGGATTCCGCGCTCGTCGAAAAGCATCTCGGGAAAACCGCGCACACGACCGGCAACAGTTTTGCCGCGCTGAACCAGGCGTTTTTCTCCGACGGCGCATTTATCTTCGTGCCGCAAGGCGTCGAAATCGCCGGGCCGGTGCAGTTGATTTACATTTCGTCGGCCCAAAATTCCGGCGAAACCATTCTTCCGCGCAATCTCATCATCGCGGAGGCAAACAGTAAGCTGACGGTCGTGGAAAGCTACATCAGCACCGGCAGCGCCGCCTATTTCACGAACGCGGTGACGGAACTCGTCGCGGGCGAAAACGCCGCCGTGGAACACATCAAGCTTCAGGACGAGTCGCCGGCGGCATTTCACATCGCGACCATTGCCGGCGAATTTGGCCGCGCGAGCAACGTGAGCATCCATTCCTTCGCGCTCGGCGCAAAATTGTCGCGGACGAACATCCGGACGAAGCTCGCGGGCGAGGGGCTGGAATGTATTCTGAACGGGCTTTACCTGACGCGCGAAGAACAGCTCGCCGACCATCACATGATTGTCGAGCACGCGCAACCGCATTGCGCCAGCCACGAATATTTCAACGGAATACTCGACGACAAATCCAAGGGCGTTTTTCACGGGCGGATTTTCGTCCATCAAATCGCCCAGAAAACCGACGCGAAGCAGACGAATAAAAACCTGCTGCTCTCCGACGACGCGACGGCGGACACGAAGCCGCAACTGGAAATTTACGCCGACGACGTGAAATGCACGCACGGCGCGACCATCGGCCAGTTG
>CAZZPE010000088.1:0-4552 GCA_964655855.1 uncultured Bifidobacteriaceae bacterium
ACCAGTTGCAGATAGACCGGCTTGCCGGACTTGAAATCAATTTGCAGGAGCATAATAACTTACTGACATAGGACACTATGACAGTTGGCGGCGAACGTCAAGAAGATTTTTTCAGGCGGGAAATCTGATTAACGGACGGTCTGCAAAACCTCTTCAACCACGCGCTCGACGCCGATGCCGTTCATGCAGCGGAAATCAATCGGGCATTCGCGCAGGAAACACGGCGAACACGGCGCGTCGGATTTCAACAGCCGGTTCCGGGCATCGCCGGGCAGGCCCGGCCCGGTCAGTTCCGGCGACGTGCTGCCGAACGGCACGACGACCGGCGTGCCGAGCGCGGCGGCCACGTGCATCGGGCCGGTGTCGTTCGTCAAAAGGACGCGGCACATTTTCAGGAGCGCCATCAAATCGCGCAGCGAAGTTTTTCCGGCCAGATTGATAATTGCGGATTGCGGATTGCGGATTGCGGATTCAATTTGATTTGTGATCAGCAAATCAGCTTTGCCACCGAACAACAGCCAGGCGCAATCCGTCCGCCGCCGAATTTCATTTGCGGCGGCAATGAATTTTTCCACCGTCCAGCGTTTGGCCGGGCCGTATTCCGCGCCGGGATTCAGGCCGAAAACCGGCTGCGAGATTTTTCCCAGCCCGAATTTATTTCTGGCGGCCGCAATTTCTTCCGGAAGCACGGTCAATTGTGGTGGCACCGGCTCCGGGTTCGCGCCCAGCGCGGCGGCGAGGTGCAAATACTCGTGAATTTGGTGGGCGGTGGCCGGAGGCTGGCAGTTGGCCGTTGGCGGTTGGGAAATCAGGTTGTTAATCTCCGCAAGCGGGCGCTTGCGCATTTTGACGGCATCGGCGCGCGGGACGACGGCTTGCGTCAGGAAAAAATTCCGCCACGGCCGGGCGCAACCGATGCGTTGCGGGATTCCCGCGAGCCAAACTTCAATTGCCGAGCGCGGTGAGTTGGGCAGCACAACTGCGAAATCAAAATTTCCAGCGCGCAGTTTCTTGCCGACGGAGAGGACGCTTTCACCGGGCGCGAAGGAAACGGTTTCGTTGATCGCCGGATGATGCAGCCACAACTCGCGCAATTTTTCCGGGCAGAGCAGGGCGATGTGGGCCTCGGGGAATTTTTCGCGCAGGCGGAGCAGGGCGGGGGTGGTCATCACGGCGTCGCCGAGCCAGTTGGTGCCGCGAATCAGAATGCGCGGGGCAGCCGGCAACGGGCAGGTGGCAGATGGCAGATTCATGCGCCGGCGTTCGCATTTTGGACTTCAGGCTCGCAGCCCTTCCACCGGCGATGGACCCAGAACCAGTTGGCGGGATCGCGGCGCACGGCGGTTTCAAACGCGCGGTTCACGTCGCGCATGATGGCGGCGGTGGAGCGCGGCGCGCCGTTTTCGTGCGTGGGGATTTCATCGCCGACCTCGATTTCCCATTGTGCCAGCCCGACGCGGTAGCAGATGGCCGTGTGCAGCGGACAGTTGTAGCGCAAGGCAAAGATCGCCGGCGCGGGCGAGGTCATGCAATCGTGGCCGAGAAACGGCAGGCGCAATCCGCCGCGGCCCTCGCTCTGGTCGGCGAGCAGGCCGAGCAGCAGTCCGGTGCCGGACATGTGGGCGCGCATCACCTTGCCCTCGGTGCGCCGCTCGTAGAAGCGGCAGCCGGAACTTTCGCGCAGGGATTGCATCAGGCGGTTGAGCGCCGGCTGCTTCAGCCCGCGATAGGTCGTGGCGCATTTGAAAACGGGCACGAACTGGCCAAAGCGGGCGTAAAGCTCGAAGTTGCCGAAATGGCCGATGGCCACGATGCGGCTTTGCGGGCCGGAGTCGGCCTCGTGCGGCAGGATTTTTTCCGCGCCGGTGAAGACAAAATACGGGCGCATTTCCGCCGGGGTCATCGCGGCGGTCTTGATGGCGCTGCAATAATTCTCGCCCAGCCGGCGGAAATTTTCCTTTGCGATGGCGCGGATTTCCGCCGGCGATTTTTCGCCGCCGAAACACATTTCCAGATTCTGGAGCGCCACGCGCCGGTGCCGGGCATCGAGCCAGAACGCCAGCGCGCCGCCCGCGCGCCCGATCCGGGCGACCGGCCGGAGCGGCAGCGATTGCAAAACGGCGACCAGCGCGCGGACGGTCCAGTAAAGCAGGGTGTCCATCAGCGGAAGCAGATTTTGCGGACGCAATCCTGAAAGTCGTTGGCGCCGCTGATGATCTGGATTTCGACGCGCATGAAATAAATCGGCAGGTCGCGCCGGTCAATTTTCGGGAAGCGGACGGCGTCCTTTTGCGTGGTGATGATGGTGTCGGCCTGGCGTTTTTTGGCGCGATTGATGACGTTGAGGATTTCCTGCTGGGAGAACCGGTGATGGTCGGCGAAGCGCTTGGAATAGACCAGCTCCGAGCCGAGCCGGACGAGACTTTGCTCGAAGCTTTCCGGCTGGGCGATGCCGCTCAACGACGCGGTTTTTTTGCCGGCGAGAAAACCGAGGTCCTTCCGCTCGCCGCTGAACACGTCTTCGAGGTAGAGCGGATGATGCACGCACTCGATGATGGCGGCGGTGGAATTCAATCCGGCGATGCGTTCGCGGAGCTGGGCGGTTTTGCCGTCGCTCTTGGTGATGAAAATGGTGTGGGCGCGGGCGAGGTGCGACGGCGGCTCGCGCAACGTGCCGCGCGGGAGCAAATGTTCGTTGCCGAACGGCTGCTGGCGGTCAATCAAAACAACATCGTGGCGGCGGCCGCGCAATTTCCAGTATTGAAACCCGTCGTCGAGCAGCAGCGTGTCGCAGCCGAATTTCTCGATGGCGTAGCGCCCGCTCTTCACGCGGTCCTTGTCCACCAGCACGATGACGTCCTTCAAATTCGACGCGAGCATATACGGCTCGTCGCCGGCCATCTCGGAATCGAGCAGCAGCGATTTGCCGTCGGACACCACGCGCGGCGGCGTGTGGTCCTCGCGCAGGAGGATTTTGTCCATGATTTTCCGGTGCAGCGGCGAGGGTTTGGACCGGTAGCCGCGCGAGAGGATGGCCACCTTGCGCCCGGCGTTCTGGAGTTCGCGCGCGAATTTTTCGACGACGGGCGTCTTGCCGGTGCCGCCGAAGGTGAGGTTGCCGATGGCGATCACCTGGACCCCCAGAGTTTTGTCGCGAAAGATGCGGGCATTGATCAGCCAGCGGTGGATCTCAACGCCAACCTGGTAGAGCTTGGAGCTGCCGAAGAGCACGCCGCGCGTCAATTTCGCCCGGAAATCATGGCGCTCCTCGAAGACGACTTCGAGGAAAAATGTCTCCAGCGTTTCAGCCCAAACCCGGAATTTTTCGCGCATCAGGCGTCAATGTGCCAAATCTTGACAGGGTTTTGAATTCTTAATTTTTAGTTTTTAGTTCCGCCCTTGAGAAGCTCCGCCTGTTTTCCGACTGATAATTCAAAACTGAAAACTTAAAATTAATATCCCAGCTTGGCGACTTCCTGCTGGAGCGCGAGCTGGAATTGCTGCACATCCGCCGGCGACGGTTTGTAGCCCTGCTGTTTGGGCACGACGCCGAGCCTGCCCGTCTGGTCCAGATACCAGTCGGCGGTCTGGCCGTCGCTGAACGCGACCTTGCCGCTGATGACTGAGCCGGGGCGCGTAATCTGGTCAACCGTCACCGCAACCTGTCCGCCGGCGGGGGCTGTTGCTGCTGCGGGCGCGGCGGGCGCGATGGGCGGCTCCGGCGCTTTTGCCGGCGGCGGCTCGGCGGCTTTCGGCGGTTCGGGATCTTTCGGCGTGAGCTTTAGGTCATCCACGAGCAGCCGGACTTCCATGTAAGTCAGGCGCAGGGAGAATTCCTTCGCGAGCCGGTCCTGGATTTCCGAGAGCTTGGCGCCTTCCAGAATCCAGGCCGTGACGCGCTGCCGTTGGGCTTCATTCAAATTCATTGCGCGGATTTTAGCCGCCGGCGCGCTGGAAATCCAGCGGCAAGGTGGCACTTTTGCATTTCAGCGGGCGCGCTGGGTGAGGGCCATTTTGCCGATCTTGGCGAGCACGTCCCACGCCGGGCCGGGGAATTTGTGCATCTGCACCATCACATCCTCGAACGCGCCGAGGAACCACTGCGCGTCGGCTTCGCTGATCACCAGCGGCGGCAGCAGCTTGATCACGTCAATGCCATGACCGGCCACTTGCGTGATGATGCGGTGCTTGTCCATCAGCGGAATGATTGCCGCCTGCGGAAACAGGCTCTTGTCCAGCGCGTGACACGTCGTCCAGGCCATCTTCAGGCCGAGCGACTTGGGCGGGCCGAATTCGATGGCGATCATCAGACCGCGCCAGCGGACTTCCTTCATGAATTCAAACCGCGGCTGCATCGCGCGCAGGCCGTTGCCGATCAAATCGCCCATGCGGGTGGCGTTGGCCATGAGCTGTTGCCGGTCCAGCACGTCCAGCGCCGCCAGCCCGGCGGCCATCGCGAAACTGCCCTGGCTGAAGGTCGAGCTGTGGACCACCGACCGTTGCATGGAGGAAAAAACTTTTTCGTGGATCCATTTTTTGCACAGCACCGCGC
>CAZZPE010000089.1:0-3811 GCA_964655855.1 uncultured Bifidobacteriaceae bacterium
TTCAATTCCACGTCCACGTCGCTCCACGATTCGCGGATGTAATTTTTCAGCGCGACGAGCGCGTTGTATTGCGCCAGCAGGTAAATCAGCGGCAGCCCGACGACGACGACGATGGCGATGAGGATGGGAATCATGCGTTTTGGGTGAACAGATATTCCGGCAAACGCGAGCGGATTTCAACCAGCCTTTTCAGGTTCATCTCGAATTGTTCGACCGCGAGCCGGGTGTTGAACGCGAGCGCAATCACCTCATTTTCGATCTCGATGCTCAAGTCGCGGTTCGCCAGCAGATATTCCATCATCTTCGCGTTGCAGACATCGTAGGCGAATTTCTTGTCCGGCGAGCGCACGCAAAACGCCTTGGAAAACTCGGCGGACTCTAACTTGATGTCCTGGTAGCCAAACACCTCGGCGACTTTGAGAAAGAAGTTTTCGCGCCGGATGGTCAGGTCGGGAAACACCGCCGGCAGCGTCAGGATGAAGAACGAAAACCAGTGGGTCTGTGTCTGCTGATGGCCCTTGGAATCGGTCGAGTGCGTTTCGTAGTGATAATCAAACGCGAGGATTTCATTCTGCTGGTAATTGCCGGAAAGCACGTTCGTGGCGTAGCGATTGTCGCCCTGGGCGAGCTGCTTGAGAAAACCGAACTGCGGTTCGATCTCCACATTTTCCCCGCCGTCAAAATCCAGGTTCAGCCGCTGCGCCAGTTCCAAAAGTCCCTCCCGCCGTTTGCGCTGGGCGATGCTGTTGAAAATGGCGCCAATGATAATGACGACTACCACCACCATGAAGATGAAGGGCATTGCGTTCTGCATCCGGCTTTTCTAAACCAAAGCCGCGTTTGAGGCCATTACAATTTCAGACGCCTTTTGGAACCGCCGGGGCCGGGTTTTTGCTTTCCCCTGCCGCCATTCGACGCCATCTTTGCGGCGTGACATTGTCCGCCACAGAAATCCGCCGGGCCGTCCGGGCCGCGCTCGCCGAGGACATCGGCGGCGGCGACGCGACGACGCTGGCAACGGTTCCCAAAACCGCGCCGGCCAGGGCCGTCATGCGGGCGCGCGAGCCGCTCGTCGTCGCCGGGCTTCACTTCGCGGAAAGTGCGTTCAAGCAACTGTCACCGGAAATCAGAATTGAAAAACTGTCGCGCGACGGACAAAGACTCGCCTCTGGAAAAGCCCTGCTGGAAATGTCCGGCCCGGCGCGCGCCATTTTGAGCGCCGAGCGCGTGGCGCTGAATTTCGTCCAGCGGCTTTCCGGCGTGGCGACGGCGACCGCGCAATTCGTTGGCGCAATCAAAGACACCCGCGCCCAAATCCTCGACACGCGCAAAACCACGCCCGGCTGGCGGCGGTTCGAGAAATACGCCGTCACCTGCGGCGGCGGCAAAAACCACCGCATCGGATTGTTCGACATGATTCTCATCAAGGACAATCACCTGGCCGCGCTGCGGAATGAAAAACCGGACGCCATTGCCGCCGCCGTCGCCCGCGCCCGCAAAAAATTTCCAAGGCTGAAAATCGAGGTTGAAGCCGACACGCTGCGGCAGGTGGAGCAAGCCGTGAACGCCGGCGCGGATTTCATCCTGTTCGACAACATGAATTTAAAATCGCTGCGGCGGGCGGTGAAAATCGTGAATGGCCGCGCAAAGACCGAGGCCAGCGGCGGCGTGAATTTGAAAACCGTCCGCGCAATTGCCGCGACCGGCGTGGATTTCATCTCCGTCGGCGCGCTCACGCACTCGGCGCGCGCGGTGGACATCGGACTGGATTTTGAATGACCACGGACGCCAAAATTCTTTCCGCGCTGCGCGAAAATCCCGCCGGCGTGTCGGGCGCGGAACTCGCGGAGCAACTCGGCATCAGCCGCGCGGCGGTCTGGGCGCGAATCGAGGAGCTGCGTCAGGTCGGCTACGACATCGCGGCCGGCCCGCATTCCGGCTACCGGCTCGTTGGCGTGCCGGACGCGCTGCACGCGGATGATTTGCTCTCACGCCTCGGCAAAACCAGGGTTGTCGGCCGCGACATTCAGGTTTTTGAGCGGACGACCTCCACGAACGACGTGATTGAGAAGCTCGCGCGCGACGGCGTGAAGGAAGGCGCCGTCGTTTTCGCCGAGTCGCAAACGAAGGGCCGGGGCCGGCTTGGACGAAAATGGCTTTCGCCGGAGCGAAAAGGGCTTTGGTTTTCCATTCTGCTGCGGCCGGATTTGCGCCCGCAGGAAACGACGCAGTTGACCGTCGCCTCGGCCACCGCCTTGCGCCGCGCCATTCAGAACGTGACCGGATTGTCGCCGGAAATCAAATGGCCGAACGACATTCTGGTCGGCGGCAAAAAAGTTGCGGGCATCTTGACCGAGTTGAGCGCGGAGCTGGATCGCGTCAAACACGTCATCCTCGGCGTCGGCGTGGACGTGAACCTGGGCGCCGGGGAGTTTCCGCCGGAATTGCGCAAGCTCGCCACGTCGCTCAAAATCGAATCGGGCCGGGCGGTTTCGCGCCCGGAACTGGCGGCGGCGATTTTGCGCGAGCTGGATTTTGATTACGCGCGGATTTGCGCGGGCAAATTCACCGCCGTTGCGGACGAATGGGAAGCGCACTGCACCACGATTGGCCGGAACGTGACGGTGCAAATCGGCGGGCGCAAGCTGCGCGGCCGCGCCGAATCGCTGGACGACGACGGCGCGCTGCTGCTGCGCACCGAGCACGGACGGCTCGAACCGATCACCGGCGGCGACGTCACCCTGGAAAAATGATTTTGCTTTTCGACATCGGCAACACGCACACGCACGTCGGCCTGGCCAATGACCGGCGCGTGCTGAAGCAATTCAACGTCCCGACGCGCGACTGGTTCGGCGGGAAGGCCGCCGCGCCGGTCAAAAAATTTGCCGGCAAAAATAAAATCCGGGGCGCGGCGCTGTGCAGCGTCGTGCCGCGCGCCACGCCGCTTGTCCGCAAAACCATCCGCGCGCTCTGGAAGCTTGACGTGCTGGAACTCACGCCGGAAACCTTGCGCGGCGTGGGGGTGGATTATCCCCGGCCCGATTCCATCGGCCAGGACCGCCTGGCCAACGCCGTGGCGGCCCGGCGGCGTTTTGGCGCGCCGGTGGTGGTGGTGGATTTCGGCACGGCGGTCACGTTCGACGTGGTGGACGGCGCCGGCAATTACGTTGGCGGCATCATCGCGCCGGGGCTGGCGGCGATGACGGATTATCTGCATGAAAAAACGGCGCAACTGCCGAAGATAAAAATCCGCGAGATCCGATCCGTCGTTGGCAAAAGCACGGAGGCGGCGATGCTCGTCGGCGCGGTGCATGGCTATCGCGGCCTGGTGCGCGAGCTGATTGGCGAATTGAAACGCGAGTTGCGCGCAAAAAAACTGCCGGTCGTGGCGACGGGCGGCTATGCGAAGTTGATTGCGGCGAAGCTGCCGGAAATTTCCGCCGTCGCGCCGGATCTGACGCTGGAAGGCCTGCGACTGGTTTGGGAAGCCCAAAATCCAGGGTCCAAAGTCTGAAATCATCCAATTGGGCGCGAGTTTGGACTTTAGCCTTCTGCTTTTAACCTTTAGACTCCAATTTTTATGTCGAGCAGCCGCAGACAATATCCGTTTCATTTGATTGAACCCAAGTGGCAAAAAACCTGGGACGAACAGCAGGCTTTCCGTGCGTGGAATCCCGGCGAAAAAATTCCGGAAAATCATCCATTTGCCAAACGTCATGGCGCCGATTCGATGGTGGCCGGCCGCAAGACGCCGCCGAAATTCTACGTCCTCGACATGTTTCCGTATCCGAGCGGCGCGGGCCTGCACGTC
>CAZZPE010000090.1:0-3541 GCA_964655855.1 uncultured Bifidobacteriaceae bacterium
GTGGCCAGCGCGACGACCGCGAACAGGACGCACAAAATGTAAAACCGCATCACCACCTGCGATTCATACCAGCCCTTCTTTTCAAAATGATGATGCAGCGGCGCCATCAAAAAAATCCGCCGGCCGGTCCCCGTCCGCAGGCGCGTGAACTTGAACCAGCCGGTCTGCAAAATCACCGAGACGGCCTCCATCACAAACACCCCGCCCGCAATCACCAGCACAAATGGCTGGTGAATGAGCACCGCCATGATGCCAAACGCGCCGCCCAGCGCGAGCGAGCCGGTGTCGCCCATGAACACCTGCGCCGGATGGCAGTTGAACCACAAAAATCCCAGCCCCGCGCCGATGAGCGCCGAGCAGAACACCGTCAATTCCCCAGCGCCGGGCACGGAGGGAATTTGCAGGTAGGCCGCCGCCTTGACGTTGCCCGCGACATAGGTGAACACCAGGAACACAAACGAAACGATGAGCGTGCAGCCGATGGCCAAGCCGTCGAGTCCATCGGTCAGGTTCACCGCATTTGACGCGCCGACAATCGCCAGCACCACGATCAAAATGCCGAGCCAGACCGCGCCCGTTGCCACGGGATATTTGTAAAACGGCACCATGATTTCCGAGACCAGCCTCGTCGTCGAAGGCGTCAGCCACAGATAAACGCCGATGAACACGCTCACCGCCAGTTGCGCCAGCAATTTCACGCGCGGCGCAGTTCCGCCGCCGCTCTGCTGGACGATTTTGGCGTAATCGTCGTAAAATCCCAAACCCGCCAGCACCACCACCGACAGCAGCGTGAGCAGCACCAGCTTGTTGTCCATCTGCGCCCACAACACCGTTGAAAAAAACAGCACGGAGACGATCAGCGCCCCGCCCATCGTCGGCGTTCCCTTTTTGCTCAACACGCGCGCCGCCAGGCCGCCCGCCTCCTCCGCCTTGTCTTTGTAATCCTGGCCGAATTTCAACTGCTTCAGCCAATGGATGATCTTCGGCCCCAGCCACCAGCTCAAGACCAGCGCCGTCACCGCCGCACCCGCGCTGCGCACCGTGATGTAACGGAACAGCCGCAGCGACGAAAGGTAGTCCGCCCACGGCGTTCCTTTCGTCCACTCCAGCAATTTCTGGCTCAAATAAAACAGCATGATTTCACACTTTCCCCAGCTTCAGCAACTCGGCAATGCGCTCCAGGCGCGATGCCCGCGACGCCTTCAGCAAAACCACGTCGCCCGTTTTCAAAAAATTCTTCAGCACCGCTGCCGCCGCCTCCACGTCCGCAAATTCAATCACCCGCGTCAAACCGGCGGCACGCGCGGCCTTTGCCATGACCGGCGCCATCTTGCCGACGGCGAACAACTGGCCGATGCCGAGTTCCGCCGCGCGGCGTCCGACTTCCGTGTGCGCCGCCACGCTGTGCGCGCCAAGCTCGTTCATGTCGCCCAGCACCGCCACGCGCCGGCCCTGCAGCGGCAAACCGCAGAGCGTTTCCAGCGCGGCGACCGTCGAATCCGCGTTCGCGTTGTAGCAATCATTCAGCACGCGCACGCCGTTGGCTTCCCAAAATTGCAGCCGCATCTTCGCCGGCGGGCATTCGGCCAGGCCGCGCTGGATTTCAGCGCGGCCCAGACCGAGTTCCTCACTGACCGCAACCGCCAACAACGCATTCGTCGCCTGATGCCGACCCAGCAAATTGACCCGATACTCGCCGCAAAATTCTTCCTTCGGCGCCAGCACCCGGAACGTCACGCCGTTTTTGTCCAGACGGATTTTATCCGCTCGCCAGTCATTTTTTTCGCCAAGCCCGACGCGGACCACTTTTGCCTTCGTCCGGGCCGCGATTTTTTCCGACCACTCGTTGTCGCCGTTCAAAAACAATTTTCCGTCCGCCGGCAGTAATTCCGCCAGCCGGCCTTCTTCCCGCGCGACCCCGGCGACATCGCCGAAAAATTCCAGATGCTCCCGCCCGATGTTCGTGATGACGCCGAACTTCGGCCGGATCATTTCCACGAGCGGCGCGAGTTCGCCCGGATGATTCGTGCCGGCTTCCACCACGGCGGCCCGGTGTTTTTTTTCCAGCCGCAACAGCGTCAGCGGCACACCAATGTCGTTGTTGAAACTCGCCTCGTTCCAAACCGTCGCCAGCTTTTGCCGGAGCGCCGACGCAATCAGTTCCTTCACCGTCGTCTTGCCGTTCGAGCCGCCGACGCAGACGACCGGCAGATCAAAATCTTTCCGGTAAGCCGCGGCCAGTTTTCCAAGCGCAATTCTCACGTCGTCCACCACCAGCATCGCCACGCCGGGCGCGAGCTTGGACTTTGGACCTTGGACTTTGGACTTTTCAACCACGACTGCCGCAACGCCCTTGGCCGCGACCTCCTTCACAAAGTCATGGCCGTCAAAATGTTCGCCTTTGACGGCAAGGAACAAATCGCCCGGCTGCGCCTGTCGCGAATCGAGGCATACATGTTGGACCAGAGCTTCCGCCGTGCCGCGCCGGAGTTCGGCGTCGCAGGCTTCGGCGACAAATTTCAAAGAGCGTGCTTCCACTTTTGCTTCAATGTGTGTTTCCGGTGTTCGCCACGAGCGGCGCCTGCAAATCCGGCGGGATGTTCAAATAGCTTGCGCAGCGGTCGGCAACCTCCTTGAACACCGGCCCGCAGAGCGCACCGCCAAACGCGTGACCGCCTTCCTTCGGCGCGTCCATCACGATGGAAATGCAGAGTTGCGGATCGCTCGCCGGGAAAAATCCGATGAAAGTGATGACAAATTTCTCGTTCGAGTAGGTGCCGTTGACGACTTTTTGCGCCGTGCCGGTTTTGCCGGCAACGACGTAGCTGGCCATTCTGGCCTGCGGCGCGGTGCCGTCGTCGGACACGACGGTTTTGAGCGCCTCGATCATTTCCTTGGCGGTTCCCTCGCTGATGACGCGGCGGACGGTCTGCGGATCGTATTGCTGCACGACTTTTCCGTCGCGGTCCTGCAGCCGCTTCACGAGCATCGGGCGCATCAACATGCCGCCGTTGGCAATCGCGCTGATGGCCATCGCCATTTGCAGCCGCGTCACCGCCACGCCCTGCCCCATCGGGATTTGCGCGATGGAGTATTTGCCCCATTTGTCGGGCGGACGCACAAAATTTTGCGCGCCGGATTCATTCGGCAGCGGAATGCCCGTCTGCGCCCCAAGCCCGAAGCGGGTCATGTAGTCGTAAAGTTTTGGCGCCTGAAGTTTGATCCCGATTTTTGACGCCCCGATGTTTGAGGATTTTTCCAACACCTGCTCCACGGTGAGGTTGCCAAAATGGTCGTGCTCCGCGTCGTGCAACGTGATTCCGCCGTAGTGAAAAACCCCGTTCTCACAAAAAACCGTGTCGGCCAAAGTCACAACGTGCTCGTTCAACGCGCCGGAAATCACGATGGTCTTGAACGTCGAGCCTGGCTCCATCACGTCGCTGATGACGCGGTTGCGGAGCGCATCGGGCGGCGAGGCGCCGGGATTGTTCGGATCGAAATCCGGCAGCGACGCCATCGCCAGAATTTCCCCCGTGCGCGG
>CAZZPE010000091.1:0-3380 GCA_964655855.1 uncultured Bifidobacteriaceae bacterium
GCCTGAACTACTTGACTCGGCTCGGAACAGCTTCTCATCGCTCCTCGCCGCCAAGTCCCTCATTCGCATTTGACGGTGTGCGAACACCGCCAGAGGAACTGGTGAATTCTGCCTCGCCGGAACTTGCGCTCCGGTTTCAGAGGAGCCGTGCCAACCAGCCTGGCCCGGCTTTTCCCCGGTCACCCGGGATTATCCTGGAACGTTCGACTCAATCTTTCGACCTCCGCCGCCCGCTCCGTTCTTTCAATGAACTGCATACACTCTAGCAAATTTCTTAATTCATTCAACAAATTGATATCCACAACTTGTTCACCAAACCAGGCAAATGAAAAGCACCCGAACATCGCAAACCAACCCGTCAAATCAAGGGGATTATCATTTCTGGAAACAAAATTATTCACAGCTTTTCAGGCCAAAAATAACCGCGGTGAACAAGTAACCGTTTCATGCCGCTGGCAATTCCTCGAAATAAGCAAAGAGCAAAGAGAAATGCAAAAGTCTCGAAAGCTGAAAGCAAGTGGCAGAACGCGTCATTGTTCCGGCTCTGTTTTTCGTTTGAACTCCACTGCTCTTTCATTGCCCCACGCGATGGGCTGATTAAACTATCCGCCGTGTCCAACGACAACACACTCAATTTTCTCGAAAGCACTGGCTGGGGCGGCGCCGCCCGCAAATCGATCACCGGCGATGCCTCCGCGCGCAAATATGTCCGCCTGCGAAAGAACGGACAAACCGCCATTCTGATGGACGCCTCGCGCTTGCCGGAAATCCTCGCGCCGTTCGTCCGCATTGACGCGCATCTCCGGCAGCTCGGTTTCAGTGCGCCGGAAATCCTTGCGCATGACGAGCCAAACGGCCTGCTCCTGCTGGAGGATTTCGGCGACATCACCTTCGCGCAACTGCTGGAGAAACCATGTAGCAGCCGAGGTAACGAGGCTCAAATTGAAATCGGCAATCGGCAATCGGCAATCGGCAATGAGACCGACCCTCCTCACATCGGCTCCTACAATTCAGAACAACTTTTCACCCTCGCCACCGATGTCCTGATTGCCCTCCACCGGCATCCGCAGGCCGTTCCGGAAAATCTCCGCGTCTATTCGCCGGAAAAAATGCTGGAGGACGTTGAATTGTTTCTGGACTGGCGCGCGCCGGGGATTTCCGGGATTGGCCGCGCCGGATTCAGGAAAGCCTGGCGCGACGTGCTGCCCGCCGCGCACGAGGTGCCGGCGTCGCTGCTCCTTCGCGATTATCATGCCGCCAACCTGATGCTGCTGCCCGACCGCGACGGCATCCGCCGGGCCGGGCTGCTGGATTTTCAGGACGCCTACCAAGGCCCGGTCACCTACGACCTCGTGTCGCTGCTCGAAGACGCGCGCCGCGACGTGCCGGAGGATTTGCGGAAGAAAATGATCGCCCGCTACCTCGCGCAATTTCCGTCGCTGGACCGCAATGCGTTTGAAACCTCGATGGCGATTCTGGCGACGCTGCGGCACACACGCGTGCTGGCGATTTTTGAAAAGTTGAGCCGCGAGGGGAAAACGGATTACAAAACCCGCCATTCGCCGCGCGTCGAACGCCTGTTGCAAAACGCCCTGCGCCATCCCATGCTGGCCGGCGTGAAACGCTGGTTTGAGGAATATGCCCGGCAAAATTAACAAAGCCATGGTGCTGGCCGCCGGTTACGGCACACGGCTCAAGCCGCTCACCGACCGTGTGCCCAAGCCGCTGGTGCCCGTTGCCGGACGGCCGATGATTGATTACGCCCTTGAAAAATTGCAGAGCTACGGCGTCCGCGAAATCGTCATCAACGTCTCGCACCTCAAGGACCAACTTGTCGCGCACCTCGCGGATCGGAAGCATCTCCCGATCAAAATCTCCGAGGAAGCCGAGCCGCTCGAAACCGGCGGCGGACTGAAAAAGGCGCAAACACTGCTCGGCGACGAACCGGTCTTCGTCATCAACAGCGACATTATCTGGACCGACGACCTGCCGCGACGGGGCGCGAGCACGGCGGACGGCAAAACCGCGCTAACCCGTCTGGCGCGCCATTGGGACGACGCGAAAATGGATTTCCTGTTGCTGGCGCAATCCAAGGCCCGCGCGGTCGGCCACGACAAGGGCGAGGATCATTTGTTCATCAAGCCCGGCAACACGATTGGCTGGAACGACGCCGACGCGCCCTACATCATCGCCGGCATCGGCATTTTTCATCCGCGCGTTTTGCGTGACGCACCGGACGGGAAATTTTCCGTAAAAATCCTCTGGCACCGGGCGCTTGCTCAAAACCGTCTCTTCTGCCTGCCGCACCACGGCCGGTGGTTCCAGACCGGCACCATCGGGGACATCAAGGCAACGGAAACCGCCCTGGCTTCTTTGGCGTGAACGGTTCGTCTTTCATTGCCCAAAGCCGGCGCGTGGTTAAACTGTGCGCGTGAAATCCATTGGCGCGGTTTATCTGGTCGGTGCCGGACCCGGCGACGCGGGGCTGCTTACGCTGCGCGGCGCGGAATTGCTCCGCCGCGCCGACGTGGTGCTTTACGACGCGCTCGTCAACCCCGCCCTGCTCCGCCTCGCCCCGCCGTCCGCCGAATTCATTGCGCGCGGCCACAACATGACGATGCCGCAGGAGGAAATCACCGCGCTGCTCGTCGCCCGGGCGCGCGCGGGCAAATGCGTCGTCCGGCTCAAGGGCGGCGACCCTTACATCTTCGGTCGCGGCGGCGAGGAGGCGGAGGCGCTGGCGGCGGCGAAAATCCATTTCGAAGTCGTGCCGGGCGTCTCGTCCGTCGTGGCGGCGGCGAATTACGCGGGCATTCCGCTCACGCACCGCGGGCATTGCTCCAGCTTTACGGTCTTCACCGGCCACGGCGAATCGGCGGATGCGGCCACGGCGCTGCGTTACGAACAAATTGCCAAAATCCCCGGCACCAAGGTCGTGCTCATGGGCACGGAAAATCTCGGCGACTGGACCAAATCGCTCATCGCGCACGGGATGCCGCCGGAAACGCCGGTGGCCGTCGTCCAATGGGGCACACTTGGCAGACAAAAATCAGTTTCCGGCACGCTGGCGACGATTGCCAAACTGGCAGCGGAGAAACAGATCGTTCCGCCGACGCTCACCATCGTCGGCGACGTGGTGAAGCTGCGCGGGAAATTGAATTGGTTTGAAAACCTGCCGCTGTTCGGAAAACGAATCGTCGTCACCCGGCGCACGGGACAGGCCGGAAAGTTTGCACAGCGGCTCGCGGAATTGGGCGCGGACGTGATCGAAGTGCCGACCATCCGGCTCACGCTGCCGGTGGAAAAGGACGCCATCGTGGACGCGCTGCTGGAATTGAACGCCTACGACTGGCTGGTGTTCACGAGCGCGAACGGCGTGA
>CAZZPE010000092.1:0-3357 GCA_964655855.1 uncultured Bifidobacteriaceae bacterium
TCGTGAAAGCGCTTGAAGAACAAATCGAAGAACGCCGTCACGCCGTTCGCGCTCGTGAACACCAGCCAGTCGTAGGCGTTCAATTCCAGCAGCGCGTCCACGATGGCGTCCTTTTCCACCGGCAGCGTGAGCCGGATGGTCGGCACTTCGATCACGTCCGCGCCCAATTCCGCGAGCCGCTGTGCAAACTTTCCGGCCTGTCCCGTGCGCCGGGTGACGACGATTCGTTTTCCGAACAGCGGCAGGTTTTCAAACCAATTCAATTTCCCGCGCAGCTTCACCACGTCGCCGACGATGGTGAGCGTCGGCGGAACGATCTGTTTCTCCGCTGCCAGTTTGGCAATCGTCGCCAGCGTGCCGGAAACTGATTTTTGTCTGCCAAGTGTGCCCCATTGGACGACGGCCACCGGCGTTTCCGGCGGCATCCCGTGCGCGATGAGCGATTTGGTCCAGTCGCCGAGATTTTCCGTGCCCATGAGCACGACCTTGGTGCCGGGGATTTTGGCAATTTGTTCGTAACGCAGCGCCGTGGCCGCATCCGCCGATTCGCCGTGGCCGGTGAAGACCGTAAAGCTGGAGCAATGCCCGCGGTGCGTGAGCGGAATGCCCGCGTAATTCGCCGCCGCCACGACGGACGAGACGCCCGGCACGACTTCGAAATGGATTTTCGCCGCCGCCAGCGCCTCCGCCTCCTCGCCGCCGCGACCGAAGATGTAAGGGTCGCCGCCCTTGAGCCGGACGACGCATTTGCCCGCGCGCGCCCGGGCGACGAGCAGCGCGGTGATTTCCTCCTGCGGCATCGTCATGTTGTGGCCGCGCGCAATGAATTCGGCGGACGGCGGGGCGAGGCGGAGCAGGGCGGGGTTGACGAGCGCGTCGTAAAGCACCACGTCGGCGCGGCGGAGCAATTCCGCGCCGCGCAGCGTAAGCAGCCCCGCGTCGCCGGGTCCGGCACCGACCAGATAAACCGCGCCAATGGATTTCACGCGCACAGTTTAACCACGCGCCGGCTTTGGGCAATGAAAGACGAACCGTTCACGCCAAAGAAGCCAGGGCGGTTTCCGTTGCCTTGATGTCCCCGATGGTGCCGGTCTGGAACCACCGGCCGTGGTGCGGCAGGCAGAAGAGACGGTTTTGAGCAAGCGCCCGGTGCCAGAGGATTTTTACGGAAAATTTCCCGTCCGGTGCGTCACGCAAAACGCGCGGATGAAAAATGCCGATGCCGGCGATGATGTAGGGCGCGTCGGCGTCGTTCCAGCCAATCGTGTTGCCGGGCTTGATGAACAAATGATCCTCGCCCTTGTCGTGGCCGACCGCGCGGGCCTTGGATTGCGCCAGCAACAGGAAATCCATTTTCGCGTCGTCCCAATGGCGCGCCAGACGGGTTAGCGCGGTTTTGCCGTCCGCCGTGCTCGCGCCCCGTCGCGGCAGGTCGTCGGTCCAGATAATGTCGCTGTTGATGACGAAGACCGGTTCGTCGCCGAGCAGTGTTTGCGCCTTTTTCAGTCCGCCGCCGGTTTCGAGCGGCTCGGCTTCCTCGGAGATTTTGATCGGGAGATGCTTCCGATCCGCGAGGTGCGCGACAAGTTGGTCCTTGAGGTGCGAGACGTTGATGACGATTTCGCGGACGCCGTAGCTCTGCAATTTTTCAAGGGCGTAATCAATCATCGGCCGTCCGGCAACGGGCACCAGCGGCTTGGGCACACGGTCGGTGAGCGGCTTGAGCCGTGTGCCGTAACCGGCGGCCAGCACCATGGCTTTGTTAATTTTGCCGGGCATATTCCTCAAACCAGCGTTTCACGCCGGCCAGCATGGGATGGCGCAGGGCGTTTTGCAACAGGCGTTCGACGCGCGGCGAATGGCGGGTTTTGTAATCCGTTTTCCCCTCGCGGCTCAACTTTTCAAAAATCGCCAGCACGCGTGTGTGCCGCAGCGTCGCCAGAATCGCCATCGAGGTTTCAAACGCATTGCGGTCCAGCGACGGAAATTGCGCGAGGTAGCGGGCGATCATTTTCTTCCGCAAATCCTCCGGCACGTCGCGGCGCGCGTCTTCGAGCAGCGACACGAGGTCGTAGGTGACCGGGCCTTGGTAGGCGTCCTGAAAATCCAGCAGCCCGGCCCGGCGGATGCCGTCGCGGTCGGGCAGCAGCATCAGGTTGGCGGCATGATAATCGCGAAGGAGCAGCGACGCCGGCACCTCGTGCGCGGCGGGCAGCACGTCGCGCCAGGCTTTCCTGAATCCGGCGCGGCCAATCCCGGAAATCCCCGGCGCGCGCCAGTCCAGAAACAATTCAACGTCCTCCAGCATTTTTTCCGGCGAATAGACGCGGAGATTTTCCGGAACGGCCTGCGGATGCCGGTGGAGGGCAATCAGGACATCGGTGGCGAGGGTGAAAAGTTGTTCTGAATTGTAGGAGCCGATGTGAGGAGGGTCGGTCTCATTGCCGATTGCCGATTGCCGATTGCCGATTTCAATTTGAGCCTCGTTACCTCGGCTGCTACATGGTTTCTCCAGCAGTTGCGCGAAGGTGATGTCGCCGAAATCCTCCAGCAGGAGCAGGCCGTTTGGCTCGTCATGCGCAAGGATTTCCGGCGCACTGAAACCGAGCTGCCGGAGATGCGCGTCAATGCGGACGAACGGCGCGAGGATTTCCGGCAAGCGCGAGGCGTCCATCAGAATGGCGGTTTGTCCGTTCTTTCGCAGGCGGACATATTTGCGCGCGGAGGCATCGCCGGTGATCGATTTGCGGGCGGCGCCGCCCCAGCCAGTGCTTTCGAGAAAATTGAGTGTGTTGTCGTTGGACACGGCGGATAGTTTAATCAGCCCATCGCGTGGGGCAATGAAAGAGCAGTGGAGTTCAAACGAAAAACAGAGCCGGAACAATGACGCGTTCTGCCACTTGCTTTCAGCTTTCGAGACTTTTGCATTTCTCTTTGCTCTTTGCTTATTTCGAGGAATTGCCAGCGGCATGAAACGGTTACTTGTTCACCGCGGTTATTTTTGGCCTGAAAAGCTGTGAATAATTTTGTTTCCAGAAATGATAATCCCCTTGATTTGACGGGTTGGTTTGCGATGTTCGGGTGCTTTTCATTTGCCTGGTTTGGTGAACAAGTTGTGGATATCAATTTGTTGAATGAATTAAGAAATTTGCTAGAGTGTATGCAGTTCATTGAAAGAACGGAGCGGGCGGCGGAGGTCGAAAGATTGAGTCGAACGTTCCAGGATAATCCCGGGTGACCGGGGAAAAGCCGGGCCAGGCTGGTTGGCACGGCTCCTCTGAAACCGGAGCGCAAGTTCCGGCGAGGCAGAATTCACCAGTTCCTCTGGCGGTGTTCGCACACCGTCAAATGCGAATG
>CAZZPE010000093.1:0-3295 GCA_964655855.1 uncultured Bifidobacteriaceae bacterium
TGATGCGGCTGTTCGGCTCCGACCGCATCGTGAAGATGATGGAGAAAATCGGCTTCGAGGAGGGCGACGAGCTGAAGCATCCGTGGCTGAACCGTTCCATCCAAAGCGCGCAGAAAAAGGTCGAGCAGCACAATTTCCAGATCCGCAAGCGCACACTCGAATATGACGATGTGATGAACAAGCACCGGCAGGTGATTTATGACTTCCGCAATTCCATCATCAACGGCGAGGACGTGCGCGACCGGCTGATGGACATCATGGAGGAGGTCGTCGTCGAGAAGGTGATGGAGTTCACGACGGCGGATGGCGAGCACAGCGAATGGAAACTCCGCCAGCTCGCCGACTGGGTGAACCTGAATTTTCCGCTCGGCGTGCCGGAGGCCGAAATCGTCAAGGCCGCCGATGCCGGCAAGGACGCGCCGGTCACCGGCTCGCTGTTTGACGGGTTAAGCCCGGCGCAGTTCGCCGTGGTCAATTTCATCTCCGACAGCGTGCGCAAGGCCTACGACATCAAGATCAGCTTCGAAAATCCCGACGCTCTGAAGGAGGTCGAGCGGTTCACCATCTTGAGCGCCATTGACCGGCTCTGGCAGGATCATCTCTACGAAATGGACAGCCTGCGCTACAGCATCGGCCTGCGCGGTTACGGCCAGCGCGATCCGCTCGTGGAATACAAGGCCGAGGCGTTCAAGATGTTCGACGAGCTGATGGTCAACGTGAAGACGCAGATCTGCAACAACATCTTCCGCAGCGCGTCCAGCATGGCGGCGTTTGAAAATTTCCTGCGGAACGTGCCGCAACAGACGCTGCTGCACCAGACGGCGAGCGCCTTCGGCGGCACCACCACCGCCAGCTCCGGCGGCGCGCAGCCCAAGGCCAGCGACGTCGTCAGCGAGGCGGCGGCGGCACAGGAAGCACAAGCCAAAGCCCGGCCCGTCCGCACCGGCCCGAAGGTCGGCCGCAACGACCCGTGCCCCTGCGGCAGCGGCAAGAAATACAAGCAGTGCTGCGGGCGGTAAAGCAGCCCCGGCGGCGGGAGAAACCGTGATTTTTCGGCCGGTTTTGCCAACGGCGCGGGCGCGATGCCTGCGCTGATCCATTCCAAAATAGAACTTGCAGCGTTCCGGGCGTCTGTTATATTGCAAACGGTTTGCAATTAAAATTATGTCCACCTTGACACCCGCCTGGCTGCTGACGGTTTATTGCGTGCTGGTCCTGCTGGCCTCGCTGGCGGGCGGCTGGCTGCTGTTGATCATCCATCCCACCCACACGCGCCTGCAACTGGCGACCAGCTTCGTGGCCGGACTGATGCTCGGCATCGCCCTGCTGCATTTCCTGCCGGACGCGGAAGAACAATTGCACTCGATTGACCGGACAGTGTCATGGATGCTCGGCGGGTTTCTCGCGATGTTTTTTTTGCAGCGCTTTTTTCACTTTCACCACCACGACTCGCCCGAAGGCGATCCCGAAGATTGCGACGCGCAGGAACACAATCACGACCACGACCACGACCACGACCATCACGCCCACACGCTGGCCGACAAATCGGCGCACCAGCTTTCCTGGATCGGCACCGCGCTCGGATTGTCGCTCCACTCGCTGTTCGACGGTCTGGCGCTGGCGGCTTCCGTCGCGGCGGGCGCGCACGGCCACGCAAAGCTGGCGGGACTGGGCGTCGCCATGGTGGTGATTCTCCACAAGCCGTTCGACGCGCTGGCGATCTCGACCCTGATGACGGCCGGCGGCAGCTCGCGGTTTTCACGGCATCTGCTGAACGTGCTGTTCGCGCTGGTGAGTCCGGCGGGCGCGGTCCTGTTTTATTTTGGCGCGAGCCAGTTTGCCGATTCCAACGGAGTGCTGCTCGGTGGCGCGCTGGCGTTTTGCGCCGGGACTTTCCTCTGCATCGCCAGCAGCGACCTGCTGCCGGAACTGCAATTCCATTCCCACGACCGGTTCAAGCTGTCGGCGGCGTTGCTGGCGGGGCTGGCGGTGGCGGTCATCATCGGCCTGCTGGAATAAAAATGATTCTTTCCGTCCATTTTCCCATTTGAAACGAATGCCGCACGCGCAAATCCAATTCAACCGCCGCACGCGCGAACGAATTTTCTTCGCCGCGGGGGTTTTGTCGCTCGCGCTATGGCTGTTCATGGCGACTGCAGAAATCTGCACGCCGCTGCACGCGTGGCTGCACGGCGGGACGATTCCAGACAATGACGACGATTGCGCCGTCGTCGCCATCGCGCATGGACAGTTTGATTCGCCAATTTGCGACATTCCCGTCGTCGCGCCGGCGGCTTGGATTGAAGTCACACCTGTGCTCGTGGAATTTTCCGTTTTCAGCCCGGCCATTGAAAATCTTCCGCTTGGCCGAGCGCCGCCCGTCCTCCGCGTCGCTTCCTAATTCGCCGGTTTCGGGCGGGACACTGTTCGCTTCGCCTGAAAGTCGTTTCCTGTAACCAAATCTTTGTGAGCGCCTCGTGGCGTTTCTCGAAGTGCGAACCCCTGTGGGTTCGTTGAATTAACCTAGAAACCAAATTTGAAAGCCTATGAAAATTTATGCAGAAAGAAAAAATCGGGGCCGTGAAAAATTGCATTGGGCGGTGATTTCGTCGGTGGCGCTGTCCTGTGGCGGAACGGCGCTGGGACAGACGAACAATGTGGCGATGGCGAACGCCGGCACATCAGGCAGTTCAACCAACGTCACCCAGCTTGGCAACATCACCGTCGTGGGCAAGCTGGACAAGGCGAGGGACCAAATCATTCCCGATCTGGGCGCGACGGCGCACACCTTCACCGAAGCGCAGATCGAAACCTTGTCGCAGGGTGCCAATGCGCCGTTCAATGAGGTCGTTCTGCGCGCGCCGGGCGTGGCGCAGGATTCGGCGGCAAACGGCGATTTGCACGTCCGCGGCGAGCACGCGAACCTGCAATACCGCATCAATGACGTGCTGTTGCCGGAGGGCATCACGGGATTCGGGCTGGAATTGGATCCGCGTTTCGTGGAATCCATGCGGCTGATCACCGGCTCGCTGCCGGCGGCTTATGGTTTCCGCACGGCCGGCGTCGTGGACATTCAGACCAAGAGCGGCGCGTTTGAAAACGGCGGCGCGGCGGAAATGTATGGCGGCAGCTATGACACCGTCCGGTCGAGCTTTGAATACGGCGGCACGCAGGGAAAATGGAATTATTTCATGGACGGCAGCTACGACCACAATGATCTCGGCATTGAAAATCCAACACCCAGCCACGATGCGATTCACGACACGACGGACCAGGGCAAGGCGTTCGTTTATGC
>CAZZPE010000094.1:0-2861 GCA_964655855.1 uncultured Bifidobacteriaceae bacterium
TCCATTTGCTTGATGGCTTCCTGGCCGATGACCGTCTGGTGCAGGCAGACGTGGTTCAGCACGCTGCCCAGCGCGTATTTCGTGTCCGGATGCTTGACGGTGTCCTCAACCGCCTCGCTGATGGCAATGCCCAAGCTGCCGGGACAATCCGGATCCTCGGCCAGTATTTTGCGTCCGAATTCGGTCTGGTCGCTCGGGCTTGGATGCACCGTCGCGCCCCAGGTGTGCATGAGCATCCGGCGATACGGCTTCGACTGGTAGCTGACCTTGACCATGTAGACGTTGCATTCGAGACCGAAGAGTTTGCAGGCCAGCGCCAGCGACGATCCCCACTGGCCCGCGCCGGTTTCGGTGGCGAGTCGCTTGGTGCCGGCGACCTTGTTGTAATACGCCTGCGCCACGGCGGTGTTGGGCTTGTGGCTGCCGGCCGGGCTGGCACCCTCGTATTTGTAATAAATATGCGCCGGCGTCTGGAGCGCCTTTTCAAAGCGCACCGCGCGCAGCAGCGGCGTGGGCCGCCACAGCGCATAAATGTCGCGAACCTCATCGGGCACTTCCACCCACCGGTCGGGACACATTTCCTGCTTCACCAGATTTTCCGGAAAAATCGCGAGCAACGCCTCCGGCGGAAGCGGCTGCCGGGTCCCCGGATGCAGCGGCGGCGGCAGCGGTTCGGGAAAATCCGCCAGAAGATTATACCATTGTTTTGGAATGTCCGACTGGGCCAGCGTGAAGCGGGTTTGCGTGCTCATAAAATGGTGCCGTAAAATTACCGATGCCGTGGCGCTTGTCACGCAATAATTGACACAATGAATACTTCCTAATCTGAATAAGCAGTCCAACTTAACTCAAAAACCCCGGTGTGAAACACGCGCTTCCGCCCTGCTTTTGGGGTTTGCCACTGCCGCCGGATTCAGGGATAATGCTTTTCCGTTTTAACGGCCATTTATGAAACCCCAGGTTGAAATCTATGACACGACCCTGCGCGACGGCAGCCAGGGCGAAGGCATCAATTTCTCGCTCGCGGACAAGCTCCGCATCGCCGAGAAGCTCGACGCGTTCGGGGTTCATTACATTGAAGGCGGCTGGCCGGGCAGCAATCCCAAGGACATCGAATTTTTTGCCGAGGCGAAAAAGCGGAAATTCAAGAACGCCCGGCTCGCCGCGTTTGGCTCCACGCGCAAAAAGGGCGTGCCGGTCGAGCAGGACGACCAGGTGCGGCTGCTCATCGAGGCCGGCACCCCGGTCGTGACGATCTTTGGCAAAACTTCCATGCTGCACGTCAAGGAAGTCCTGCGCTGCACGCCCGACGAAAACCTGGCGATGATCGGCGACACGGTGAAATTTCTCAAGGACCACGGCAAATTCGTCGTCTATGACGCCGAGCATTGCTTCGACGGCTACAAGCTTGATCCCGAATACGCCGTCGCCACCTGGCAGGCGGCCGAAAAGGCGGGAGCGGATTTCATCGTGCTGTGCGACACGAATGGCGGCTGCCTGCCGGGCGAAATTGCCGCCATCACGAAAACCGCCGTCGGCAAACTGAACTGCCAGGTCGGCATCCACACGCACGACGACATCGGGCTGGGCGTGGCGAACGCGCTGGCCGCGCTGGACGCCGGCGCGGTTCATGTGCAGGGCACCATCAACGGCTACGGCGAACGCACCGGCAACTGCAATCTAACCAGCGTCATTCCGTGCATCGCATTAAAGCTGAAAAAAACCTGCGTGCCCGCGACATCGCTGCCGAAGCTGAAGGAGCTTTCGCAGTTCGTGGACGAAATTGCGAACCTGCGCCACAGCCCGCGCCAGCCGTGGGTGGGCTCGTCCGCTTTTGCGCACAAGGGCGGCGCGCACGTCAACGCCGTGCAAAAGCTCGCGTCGAGCTACGAACACATTGACCCGGCGCTCGTCGGCAACCGGCGCACCGTGCTCATCAGCGACCTCGCCGGCCGGAGCAACATCATCATCAAGGCGCAGGAACTCGGCTTCAAGCTCACCAACGACACGCCGGAGTTGAAGCCGATTCTGAACCGCATCAAGGAACTGGAGCACGAAGGCTACGAATTCGAGGCCGCCGAGGCGTCGCTCGCACTACGCATTCAGGAAGCTTTGGGGAAACGCAGGCTACCGTTCAAGGTGGAGGCCTACCATGTGTCCATGCGTCGCGACAACAACAAGTCGGTTTGCGAGGCAACCGTCCACGTCCGCGTCGGCAATGAGGTCGCCCACACGGTCGCCGAGGGCGGCGGCCCGGTGAACGCGCTGGACGCCGCGTTGCGCCGCGCGCTGGTGAAATTTTTCCCGCAGCTCGAACGCGTGACGCTCACCGATTACAAGGTGCGCATCCTCGACACCGCCACCGGCACCGCCGCCAAAACGCGCGTGCTCATCGAATCCACCGACGGCAGGCGCGGCTGGGGCACCGTTGGCGTGAGCGAAAACATCATCGAAGCCAGCCTCCAGGCGCTCGTGGACAGCATCGAGTTCGCGTTGCTGAAGAAATAATTTTGCCACCGAGACACCGGGCCGCAGAGTGAAAACAGTTTGAAAATTCTTTTCTCTGCGTCTCTGTGACTCTGTGGCTGTTTAACTATGTCAGAAATTTCAAAAGCTTACGAACCGCAGTCCGTTGAGGACAAATGGTATCAATTCTGGCTGGATGGAAAATTTTTCGTCGCGAACGAAAAATCCGTCAAGCCCGCGTATTCCATCGTCATCCCGCCGCCGAACGTCACCGGCGTGCTCACGATGGGCCACGTCCTCAACAACACGATCCAGGACATTCTCGCCCGCAAGGCGCGCATGGACGGCAAGGAAGTCCTCTGGCTGCCCGGCACCGACCACGCCGGCATCGCCAC
>CAZZPE010000095.1:0-2243 GCA_964655855.1 uncultured Bifidobacteriaceae bacterium
TGGACGGCAAGGAAGTCCTCTGGCTGCCCGGCACCGACCACGCCGGCATCGCCACGCAGACCGTCGTCGAGCGCACGCTGAAAAAATCCGGAGAAATCCGGCATCGCGACGATTTGGGCCGCGAAAAATTTCTCGAACGCGTCTGGGCCTGGAAGGAAAAGCACGGCGGCATCATCATCCAGCAGCTCAAGAAGCTCGGCGCATCGTGCGACTGGACGCGCGAACGGTTCACGATGGATGCGGAATATTCGCGCTGCGTGCAAAAGGTGTTCGTGGAGCTTTACAAAAAAGGGCTCATTTATCGCGGCAAGCGCATGGTCAACTGGTGTCCCGCGTCGCTCACGGCGTTGTCCGACGAAGAAGTGGTGATGAAGGAACAAAAAGGGTTCCTTTATTATTTCAAGGTCGAAGTGGCCGGAGCGCCGGGAACTTTTCTGACGATTGCCACAACGAGGCCGGAAACCATTCCCGGCGACACCGCCGTGGCCGTGAATCCGAAAGACCCGCGTTACGCGCATCTCATCGGCAAGCAGGTCGTGCGTCCGCTGCCGGTGGAATTGCCGCGCGAACAGAAGCTCATTCCGGTTATCGGCGACGAGCATGTGGAATTTGAGTTCGGCACCGGCGTGCTCAAAGTGACGCCGGCGCACGACAAGGCGGATTTTGAAATCGGCATGCGGCACCAGCTCGCGCAAATCGAGGTCATCACCGCCGACGGCCACATGAACGAACTGGCCGGCATGGATTTGAAGGGGCTTGACCGTTTCAAGGCGCGCAAGGTCGCCGTGGAAAAGCTGACGGAGCTGGGCGCGATGGTGAAGGAGGAGCCTTACACGAACAACGTCGGCTACAGCGAACGCGCCGATGTGCCGATCGAGCCGCGCTTGAGCGAGCAATGGTTCCTGAAATATCCGAGTGTGGAAAAATCCCGCGCGGTGGTGGCGAAGGGTGAGATGAAATTTCATCCCGACCGCTGGGCGAAGGTTTACGACTACTGGATGGGCGGTTTGCAGGACTGGTGCATCAGCCGCCAGCTTTGGTGGGGGCACCGGATTCCGGTGTGGTATAACCAATCAGGAATTGCTCTGCTGGATGGCAAAAAAATGACCGTGGTTGAAGTGGGAAAAGATCAGGTTCCGCACACGGCCATCCACGAAGCACGTGAAGCGGCGTGGAAGTTTCTTGAAGAACGCGGCTGGCTGAACAAATCATTCCGCAATTTTGACACCGGCTACGATTTCATCGTGACCAAGTCTGGTCTCAAACACGCCTTTAGCCATCCGGGCATTGAGAATATTGTCGCCGCCACAGTCCTTCCCGATTTAATTCAAACAGCAGTATTTGTGGGTGAGACCTGGCATGAACCGAGAATCCCGGAAATCAAACGCGTGCTTCAGTTGTTCGCCGCCATGCTTCATGAAGGCGCGCTGATCGCGGTGAAAATCACCGTCAAGGAATATCAGGACGGCTCGCGGGTTTATGACCATGAAGCGGAAAAAATAAAAGCGTCCGACGGTAAATCTCCGGGGCGGCTCTCCGAAGATGGAGTGTTGCGCGACCGGCCTACATCAGACGCCAACATACTACTACGCCAATTAATCCCCGATGTCAATCGTGAGGCCGCATTTACACGCATTCAGGAACACCAGCCTGGCAATGGTTGGCAGCAAGACCCCGACGTGCTCGACACCTGGTTCAGCTCATGGCTGTGGCCGTTTGCGACGATGGGCTGGCCGGAGCAGACCGGCACGTTGAAGAAATTTTATCCGACCGCCGACCTCGTCACCGGGCCGGACATCATTTTCTTCTGGGTCGCGCGCATGATCATGGCCGGCTACGAATTCATGGGCGAGATGCCGTTCCAAAATGTCTATTTCACCGGCATCATCCGCGACAAGCAGGGGCGCAAGATGTCCAAGAGCCTCGGCAATTCGCCCAATCCGCTCGACCTCATCGGCAAATACGGCGCCGACGCGCTCCGCTTCGGCGTGATGCGCGCCGCGCCGCTCGGCCAGGACATTTTGTTCGACGAACAGAACGTCGAGCTGGGCCGCAATTTCTGCAACAAGCTCTGGAACGCCTGCCGCTTCCGGCAAATAGTGGCACAGGCATCTTGCCTGTGTGTTCCTGAAGAATCTTCGCAACTCACAGGCAAGATGCCTGTGCCACTATTTGAAGTGCAGGGCGAAATTGATCCCAAGCTGCTCACGTCCGACGACAAGTGGATTTTGCTCAAGCTCGAC
>CAZZPE010000096.1:0-1812 GCA_964655855.1 uncultured Bifidobacteriaceae bacterium
TCGCGCGTGCGCGTGCCTTCGGGAAACAAAATGATGCCGCCGCCGGCGAGCAGCCGGTCCAGAATCGCCTTCAATCCCGCCGCGCCGCCGCCGTCGCGATCCACCGGCACGGCGTTCCACGAGCGCAGCAGCGCGCCGACGCCCGGAAACCGGAACAGGGATTCGCGCGCGAGGTAGTTGATGCCGCGTTTGAGGCCTGAACCGACCAGCGGCGGGTCGAGAAAGCTCGCATGGTTTGAGGCGAGAATGACCGCGCCGGTCAGCGGCACGCGCTCCGGATTGAAAACGCTCCAGCGGAAATACGTTGCATACATCAGGCGGAATCCAAGCCAGCCAAGGCGATAGGAAAAATTCATAAGACGAAAATGGAGGATGGAAGATGGAAGATGGAAACGGCGGTTTGCGGGATGTAATTGCTATTCTCCATCCTCAATCTTCCATCATCGCTTTTGCGCGAGCTGGGCGCGGATTTCCTTCAAAATCATCGCGCTTGTCTGCTCGGAGGTGAGGTTTGAGTTGTTGATGACTTTTGCACCGAGGGCGACCATCAGCGGAGCAACAGCACGCTGGCTGTCGCGCTGGTCGCGCGCGGCGAGGTTTTCATTCACCCCGTCGGCGGTGCGGCGGCGCGTGCGCTCCGCCAGTTGCGCGTCTAGGTAAAACTTGAAATCCGTTTCCGGGAAGACATTCGTCCCGATGTCGCGGCCCTCCATCACGAGGTTGCCGAATTCGAGGCACTCGCGCTGGCGTTTGACCATCCACCCGCGCACCTTTGGCACGGCGGCCACATGCGACACGGCGGCGGCGGTATCCGGCAGGCGGATTTCCTTTTCGGGAAAATAGCCGTCCACCAGCAGGCGCACCACACGCAGCCCGTCCTTCTCCACACAGCACAAATCAGTTTTCCAATGGCGGCAGGCGCTGGCGACAAGCCTGGCGTCATGCACGTCCACGTTTGTTTTCAGGCAATGCCACGCCAGCGTGCGATACATCGCGCCGGTGTCCACGTAAACGTAGCCGAGTGCCCGGGCAACAAGCTTGGCGTTCGTGCTCTTGCCGCTGGCGCTCGTGCCGTCAATCGCAATGACAATCGGTTGTTTTTTCAAATGTCGCAAATCGTTCAATTGTTAAATCGTCAAACCGAGATTCGCTGAACCGAACCGCCGCATGGCACAACGGCGCAACGATTCAACGATGTAACCCCATCATTCCGCAAACAGATCCTCGCCGCTCAATTTCCGCGTCCGCAGGCCGTTTTTGATTTCCCAAATTGTCGCGCCCAATCCCTGCGGTGGCGGCCCGGCGAGTTTCTGGAAAAAATTCGGGAATGTTTTTTTCACGCACGCCGGGTTTTTGATTTTGATGCCGGGAACTTTCAATCCCAGCACCGCGAAACACATGGTCATGCGGTGGTCGCCATAGGTTTCGATCTCCGCGCCGTGCAGCGGCGAGGGCCAGGCCGTGAGCGTGTTGCCTTCCTCAACCACTTTCCCGCCGCATTTGGCCAGCTCCGTCCGCAACGCGACGACGCGCTCGCATTCCTGCAGGCGCAGCCGGCCCAGGTCCGTGAATTTCACCGGGTGGCCGGCAAACGGCGCGATGACAATGGCCGTCATGATGCTGTCGCCGAGATCGGTCTGGCGGGAAATGGTTTCCGGCAGAACACGGTAGTTGGCAAACTTCGTGTCAATCTGGAAGCCCGCCCCGAAAATCGGCCAGCGCGCCACGGTCACCGGGTTGGGCTCGTCGGAAGCCGGATTGCCCGCAATCCATCCCGCCGCCCAGAAATAACTGCCGCTGGAGGAATCGGGG